>NZ_CP052757.1:661656-1323312 GCF_009708005.2 Cellulosimicrobium protaetiae | reverse complement strand
CTGGGGCTCGAACTCGCCCGCGGACGCGAGGTCGGCGGAGAACGTCGGCCCGATGACGAGCGCGGCGTCGTACCGGCCGGACCGCACGCCGTACTCGGCGTCGACCTGGCTCGTCTCGACCCAACCGAACCCGCCGTCGTCGAGGAGCTGGTCGGCGACGTCGCGGCCAAAGTGGCGCTCCGTCGTCGCCCCCGTCTGGGCGTCCGTCGTCGTGGTGCCCTCGTCCAGGACGACGAGCGCGGCGGGGATCTCGTCGAGCTTGTCGTACGGGTCGTGGTTCGCGAACAGGTACAGCCCGGCGTAGAGGGTGGGGATGAGCGCCATCGCCAGGATGGCGAGGCGCGGCAGCGTGCCCGCGGCGAGGCGGCGCAGCTCGGACAGCCCGAGGCGGATCGCGGTCATCGGCCCTCCTCGGGGTCGTCCTGGGTGTCGGCGCGCTCGTCGAGCCCGGGATCGTTCCTCAGGTCGTCGTCCGGCTGAGGAACGACCCCGGGTTCGGCAGCGTCCGGGACCGGGTGGGGATCGGGCGCCGGGTCCGGGGCGGGCGGCGGGGTGGGGCGGGTCCGGAGGACGACGACGGGCGGCTCGTGGATCGAGGCGCCGCGCGCGGGCGGGAGGTCGACGCCGAGGTCGCGGGCCGACGCGCGCGTGCACTGCACGAGGACGCCGTAGCCCGCGCCGGCGAGCGAGAGCGCGACCTCCCACCAGCCCGACGGCTCGCCGCCGTGGCGGTCCGGGAGGGTGAGCACAAGGAAGCGAACGTCGGGGTCCTCGGCCGCGAGCGCCGCGAGCAGGGCGGTGCGCACGACCCCGGGGACCTGGTCGAGGCGCCGCGCGCGGTCGGCGGTGAGCGAGTGGTCGGCGAGCCAGCGCGTGACATCGGAGGGCAGGGACCGTCGCCCGGCGAGCGCGAGGCCCTCGGCGACGACGTCGGACACGGTGAGCGCGTCGTCGGGCTCGCTGATGCCGGGGACGTCGACGACGGCGGTCACGTCGCGCAGCGTCGCGGCGGCACCGCGGGACGTGCGCCCGGCCCGGCGCGACGGCGCGTCCGCCGGCAGGAGCCGGACCTCGCCCCCCGACGGGTCGAACCGCCCGGTGGCGACGAGCGCGAGGGCGGTGTGCCCGTGCCCGGGCTCGCCCGCGACGAGCACGCACTCGCCCGTGGACCAGGCGAGGTCCATCGGCTCGAGCATGGGCTCGCGCCGCCCGTCGACGCGGACGTCCGTCAGCGTGATCTGCATCCCGGCTCTTCCCTCTCGTGGGTCCTCGGTCCTCCCCGAGGACGCCGTTGACTCACGGTCAACAACGCTACGCCTCTTGTTGACTCACGGTCAACAACGGCGTACAACAGATGTCATGCCCCGCACGCCCGCCCCCTCCGTCGATCCCCGGTCTCCCTCCGACGCGGCGCACCTGCCGCACGGCGCGCGCCGCCGTCGCGAGCCCGCCGACCGACGTCGCGAGCTGCTCGACGCAGCCGCGCAGCAGGCCGACGAGCACGGCCTGGACTCCCTGACCCCCGCGGCCGTGGCCGCGCGCTCGGGAGCCTCGAAGGCGCTCGTCTTCCACTACTTCGGGTCCACCGCGGGGCTGCGCCGGGCCGTCGCGCTCGAGGCCGTGGCGGGGCTCGAGGCGGCGACCGTCGCACCGGACGATCGTCCCCTCGTGGAGCGCCCGGCGCTCGCCGTCGCCTCGTTCCTCGACGCGGTCGAGGCCCGCCGGCTCGTCTGGCAGGACCTATGGCGCGGTGCGCTCGCGGAGGACGACGCGACGCAGACGGCGCTCGCGCGCGTCCGCGAGGGCCTCGTCGCCCGGCTCACCTCCACGGTCTCCGCGACGTCCGGCGCGCCGCTCACGTCGCCGCGCCTCCGGCTGATCGCCGCGGGCTGGGTCGCGCTCGTCGAGAACGTCACCGCGGCGTGGCTCGGCGGGAGCGACCTGTCTCGCACCGAGATCGAGCGGCTCGTCCTCGCGAGCGCCGTCGTCCTCGTCCCCGAGCTCCCCGAACCCGCGCGCGGCGCCGTCCTCGCCATCGCCCGGGCGAACTCCGGCGCGGCGGGCTAGCGTCGGGAGAGCGCCCGCCGGGACGCGGCGGGGACGAGATCGGGAGGCAGCGCATGCGCGTGGTGGTCGTCGGGGCGAGCGGGAACGTCGGCACCGCGCTGCTGCGCCGGCTCGCGACCGAGCCCGTCGTGACGTCCGTCGTGGCGGTCGCGCGGCACGTGCCGCGCGCCGACGGGTCGAGCACCGTCCGGTTCCCGCACGACACGGCGACGTGGCGCTACGCCGACGTCACGCAGGCCGACGCCGCCACCCGGCTCGGCACCGCGTTCGACGGGGCCGACGTCGTCGTGCACCTCGCGTGGGCGGACCGAGGCGGGCAGGGGCGGCGTCGCGCGAACGTGGACGGCACGCGCGCCGTCGTCGCGGCCGCGCGCCACGCAGGCGTGGCCCACCTCGTGGTCGCGTCGTCGGTCGCGGCCTGCTCCCCCGCCCCGTACGCGGGCGACGCGCGGGACGTCCCCGTCTCCGAGGGCTGGCCGGTCCGGGGTGCCTCCGGGGCGCCCCACGCGCAGGACAAGGCGGCGGTCGAGGCCCTGCTCGACGACGTCGACCGCACCGACGGGATCGTCGTGTCGCGCGTGCGGTCGCCCCTCGTCCTCCAGCGCGACGCCGCGTCGCAGATCGCCCGCGACCTGCTCGGGCCCGTCGTCACCCGCGCGCTGCGACGCAGCCCGCTGGAGTCCGTCCGCGTCCCGGAGGGCCTGCGGTTCCAGGTGGTCCACGCCGACGACCTCGCCGAGGCCTACGCCCGGATCGTCGTGGGGCGCCACCCAGGGCCGTTCAACGTCGCCCACCCGACCGTGCTCGGGCCCCAGGACGTCGCGGACGTCGTCGCCGACGGGCACTTGGAGCAGGTGCCCTACGGGTCGGTGCGCACGGCGGTCCGCCTGGCCCGCGCCGCGCGGCTCGTCCCCGTCGGGGCGGACTGGCTCGACATGTCCATGCGGGTCCCGGTCCTCGACACCGGGCTCGCGCGCGAGCGGCTGCGCTGGACGCCCGTCCACGACGCCAGGGACACCCTCGCCGAGCTGGTCGACGGCGTCCGTGCGGGCGCCGGGACGTCGTCGCCGCCGCTCCTGCCCCGCTGAACGTTCCCGGGCCGCGCCCCGGCGTCGCCGAGCACGAACGAGGGTCGCTGCCCGTCGGACAGCGACCCTCGTCTCGTGCTCGGCGCGACGGCGCCCGCGTCAGCTCTCGAGCGCGGCGTCCAGCGTGATCGTCGGGACGCCCGCGAGCGCCTTCGACACGGGGCACGTCGCCTTGGCCGTCTCGGCCGCCTGCTGGAACCCGGCCGCGTCGATGCCCTCGACCTCGCCGCGCACCGTGAGCGCGATCGTCGGGATCTGGAAGCCGCCCGCGGGGTCCGGCGCGAGCGTGACCTCGGCGGTCACCTCGAGCGAGACGGGCGTCGCGCCGGCCTCGGCGAGCACGGCCGAGAACTGCATCGCGAAGCAGGACGAGTGTGCTGCGGCGATGAGCTCCTCGGGGCTCGTGACGCCGCCCGCGTCGTCCGCGGCGCGGCGCGGGAACGAGACGTCGTACGTGCCGACCTTCGAGCTCGTGAGCTCGACCTGGCCCTGGCCGTCCTGCAGTCCACCGTTCCAGGCGGTACGAGCGATACGCGTGGGCATGCGAGATCTCCTTCGACGTCGGGGTGCCCGGACCGACCCGGGCTCGCCCCGACCGTAACGCGCGGACGGCCCGCCTGCCCCGGATGGCGGCGCACGTCACAGTCCCGCACGACGACCCGGAAGCACCCGGCGCACCCGGCACGAGGCCTCAGCCGAGCTGGCCCACGGGGCGGTAGACGACCGAGGACGCCTTGTTGTCGAACGTGCCCAGCGTGGGGCAGTGCGGCGTGCAGTTCTTCTTCGCCCCCGCGTAGCTGTACGCGTCGTAGAGGGTCACCCAGCACCCTGCGTAGCTCGTCGCGGACGTGACCACGTTGTTCATGAGGAAGCTCGCCAGGTTGGGGAACCCGTACGTAGAACCGGTGTAGCACCCGTTGGTGCCCTGCCCGTAGAGCACCTTGGAGGCACCCTTGTAGTTGGCGTCGCGCCAGAGCACCCCCAGGACGAGCGAGCTGGGCGCCGCGGCCACCGCCCGCTCCGTGCCGGCGAGCCGCGGCGCGGCCGTCGCCGCCGCGTTGAGCTCGGCGACCACGCCGTCGACGTCGCCCCGTGTCGCGTCGGCGAGCCGCGACGCCGCGACCTCGCCGCCCGACGCGAACTCGAGCGCCTCCTCGAGCGACCCGAAGCAGGTCTCGGGGGCGGTCGGGACGTCGGCGGGGTCCTCACCGGGCAGGACCGGCAGGGCCTGGACCGCGCAGCTCTCCCCGGTCGAGACCGGGTCGGCGGCGTCGGTGGTCCGGTCCCACGTCACGACGCGCAGGTCCGGCTCCGAGGCGAGAGCGGGGGCCGCTGCCGCGGCCGAGAGGGCGAGCCCGGCGACGAGCGCGGCGGACAGGACGCGGAGCGAGGATCTGGTCATGGTTCTCCTTCTGCGTGGGCCACGCCCCCGGGTTCGCACCTCGTGGACCTGACGCGGGAAGGGGACTCCCACGGGACGGCCACGTCCCGTGACCCCGCCCGCATCCTAGGGCGGCGCGGACCGGTTGTCTCCGGTACGGAAGTCCCGCCGCTGGGCAGGTCAGGGTGTCGTTGGTTACCGTGCTCGGGTGGCCTCCGTCCCACCCGGGCGAGACCGCTGGGAAGGACCCATCCACGAACCCTTCGCCGAACCGGCCCTGCCGGGGAGATGAGTGTCGATGAAGCACCGTTCTCTGCCCGTGTCACTGACTGCCGCCGCCGCGAGCCTCGCGGTCGTCGCGGCTGCTGCCGCACCCGCCGCCGCGGACCCACCACCCGCCCCCGACCTCGGCGTGCAGTCGGGCGAGTCGCTCGCCCCGACCGACAAGGTCGCCCCGTCGCTCGCGAAGGCGACCGGCACGGTGACGGCGTTCGTCGAGCTCGACGCTCCGTCGGCGGTCGACCTCGCGGCGCAGGGCGCGAGCCCGGACGAGGTCGAGGCCAACGCGCAGGAGGTCGCACAGCTCGCGGACGACGTCGTCCCGCAGCAGGCGACCGCCCGCAGCGCCGGCGCGCGCGACCCGCAGCAGGTGTCGGTGACGAGCACGCTCGTCGCGGGCGTCGTCGTCACGGGCGACGCGGCCCGGGTGCGCGACCTCGCGCGCGACGCCTCGGTCGTCACGGTCTACCGGATCATCCCCAAGAAGCCGGCGAACAAGGGCACGGACGTGTTCACGCGGGCGCTCGAGACGTGGCAGAGCACGGGCCTCACCGGCGAGGGCGTGCGGATCGGCATCATCGACACGGGCGTCGACTACACGCACAAGGCGTTCGGCGGCCCCGGCACGCAGGAGGCGTTCGACGAGGCGTACGGCGACCGCGGCACCGGCCCGGTGCCCGACGGCACGTTCGACGAGCTGAAGTACCTCGGCGGGCACGACTTCGCGGGGTACGACTACGACGCGAGCGGCACCGTCCCCGGCACGACGCTCGTGCCGACGCCCGACGAGAACCCCATCGACTCGCTCGACTCGGTCGGCTCGGGCCACGGCTCGCACGTCGCGGGCACGACGGCGGCGTACGGCGTCACCGCGGACGGCGAGACGTTCGACGGCGACTACTCGACGCTCACGGACATCTCCGACTGGCAGGTCGGCCCGGGCTCGGCGCCCGAGGCGGGCATCTACGCGCTGAAGGTGTTCGGCGACCTCGGCGGCTCGACGGGCGTCGTCGTCGACGCGCTCGAGTGGGCGGCCGACCCGAACGGCGACGGCGACCTGTCCGACCGCCTCGACATCGTCAACCTCTCCCTCGGCTCCGACGGCTCGCCCGCGGACGACCCGGAGAACCTGTTCATCGACCAGCTCTCGCGCCTCGGCACGCTGTCCGTCATCGCGTCGGGCAACGCGGGCGACGTGACCGACGTCGGCGGCTCGCCCGGCAACGCGCGGACCGCCCTCACGGTCGCGAACTCGGTCGGCGACACCCAGACGTTCGACGCGGTGCGCGTCGAGGCCCCGGAGTCGCTCGTGGGCACCTACCCGGCCCAGAACTCGGTGAACTACGCGGGCGGTGCGGACGTGACCGCCCCGGTCGCGTTCCTCGGGGGCGACGTCGACGGGTGCCAGGCGTTCACGCCGGAGCAGGCCGCGGCGGTCGCGGGCAAGATCGCGTTCCTGTACTGGGACGACGACGACGCGACGCGCGCGTGCGGCAGCGGCGCGCGGTTCAACAACGCGCAGGCCGCGGGCGCGGTCGGCGTGCTGCTCTCCTCCGAGCTCGACTCGTTCGTCGCCGGCATCGCCGGGAACGCCGGCATCCCCGGCGCACAGCTCACCGGGCCGAGCCACGACGCCCTGCGCCCGGCGATCGAGGCCGGCGAGGTCACGATGACGATCGGCCCGTCGCTCGCGCTCTCGTCGTTCGTCTCGATCCCGGAGATCGGCGACACGCTCAACAGCGGGTCGTCGCGCGGCGTGCACGGCTCGCTCGGCATCGCCAAGCCCGACGTCGCGGCCCCCGGCACGGGGATCGCGTCCGTCGCGTCCGGTCGCCTCGACGGCGCGAGCATCAAGTCCGGCACGTCCATGGCGACGCCGCACGTCGCCGGCATCGCTGCGCTCGTCAAGGAGGCCCACCCGGGCTGGGCGCCGGCCGAGGTCAAGGCGTCGGTCATGAACACCGCGACGCACGACGTCTTCACGGGCCCGTCGGGCACCGGGACCGCCTACGGCCCCGAGCGCGTGGGCTCCGGGCGCGTCGACGCCGTCGACGCCGCGACGAACTCGACCCTCGCCTACGCGTCGCAGGACTCCGACCAGGTGTCCGTGGCGTTCGGCGTCGTGCCCGTCGGCGCGGACACCGTGACGGTGCGCAAGACCGTGACCGTGCAGAACACGGGCGACGCCCCGAAGACGTACGCGACGAGCTTCGCGCAGTCCAGCACCGCGGGCGGCGCGACCGTGTCGGTCGCCCCGGCGTCGGTCACCGTCCCCGCGGGGCAGCGCACGGTCGTGACCGTGACGCTCACCGCGGACCCCGCGACGCTCGCCAAGGAGCTCGACCCGACGTCGTCGGCCGACTCCGGTCTCGGCGTGCCGCGCGACTTCGTGTCGTCGGTCAGCGGTCGCGTGGTGCTCACCCCGACCGACGGGGGCTCCGAGCTCCGCGTCCCCGTCCAGGCGTCGCCGAAGCTGGTGAGCGACCTGACCGGCGACGACGTCGCCTTCCCGGGTTCGGCGGACACCGCCGACCTCGGCCTCGACGGCCGCGGCGTGGCGTCGGGCGGCTGGTACTCGCTCGTCGCCCCGTTCGAGCTCAAGACGACGAGCCCGCGCCTCGAGGCGGACGCGGCGGTCGGCGCCTCGGCGTCCGCGATCGCGGCGGCGGACGTGCGCGCGGTCGGCTTCTCGTCGACGGCGCCGCAGGTCGCCGCGGCAGGAGGCGACCCCGCGGACGGCGTCATCGGCATCGGCGTCGCGGTCGACGGGCAGTGGGCGAGCCTCGGCTCGGTCTCGATCCCCGCGGTCGAGGTCGACGTCGACTCCGACGGTTCCGCCGACTTCGAGGTCGCGGCGATCAAGTACAACAGCGAGACGGACCTGACCCTCGCGGCGACGTTCACGCTCAAGGACTGGACCGCCCCGGACGGCACCGCGTACGAGGCCGGCGACAACGTCGACCTCCAGCCGATCAACACGCTGTGGGGGAACGTCGACACCTCCGTGTTCGACAACAACGTCGTCGTCCTCCCCGTGGGCATCGGGTCGCTCGGCATCGAGGAGGGCGACGTGCCGACGTTCCAGGTCCTCACGTACTCGCCGTACTCGCAGGCCGCCGACCAGCTCGTCGACGCGACCGAGACGTTCACGGGTGACCCGTACGACCCGGCCTACTGGTTCGAGGGCGGCGACCAGCTCGTGTACATCGGGGCGGACGACGCGTCGATCCCGGTGCACCGCTCGCAGGCCGCGGCCGAGGCGGGCAGCGGCAAGCTCCTGCTGCTGCACCTGCACAACGCGACGGCGACCAAGCGCTGGCAGACCGTGGACGTCACGACGTCCGCCGTCGTCGACGCGACGGTCACCGCGGAGGCGCGCTGCCTCGGCGGCAAGGCGCACGTCGCGGTCCGCGTGCTCAACGAGTCGGGCGCGACGGCCGACGTCGTGGTCACCACGCCGTACGGCGAGAAGACGTTCCCGAACGTCAAGGACGGCAAGAACGCCTACCAGTCGTTCTCGTCGCGCTCCGCGTCGTTCGACGCGGGCTCCGTGACCGCGACGCTCACCGCCGAGATCGACGGCGAGGAGATCACGACGACCTACGACGCGGACTTCGACGCGCTGAGCTGCTCGTAGTCCTGCGCCGCTCCACGAGGGCCGTCACCCGTCCGGGTGGCGGCCCTCGCCGCGTCCTGGGTGTCGGGGGGCTACGAGGGGCACGGGTGGGTCCGAGGGGGCTCGAGGGGGCCTGAGCAGCGGGCGGCG
Source organism: Cellulosimicrobium protaetiae (assembly GCF_009708005.2). NCBI lineage: Bacteria > Bacillati > Actinomycetota > Actinomycetes > Micrococcales > Promicromonosporaceae > Cellulosimicrobium > Cellulosimicrobium protaetiae. Next base: position 1,314,731 of record NZ_CP052757.1, on the reverse strand, counting down.
GATACGCTCGCGGCGTGAGCGACTTCCCCGCCCCTGACACCTTCTTCGCCCTGCGCCCCGGCCCCGCCGCGGGGACGGGGCCCGCCGGGAGCCCCGGCCTGCGCCTCACCGTGCACGACCTGGGCGAGCTCGTCCTGCCCAGCGGCCGGCTCGAGGCGTCGGACCCGTTCACGCTGCTCGGCGAGGGTCTCGTCGTCCAGGTGGAGCCGGGCCGGTACCCCGTGCGCGTCACCGTCGCCGACGTCTCCGACGAGCAGGACGGCTCCCACCTGCGCGAGGCGTACCTGAGCGTCGTGCTCGCCGACGGCGAGGTGGCGGCCGTCGAGCCGGTCGTGCCCGAGGGTGCCGACGGGCCGCCCGAGGCCGGCGCGGCGTTCGGCGTGCCGGTCGACGCCGGGACCGTCGCGTTCGCGGACGCCGACGCCGTCGCGCGCCTCATGCCGGACGGCGACTGGTACGAGGAGGTCTTCGACGACGGCACGGACACGAGCTGGTTCGCGCTCACGGACTCTCCCGACCACCTGCGCGAGGGGTCGGCGAACATCCTGCTCCCGGGCGCGCGGGACGGCGAGAACGTCGTGATCTCCCACTCGGGGTGGGGCGACGGCTTCTACCCGCTCGTGCGCACCGTCGCGGCGGACGGCACCGTCCTCGGCCTGCACCTCGACCTCCTCGTCGCGCTCCCGGACGAGGACGACGACTGACGCGCCCCTCGGAGGGTGCGCACGCCCCGCGGACGGAGCAGGGCTCGTGCTGGCTCGGTGTGATGTCGTCTAGCCCGCGGCAGCGTCTCGCGACGACCGCGCCAGCCGCTCGACGAGGTCGTCCGGGATCGGCCTGCTCGGCGAGAAGGTGACGCCGGTCTTGGTCGACCGGAGACCGGAGGCCGCGATCTCTTCGGCGTGCTCGGCGACGGCCTCCGGGAGGAGGTACAGGCCGCACTGCCGGCTGAACGCCGCGTAGCTCGCGACGACCGAGCCGCCGATGCTGAACCCCGGCATGTCGTAGGCCACGATCTCCTCCGCCTCCGGGAGGACGCGGGACAGGATCGTGCGCAGGCGGGTCAGCGAGGGCCGGAAGGCCTCGGGTGCCGCGGCGATGTAGGCGTCGTGGTCGGCCGGGGTCGTCATGGGCGTCGTGATCCTCTTCTCCTGGTCGTCGTCACGATCCTCGCTCAATCGTCCCGCGTGTCAACCTCCCCGGCCGAGACCGGCCCCCCCGGGGAGCCAGCCCGCGCGGAGCGGACGGGAGGCTCCTAGCCTGGAGAGGATCCCGTACAGACCGACGACCGCAGGGGGCCACCATGCCCGGGCACGGCACGCACCGGAGCAGCCTCTCCGGACGGTTCTCCCACGACGCCGACGTCGACTACGAGATCCGCACGGTCCTCGGCGCCGCGTTCTCGGGCGCCGCGGACGTGGGCGAGGTCCTCGCCGCCGTCGCCGACGTCGGGACGGACCACCGCGCGTGGTTCCGCGCCTGGGACGCGCTCGGCGACCGGGTCGCCGCCCTGGGCGAGTCGTCGGCCGCGGCCGGGCACCGCGTCAGCGGGGCCTCCGCGTTCCTGCGCGCGTCGGCCTACCTCGCCGTGGCGGTGAACGCGGTCGCGGCGCTCGACGACGACGAGCTGCTCCTGCCGACGTTCCGCAAGCACCGCGCCGCGTGGGACCGTTGGGTCGACCTCGTCGACCTCGAGGTCGAGCGCGTGGCCCTCCCCTACGAGGGCGCCACGCTGCCCGGGTGGTTCTTCCGGGCGCCGGGCTCGTCCGACGAGCCACGGCCTACGCTCGTCGCCGTCAACGGCTCGGACGGCTCGACGACGGCGCTCTGGTCCGCGTGCGTGTCCGGGGCCCTGCGCCGGGGGTACCACGCCCTCGTGTTCGACGGCCCCGGCCAGCAGTCGATGCTCTTCGAGCACGGCGTCCCGTTCCGCCCCGACTTCGAGGCGGTCCTCACGCCGGTGCTCGACGCCGTCGTCGCCCGGCCCGACGTCGACGCGGACCGTGTCGCGGTGTACGGGATCAGCCAGGCCGGCTACTGGGTCACGCGCGCGCTCGCGTTCGAGCACCGCCCGGCGGCTGCCGTCGTCGACCCGGGCGTGCTGGCCGTCGCGGCCTCGTGGGAGCGCGAGGTGCCCAAGAGCCTGCTGAAGCTGCTCGACAAGGGCGACGACCGCGCCTTCGACCGTGACATGGAGCTGGGGATGCGCTTCTCGAAGGGCACCGCGCGGACGTGGCGCTTCCGCGCGCGGCCGTACGGCGTCGACGGGTACGCCGCGACCTTGCGCGAGGTCCGCCGGTACGACGCCTCCGACGTCGCCGGACAGGTCACGACGCCGCTGCTCGTCACGAGCCCCGAGGACGAGCAGTTCTGGCCCGGGCAGTCGGAACGACTCGCCGGGCTCGTGCCGGGCGCGACCCTCGTCACCTTCAGCGACGACGAGGGCGCGAGCGCGCACTGCCAGCCTCTCGCCCGCGCCCTCACCGAGCAGCGCATGTTCGACTGGCTCGACGAGCGTCTCGCCCGGTAGGGACCCGGCGTCCTCCCAGGTCAGACCCGGACGCCGAGCCCTTGCAGCTCCAGCACGAGGCCCTTGATCGCCGCGGCCGGGACCTGTCCCGAACCGCTCTCCACGATCCCCGCGACCGACGCCGGCACCTCGGCGTCGGAGCACAGCACGAGGGGGGTGTCGGCCGACGAGACCGGGAGCCGGCCGTGCGAGCCCTTCACGTACGAGGCGTCGAGCGGGACCGTGCTCATCGCGTACCGCAGGCCGACCTTCTTCTTCACGAGGTTGAGACCGGCCTTCGCCTTCGCCAGCTTGTCCGCGGGGTCGAAGAACAGCTCGGCGGGGTCGTAGCCCGGCTTGCGGTGGATGTCGACGCCGCGCGCGTACTCCGGCGCGCGCGCGTCGTCGAGCCAGAAGTAGTACGTGAACCAGGCGCCCGGCTCGGCGACGACGACGAGGTCTCCCGAGCGCTCGTGGTCGAGCCCGTACCGGGCCTGCGCCTCGCGGTCGAGCACCTCGTCGACGCCCGGGACGCCGCGCAGCAGGTCGGTGACGCGACGCTTGAGCGCGGGGTCGTGCTGGTCCCCCAGGTAGACGTGCGCGACCTGGTGGTCCGCGACGGCGAACGCGCGCGACGTCCACGGGTCGAGCTGCTCCTTGCCGTCCTGCACGTAGACCTCGAGCAGGCCCTCGCGGCGCAGGATGCGGTTGAGGTGCACGGGGGTGTCAACGTCCGCGATGCCGTACTCGGAGACCACGAGGACGGTGACGCCCTGGTTCGCGGCGTCGTCGAGCAGGGGGGCGAGCGTCGCGTCGAGCTCGGCCGCGGCGGCGTCGGCCTGCGGGGACGTCGGCCCGAACCGCTGGAGGTCGTAGTCGAGGTGCGGGACGTACGCCATCGTGAGATCCGGGGCGTGCGTCCGGAGCACGTGCCGGGTCGCGTCGACGATCCACCGCGACGAGGAGATGTCCGCCGTCGGACCCCAGTACGTGAACAGGGGGAACTCGCCGAACCGGCCGACGAGGTCGTCGTGCAGCGCCGGCGGGCGCACGTACGCGTCCGGGGACTTGCGACCGTCGGCGTGGTAGATCGGTCGCGGCGTGACGGTGACGTCGGTCGTCATGCCCATCGCGTTCCACCAGCACACGTTCGCCGACGAGTACTCGCGGCGTGCGCGGCGCGCGGCCTCCCACAGCTTCTCGCCCTCGACGAGCCGGGCGTGCTGCCGCCACAGGTACACGTCGCCGAGCTCGCGGAAGTACCAGCCGTTCCCGACGATCCCGTGCTGCGACGGGCTGAGCCCGGTCGTCATCGTGGCCTGGACGCTGCACGTCACCGCGGGCAGCACGGTCGCGAGCTCGGACTGCCACCCGCTCGCGGCGAGCTGGCGCAGGCGCGGCATGTGCGCGAGCGCGGTCGAGGTGAGCCCGACGACATCGAGCAGCAGCACGGGCTTCATGCGGTCCTCCTGGTGGTGGTGTCCTGCCCGCCGAGCACGACATGGCCCGCCGTCGAACCCGACATGGGGGTCGTCAACGGCCCGTTCGCGTCCTCCGTGTCGTGTTCGGCGGGGGTGGGGGTGAGGTGGGTGGTGGCCCAGCGGAGCTCGGCCGCTATGCCCGCGACGAGCGAGGTCGTGGTTGCGCCCTCGGGGAGCACCGACCACGTGTACGTCTCGACGTCGAGGTGGGCCTCGTCGCCGTGCGGTGCCGCGCGGACCGCGTCGACCGCGTCCCGCAGGACGTCGGTCGTCGCCGCGAGCGGCGGGGCGGGCTCGTGGTGCAGCGGCACGTGGAAGTGCACGCGCCACGGCCCCTCCCCCGGCAGCGCGCCCGGTCGCCCGATCGTCGCGGTGGGCGCGTCGCCGTCCTGCCCGGCGTCGTCGTGCCCGACGGCGTCCCCCGGCTCCGGTGCGGTGGCGCCACCCAGCGCGTCGGGCAGGTCGTCCGCGGCGAGCACGTCGCCGGTGGCGGTCAGCTCGCGCACCTGGTGGATGTACCGCTTCTCGGCGAACGCCCCGACGGCGGACCGTGCGACGGGGTCGGACGGGTCGTCGACGTGCAGCGCGGCGGACGCCTGCACCTTGACGACCCGCAGCCCCGAATCGGTGATGCGACGCACCGTCTCGGCCGTCCCCGCGCGGCGGTCCGCGAACGACACCGCAAGGTGGCACGTGTCGAGGCACACCCCGACGTGCTCGGGGTCGATCCGCCCCTCGTCCGACGCACCGGCAGAGCCCACCGGCCCCGTCCGCGCCGCGAGCCAGCTCACGACGTCGTCGACCGTGTCCAGCACGCAGCCCGGCTCCGGCTCGACCGCGACCCGGACGACCTTCCCCGTCCGCTCGCGGAGGTCGCGCAGCCCTTCGCCCAGGGCGACGAACGCGCGCGTCGCGGCCTCGTCGTCGGCGTCCGACCACGGCTCACGCCACGCGAGAGGGAGCGTCGAGATCGAGCCGGGGACGCCGTCGGGCAGGAGGTCGGCGAGGACCTCCGCGCACGCGAGCGTGTACTCCAGCCGCGCAGGGTCGGCCCACGTGGGCGTGTAGACGTCGAGCTTGACGACGTCCGCGTGGAACCCGCCGTACGGGAACGCGTTGAGCGTGTGGACCTGGAGGCCCTGCTCGTCGAGGACGGCGCGGAGCCACGCGCGGTCCGCCGGGGACGCCGCGAGCCGGTGCGCGAGCGTCGCGGGCATCCACAGCCCGACGCCGAGGACGTCGAGCCCCGCGGCCTCGCGGACGGGACCCGCGTAGGTGACGAGCTGGTCGACGACCCCGTCGAGGTCCTCGGCGGGGTGGACGTTGGTGCAGTACGACAACAGCATGGTGGTGCCCTTCCGACGTGCCGTCAGGCCCGCACGCCGCGCAGCACGGACGAGCCCTCGAACTCCACGCCGGGCGACGGGAGGTCGCCCTCGACGAAGCCCGGCACCGGGTCGAGCACGAGGTTGCCGGACTGCCCGTAGAACTCGACGGGGTTGCGCCACAGCACCTTGTCGACGTCGTCGTCGGTGAACCCGGCGGCGAGCATCGCGCGTCCGGTCTTGAGCGTCTTGAGCGGGTCGGAGCGCCCCCAGTCGGCTGCGGAGTTGACGATCATCCGGTCGGTGCCGTGCTCCTGGAGGATCGCGACCATGCGGTCCTCGTCCATCTTCGTGTCCGGGTAGATCGAGAACCCGGCCCACGCCCCGGCGTCGAGCACCAGCGCCACGTTCGTCTCGTTGAGGTGGTCGACGAGCACGTGCTCGGACGGCACCCCGGACTCGCGCACGACGTCGAGCGTGCGGCGCGTGCCCGAGAGCTTGTCGCGGTGCGGCGTGTGCACGAGGACCGGCAGGTCGACGTCGCGCGCCATCTGGAGCTGGCGGGAGAACACCTCGTCCTCCTCGGGCGTCATCGAGTCGTACCCGACCTCGCCGACCGCCACGACGCCGTCCTTCAGCAGGTAGCGCGGGATCTCGTCGAGCACCTCGCGGCAGCGCGCGTCGTTCGCCTCCTTGGGGTTGAGGGCGATCGTCGCGTGGTGACGGATGCCGAACTGCGCGGCCCGGAACCGCTCCCAGCCCAGCAGCGCGTCGAAGTAGTCGAGGAACGACCCCACGTTCGTGCGCGGCTGGCCGAGCCAGAACGCCGGCTCGACGAGCGCGCGCACGCCCGCGGCGTACAGGGCCTCGTAGTCGTCCGTCGTGCGGCTCGTCATGTGGATGTGGGGGTCGAAGATGCGCATCAGGCGGTCCTCCCGGTGGTGACGTCAGGGGCGAGGCGGGCGACGTCGTCGGGCACGACGCGTCCCGCCGCGCGGCGCTCGGCGGCGAAGTCGCGCGCCATGCGGGCGAGCTCGTCGTCCGCGCGGTCGTCGAGACCGGCGACGGCGTCGAGGCTGACGCCCATGAACACGAGCTTGAGGACGGCGTGGCGCCACACGTGCTGGTCGAGGTGCGCCGCCGCGAACGGCCCGACCGCCGCCGCGACGAGGCTCTGGTCGTTGGTGCGCAGCGCGTCCGCGGCGAGGTCGCGGCCGACCGCGACGACCGACGTCGCCGCCTCGCCCGCGAGCGCCCCGCGCTCGGTGAGCGCGTCGAGACCACGCAGCACCCCGCGCCGCTCGGCGGTGTCCCCGTGCTGGTACAGGTCGGCGAGGCGCGCGGCGAGCGCCGCGTCGCCGTCCGTGCCGCGGCGGCCGACCGCCTCGGCGAGGGCGACGACGAGCGCGGTGCGCGCGGCGTCGTCGACGGTGCCGTGGACGGTGCCCGCGGGGTCCGTCTCGGGACGGACCGGTGACCGGCCGACCTTGCGACCCGCGAGCGCGAACGCGCGCGACACCGCCGCGGGGTCCTGCCCGACGGCGGCGCGCGCCTCGGCGAGCCAGCGCTCGCCCTCGGTGGTCGCGCCGTCCGGGGCCGCGGGGGCGGCGGGGGCTGGCTCGGTCATGGCGCCTCCTGGGGGTGGTCGGAGAGGGATCGGTCCTGGTCGGGCGTGCTCGCGCCCCGGGTCGCCCAGGCCGCTTGCAGCGCTGTCATGCTGCGGTGCGCGAGGCCGGGGGCGTCGTACGAGTGGCGGGGCAGCTCGACCGCGGCGACGCCGGTGTACCCGACGTCGGCGAGCGTCGCGAGCACGAGCGGCAGGTCGATCTCACCCTCGCCGAAGGGCCGGTGCTCGTGGTGCGTGCGCGGCATGTCGTCGAGCTGCACGTTGGCGAGGTACGGCGCGGCGGCGCGCAGCGCGCCCACGACGCCGCCGGGCTCGACGACGAGGCAGTGCCCGACGTCGACCGTGATGCCGAGGCCCGCCAGGTCACCGGCGTCGCCGCCGAGCTCGTCGCGCAGCCGCAGGGCGTCACCGACGGTCTCGACGAGCATGCCGGGCTCGGGCTCGAGCGAGAGCCGCACGCCGTGGGCGCGCGCGTGCTCGACGAGCACGGGCAGGCGGTCGCGCAGGAGCGCCCAGCCGTCGGACGGGGACGAGCCGTCGGGCAGGACGCCCGAGAAGAACGAGACGCACTCGGCGTCGAGAGCGGCCGCGATCTCGACCGCACGGCCCAGGAACCGCAGCCGGGCGTCGGCCTCGGCGTCCACGAGCGTGGGCCGGTGCTTGCGGTACGGGTCGAGGAGGAACCGCGTGCCCGTCTCGACGACGACCCGCATCCCCGCCCCGCCGCACAGCGCGTCGAGCCGTGCGCGCAGCGCGTCGGCCTCCGCGCGCCACCCGTCCGCGAACGGGTCGAGGTGCGGGAACCCGAGCGTGAGCGCGACGGCGCCGTAGCCCTCGTGGTCGAGCACGTCGAGCGCGACGTCGAGCGGGTGGTCCGTGAAGCCGTTGGTGCCGTACCCGAGGGTGAACGGCATGCTCCGCCCGGGGGCCTCGTCCGCGCTCACGTCTCGCTCATCTCGGCACGGCCGGGCCCGCGCCCGGCGCGGCGCAGGAGCCGTCCCGCGACCTCGACGCCCGCGAGCACCGCGACCGACGCGAGGCTGCCACCGCGCGCGGCCCACGCCGCCTGGAGCGGGAGCATCGCCCGGATCCCCGCCTTGGTGGCCGCGAAGGCGTTGCCCGCGGAGGGCGTGATCGCGGCGTCGACCTGGCGGGGCAGCGCCGTCGCGAGGTACGCGCCGGCCGCCACCGCCCCGGCGACCGCCGTCGCCACGCGCGTCCTGCGGCCCGGGCCGTCCCCGCGACCGCGACGCAGCGCCCCGACGCCGACGACCGCACCGCCCACCGCGGTGGCCGCGGCCACGGCGGTGGCGAGCGACGACGTCGTGCCGTGCACCTCGCCGCGCGACACGAGCGTCACCCCCGCGGTGTGCACCGCCATCCCTGCCGCCGCGGGCAGCGCGGCGCGCAGGTGCCCGACGCCCGCACCCATGAGGACGTCGAGACCACGGCACGCGGCCATGACGACGGGGCCCGCCGCGTGCTCCTTGGCGACCGTGTCGTACGTCCAGACGCTCGCAGCGAGCGGGACGGCGACGGCCAGCGCACGGGCGCCGCCGCCCGCCGCGGCGAGACCGACGCCCGCCGCCGTGAGCCCCACGGCGACCTGGAGCGCGCGACGCTCCGAGATCCGGCCGGACGGGATCGGGCGCTCGGGCCGCTCGACCGCGTCGAGGTGCCGGTCCGCGTAGTCGTTGAGCGCCATGCCGCCCGCGTAGAGGCACGCGGAGGCCACGGGGAGCAGCGCGCGGCGCGGCGTCAGCGCGTGGCCGGCGGCTGCCGCGCCCGCGAGCGTGTCACCGACCACCGAGAGGACCGCGGGGGCGCGGACCAGGTCGAGGTGGTCGTGGAGCGAGCCGGTCACGACCGGTCGGCCGGTGCGGCGCCGACGCGGGCGGACGCCTCGCGGACCCAGTCCGCGAGCGCGACGGTCTGCGCCGCGAAGTCGTGCACGTCGCTCCCCCACGGGTCCTTGAAGAAGAACCCGAGCTCGGCGACCGGACCCCCGTACCCGGCGGCGTCGGCGAGCGCGAGCAGGCGCGCGAGGTCGAGCACGAGCGGGGCCGCGAGCATCGAGTCGTAGGCGGACCACGTGGTCTGCAGCGTGAGGCGCGAGCCGAGGAAGCCCTCGACGTGCACGTGGTCCCACGCGACCTTGATGTCGCCCAGGTCCGGCACGTTGTCGATGTGCAGCGGGGTGACCTCGCTGCCCGTGAGGTCCTGCAGGCCGCGCGACTTGGAGGCGAGCTTGCTCTGCACCGCCTCGGGGTCGGCGAGGGTCGCGCCGTCGCCGCCGCCGAGCAGGTTGGCCCCCGCCCAGGACAGCACGCGCAGGCCGCGCGCCGCGAAGGCGGGCGCGAGGATCGTGCGCAGCCACGTCTGGCCGGTCTTGCCGTCCTGGCCCGCGACCGGGACCCCGAGCTCGGCCGCGAGCTCGAGGAGCACCGGCAGGTGCATGCTCGCCGACGGCGTGAACTCGGCGAACGGGGCGCCCGCGAGCAGCGCGGCGTACGCGGTCACGGAGCTCGGCGGCAGGACGGCGCGCTCCGGGTCGGCGAGCGCCGCCCGCAGGAGGTCGCGGTCGGAGAGCTCGGGGGCCGGCTCGGGCAGGGGCTCCGTGGACACGAGGTCGACGACGACGACGCGCGCGAGGCCGTGCCGCTCGCGGAAGTCGACGATGTCCGCGGCGAGCCGCTCCGCCGCGGCCTGCTGCGACTCGCGGGGCGCCCCCTCGGCAGGGTGGGCGGAGTAGCCGGGCCGGACCTCGGCGTCGGCCCGCTCGAGCGCGGCGTGCGCGGCGGTGAGCAGGCGCGGGGCGATCATCCCGGCCTCGACGAGCAGCTCGGCGCGCTTGACCATGGAGACGTCGGAGATGTCGTGGCCGCCGACGACGAGGTCGCCGAACGACGGGAGCGGGGCGGACGCGAAGGGCTCGGAGACGGTGACGCACCCCGTCGGCGCGGCACGCCCGTCGGCGATGGCCGCGAGGCCCAGGGTCGCGGTGGTCGCGACGGATCCGCGGGCGCCGACGAGCCAGAGCCCCGTGCGCGCGTCCGGAGCCGGGCGGTCTGACGAGCCGTCAGAAGCGAAGTGGTGCATCGTTGCTCCCGTTCCCGTCGGCGGGCGCCGGAGCGCCGCCGAGCACGACGACGATGGCCTCCCTGCCACCGTCGGACCGCGCGCACGGGCGAGGGCGTGTGAACGCTCTCGGACCCGGTGGCGCCCGGTCTGCTGCGACCCTAGTCACACTTTTGTCGATGGTCAATCAAAAGCGTGCCCACTTTCGCGAGGCAGAACCCTTGCACGATGCAAAAGCGCACGCCGAACACGACCTGACGGTCGTCATCCGGACGATGACGACCGTCATGTCGTGCTCGGCGGGTGTCAGCCTGCTGGGGAGAAGTCGAGCTGGGCGTCGGCGACCGCCACGACCGACCAGACGTTGCCCTCGGCGTCCGAGAGCTCGTACGCGGGCAGGAGCACCGCCGCGCCGTCGGGCTGGTACTGGACCGCGAGGCCGAGCCGCGCGTCGGTGATCGTCACGTCCGTCACGGGCCACGCGAACCGGGCGCCCTCGCCGACCGTGGGCGGCACGGTCGGTTCCTCCGGCTCGACGGGCGCGATCTCCGGCACGGCCTCGGCGCCCTCGCGCGCCCACGCGATCATCCCGCCCCCGCCGAACCGCGGGTCGCCGAGCCGCTCGACCGCGTCGGCCGGGCTCACGACGTCGTACGCGCCGATCGCGACGCGCGGCGCGAGTCCCCCGTACAGCGAGGCGAGGCCCGCGCCGGAGTACGTCGCGCTCCACTGCGTCCCGGTGCGCTGCCCGTCGACGACCTCGTACGCGGTGACCGTCGTCGCACGCGGCGCCTCCTGGTCCGCGACCTGCTCCTCCGCGACGACCTCGTACCCCGCCGCGTCCAGCCCCAGCGAGCCGAGCAGGTCGCGCAGGCGCTCCACCGCGTCCGCGCCGCTCGGCGGGGCGCCGTGATCGGACTCCTCGCACCCGCCAGGCTCGGTCGACGACCCGTCCGACCCTGCGCCGTCCGCGGGCATCGGCGTCACGACGACGCAGCCCCACGGGTCCTTCGTCGGGTCGTTGAAGCTCACGCTCGCGAGGCCGTCCGGCTGGAGCGAGACGGTCGGCCCCGTCCAGTCGGTCGACCCCACGACGAGCGAGCCGTACTCCTCGCGGACCTCGCCCGGGACGCCGAGGACCTCCGCGACGCGCAGCGCGGTCTCCGGGGAGAAGACGCCCGCGGCGTCGTACGACCACGCGTCCGCGCTCGCACCCTGCGTCGAGAGCCCCTCCTGGTGGAACACCGTGCGCCCGCCCCAGAACCCGGGGTACGCCATGTCCGCCGAGGCACGCGCACCGGCCTCGAGCGGCTGCCCCGTCGTGGCGCCGTCGGAGGCGAACCCCGACTCCTGCCCGGCCTCGCCGGCACCGCCGAGCTGGATCGGCGCGAGCGCCGTCGACTCCACGGCCGAGTCCCCCGCGGGCGACGCGCCGACCGCCCCGGCACCGAGCGCGTACCCGCCCGCACCGACGACGAGCACCCCGGCGACGGCCGCGGCGACCTGGAGCGGGGTACGTCGGCGCAGGCGTCGGGCCCGGCGCTCCGCGAGCTCGTCGACGAGGGCCGCCGCCGGGCCGCCCGGCCCCGAGACCGGGGCGCCGTCCTGCTCGGCGAGCGGGGAGCCGTCGGGCGGGCCGGTCGTCGCCGACGCACCGGCGAAGGCGTCGGGGACGCGGGCGCGGACGGCGGCCTCCAGCGCCGCGACGTCCGGGGTGGCGTCCGCCGCGGGGTCGGCGGCGCGCACGCGGTCGAGGGCCGCGTCGTCCGGCTCGACGGCGGGGCCGGACGGCTCGTCAGGGGTGCGGGTGGTCATGACGCCCTCCAGGTGGCGCGGGGGCCGGGCCGCGGGTCGCGGCCGGTCGGGTCTACCCCTGATGTGTGCTCAGGCGCCCGGCTCTTGCGCGAGCGCGGCCTGCTCCGCCCACGCGGTGCGCAGCCGGGCCCGCGCCCGGGAGAGCGCGGCGTCGGCTCCCCCGCGCGACGTCCCGAGGACGGCGGCCAGGTCCTCGCCGCCCAGCCCCTCCCACGCGTGCAGGAGCAGGATGCGGCGGTCGCGGTCGGACAGCGCGGCGAGCGCCCGCCGCACCTCGTCGTCCTGCACCACGACGTGCTCGACGTCGGCGCCCTCGTCGCCGCGCTCCGGCACGTCCGCGACGGGGATCGCGCGAGCCTTGCGCCGGTGGTTGGCGAGCACGAACCCCGCCGTGCGGTACAGCCACGGGAGCTCGGCGCCGTCGGGCACGTCGTCGCGCCGCCGCCAGGCCGTCGCGAGGACCTCCGCGGCGAGGTCGTCGGCGTCGGGCCCCGCTCCCCCCGCGGCGCCCGGCAGCCGACGGCGGAAGTATCGGTAGAGCGCGGACGCGTGGGCGGTGAACACGCCCGCGAACCACTCCTCGTCGTGCCGGGGCACGGCCGTCCCGGGAGCAGGGCGCGGGGTCAGCGCGTCCGGCACCCCGGTGGCGGCGGGCCGGACGGGTCCGTCGTCGGCGCTCTCGTCGGACTTCTCGTCGGGCGACGCGTCGGTCGTCACGGCGGCTCCTCGGCTGCGGGCAGGGCTGTCATCCGCTCTGTGTCGCGGGGCGGCGCATCCTTGCACGGCACCCCGGCGACGACGGCGACGACGGCGCGGCCCCGGGCACGTTCACCCGGACCTCACCCTCGACCCCGACGATCCTGCCATCGTCCAGCACCTACGCTGAGCCCCATGACGACGACGGAGCCGGCCACGACCCGGCCCCCGCGCCACCCCCGCTCCCGGCGACGCAGCGGGCTCCGGTGGGTCGGCTGGGGGCTGCTCCTCCTCGTCGCGCTGCTCGTCGTCGCGGCGGGACTCCTCGCGCGCGACGCGTTCGCGGCGCGCGACGCGCTCATGACGGCCATGGACGAGGTCCCCGCGGCCGAGGACGCGCTGCGCGCGGGCGACGTCGAGACGGCGGACGCCGTGCTCGCTGACGTCCAGCCGCTCACGGCGACGGCACGGCAGAGCACCGACGGGCCCCTGTGGGCGCTCGCCGCGCACCTGCCGGTCTACGGCCAGGACGTGCGCGCGTTCTCCGCGGCGGCGGCGACCGTCGACGACCTCGCCACCGACGTCCTGCCCGCTCTCACCCAGGCCCTCGCCGCGGTCGAGGGCGACGCCGTCCGGCTGACCGGCGACGGCGTCGACCTCGCGCCGCTCCAGGAGGCGGCACCGGCCATGGCGGACGCGGGACGCGCGTTCGACGCCATCGACACCCGGCTCGCGACGGTGGATCCCACCGCGCTGCACGCCGAGCTCGCCGAGCCGTGGGGTCAGCTCCTCGAACGCACCGACACGCTGCGCCCCGTCGTGCGGACCGCCGACCGGCTCACCACGCTGGGACCCGCGATGCTCGGCGCGGACGGACCGCGCCGCTACCTCCTCGTCGCGCTCAACAACGCGGAGCTCCGCGCGGGCGGAGGGATCCCGGGCGCGCTGGCCGTGCTCACCGCCGACGGCGGCAAGGTCACCCTGGAACGCCAGGCCTCGACGAGCGACGTCCCGCCGTTCGCGGAGCCCGTGCTCCCGCTCGACCCCGGCGTCGAGCAGCTCTTCACCGACCGGGTGGGCCGGTACGTGCAGGACACCCCGCTCACGCCCGACTACCCGACGACGGCCGAGCTGACGGCCACCATGTGGGAGCAGGCGCAGGGCGAGACGCTGGACGGCGTCGTGGCCACCGACCCGGTGGCGCTGTCCTACCTCCTCGAGGCGACCGGCCCGCTCGACGTCGACCTCGGCGGGGAGCCCCTGACGATCGACGCGGGGAACGTCGTCCAGGTCCTCCTCGCGGACGCGTACGCCGCGCTGGAGCCCGGCCCCGAGACGGACGCGTTCTTCGCCGCCGTCGCGGCACGCGTCCTCGGCGCGTTCCTCGGCGGCGAGGCGGATCCCGGCGTCGCCCGGGACGCCCTGGTCCGTGGCGCGGACGAGCACCGGGTCCTGCTGTGGTCGGCCCACGCCGAGGAGCAGGCGGACCTGGCCGGGACCGTCGTGGCGGGCGACATCGACACCGCGGACCGTGCCGCCGGCACGGTGGGCGTGTTCTTCAACGACGGCACCGGCGGCAAGATGGGCTACTACCTCGGCAGCGACGTCCGGCTGCAGGAGAGCGTCTGCACCGACCGCGGCCGGTCCGACACGTTCGCGGTCGACCTCTCGTCGTCGGCCCCGGCCGACGCCGCGACGAGCCTGCCGTGGTACGTCACGGGCGGCGGGGTCTCCGGGGTCGAGCCCGGTGTCGTGCGCACGTTCGTCGTGCTCTACCCGCCGCGCGGCGGGCAGGTGACGGACGTCCGGCTGGACGGGGCGCCGCTCGCCGCGCAGCCCGGCACGGTCGGGGGACGCGAGGCCCTGTCCGCGCTGGTCGACCTCGGCCCGGGCGCCACCGCCGCGCTCACGTTCACCACGTCCGCGCCGGCGGGTCCCGACGTCCCGCCGGTCGCCGGGACGACGCCCGGCACGATCGACGTGTGGACCACCCCGACGACGACGCAGCCCGGCCTGCGCACCGTCGACGTCACCTCCTGCGGGTGATCTCTCGTCACGACCAGGTCACGATCCGGCGTCGGGGCGGTTTTCACCCGGACGACCGTCCAACTCGGGGTCGAACCTCGCTAGTGTGGGCGCCATCGTTCGACGTCGCGGCCAGCGCCGCTCGCGCCTGTATCACGAGCCGCGGACGCGGCTCCCTCTTCTCGCACGCACCTCTCCAGCACCCGGGACGGTAACCACCATGATCACGTCGGGAGGACGCCGCCTCGCCGCACGCGCGCTGGCCGTCACCACCACCGCGGCCGCCGCCGCGCTGCTCGCCGCTCCCGCCGCGGTCGCGGCCGACGGCGACACGTACGTCCCCGAGCCGACCATCGACCTGACCGTGCTGACGCCGGTCTGCGACGGCGACGTCCCCTACCTGGAGTACGCGGTCGACGTCACCGGCACGGACAACGACACGGCGACGATCACGTGGATCAACCCGGACGGCGACGACATCGTCCAGTCGGGCATGCCGCTCTCGGGCCGCGTGCTGTGGCCCGGCGCGGTCGTCGGCCCGGACGGCCGCGGTGCCGACTGGCCGGGCTGGAGCCTCGTGGACGGCGAGTGGGTCGAGGGCGACGAGTTCGACTGGGTCCGCCCGTCCGTGCAGGTCCTGTTCCAGGTGAACCCGGAGACCGTCGTGACGGTCGACTACCCGCCGTCGTCGCCGAACTGCGCGACGAACCCGCCCGGGAAGACCACCACCCCGCCGACGGTCACCCAGGTCTCGAACCCGGTCGACGCGGGGACGCAGGGCACGAGCCTCGCCGAGACCGGGGCCACGGTGGGCCTGTACGCCGCCGTCGCCGCCGGCCTCGCCGCCGTCGGCGCCGCGATCGTCCTGCTGACCCGCCGGACGCGCAAGAGCTGACCGGAGCACGTCAGACCGAAGGCCTCGCACCCTGGAGGGTGCGAGGCCTTCGTCGTCCGTCGAGGCGACGGTCGGTCAGCAGGTCGGCCCGTCAGGCGGAGACCCAGCCCCCCGCGGCGAGACGGGACTCGAGGCCCTCGAACGCCCAGCGGTCGACGACGAGCACCGGCCCGTCGGGGGCGTCGGGGACGTACCACTGGAGCTGTTCGACGGTGCGGACCTCCGTGCCGGAAGGGTCGACGCACGAGAGCGTCCAGCGGGCGAGGGTCGCCGGCGACCCGGCGACCTCGACCTCCGACTCGGCGGCCTCGCCCACGACCTGCGCGGCGAGCGCGTCGCCGCCGGGGCACGTCGCGCCGTCGGGGACGTGCGCCGCCGCGGGGTCGACGCCGTCGAGCGCCGCGCCGGTGAGGATCTCGAAGCTGGGGCAGACCGCGTCCTCGGGGCAGCCGCCCGCGCGGACCTGCGTGACGCCGTCCGCGGGCTGGAGCACGGACCAGTACTCGGCCGCCGGCAGCTGGAGCGGGCCGACCGGGACCTTGCCCGTGTCGGCGTGCCCGGCGTGGGCGTCGTGGTCCTCGGCCCCGGCCGGGCCCGAGCCGTCGGCAGGGGCCGACTCGTCGGCAGGAGCCACGCCCGCCTCCTCCTCCGATGTGCCCGTGCAGGCGCTCAGGAGCAGGAGGCTCAGGGCACCGGCCGCGAGCGCGGCGGCGGGGCGGACGGTCAGGGTTCGGGAGATGCGGTGGCGCACGGTGTGTTGCCTTTCCGGGTGGGAGGCCCCGCAGCCCACTGGGGAGGGCTGCGGAGACCTCGTCGCCCCCTTCACGCTAGAGAGCGCGAGGGCTGGTCGAGATGCGGGAGAACCACACGATGACGGCTCGCGGGTACGGGTTTTCCCGTACCCGCGAGCCGGGTCGTGCGGACTCCCGGGTCAGCGGGGTCGGTGCGACGTCAGCACGCGCCGCCGTCCGCCCACGGCCCCCAGGCCGAGGCGCCCGGGGTGTCGTTCTGGTTCCAGTACCGCGCGGTCCACACCTTGCCGCCGTGGCTGACGACCGTCCCGCCCGTGTACACGGTCCCCGCGGCCCACGCCGGGGCCGTGCACGAGCCGGTGCCGCCCGTGCCCCCGTCACCGCCACCCGTGCCACCACCGGTGGCCGGCAGGTCGACGACGGTGACGCCGTGCAGGTGGTCGTACGTGGTCGAGTAGGCGACGCCGTCGACGGTCACGATCACGTTCGAGAACTGTGCCGCGGGCATCGCCCACTTGAGCTGGTTCGTGATCGAGCCCCCGGCGGGGATGCCGCCGGTCGGCACCGTGAACTGCACGGTGTGGAAGTCGCCGTCGAGCCCGCCCACGTTGTCGCCGGTGTGGCCCTTCGCGGTCACGGTCGTCTTGAGGCCGCTCCAGTCGCTCATCTCGCCCGTGTCCGTGGTGCCGTACTGGAACGAGATCAGCGAGCCCGCCGGGATGTCCTTCGCCCCGTTGTTGGTGAAGACCACCTTCGGCGAGATCGGGTAGTTGTTGTCGCCGAGCGCGAACTCGGTGTACCGGATGTCGAGGTCGAGGGCCTTCGTCGGCATCGGGCGGTCCGCGTTCGCCTTCGACGCGCCGTACGGCGTCGAGGAGGAGAACTTGGTGTGCATGATGTCGACGAGCGAGCTGCCCATCTCGTACTGGCCCTTGGCCTGGTCGTAGTCGTAGTCGCCCGCGAGCTCCCAGATCATGAGGCCGCCGAGACCGGTGCTGTTCACGTAGTCGGCCTTGGCGGTGATCGCCTGGTCGGCGTCGCCGGAGAGGAACGTCTTCGTCTGGGCGTTCCACCACCACTCGTTCTTCGTCACCGGGTCGAAGTGGCGCTCGTACGAACCCTGGATGGTCGTGGGGACCTTGTACGCCGCGGCGTAGTCGCCGACGACGCCCTTCTCGAGGTTGAGGACGTGCCAGATCGGGTTCGCGCCCGCCGGGATCGCGACGCCCTGGGGGTCGGAGTCGTACCAGAGGTTGTCGATACCGTCGGCACCGTCACCGCACTTGTTGTTCGTCCCCGCGGGGCACTTCGTCGAGGCCGTGGCCGGGGCGCGGCCTCCCATGCCGTAGGTGCCGCCCTGCACGTTCTGGAACCCGCGCGTGTAGAACGGGACACCGAGGTTGATACGACCGCCCTGCATCGCACCGCGGAAGTAGTGCGACGACCAGTCGCCGTTGAGGTAGCCGATGCCCTTGTACGCCGTGTAGACGCCGCCGGCCGCGAGCTCGGGGTCCTTGCCGTCGTCGAACAGGGCGCCGTTGCCGCCCACGTACTCGTTCCAGGCGCCGTGCAGGTCGTACGTCATCATGTTGACGTAGTCGGTGTACTGCGTGACCTGGTAGACCTCCATGCCGCGCAGCAGCCACCCGGACGACGGCGTCGCCGTCGTGAGCATGTAGTACTCGCCGT
Organism: Cellulosimicrobium protaetiae; assembly: GCF_009708005.2. Taxonomy (NCBI): domain Bacteria; kingdom Bacillati; phylum Actinomycetota; class Actinomycetes; order Micrococcales; family Promicromonosporaceae; genus Cellulosimicrobium; species Cellulosimicrobium protaetiae. The sequence continues at coordinate 1,296,839 of NZ_CP052757.1, read as the reverse complement.
CCTGGGCGCCCGCGACGTCGAGCTTCTCGCGCAGCGTCCGCATGAGGTCGATGTAGCCCTTGAAGAGCTGCCCGCGGCGCTTGTCGGAGATGTGGAAGTCGTCGGGGTTGCCGGCCTGGTTGTTCGACGTCGGGTACTCGTAGTCGATGTCGATGCCGTCGAACCCGTACTCACGGACGAACGCGACGACCGAGTCGGCGAACGTGTCGATCTTCGCCTGCGACTCCGTCATCGTGTAGAAGCCGCCCGACGCGACCCGGTTGCCGGCAGCGTCGAAGTAGCCGCCCGTCTCGGCCCAGCCACCCACGGCGGGGATGACCTTGACCCCCGGGTTCGCCTTCTTGTACTTGGCGAGCAGGTTGAAGTGGCCCTCGTACGGCAGGCTCGGGTCCATCTCCGCGCCGGCGACACCCGGCCACGTCGTGTCCGTCGCGACGTTGCCCGGGGCGGAGGCGTTCACCGACACCTTGTTCTGCCCGTCGACGTGCGCGAACGCGTAGTTGATGTGCGAGATCTTGGTCCACGGGATGTCGCTCGCGAGGTAGCGGGGCTGGTCGTTCGCCCCGGTGCGCCACGACGTGAAGTAGCCGATGACGCGGCGGTCGAGGCCGTTGGGGAGCTTCTCGCGTCCCGCCTCGTCGTAGACGTCGCAGTAGGGCGTGTCGACCCCGGGCGTCTGGACCATGCCGTCGGGCCGGCACTTCTCGTGCGGGTTCGTGGACGGGCTCGTCGTCGGCTCCGTCGTCGGCTCCGTCGTCGGCTCCGTGGTCGGCTCGGTGGTGGGCTCCGTCGTGGGCTCCGTCGTCGGGCCGTCGCCGCACGCGCCGAGCGACTGCCACGGGGCGTCCGGGGACGTGCTCGGGGCCTGGTTCTGCGTCCACCACTTCGCCCGGAAGTTCTGCCCCTGGTAGGAGACGGTGGCACCGCCCGAGTAGGCCGGGGTGGCGGACCAGGGTGCGGCGCAGGGCGTGGTCGCCGCCGCGGGGACCGGCGACGCCGCCTGGGCCGTCGCGGCGCCGACCGCGCCGGTCACGAGGACCGCGAGCGTGGTGGCGGCCGCGAGGACCTGGGGCGCACGGCCGGGCGCGCGCGGGGAGCGCGCCCGGGAGGACAGGGACAACCGCATGGGGTACCTCGTTCTTTCTGGGGGACGTCGCCGGTCGGCGCCGCCGCGTTCGCCGGTCGCCCGTCAGGACGACTGCGAGGGCTCATCAGAGGTGTCGAGCGGGCCCGCGGCGGGGTCTGCGGACGTGCCGGCGCACCGGGGAGGGGAACGGCGGACGGCACCACGGCGGCGCGACGGGGCGGTGCACGGGCGGGTGCACGGGACGCGTCGCCGTGGTGCTGCCGAGCCCTGCCCGCGGGCTCCGCTCGACGGGCACCGACCGCGCACGGCGGCCGGCGCCGCCGGGTGCCTCGACCGGAGGGACGAGGCACCCGGGGGGTGGGGTGTCAGCAGGCGCCGAGCGACTGCCACGGGCCGTACTGCTCCGCGCCCGGGACGTTGTTCTGCGTCCACCACTTCGCGCGGTACGTCTGGCCCTGGTGCGAGACCGTCGCCCCGCCGTTGTAGACCGCGGCCGCCGACCATGCCGGTGCGGTGCAGGTCCCGGGGTCCGTCGGGTCCGTCGGGTCCGTCGGGTCCGTCGGGTCGGTCGGGTCGGTCGGGTTCGTCGTCCCGCACGCACCGGTCGCCTCCCACGGGCCGCCCGCGCTCGGGCGGTCGCCCTGGGTCCACCACTTCGCGCGGTAGTTCTTGCCCTCGAACGACGCCGTCGCTCCCCCGGTGTAGATCGCGCTCGCCGACCAGGCCGCCACGCAGTCACCCGGGTTCGTCGGGTCGGTCGGGTCGGTCGGGTCGGTCGGGTCCGTCGGGTCCGTCGGGTCGGTCGGGTCCGTCGGGTTGCTCGGTCCGTCGGTGCCGTCGACCGGCCCCGGCGCCGCCGCACGCAGCTTGTCGGTGAACCCGCCGAGCAGCGTGCCGTCGTGGTTGCCGGAGAGGTCCCACCACATGCCGCCACCGAGCTTCTTGGCGACGACGTAGTCGGCCTTCGCCGCCACGGACCGGGGGTTGTCGTAGCTCCACCACTGGTCACCGTCGTACCGCCAGGCGGAGACCGTCGTGGGGTCGTAGTAGTCCTGACCGCGGTTGCGCAGCTTGTCGTAGTCCTCGTTGCCTGCCTCCCACGTGCCGGGACCGGCACCCGTCGCCGGACCCCACGGGTCGGCGGAGGTGGCACCCTTCCAGCCGCGGCCGTACATCGCGAGGCCGATGCCGAGCTGCGACGGGTCGATGCCCGTGCGCAGGTACTCGTTCACGGCCTTGTCGACGCTGAACTGGCGGTTCGCGGGGCGCGGGTCGCTCGGGTCGTCCCACAGGTTGCCCTGGTGGCCGGTCAGGGACGGGTTCCAGGCCCCGTGCAGGTCGTACCCCTGGACGTTGCCGAAGTCGAGGTACTGGAAGATCTCGGGGTCGTTCCAGCCGCCCGCGGCGATGTCGTCCGGGTTCGCCGGCAGGAACGCCGAGAGCAGGTACGTCTTGCCCGTCTGGGCGCCGTAGGCGTCGAGCTGGGTGCGGAACTCCTTGAGCAGGAGCTTGAAGTTGCGCGCGTCGTTCACCTCGTCGACGTGGTTGCCGACCTCACCGTTGTTCGAGCCGGGCCACTCCCAGTCGATGTCGATGCCGTCGAACACGCCCGCGGCGGCACCCGTGCCACCGCGTCCGTCGATCACGGGCAGGTTGCCCTTGATGTAGATGTCGATGCACGACGAGACGAGCTTCTTGCGCGACGCGTCGGTCGCGGCGGCCTTCGAGAAGTTCTTCGACCAGGTCCACCCGCCGAGCGAGATCATCGGGCGCAGGTGCGGGTTCTTCGCCTTGAGCTGCTTGAGCTGGTTGAACGAGCCCGCGAGCGGCTGGTCCCAGCTGTCGGCGACGCCCGCGACGGAGGTCGCCGCGGTGTAGCCCATCCCGAAGTCGGCCCACGCGTCGCCGGCGCCGTCGGACCCGTTGGGTCCCGTGCCCTGCGCCTTGTTCGCGATGAAGCACGTGAGGTTCTGGTGGTGGATGTTGCCGAACGAGTAGTTGATGTGCGTCAGGTCGGCAGCGGCCCCCGAGTCCTGCAGCTTCTTGAGCTTGAAGTCACGGCCGTACACGCCCCACTGCGTGAAGTAGCCGACGTTGCGGTAGCCGTTGACGTCGCTGTCCCCGGGGTCGGACACGGTCGGCGGCGCGATCGCGGCCTGGGCCGGCGCGACGCCGGCGAGGAGGCCGGCGACGAGCGCGGCCGCCGTCGTCAGCGCGGCGGCGCGGGCGCCGAGACGTCGCCCCGTGCTGGGTCGTCTGCTGGAGAGGGCTCTCATGGTCCTGCCTCGTTCTCGTGCTGTGGGCCACGCTGCCGTCGACCGGCTTCGTTGCCCTCGGACACCCCGAACGTAATGACAGGGACCCCGCCTCGTGATCCGCGCTTTCCACATTGTTCATGTTGCGAACTTACTCCCGACGTAAGGGTTTACCCGTACGTCGAAAACGTTGCTGCGGGGTCCCCTGATGCCCTCTCAGCCGCAGGATGTCGCCGATCCGCCCCAGCTGGACGATCGTCCAGCCGGGGAGCGCTCAACGCCCCACGCGGTGCGCGAGCACGGTCAGCTCGACCCGCGAGCGCACCCCGAGCTTGCGGAAGACGCGGCCGAGATGGACCTCGACGGTCCGCACCGAGAGGTACAGCTGGTCCGCGGCCTCCCGGTTGGACGCGCCCTGGACGACGAGCAGCGCGACGTCGAGCTCGCGCTCCGTGAGCTCGTCCGACCAGCGACCCCGCAGCTCGGCGAGCGCCTCGTCCGAGACGTCGCTCTCGCGCACCGCGAGCCGGCACGCGTCGGGGGGCGCGGGGCGGTGCGCGACCGGGGCCTCGGCCCCCTGCCGGGCACCACCGAGGACTCCCGGCAGCGGCGCGTGCAGACCAGCAGCACGCACGGCCGTCGCCCACGACGCCGCGGACGGGACGGCCGGGCCGCTCGAGGATCCCGCGACCCCGTCGGGGCCCGCCTCGTCCGGCACGGGCCCGCCGAGAAGCCGGACGACGTCCGCGTGCTCCTCGCGCGCGATCGTCGTCCACGGATCGGCACCCGCGTCGTCGAACAGCTCGATCGCGGACAGGAAGAGACCGTGCGCCCTCTGGAGCTCCCCGGCCCGCACGAGGGCCCGGGCAGCGCACAGGTCGGTCCGCGCGTGCTCGTACGGCGACGCGGTCGTGCGGTTCACCCGGGTCGCGCGCTCGAGCGGCGTCGCCAGGTCCTCGGGTGCTGCCAGCGAGACCTCGGCCCGCACGAGGGTCGCCGACCGCAGCGACGGCGGCAGCTCCTTCGCGTCCACCTTCCGGCGCGACAGCGCCCGCTGCGCCGCGTCGTGCCGCCCGGCGACGACCCACGCCTCGACGTCGTCCAGCCCGGGCAGCGGGAGCATGCGCGCGCTGTCGGGACGCTCGCGCTCCGCGGCCAGCTCGAGCAGCGTCGCCGCCTGCGTCACGTGGTGCGCGAACGCGGCGCCCATCGCCCGGTCCACGAGCAGGCCGAGCCGGACCGGGCGGGACGTCGGGCTCGCGCACGTCTCCTCGAGCGCCGTCGCGACGGGGCCCACGACACCCCGGGTCATCATGTCGAGGCGGCGCGCGGCCGCGACCCCCAGGCCGGCGAAGGGCAGGCCCACCGGGAGGCGGAAGGCCGCCTCCGCGAGCTCGTCGGCGGCACGTGTGAGCGTGCCGCGCCAGAGGTGGACCAGCGTCTGCGCGAGCCGGACGTGCGCCTCGGCGAGCGGGGTGAGCGCGGCGTCGGGGCCGTCGAACCACCGACCGCCGTCGCGCACCGGGGCGAGGGACGCCACCGCGCTCGCGAGGGTCTGCGACGCGTCCTCCAGCCGGTCGTCCGCCGCGAGGGCGAGCGCGCGGCTCACCTGCACGGCGGCCTCGTGGTCGGGCCCCAGGTCGGCGTCGGGGACGCCGCCCCGCTCACCCACGCCGAAGACGGCCGCCCACGACCGGGCGAGCGCGAGCCGGGCCGCGGTCGCGTCGTCGTCGTCGCACCAGGACGCGAGGAAGGTCGCGGTGTCGAGGAGCTGCGACGTGCTCACGCCGTCGCCTCGCTCGGCGTGCAGGCGGGCCGCGTTGAGGACGCCCGTCACGACGCCGGCGACGTCGTCCGGCGCGAGGTCGCCCGGTTGCCCCGCGCGCAGGTAGGGCGAGAGGACGTCGTCGGGGACCTGGCCCTCGGCGAGCGTGAGCGCGGCGACGAGCGGACCGAGCGTCCGCGCGCGCAGCGCGTCGTCGCCGCTGCGCGACGCCTTGCGCAGCCAGTCCGCGGCGTCCTGCACGTGCCCCGAGCGCAGGGCGGCCGCGCCCGCGATCGCGAACGCCTCCGCACGGTGCTCGCCCGCGGCCTGGCTCGCGGCCTCGCGCGCCACCTCGTGAGCCCAGACGACGTCGCCGCGGTCGAGGTGACGACGCGCGATCCGCAGCAGGCCCGGGACGAGCTCCGGGTCGCCCACGAGCGTCGCGAGCGCGGAGTGCCAGACCGCGACGTCCTCCTCGTCGGCGCGCCGGTGCGCGTCGGCGAGCGCGACGTGCGCCGCGGTCCGTTCCGCGAGCCGCGCGTCCGCGTGCACGAGCGAGCGGAGCCTCGGGTCGACGAACGCGAACCGGCCCCCGACGAGCGCGAGGTGCTCCGCCAGGGGCCCGTCGAGGACCTCCTCCATGGCGAGGCCCGTCGCGGACAGCAGCAGCTCGGTCCGGTCGACGACGGCGACGGCCGCGACCAGGAGCGCGTGCCGCTCCGCGGCGCTCAGCGCGGCGATCCGCTCCGCGAAGACGGCGCGCACCGCGGGGACGGCCGGCAGGGGGTCCGGGAGGATCGACCCTCCGGAGAGCTGCTCGGGCGTGAGCAGCGCGGCCGTCTGGGTCAGCGCCGCGGCGTTCCCGCCCAGGAGGTGCGCGAGCCGCGCGGCGACGTGCGGGGCGACGGCGAGCCGCCGTTCGACGAGCAGCAGGTGGAGCGCGTCGGCAGGAGCCAGCGGCGGGACGGCACGCAGCTCGAACGGGCCGGAGGACGGGTCGAGGGCGCCCGCCGCTGCGGTCCCCAGGAGGACGACCGGCGCGTGCCGCTGCGCGACGAGGCTGGCCAGGACGGACCTGCTGAGCTCGTCCTGGAGGTGCAGGTCGTCCGCGACGAGGACGACGGTCGCCCCGTCGAACGACTCGACGAGGAGCTCCGCGAGCGCGACCGCCGCGAGCTCGGGGAGGTACCCGATCCCGGGGTCGACGGGCTCGAGCACCCGGGTGAGCCGCTCGGGGACCACGCCGCCGGCGAGCTGCGAGACCTGCGAGACGACGGAGACGACCGCCGACCCGGGGGCGGGCACGCCCGCGGGCGGCCGGCACCGGAGCGTGACGTGCGGTCGTGCGGGGACGTGCACGGCGATCGCCTCGCACACGAGCTCGAGCGTCGCGCTCGCGCCCATCCCCGGCTCGGCCGTCCACACGAGCGCACCCTTGCCCTCGTCCGCGGCGGCGAGCGCACGGTCGACCTCCTGCGCGCGGGATGAGAGCCGCTCGAGCCGTCGCGCGGACCGGGCGTCCGCCCGGCGGGCGGGCTCGGGTACCACGTAGTCGTGCTGTTCTGACATTGTCGGACCCTCCGTCCGGGGGCTTCGTCGCCCGTCGACCGGGTGAAATGTTAACAACCCTCCGTAAACGGAGTATCACTTCATCGTTTCCCGGCCGTCACACGGTCGCCACCCGAGGCTGGTAGGCGGGAGCGCCCTGCGCACACGCTTGCCCCGCCCCGTCCGGCGGGCTAGCCTGACCCCGATCCCCGTCGTGGCCCCGGTCCCCGTGCGCCCCGACCCGGGTGCGGCGCCGTGCGCGCCGCCGCCACGAGAGCGAGGTGAGCCCCATGCCGGACGGCAGCAGTCATAGAACCGTGCACTGCGCGCTCGCCCTCCGTGGCACGCGACCGGCCGCCTGACCTCGAGGCCCGCGGCACAGCCGGGTCCGCCCCGTCCCGACCGGTCGTCCCGCCCCGCGGGGAGGTCGCCAGTGCGCTCCACGCGCGCCGACGTGCGCGCCCCTGGACCACCCGCCGAGGACCGCCGACGCGCCCGCGCCCGCCCACCCACCCCGTGGCCGAGCCGGTGCCGTCCGCCCGCCGGAAAGGACGACCACCATGACCTCGCGCTCGCCTGCCACCCAGACCCGGACCCGCCCGCCGCGCACACCCCTGCGCGTGCCCCGAGACGACCGCCGGCGCGCCCGTCGACCGAACCTCGAACGGCAGTCCATCTCCTTCACCGTCGGCCTGTACCTGTTCATCTGCGTCGCGCTGCTGCTCGCGCACGTCACCGCCGGAGGTGTCTGATGACGACGACGCTCCCCGAGGCGGCCGGGCTCACCCCGGCGCGCAGCGTCAGCACCGCGTACGGCAGCGGCACTGCCGACCGACCGCTGCCCGCGCCCGCGCGCGGCGGGACCGACCTGCGAGCCCACAGCACCGGTTCGCCCCGGTTCGACCCGCGGGTCCTGCGGTCGCGCTGGGTCCAGGTCGCGGCGGGCGACCCCGACGCCGCGGCCCGGGCCGTGCGGCACGGCGTCGACTTCGCGACCGCCGGCGGCCGCGTCTGGGAGACGGACGCGCACGTGTACCTCCCCGTGACGGCGACCCGGCGCGACGGCGACCGGGTCGTGCACGAGCGCATCGTGCTCGCCCTGTCCCCCGACGTCGTCGTGACGGCCCAGCCGCAGCGCCACTACGCGGTCTTCGACAAGGCGATCGCCCGCATGCGCCGCACCCCGTGGCTCATCGGCTCGTCCTACGGCGTCGCCTACGCGCTGCTGTACGCGCTCAACGAGGCGGCCGACCGCGTCGTCGCGCACGCGAGCGACCTCCTCGAGGACATGAGCGACGAGATCGACGAGGCGACGCGCGGCGTCGACGCGCGCGGCCGGGAGATCGGCGTGAGCGACATGCAGGACACGATCACGCGCATGAACCGCGCCGAGGAGATCGTCTCGCGCGCGCAGGAGTCCCAGCTGTCGCTCGCGCGTGCGGCGCGGCACCTGCGCAGCGAGATCGCGGACTCCGACCCCGTGCTCGCGGGGCTCGTGGAGACGCTCGTCGCGGACGTCGACGGGGTGAAGGAGCACGCGAGCTTCGAGCACGACAAGGTGCGCTACCTCCAGCAGGCCATCATGACCTCGCTCGACGTGAAGCAGGCGCAGATCGTCAAGGTGTTCACGATCATCACGGCCGTGTTCCTGCCCCCGACGCTCATCGCGTCGTTCTACGGCATGAACTTCACGCACATGCCCGAGCTCGACCGGCCGTACGGCTTCACGCTCACGGTGCTCCTGACGCTCGTGGCCGCCGTCATCCCGCTCGCGTACATCAAGCGGCGGGGCTGGCTGCGGTAGGCGCCGGGGTCACGCCTCGAGGAGGAGCGTCACCGGGCCGTCGTTGACCAGGTCGACGGCCATGTGCGCACCGAACCGGCCGGTCGCGACCTCGACGCCGCGCGCCCGGAGCCGCTCGACGACCGCGTCGACCAGCGGCTCGGCGACCGGCCCGGGCGCCGCGCCGTTCCACGACGGGCGGCGGCCCTTCCTCGTGTCCGCGTAGAGCGTGAACTGGCTGACGACGAGGACGGGCGCCCCGTCGTCCAGGACGGACCGCTCCCCCGCGAGGATCCGGAGCTCCGCGATCTTGCGCGCGATCGTCTCGACCTGGGCGTCGCCGTCGTCGTGGGTCACGCCGACGAGCGCGAGCAGCCCCGGGCGGTCGATCGCCCCCACGACCTCCGTCGTCCCGTCCTCGGCGACGACGCTCACGCTCGCGCGCGCGACGCGCTGCACGACGGCCCTCACGAGGGCCGCTCCGCGTCGAGCACCGGCCGCACCGACCCCACGGGCCGGCCCGCGCCGAGCACGGGCACGTCGCCGAGCGCGGTCAGGGCCGCGTCGTCCGCCCCGGCGACGCCGAGCGCCCCGAGGTGCCGGAGCGCGGCGGCGAGCACCGCCGGCCGCGGCCGGGAGCCGCCGTCGAGCACCTTGAAGGCGAGCCCGCCGCCGTCGGGCAGCCCGGCGCCGTAGACGCCGTCCGCACCGTCCTTGGCGACCAGGCCGGGGACCGCGCGCATCGCGAGCGTCGCGTCCCGCCCGGTGCCGCCGACCATCTCCGGGAACGCCGCCATCGCACGCGCGACCGCCGCCTCGGGCGAGCCGGGGTCCCGCACCGGGGCGGCGGCGAGCCGGCCGAAGGCCCGGGCGAGACCGCGCACGGTCGTCGAGAAGAGCGGCGCGCCGCAGCCGTCGACCGTCACGTGCTCGACCGGCACCCCGGTCGCCTCCGCGATCGTCTCCCGGACCGCGACCTGCAGCGGGTGGTCGACGTCCAGGTAGGTGGCCGTGTCCCAGCCGGCGGCGACGCACGTCGCGAGCATCGCCGCGTGCTTGCCGGAGCAGTTCTGCGTCAGGGCCGACGGGCCGTGGCCCTCGAGCTGCCACGCGAACGCGGCCGGCGGGTGGAGCGGCATGTCCGGGGTGTTGCGGAGCGCGGTCTCGTCGAGCCCGGCGCCCGCGAGGATCTCCCGGACGCCCGCGAGGTGCTCCGGCTCCCCGTTGTGGCTCGCCGCGGCGAGCGCGAGGAGGCGCGGCGGCAGCACGAGCCCGTGCCGCAGCATCGCGACGGCCTGGAACGGCTTGACGCTCGAGCGCGGCCAGATCACGGCGTCGGCGTGGCCACGCTCCAGGACCGACGCGCCGTCCGCGCCCAGCGCGACGAGGTGCCCGGTGTGGACCGACTCCACGAGGTCACCGCGCACGACCTCCGCGAGCGGGACCGCGGCTCGCTCGATCCCCCCGTCGACCTGCTCGGCCACCGGCGCGCTCACCAGCCGCCCGGGCGGCCGGACGACCCGTTGCCGCGGCCGTTGCCGTAGGGCTGGAGGCGCGGGCGCACGTCGACCAGGTAGACGATCGCCGCGACGACGGCGATGAGCCCCAGGAACCCGAGGTTCGGCCCGCCGATCGGGAGCGAGAGGAAGCCGAGCGCCGCCGCGACGGCGAGGATCCCGAGCCAGATCGGCTTGGTGAGCTTGCCCTCGGCCGTGAACGCTCCGGCCGGACGCCTGATCGCGTCGACGAGCGCGAAGAGCTGCGTCCCGAACACGACGAGCGTGAGGACGAGGTAGACGATCCACTGCAGCGACCCGATGATTCCCACGGGCACGAGCCTACGGTCTGGCCAGCGGCCACGGCACCACGCGCAGCCCGACCGAGCGGGCCGCGGACACGACGTGCGGGTCCCACGCCGCGACGATCGTGTCGGCGTGCGTGACCGCGAGCGCGCTCGCGACGTGCACGGCGTCGTTGCTGCGCATCGAGCCGCTCGCGACGAGGCGGGACGCGCGGTCGGCGACGGCACCGGAGAGCTCGACCACGTGCAGCGCGGGGGCCAGCACCTCCCAGACACCGACGGCACGCCCGTGCCCGGGCTCGTCGATCACCCCGGCACGGAGGCCCGCGGCGAGGGCGGCCCGCACCTCGACGTCGGCGAGGCGGCTGGTCACGACGACGTCCGCCCGGTTCCACAGGCGGCTCGCCAGGCCGGAGCCTGCCTCGGGGACGCAGAGCTTCACCAGCGCGCTCGCGTCGAAGTACACCAGGGCCATCGCGGGGCCTCAGCGCCGGATCCGGCGGACGAGCGCGGCGACGCCGCCGCCGCGAGCGGTCCGCCCGCCGTCGGGCGACCGCGGGCCGTCGGCCCCGGTGTCCCGCGTGCCCGGGTCGTCCCCGACGGGTACCGCGTGGACCGGGCGCTCGCCCGCCGCCGGGACGAGGACGCCGTCGCGCACGAGCTCGGTGACGAGGTCGGACGTCGCGACGCCGGTCAGCCGTGCGACGGGGACGCCGCGCTCGGTGATGACGACCTCCTCGCCCTCCCTGGCCCGCTCGATCCACGACTTGAGCTCGGCACGCAGGGCGCTGACGGGGACCTCCATGCCCCGACCGTACCGGCCCGGGCCGCCCGTGTGCAGGGTGAAGATCGTCCGGTTCGCCCAGCCCGGCCGGGGGCGACCGGTCAGAGCTCCGGGAGCGCGTCCCGCGCCTGCTGCGGCGACGCCCCGGCCGCCTCGAGGAGGTCCACGATCGGTGACCGCACGAGCATGACGAGCGACTGCACCTGCCAGTCCCCGTCACCGAGCGCGTGCGGGTCGGCGCCGTGCGCGACCTCGAGGAGGACCTCGCGCGCCACGGCCGGGTCGCGACCCGCCCCGACGGCCTCGGCGAGCACGTGCACGCCCGCGCCGAACCGCGCCACGAGGTCGGCGACGCCGTCGAGAGCGTGCCCGGCCGGGCCGCTCGCGACGGGCACCGCGCGCCGCGCCAGCACGCGCACGCTGCGCATCGCGCGGTCCACGAGCACCGCCTGGTGCTCGAGCCCGCCGAGCTCGTCCCGGTGCCGCAGCCCCGCCGCGCTCACACGCGCGAGCTCGCGCGCCGACGACGCGGACGCCTGCCACTCCTCGAGCGCCCCCTCGGAGGCCCGCCCCTTGACGAGGGCCGCCTCGAGGTCGGCGCGGTCGCGCTCCCGGAGCCCGCGCGCGAGGACGTCCAGGACGGCGGCGAGCTCGGTCACCGCCTCGGCGCCCAGCAGGCGGGGCCGCCGCCGCGGGTCGCCCGGCGTGAGCGCGGCGACGGCGAGGGCGACCCCTCCGCCCACGAGGGCGTCCGTCCATCGGCCGAGGGGTCCGCCCGCCTGCGCGGCCGGCAGCCCGACGATGACGATCGCCTGCACCCCGGCCTGCGTCGTGAGCATCGCGCCGCGGTCGATGAAACGCGCGGCGAGCGCGGAGACGGCGAGGACGACGGCGACCTGCCACCAGCCCGAGCCGATCGCGTGGACCACGAGGTCCCCGAGGCCGACGCCGATCGCGACCCCCACCGCGACCTCGAGCACGCGGCGGAGCTGGCGGTCCTGGCTGAACCCGAGGCAGATCCACGCGGAGACCGGCGCGAAGAACGGCGCCGTGTGCTCGAGCCCGTACCGCGCGATGCCGAACGCGAGACCTGCGGCGGCCGACGCCTGGAGGATGGGCCACAGCGCCACGCGGACCCGCGACGCGCCCTGGCGGACCCGCGCTCGCAGGAGGAGCCGGCGCCACGCCGTGCGGGCGACGTCGACCGCACCGGGGCCCGAGGCCGGGCCCGACGGGAGCCCGGCCCCCGGCTCCGCGGTCACAGCATGCTCGTCGGCGCACCCTCGCCGCGGGGCGTGATCCCCCGGCCGACGGGGCCGCGCGGTGCGGGGCGGTCGACCGAGACCCCCTCGCCGGGGACGACGACCTCCTGCGCCGCGGAGATCGCGCCGCCGTCGCAGTCGACGAGGAGCTCGGCGTCCTCGGGGACGCTGCGCTTGAGGACCGCGAGCGCGATCGGGCCGAGCTCGTGGTGCCGCGCGACCGACGTCACGGCACCGACGGCCCGCCCGTCGAGCGTGACCTCGGCGCCGGGCACGGGCAGCAGGTGCCCGGAGCCGTCGAGGTGCAGCATGACGACCCGGCGCGGCGGGCGCCCGAGGTTGTGCACGCGCGCGATCGTCTCCTGGCCGCGGTAGCAGCCCTTGTGCATGTGGACGGAGGTGCGCAGCCAGTCGGTCTCGTGCGGGATGGACCGGTGGTCGACCTCGGTCGCGAGCCGCGGCCGCCACGCCTCGACGCGCGCGGCCTCGCTCGCCCACGTGCCCACGAGCCGCCACCCGGCCGCCTCGCGCGCCGCGACGGCGTCGGCGAGGTCGGCCCGCGGCACGAGCACGAGCCGCCACGGCCGCTCCGTGCCCGGGTGCTCGTCCTCGGGGGGCCCGTAGCGCGTGCCCCCGCCGGTGACCCGCGGCCACGGGTCGCGCCACGTGACCAGCTCGCCCTCCGCGCCCTCGGCGTCGACCGGCTCGCCGAGCGCCGCCCAGTCGTCGGTCGCGTCGGCGATCTCGACGCGGAGCATGAACTTCATGCGGTCCAGCCACGCCGCGAGGTCGGCCGCGTGCGACCGCTCGGTGAGGAGCCACGTCGTCTCCCCGTCGTCGACGACGGACGCGGCGTGCTCGACGTGCCCCTGCGGCGAGAGGACCAGCAGCTCCGTCGACGTGCGCGGCGCGAGGCTCGTGAGGTCCTGCGACGTGATGGAGTGCAGCCAGCTCAGCCGGTCCGGGCCGGTCACGGTGACGACGCCCAGGTGCGACTGGTCGACGACGGCGCCGCCCGTGCGCAGGGCGCGCTGCTCACCCGTCGGGTCGCCGTAGTGCCAGGCGACGCCCTCGTCGGGGCCGGTCGCGGGCACCGCGCCGTGGCGCGACAGGAGCGGGCTGGTGTAGCCGGTGGTCACGGGATGTCCTCCTTCGTCGGCGCGTCCGGGCCTGCCGGGGCGCTCGCCCGGCCTGCCGGTCAGGCCGTCGGGCGCCGGGTCAGCTTCGCGGACGCGTACGACTGCAACGGCTCACCGAAGGCCGCCAATTCCCACACCCACAGGAGCTGGCCCTCGACGAACCCGTACAGCCGCTTCGAGGCCGTGATCTCCGAGGCGGTCGAGGTCCGGGCGATGAGGTCGCTCGCCAGGTCGACGCGCCCGTTGCCGGCAGCGCCGAGGTACACGGAGACGCGGCCCGCGGGGTCGGCTATCAGTACCTCGAGCGGGTGGCGGTCGTCCTCGAGGCCGTCGGGCCGGTCGGTCGACACGCGCCAGTACCCGGTCTCGGTCGACCACACGGTTCCCTCGGCGGCCGCGGCGTCCAGCGTCGCGGCGTCCCGCTCCGGCCACTCCCCCTCGTCGGGGACCGTCTCGGGCACCTCGGCGTCGAGGACGCGCAGCGTCGACTCGTACCGCAGGTACGGGCCGCCGTCGTGGTCGAACACGACGTCGTGGACGAACGGCGTCTCCTCGATGCCCGGGTACTTGACGAACCCCTCGCCGCGCCAGCTCCCGACGAGCCAGGCGAGCGGGTAGACCTCGGGCGCGAGACCCTCGGGGAACTCGAACGGCATCAACGACCCCCTCCCGGAGTCGGGCAGCACGACGCGCTCGCGCGGGGACGCGCCCCACGCGGCGGTGTCAGCGCTGGCCCTTGTAGAGCTTGTAGACGACGTACCCGGCGAACCACGTGATGGTGATCGTCGCCGCGATCAGCAGGCCGAGGAAGATCAGCTCGAGAGTGTGCGGACTCATGCGCCCGATCCTACCGGCCGGGCGAGAGCCCCGATCCGCGGCCGGGACGGGGCGGAGGACGCCACGGCAGGGCTACGCTCGGCCGCGTGACCGACACCGCCCCTCGCCAGCGCTCGCTCGTCGTCAAGGCCACGTCCGGGCTCGACCGGCCCGAGGCCGCGAACCAGGCGTTCACCGTCGCCGCCGCGGCCGTCGCCGCGGGCGTCGAGGTGAGCGTGTGGCTCACGGGCGAGGCGGCGTGGTTCGGTCTCCCGGGGCGGGCGGCCGAGCTCGAGCTCGAGCACGCGGCCCCGCTGCCCGACCTGCTCGACGCGGTGCTCGCCGCCGGTACCCTCACCGTCTGCACGCAGTGCGCGGCGCGCCGCGGCATCACCGCCGACGACGTGCTGCCCGGGGTGCGGATCGCGGGCGCCGCGGTCTTCGTCGAGGAGGCGCTGCGCGACGGCGCCCAGGCGCTGGTCTACTGACCGGACCGCTCACCTGACCGGACCGCAGGGCCGCAGCGGCCCGCACCCGGGTCAGCGCGCGGGCGCGACCCGCCGCAGGAGCAGGTACAGCTCGCAGCCGAGGCACAGGCCGAACGCCGCGTTGAGGACGGCGGCCACGAGCGCGAGCGCCGCCGCAGCCGGCACGGCCGCCTCGACGCCCACGAGCCCCAGCACGACCCCCGCACCCGTGACGAGCAGGCCGACCGCCTGGGCGAACCGCGGCGGCCTCGGGTCCTCGCGCTCCGCCGTCGGGCCGATCCGCGGGAGGACGACCACCCTGTAGACCCACGCCTGCCACGTGCCCTGCGCGCCCCGGAGGGTGCCGATCAGGAAGCTCGCCGCGACGACCGCGAGCAGCACGAGCGCGGCGGGCGAGGTCCACAGCAGGATCACGACCGCGAGGAGCAGTGCGGTGATCCCGGCCCCGGCGCGCGGACCACGCGGGTCGATGCCCAGCGGCGCCGCTCCGGGCTCGGTGGCGGTGTCGCCACGCCCCGACTGGTCGCTCATGCGGTCTCCTCCGGTCTGGCCGTCGGAGACGGCACGGTCTGGCTTCGTGCGAACGAGGGTGGCGCCCCCGGTCACGCGACGGCGAGTGCCGCGAGCGCCTGGGCCCGGTTCATCCCCCCGCTCGCGCGGGCGACCTCCCGGCCCACCGCGTCGAGCACGAGGACGGTCGGCGTGCGCAGTATGCCGAATGCTCGCACCAGGTCGAGGTGGTCGTCGACGTCCATCTCACGATGCGTCACGTCGTCGTGCGCCGCGCTCACCTCGCCGAGGACGCGCGCGGTGGACCGGCACGGCGCGCACAGCGCCGCGGAGAACTGCACGAAGGTCCGGTGCGGCCCCAGGTCGACGCCGTGCGCCGACCAGTCGACAGCCGGGCCCGCGGTCTCCGCGCGGCCCCCCGGGGCGGCACCGGGACGCGTCCCGCGCGCCGCCCGCACCACGCCCTGGCGGCGCCGCCACCACACGCCGAGCGCCACCGTCGTGAGCAGCGTGGCCACGAGGAGGACGACGGGGACCGCGGACGGCGTCATCCCACGATCACCCGGCCGACCACGAAGATGAGGGTCCCGCCGACCGCGACCGGCAGCGCCGTCGCGGAGAACGCGCCGAGGCGCCCCCGCAGCTCCGGGAGCTGGTCGAAGAGCGTGTGCAGCGAGGCGACGAGGAGCCCCGCGACGACGCCCGACCAGACCCCGCTCAGGAGGTCGAGGTCCGGCATGACGTACCCGACGGCACCGCCCGCGGCGACCGCGAGACCGAGCGTGAGCGCGGCGTTCGCCCAGCCGCCGAGCGGGAGCGCGGAGATCGCGGAGGCGACGGCCAGGGCGACGGCGCACGTCACCACCAGCGACGCTCCTGCGTCGGTGCGGCCCGTGGCGATCCAGCCCGCGCACGACGTCGCGACGACGATGCCGCTGACGGTCCCGATGAGCGACTCGACCAGGCGCGGACGTCCGTCGCGCCGCAGGAGCTCCGCGACGAACGCGAGCACCACCGCGAGCGCGAGCACCACGGGCAGGTGACGCAGCGCGGGCTCGCCGTGGGTCGCGGCGGTCGCGCCGACGGCGCCGAGACCGGCGATCGCGATGACCACGCGCGTGCCGCCGTGGACGGGGATGTCGAGCAGGCGGGGCCACCCGATCGCGACGATCAGGGCGAGCGCGCCCGAGGCCGCGGCCAGCGGGAGCGGTCCGAAGAACGCGGCGACGGCGATGCCCGCGGCGAGGCACGCCGTGACGACGGCCCGGGTCGAGAGGTCCACGCGGTCAGCGCCCCGATCGGGGGTCGCGGGAGGGCGTCGGGTCGTGCAGCACGCCTCAGAGTGTCGCAGAGTCTCGCGTCGGGCCGCTCCTCCACCCCGGCTCTCGGCGGCTCCGGCGCGTGAGACGTGCGACGTGTCCACGCCCGGCACGCGATACGGTAACCATCCACGGGCCGAGAACGTGGCCGACGGCGTGGCACGCCCCGCAGCGGTACGTGTCCCGGCCCGGTCGCCACGCGTCGACGCCTGGGGGCGCCGCCCGCGCCCCGCGACCCGGAAGGAGGTGCCGGATGGCCGACCTGCTCATCCTCACCCCCGCGACAGGCGGTTCCGTCGAGGTGCTGCCCGCGCTCGGCCTGCTCTCGCACCGCATCCGGGTCCTGCCCATGGAGCCGTCGGCGCTCGTCGACGCGCCGGACTCGGACGTCGTGCTGCTCGACGCGCGGCGCGACCTCGTCGCCGCCCGCACCACGTGCCGCCTGCTCCACGCCACCGGGCTCACGGTCCCGCTCGTGCTCGTCCTCACCGAGGGCGGGCTCACGGTCGTCACCGCGGAGTGGGGTGCCGACGACCTCCTGCTCGAGGGCGCCGGCCCCGCCGAGGTCGAGGCACGGCTGCGCCTCGTGATCGAGCGCTCCGCGCGCGGCCCGGCCGAGGACGGTCCGCAGGAGATCGCCGCGGGCGAGCTCGCGATCGACGCGAGCGGCTACACGGCCCGTCTGCGCGGCCGCCCCATCGACCTCACGTACAAGGAGTTCGAGCTCCTCAAGTACCTCGTGCAGCACCCGGGCCGCGTGTTCACGCGCGCGCAGCTCCTCCAGGAGGTCTGGGGCTACGACTACTACGGCGGCACGCGCACGGTCGACGTCCACGTCCGGCGGCTGCGCGCCAAGCTCGGCCCCGAGCACGAGCAGCTCATCGGCACCGTGCGCAACGTCGGGTACCGGTTCGACCCGCCCAAGGACCGCCGCCCGGCCGACGGAGCGGGCGAGACCGCCGCAGAGACCGCCGGGACGTCGACCGCCGACGGACCCGGGACCCCGGTAAGTTCGTCCGGGTGACCCCCGACCCCTCCGACTTCACCTCAGCGCTCCCCGACGGCCCGTGGCGACACGAGTTCGTCCCGGCCAACGGCGCGCGGTTCCACGTCGCGCTCGCCGGCCCCGAGGACCGCGGCGTCCGGGACCCGGGTCCGCCGCTCGTCGTCCTGCTCCACTCCTTCCCCCAGTTCTGGTGGGCGTGGCGCCACCAGGTCGAGCCGCTGGCCGCGGCCGGCTACCGGGTCGCCGCCATGGACATCCGGGGCGTCGGAGCCTCCGACAAGCCGCCGATCGGCTACGACGCGCCGACCCGCACCCGCGACATCGCGGGGGTCGTCCGCTCGCTCGGGTCCGGGCGCGCCGTCGTCGTGGGCCACGGGACCGGCGGCAGCCTCGCGTGGGCGATGGCCGCGCTCCAGCCCGCCGTCACGGCCGGCGTCGCGGCCTTCTCCGCGCCGCACCCCGCGCGGCTGCACACCTCGGCCCGTCGTCTGCTCACGCCCGCCGCGCTGCGGCAGCTCGCGTTCTACCAGGTGCCCACGTTGCCCGAGCGCGCCCTCGTGCGCGGCGACCTCGTGGCCGAGGTGCTCGCCACCGGCGCTGCGACGCCGTTCGAGCCCGAGGTCGTCGACGCGTACCGCACCGTGATGCGGATCCCGTTCGCGGCGCACACCGCGATGGAGTCGCTGCGGTGGGCCGTCCGCTCGACCCCCCGCCCCGACGGCCGCCGGTTCCTCGCCGCGCTGCGTCGGCCGATCGACGTGCCGGCCCTCCAGGTGCACGCGGGGCGCGACGGGCTCCTGCGCCGCGACCTCGCGGACGCCGACGGGTCGGCCCTCGCCCGCGACTTCCGCTTCGAGGTCGTGGACGACGCGGGGCACTTCCTCCCCGAGGAGGCGCCGGACACCGTGACGGACCTGCTGCTGGACTGGCTCCCTCGCGCCGTCGAGCGCTGACCTCAGCTCGTCTTGACGAGCTTCGCCGCCTTGACCGGGTCGACCTCGCCCACCCCGAACGACGGGCACCAGCGCGCGATGGTGCAGGCCCCGCACGCGGGCTTGCGCGCGAAGCACACGCGGCGCCCGTGGAAGATCAGGCGGTGCGAGAGCATCGTCCACTCGGACCTCTCGACCAGCCCGCCGACGACCTGCTCGACCTTGACCGGGTCCTCCTCGGTGGTCCAGCCCAGCCGGCGCACGAGCCGGCCGAAGTGGGTGTCGACCGTCAGCCCCGGCACCCCGAACGCGTTGCCGAGCACGACGTTCGCCGTCTTGCGGCCCACGCCCGGCAGGGTCACGAGGTCCTCCAGACGACCCGGCACCTCGCCGTCGAACCGTTCCACGAGCGCCTGGCCGATGCCGATGACGGACTGCGCCTTCGCCCGGAAGAACCCCGTGGGCCGCAGCAGCTCCTCGAGCTCCTCGCGGTCCGCGCCCGCGTACGCCGCCGCGTCCGGGTACCGCGCGAACAGCGCAGGCGTCGTGAGGTTCACGCGCTTGTCCGTCGTCTGCGCGGACAGGACCGTCGCGACCAGCAGCTCGAGCGGCGAGGTGAAGTCGAGCTCGCAGTGCGCGTCCGGGTAGGTGACCGCGAGCTCGCGGTTCGTGCGACGCGCGCGCCGGACCAGCGCGAGGCGTGACTCGGGTTGCGACGCCCGCGCGCGGGCCGGCTCGGTGGTGGTCACGGGACCACCGTAGCCGTCGCCCCCGACACCCGAGTTGCGGCCGTAGGGCAGACTTGTCCTGGAACATCTTCGAGGTCGAGACGATAGGACACCCCGCGTGGACGACGACGTTGTGCTCTCCGCCCCCCTGTTCGCGACCATGGACGCGGACGAGACGCGCACCCTCTTCGAGTCGATGCAGCAGATCGAGCTCTCGCGCGGCGACGTGCTGTTCCGCGAGGGCGAGCCGGGCGACCGGCTCTACGTGATCGCGAGCGGCAAGATCAAGCTGGGGCGTCGCTCCAACGACGGCCGCGAGAACCTCCTGTCGATCCTCGGCCCCGGCGAGATGTTCGGCGAGCTCTCGCTGTTCGACCCGGGCCCCCGCACCGCCACCGCGAGCTCCGTCGCCGACTCCGTCATCTACGAGCTCGGGCACGACCAGCTCGTCGAGTGGATCGAGAAGCACCCGAGCGTCGCGAAGCACCTGCTCAACGCGCTCGCGCGCCGCCTGCGCCGCACCAACGAGACGCTCGCCGACCTCGTCTTCTCCGACGTGCCCGGCCGCGTCGCCAAGGCGCTCCTCGACCTGTCGACGCGCTTCGGCGAGGAGACCGACGAGGGCGTCCGTGTCGCGCACGACCTCACGCAGGAGGAGCTCGCGCAGCTCGTCGGCGCGTCGCGGGAGACGGTCAACAAGGCGCTCGCCGACTTCGCGACGCGCGGCTGGGTCCGCCGCGAGGGCCGCGCCGTCGTGCTGCTCGACCTGGACCGCCTGGAGCGCCGCGCGCGCTGACCGGCCGCACCGACGAGGACGGGGTCGGCGACCGGGTCCGTGAGGACCTGGCCGCCGACCCCGTTCCCGTCCGGGCGGAGCGCTACTCCGCGAGCTCCACGACGATCTCGACCTCGACCGGGGCGTCGAGCGGCAGGACCGCGACGCCGACGGCGCTGCGGGCGTGGACGCCCGCCTCCCCGAAGATCTCCCCGAGGAGGTTGCTCGCGCCGTTGACCACGCCGGGCTGACCCGTGAACGACGGGTCGCTCGCGACGAACCCGACCACCTTGACCACGCGGGCGACCTGGTCGAGGTTCCCGACGACGTCGTGCACGGCGGCGAGCGCGTTGAGCGCGCACTGCCGGGCCAGCGCCGCGGCGTCGGCGGGCGGGACGAGCCCCTCACCGTCACCCACCTTGCCCGTCGCGGGCAGCGCGCCGTCCACGAACGGGAGCTGCCCCGACGTGTGGACGTACCGGCCCGACCGCACGGCGGGGACGTAGGCGGCGACGGGCGCCGCCACCGGAGGGAGGGTGAGGCCGAGCTCCGCCAGGCGCGCGGCGATCGTCCCGGCGGGGAAGCCCGCCACTACTTCTCCCCCGTCGGGCGCTTCAGGTAGGCGACGAGGCCGTTGCCGTCGGGGCCGGTGACGACCTGGACGAGCTCCCAGCCGTCGGAGCCCCACTGGTCGAGGACGGCCTTGGTGTTGTGGATGATGAGGGGGATGGTCGCGTACTCCCACGTGGTTGCCATGGGGCCGAGCGTAGTCGCCCGGCCCGGGCGACGCCGGTACGGGATGCTTACACAACCCGCACACCCGCGAGGCCCGGGATCCCGGGGCCCTCCCCGGGTCGCTCCCGTAGGGTTGGCACCATGGCTTCCCCTGTGCGTCCTCGCGGCCGGCAGATCAACGCGTACCAGCTCGTCGCCCTCTTCCTGGCGTTCGTGCTGGTCTCCGGCGTGGGCGGCGTGCTCGCCGCCGGGCTGCTCGTCCCGCTCGCCGCGGGAGCGAACACCGCGACCGACACCGCGGTCGAGGTCTTCGACGAGCTCCCGGCCGACCTCGAGCCCGGTCCGCTGTCCGAGCAGTCCCGCATCTACGCGAACGACGGCACGACGAGGCTCGCGACGTTCTACACCGAGAACCGCATCGTGGTGCCGCTCGACCAGGTCTCGCAGCCGATGAAGGACGCCGTCATCGCGATCGAGGACAAGCGCTTCTGGGAGCACGGCGGGGTCGACGTCGAGGGCATCCCGCGCGCGTTCGTCAACAACCTGACGGGCGGGTCCACGCAGGGCGCGTCGACGCTCACGCAGCAGTACGTGAAGAACGTCCTCATCGAGCAGGCCGTGCGTGACGACGACGTCATGGCGCAGCACGAGGCGAAGGCCGACACGCTCGGCCGCAAGGCCCGCGAGGCGAAGCTCGCCATCTCGCTCGAGAAGCAGATGACGAAGGAGGAGATCCTCCAGGGCTACCTCAACATCGCGCAGTTCGGCCGGTCCGTCTACGGCGTCGAGACCGCGGCGCGGCACTACTTCAACACGACCGCCGCCGAGCTCAACTACCTCCAGGCCGCGACCATCGCGGGCATCACCAAGGCACCGGGCAAGTACGACCCCAGCGCCGACGCGGAGCTGGCCCAGTCGCGCCGCAACACCGTGCTCCTCACGATGTACCAGCAGGGGTACATCACCAAGGAGGAGTACGACACCGGCTGGAAGACGCCCATCGCGGACACCTTGAGCATCCAGCCCCTCGAGGCGGGTTGCCAGGCTTCCGGTGGGTCGGCCTTCTTCTGCGACTACGTCACGAAGATCATCATGTCCGACCCGGTCTTCGGGGAGACGAAGGACGAGCGTGTCGGGCTGCTGTACCGCGGCGGCCTCGACATCTACACGACGCTCGACCCCAACATGCAGGTCGCCGCCGAGCAGCACGCCGCGGCGGCCGTCCCGGCGGACGACCCCAGCCAGATCGAGGACGCGATCGTCTCGATCGAGCCGGGGACGGGCAAGATCCTCGCGATGGCCCAGAACCGCGCGTTCGACAACACCGAGCAGCCCGCGCCCAACACGACCGCCGTCAACTACAACGTCGACCAGGCGCACGGCTCGTCGAACGGCTTCTCGCCGGGCTCGACGTGGAAGCCGTTCGTGCTCGCCGAGTGGCTCAAGGAGGGCCACTCGCTCTACGAGACCGTCAGCGCGAACAAGCGGACGTGGACCCTGAACCGGGACTTCCACGCGAGCTGCGCCCGATTCGGCACGGAGCAGTGGACGCCCGCGAACTCGGACGGCCCGGGCAGCGGGTCGATGTCGGTGCTCAAGGCGACGTACAACTCCGTGAACACCGCGTACACGACCATGGCGAGCCAGCTCGACCTCTGCGGCGTGGCCAACACCGCGAAGGCGGCCGGGTTCCAGCCGTCGATGCTCGTGGACGAGGGCGAGGTGAAGGTCCGACCGTCCATGATCCTCGGCACCCAGAACTCCTCCCCGCTGCAGATGGCGGCCGCGTACGCGACGTTCGCCAGCGGCGGCACCTACTGCTCGCCGATCGCGATCACCAAGGTCGTCGGCTCGGACGGTCAGGAGCTCCCGGTCCCGTCGGCGAACTGCCAGCCGAACGCGATCGACCCTCAGATCGCCAACACCGTGACGTACGCGCTCCAGCAGGTGCTCACCCAGGGCTCCGGCCGGGGCAACGCGCTCGCCGACGGACGGATCTCGGCAGGGAAGACGGGAACGGCGAACAACAACACCCACACGTGGTTCATCGGGTACACGCCGCAGGTCGCGACCGCGGTGTGGATCGGCAACGCCGAGGGCGACGTCCCGATGAACGGCCGGTTCACGATCAACGGGAAGACCCGGTCGTACTGGTACGGCTCGAGCCTGGCCGCCCCGACGTGGCGCGACTACATGAACCAGATCCTCGCCGGGCAGCCGGCCCCGGGCTTCGCCGACCCGGACTGGCAGCGGATCAACGCTCCCGCCCCGCCTCCCACCGCGCCGACGACCCCTGAGGGCGGCGGCGACCAGGGCGGTGGCGACCAGGGTGGCGGCGACCAGGGTGGCGGCGAGGACGGCGGGGACCAGCCCGACGCGGACGCCGACGGCGGGCGCGGCGACCGCGGGGACCGCGGGAACGGCGCGGGCCGCGAGACGGACCTCGGCGAGTGGCTCGGCAACCTCGGCGGCGGGGGGAACGGCTGAGCGCCGACGGCGGGCGCCGCGCCCTGCGGGGGCTCGGCGTCCTCACCGCCGTCGCGGCGGCGGGCGTCGCGTACGCGCACGTCGAGACCAAGCTCTTCACGCTCCGGCGCGTGACGGTCCCGGTGCTGCCGCCCGGCACGCGCGACCTGCGGGTGCTCCACGTCTCGGACCTCCACCTGGTTCCCACCCAGCGCCGCAAGATCGAGTGGGTGCGCTCGCTCGCCGAGCTGGAGCCGGACCTCGTGGTCGACACCGGCGACAACCTCGCGCACGTCGACTCCCTCGACCCGTTGCTGCACGCGCTCGAGCCGCTGCTCGCGACACCCGGCGCCTTCGTCATGGGGTCGAACGACTACTACGCGCCCGTCCCCAAGAACCCGGCGCGGTACCTCCTCCCGGACGCGCGCGTCCCGTTCGCGGGCGAGGCGCGCCTGCTGCCCGCGGGCGAGCTGGCCGCCGCGATGCGTGACGCCGGGTGGACCGACCTCACGAACCGTCGCGACGCCCTGGAGGTCGGCGGGATCCGTCTCGACCTCGTCGGCGTCGACGACCCGCACCTCGACCGCGACGTCTTCCCCGCGCCCTCCGCGTCGGCCCCGCGCGCGCCGTCGGACGAGCCGGTGCTCCGCATCGGGGTGACGCACGCGCCGTACCGGCGCGTCCTCGACTCCATGCACGACGACGCCGCGGACCTGATCCTCGCCGGCCACACCCACGGCGGGCAGCTCTGCGTCCCGGGGTTCGGCGCGCTCGTGACGAACTGCGACATCGACCGCAAGCGGGCCAAGGGCCTGCACGGCTGGCCGGGTGCGCGCCCGGACGCACCGGGTGGCGAGGACTCGACGTGGCTGCACGTCTCCGCCGGGGCGGGCACGTCGCCGTACGCGCAGGTGCGGTTCGCGTGCCGGCCCGAGGCGACGCTGCTCACCCTCACCGCACGGTGAACCTCGTCCTCGTCGACCCGGCGTCACCGCCTCGCGACACGCGGACGACAGACCCGCGACACGGTGTCGCCGGGGTCACGGGAATCGAGTTTCGTCGCACGGCACTTCGTCGGCTATTCTGGGCAGGCTTCCCGCGCAGAAGACGAGGTCTCCTCGTCGACCGTGGCGAGGAACGGCAATCGGGGTGTGGCGCAGCTTGGTAGCGCGCTTCGTTCGGGACGAAGAGGTCGCAGGTTCAAATCCTGTCACCCCGACCAGGCGGAAGGCCCGGAGTCGCAACGATTCCGGGCCTTCGTCATGTCTGTCGACAGGTGCGTCCGGTCGAACGTCGTCGCAACCCGGCGTCGTTCTCAGGACCGGTCGGCGCCGAGGTCGGCCGTGGCTCCGAAGGCGTCGCACGGCGGGTCGATCTCCAGCCCCGCGGCGTCCGCCTCCTCCTCCAGGAGCACGAGAGCGCGCTCCATCGCCGTCGGCTGCAGCTTGCCGACCTGGTGCCCGTGCGGGTGGTCGAAGAACGCGAGCAGGCACAGCAGCAACGTGACGACGAGCGCGACGCTGCCCATGAGGAGGCCCTGCGTCGCGGCCCGCTCCGCCGGGTCGGCGAAGAAGAGCAGGAAGACGAAGACGGTCCCCGAGACGACGAAGAGGACCAGCCACAGCGGCAGCGGGATCAGTCCCTCCGCGCCGTGCACGCGGGACTGCCGGGCGTCCTCACGGGCCGCGGTCTGGTCCATCCAGCGGTCGTACGCGGACTGCTCGGTGTCCGACGCGGGGACGACGTCGCGGATCGTCTGGTAGAGCGCGACGCCCCACGGGTTCACCGCCTCCCCGAGGTCGCCGTCCGCCATCTGCTCCCACTCGCTCGCGACGACGTACCGGGCGTAGCAGACGAGCTCGCCGGACAGCCGCGCCGCGTCGTCGGGGGCGAGGAACTGCGCGGTCTCGAGCTGCTGCACGACGATCCGTGCTTCTGCCTCGGCACCGCTCCGCGCCTCGTCGTACGACCCGAACGCGAGGAAGACGATGAAGCCCAGGAGCACGGAGAAGCCGGTGGCGACCACGCCGAAGACCCCGGACGCCCGGTCGCCGTCGCTGAACCGGCTCCCGGCGGGTGCACGCCGCCGGACGAGCAGCATCGTCGCGACGGCCACCGCGACGACGGCGACGGTCACGATCGCGCCGACGACGATGCTCACGGCACCTCCTCGGCGCGGGTGCCGCCGCGCGGTGCACGGCGGGTGCTGTCGTGGACGAGCCTGCCCGCGGACGCCACGAGGGTCGTCACGCGAAACGCATGAACGCCGCCGAGGCGCAGCGACGCGACCAGGCGTGCGCCGTGGCCGGGGACGTGCCGGCCCCGCCACCGCGCTTCGCACCGCACCTCGCACCGCGCACGAGATCGCGCGAGACTGGGGCCGACCGCCCGAGCCCCGGGCGCCCGAGACACCGCGGAGGTCGCCATGAGCGCTGGACGTCACGTCGTCGTCGGAGGAGGGCTCGCCGCGGCGAAGGCCGTCGAGACGCTGCGGGACGAGGGCTACGACGGCGGGCTGACGGTCGTCACGCGCGAGCCGCACCGGCCGTACGAGCGCCCGCCGCTGTCGAAGGACTACCTGCGCGGCGAGGCCGAGCGCGAGTCGGTGTTCCCCCTCTCCGCGGACTGGTACGCCGAGCACGACGTCGAGCTCCGCACCGAGACCGAGGCGACCGCCGTCGACCTCGCCGGGCGAAGCGTGTCCCTCGCCGACGGCCGGGCGCTGCCGTACGAGAAGCTGCTCCTCGCACCCGGCTCGTCCCCGCGCCGGATCCCGCTGCCC
This sequence comes from Cellulosimicrobium protaetiae, assembly GCF_009708005.2. Lineage (NCBI taxonomy): Bacteria > Bacillati > Actinomycetota > Actinomycetes > Micrococcales > Promicromonosporaceae > Cellulosimicrobium > Cellulosimicrobium protaetiae. The sequence goes on along the minus strand of NZ_CP052757.1, from coordinate 1,270,858 downwards.
GGCCTCGACCTGGACGGCGTCCTCGAGCTGCGCACGCTCGACGACAGCGACGCGCTCGCCGCCGCGCTGCGCACCGCGCACGACGGCGGTGCGGGACGGCTCGCGATCGTCGGCGACGGCTGGATCGGGCTCGAGGTCGCGGCCTCCGCCCGCTCGCTGGGTCTCGACGTCACGGTGATCGGGCTCGGCACGCACCCCCTCGAACGCGTCCTCGGGCCGGAGATGGGCGAGCTGTACGGGCAGGTCCACACCGACCACGGCGTCCACCTCCACCGGCGAGCCCAGGTCACGGGCATCTCGGGCGCGGGCGGACGCGCGACGGGCGTCGACATCGCCGACGGGACCCACGTCGACGCCGACCTCGTACTCGTCGCCGTCGGCGCGGTCCCGAACGTCGTGCTCGCCCGGGACGCGGGGCTCGCGCTCGACTCCGCGACGGGCGGCGTCGTCGCCTCCGCCACCCTCCAGACCACCGACCCCGACGTCTTCGTCGCGGGTGACGTCGCGAGCGTGCCGTCGGCGCGCTACGGGCGGTCGGTGCGCGTCGAGCACTGGGCGACCGCGCTCAACCAGGGTCCGCACGCCGCGCGCGCGATGCTCGGCGCGACGGACCCCTACCCGGAGCTACCGTACTTCTTCTCCGACCAGTACGACGTCGGCATGGAGTACCTGGGCTTCGTCGCGGGCCCCGACGCCTACGACGAGGTCGTCGTCTCCGGTTCGGTCCCCGACCGCGAGCTGGTCGCCTTCTGGGTCAAGGACGGGCGCGTCGAGGCCGGCATGGCCGTCAACGTCTGGGACCGCATGGACGACGTCCAGGGTCTCATCCACCGCGACGCCGTCGACCGCGCCGAGCTGGAGTCCTTCGTCTCCTGAGGGTGCCCGGGAGCGACGATCCGCCGCCGGGGCCGAGGTCGAGCGTCTGCGCCGCCGGCGCAGACGCTCGACCTCGTTCACCCGACGTACTGCTCCAGCTGCGCCAGCACGGCATCGCTCACCGCACCCGACCCACCCAGCACCACCACGTCCTTCGGGTCCAGACGCTCCAGCTCGCTCGCCACCGCCGCCGGAACCTGCCCCGGAGCGACCAGCAGCACCGGCCCACCAGCAACCCCCGCAGCCGGAGCACCCGACAACGCATCCGGGAACTGCAGACCACTGGCGACGAACACCGTCTCCACACCCGGATCGAACATCTGCGCCGAGATCGCCGCCGACGTCGCATACCGGTCCGCACCACGCCACCGCGACACCGTGCCGGGATCCGGGGCGGGCGCTCCGGGGGTCACGGCCGCACTCTTGGTCGACGGCGGGGACTCCTGGCCGTCGGCGCCGACGGCGACGACGGTGAACGTGTAGGCCGTCCCGTTGCTGAGCCCGGTGACCTCGGCCGAGGTCGCACCGTTCGTCGTGGCGGAGTGCCCGCCCGGTGCCGCGACCACCCGGTACGAGGCGACCGGCACGCCGCCGGGCGCCGTCCAGGTGACGGTCGCACGACCGTCCCCGGCAACCGCCTTCACCGCGGTGGGGGGCGCCGGTGCGGGAGTCGGTGCCTTCGAGGTGACGAACGACGCGGCCTCCGACTCGTCTCCCGTACCCGCTGCGTTCGAGGCCGCGACACTCACCCGGTACTCCGTCTCCGGAGCGAGGCCGGACAGGAGCAGCTCGGTGACCGCGGGGGTGTGCGAGACCCGCACCGGGGTCGTCGTGTCCCCCGCGTACAGCCGGACGACGTACCCCGTGACCGCGCCGTTCCCGCTGGGAGCTTCCCAGGTGACCGTCGCCCGGGTGGCGCCGACCTCGCGGGTCGCGACCCCCTCGACGCGTGCGGGCGCCTCTGGTCGCGGGGTGACGGACAACCGGGCGACCTCCGAGACGACGCGAGCGTCGTCCAGGGTGAAGACCGCCCGGAACTCGTCCCCGTCGGCGTAGTCACCTTCCGAGCCGGAGGTGGACACCTGGAGCGACGTGGCCTGGGCCCCGTCGACGTCGACCCAGTCGGCACCTCGTCGCACCTGCCACTGCACCGCGGGCGGGCGGGGTCCGGAGGCGTGCGCGGAAAGCTCGGCGAAGTCGCCCTCGACGACGCTCACGTCGGCCGGCTGCACGACCACGGCGAGCTCGGACGAGACGGACTGCTCGGGCGTGCGGGGCTCCTCACCCTCGCCGCGGGCACGGAGCGTCAGGTTCGTCCGGGGAGCGTTGCCCGCGGACAGCTGGATCGGGTCCGCGGCGACGAGCTCCGCCTGGCCGTCGTACCAGGTGGTGCCCTCCCCGTCGACGTACACGTAGAGCGCGTACCGCCCCGGCTCGACCGCCGGGAGGGTGTACTGGCCGAGCTCGTTCGTCCACGTCTGGACCGAGAAGTCCCAGGCACCGTCCGCGAGAGCACCGGCGGCGCTCCGGGCCGTGGCCTCAGCGACCGGCCACGGGACGAGACCGACCCGGGCGTACGCGACCGGGGCACCGGTCTGGTCGAGCGCCACGCCGGAGACGACGGCCCCGAGCGTCAGCCTCGCGTCCACGCCGGCGACCGCTGTCGTGCCGACCGGCACGACGCTCGCCGCCGACCGCTCGGCCGCCTGGTCGTACCACTGGGACACGTACAGACCGTTGTCGTTCCGGAACTCCACGAGGTAGTCACCGGCGGCGACGCCGTCGATGGTGTACCTCCCGTCCGGCGCGGTGTAGCCCCACCCGACCTGCGTGCCGTCGGGCCGCTGCAGCCCGATCGTCACGCCGGAGAGCGGCAGACCGTTGTTCGCGGCGACGACCCGCCCGCGCACCGTCGTACCCGTGGCGAGGATCAGGTCGACGCTCGTCGTACCGCTCTCGAGGACGTCGATCGTCGTCTCCGACCGGACATAGTGCTCGCTGACGGCGACCAGACTGTGCGCCCCCGAGGTCGGGGACCTCAGGACGAACCGCCCGAACGCGTCGGAGATCGCGTGCTGGGCGCTCTCCGGATAGTCGGCGCTCAGCGTGACCTCGGCGTACGGAAGCGCCGCCCCCGTCGTCGCGTCACGGACGACCCCGCTGACCTCGAGCCCGGGCTCCGTCCGGAGGTCGACGTGGACCGGCTGCTCACCGACGGTGACGTCCCTCTCGAGCAAGCGCTCCGCCAAGCCCTGGGACGCCGCGTAGACGCGGAGCACGTAGTCCCCCGGCGCCACGTCGCCCAGCGCGAAGGAGCCGTCGGTCCCCGTCCTCGTCGACCCCACGACCGAGAAGCCCCATTCGGTGATCGTCCCGACGTACACGTCGGCCCCCACCGCCGGTGCTCCGGCGTGATCGAGGATCGTCCCCGAGATGTCGGAGTCGCCCACCAGGTCGAAGTCGATCCCGTCGACGGTCGTCCCGACCGTCACCTCGACGGGCACGGCGTCCTCCCAGCTCGGCGCGTCCGGATAGTAGACGAACCTGCCGTCGTACTGGACGGACACCTGCCACGGACCCGCGGTCAGCCCGGTCGCCTCCCAGGACGCCATGCTGCCGTCCGTCGGGGGGTACACGGCGACCGAGACTCCCATGTCCATGATCGACCCGTCCAGGCTCAGGGCGTTGACCCAGGCCGGCTCCGTCGCGCCCGAGGGGAAGGTCACGGTTCCCCGGATCGCCCCTCCCCTCTCGACGACGACGTCCACCTCGACCGTCTCGCCCTCCGCCAGGGCGATCGCTGTCGCGCCCTCACGCGTGCCGTCCTCGCCGAACCACCGCGGTACCACTCCCGCGCTCCCCTGGCTGACACGGACGGCGTAGTTCTGCGTCGCGAGACCGGAGAGCTCGTAGCTGCCGTCGGCCCCGGTCTCGGTGCTGGCGAGCACCATGTACTGGTCGCTCGCCGCGTAGACCTCGACCCGCGCCCCCTCGACCGGCTCGCCACCCGCGAGCGTGACGGTGCCAGCGATGACCCCGCCAGCGAGGGCCACGAAGTCGATCGCTCCGACGGTGGCGCCCTCCGTGACCTCCACGACCGTGGCGGCGTCAGGGTCGGCGACACCGTCGTAGTACTGCGTGAGGCTCGTGCCGTTCGGGCGCCACTGCACCAGCGCGACCGTGTAGAACCCCGGGGCCAGTGGTTCGGCCGTGTAGGTCCCGTCTTCCCTCGTCGACGTGATCGTGGCGAGCGCGCCGTCCCGGTAGAGCTCCACCTGAGCGTTGACCAGGGGAGCGCCCGTCCTGTCCAGCGCCCGACCGGAGATCGTGCCGCCCGCGACGGTCGTCGCGTCGATACCGGTGACAGTCGTCTCCCGCTCCGTCACGACGAGGATGTCCGCGTCCTCCCATGAAGACCGACCGTCCCAGAAGACCGCCGGCGTGCCGACCGAGCTGAACTGGACGCGGTAGGCACCGGGCTCCACGTTCCCGAGGACGTACGACCCGTCGGTCGTGGTGCGGGTGCCTCGCCCGAGGTACGGGCCACCGCCGGGGTCGACCGGTGAGAGCCACACGTCGACGCCGGGCGCCGGCACGCCGCCCGTCCCCCGGACGGTCCCGGCGATCGTGCGGGCGGTCACGGCGAGCTCGACGTCCAGGGCCGTCTGAGCGGCGGCGCCGACCACGACGTCGAACGTCGTCTCGACACCGAGGTCGGGCGACTGCACCGTCACGGTGTAGGTACCCGGCACGACCCGCGCCGTCCAGGAACCGTGCCCGTCGACGAGCGGTGCGTCGATCCAGCGCGCCTCGCCGTCCGGGGAGGCGATGGAGACGCCCGCGCGGGCCGAGCCGTCGAACGACGGGGTGCTGAAAACCCCGCCGATCTCGGTCCCCCGCGTCAGCACGACGGAGCCGAGGTCGACGATCCCCCCGTTCGCCGGGTCGATCCACAGGGCGTCCCACATGTTCCACGAGACCGTGCCGTCCTCGCGCACCGCGCCCCCGACGAAGTCGGCCACAGGGTCGACGACCACGGCGAAGAACAGGTCCGTCGTGACGCTGAGCGAGAACCGGCCGTCGGCACCCGTGGTGGTCGACGGCCCGTCTGCGGCACCAGTGCCCGCCCCGTCACCGAATCCGTCCTCGCTCACGCGGATCGGCACCCCCGCCAGGGGCGTGCCTGCCGCGCCGTCGAGCACGGTCCCCGTGACGAGCACGCTCGTCACGGCGAGGCTGCTCGACCCCTCGGCGCTCGTCCCGGCACCGGTCGGGGCGGGAACCTCGGCCACGGCACGGGCGCGTGCCGTCGTCTCGTGACGCACCGCCCCCTCGCTCGGCGACGGCACCTCGACCGGCACCGACGCCGCCGCGGTGATCGTGGAGGGACTCCCCGTCCCGGTCGTGCCGGCCTGCGCCGGGACACCACCGAGGAGCGAGAACGAGAGGGCCGCGGCGATCGTGGCCGCCCATGCCCGTCGTGGGGAACGCCGCGGGCGGGCTCTCGATGCCTCCACGATCGGCACTGATCCAGGACGCTGCTTCACGGACCCTCCCCGGGGACACGGCGACGACGTGCGCGATCTGCGATCCGCACCTGTGAGCCTGCCCCCGGCAGGGGAAGCCTAGGGGCGCGTGCGCTCCCCACGGCGTCTGGACCTCGAATTTCACCCGCTGGCCGCGGCGCACCGCCCGATCACGCCGACGCGGGGGGGCAGGGGAGGTCGCGCTGGTGCGGGCCGACGTACTCGCTGAGCGGGCGGATGAGGGCATTGGCGGCGCGCTGCTCCATGACGTGCGCCGTCCAGCCCACCACGCGCGACGCGACGAACAGCGGGGTGAACATCGGGGTGTCGAAGCCCATGAGGTGGTACGCGGGGCCCGCCGGGTAGTCGAGGTTGGGGAGGATGTTCTTGCGCTCGGTCATCGCGACCTCGAGCGCGACGTAGAGGTCGAGGAGGTCCTGGCGGCCGTAGTGCGCGACGAGGTCGTCGAGCGTCGCGCGCATGGTGGGGACGCGCGAGTCGCCGTGCTTGTAGACGCGGTGCCCGAAGCCCATGATCTTGCGCTTGTGCGCGAGCGCGTCGTCGAGCCACGCCGCGGCGCGGTCGGCCGTGCCGATCTCGGCGAACGTCGCCATGACGGCCTCGTTCGCGCCGCCGTGGAGCGGGCCCTTGAGCGCTCCCACGGCGCCGGTCACCGCGGAGTGCAGGTCGGACAGCGTCGACGTGATGACGCGCGCGGTGAACGTCGAGGCGTTGAACGAGTGCTCGGCGTAGAGCACCATCGACACCTCGAAGGCCCGCACGACGGCGGGCTCGGGCTCCTCGCCGAACGTCATCCACAGGAAGTTCTCGGCGTAGGTGAGGTCGTCGCGCGGCTCGACGATCTGCTGGCCCCGACGACGACGCTGGTCGAGCGCGACGGCTGCGGGCAGCACGGCCCACAGGCGGACGGCCTTGGACTGCTCGGCCTCGGGCGAGGAGTCCTCGGCGTCCGGGTCGTGCGCGCCGAGCTGCGAGATCGCGGTGCGGACGACGTCCATGGGGTGGCACGTCGTCGGGAGCTCGAGGATCGCGTTGCGCACGTTGCCTGGCAGGGCCCGGTGCGCGCGCTCGACGGCGATCTGCTCGGCGAGCTGCTCGGGCGTGGGGAGCTCGCCGTGCCACAGGAGGTACGCGACCTCCTCGAAGCTGCGGCGCGCGGCGAGGTCCTGGACCGGGTAGCCGCGGTAGAGCAGCGAGTTCGTGTCGGGGTTGACCTTGGAGATCGCCGTGACGTCGACGACGACGCCCGCGAGCCCCTTGCGGATCTCGGGCCCCTCGGTGGTGGTCGGGGAGGTGGTCATGCGGTCACTCCTTCGTGCTGCACGGGTCGCGGGAATTGCCGGTGCCGCGGCCCCACGGGCGCGCGGCACCGGGTCGTCAGGGCCGGTACGTGAAGATGCCCTCGTCGAACGTGTTGTAGGCGGCGTAGTCGAGGAGCTCGTACAGGCGGGCGCGCGTCTGCATGCCCTCGACCTGCCCCGCCTGGGTGCCGGTCTCGGCGATCTCGTCGAGCGCGCGCTCGGCGGCGCCCATCGCGACCCGCAGAAGCGTGACGGGATAGATGATCAGCCGGACGCCCGCGTCGCCGAGCTGGCGGCGCGTGAAGAGCTCGGACTTGCCGAACTCGGTCATGTTGGCGAGCACGGGCACGTCGACGGCGGACGCGACGGCCTCGAACTCCGAGAGGTCCTTCATGGCCTCGGGGAAGATGGCGTCGGCGCCCGCGTCCACCAGTGCCTTCGCGCGGTCGATCGCGGCGCGCAGCCCGGCGTCGCCGGGGATCGTGCCCCGGACGTCGGTGCGCGCCATGATCAGGAATCCGGGGTCGCGCCGTGCGTCGGCGGCCGCACGGACCCGCTTGGCGGCCTCGTCGAGCCCGACGACCTCCTTGCCGTCGAGGTGGCCGCACCGCTTGGGGTTGACCTGGTCCTCGACGTGCGCGCCCGCGACGCCCGCGTCCTCGAGCGCCTGGACGGTGCGCGCGACGTTCATCGGCTCGCCGAACCCGGTGTCGGCGTCGACGAGCGCGGGCAGGTCGGTGACGCGTGCGATCTGCTGCGAGCGCCCCGCGACCTCGGTGAGCGTCGTGAGGCCGATGTCGGGCAGCCCGAGGTCCGCCGACAGCACGGCCCCCGACACGTACACGCCCTCGAAGCCCTTGTCCTGGATCAGGCGCGCGGACAGCGGGTTGAACGCGCCCGGGAGCCGCAGCGGCTCCCCCGTGGTCGCCGCGGCGTCGAGCGCCGCGCGGAACGCGCGCCGCTTGTCCGACGGCGTCACCTGGCTGTACAGCATCAGCGCACCTCTCCCCCGGTCGTCGCGGTGCCCGACGGCGCGGGGTCGCCCGACGACGTCGTGCCACCCGGTCCGCCGGGCTGCGCCGCGGCGTCGGGCGCCTCGTGCATGGTGAAGCCCTCGCCCTCGAACTCGGCGGGCATCGCGGCGTCGGGTCGCCCGAGCTCGAAGAGCCCGGTCGGCGTGGGCACCGAGTCGAGCAGCCCCGGGCGGCCGACGATCGTCAGCTCGCGCACCTCGGCGGGCGTGAGCGACGGGAGCCGCTGCGCGAGGTCGAGGAACCGCTCGATCTCGGCGTCCTCGAGGACCCCCGCCGCGAGCGTGCGGAACTTCTTCACGTACTGCTCGCGGCCGAACGGCCGCGCGCCGAGCGGGTGCGCGTCGGCGACGGCGATCTCGCGGACGAGGCGGCCGCCGTCGGCCAGCTCGATCTCGACGCGACCTCCGAACGCCTTCTCGGCCGGATCGGTCGAGTGGTAGCGGCGCGTCCACTCCGGGTCCTCGGCCGTCGTGACCTTGGCCCACAGCGCGACCGTGTCGGGTCGACCCGCGCGCTCGGGCGTGTAGGAGTCGACGTGGTGCCAGCCGCCGTCCTGGAGCGCGACCGCGAAGATGTACGGGATCGAGTGGTCGAGCGTCTCGCGCGACGCGGTGGGGTCGTACTTCTGCGGGTCGTTGGCGCCCGAGCCGATCACGTAGTGCGTGTGGTGGCTCGTGTGGATGACGACGCTCGTCACGTTGTCGGGGTCGGCGAGCCAGGGGTGCTCGTCGTGCAGCGCCCGGGCGAGGTCGATGAGCGCCTGCGACTGGTACTCCGCCGAGTGCTCCTTGGTGTACGTGTCGAGGATCGCGGTCTTCGGCTCGCCGGGGGCGGGGAGCACGACGTCGTACGCCGCGTCCGGACCGTCGAGCAGCCACGCGACGACGCCGTCCTCGCCCTCGTAGATCGGCTCGGGCGACGTCTGGCCGCGCATCGCCCGGTCGACGGCCTCGACCGCGACCTTGCCCGCGAACGCCGGGGCGTGCGCCTTCCACGTGGAGATCTGGCCCTTGCGGGACTGGCGCGTGGCCGTCGTCGTGTGCAGGGCCTGGCCGATCGCCTGGAACACCGTCTCGGTGCCGAGGCCGAGCAGCGTCCCGATGCCCGCGGCGGCCGACGGCCCGAGGTGCGCGACGTGGTCGATCTTGTGCCGGTGCAGGCTGATCGCGCGCACGAGGTCGACCTGGATCTCGTAGCCGGTCGCGATCGCCCGCACGACCGCGGCGCCGTCGGACCCGACGTGCTGCGCGACGGCGAGGATCGGCGGGATGTTGTCCCCCGGGTGGGAGTACTCGGCGGCGAGGAACGTGTCGTGGAAGTCGAGCTCGCGCACCGCGACGCCGTTCGCCCACGCCGCCCACTCGGGGCTCGTGCGGGTGTCGAGGCCGCAGCCGAACACCGTCGCGCCCGGCGTGTACGGGTGCGCGAGCGCCTGGCCGCGCGCGGCGACCGCGGGGCCGCGCACGAGGCTCGCCGCGGCGACGGCCGCGTTGTCGATGACGCGGTTGATCACCATGTCGACGACCTCGGGCGTGACCTCGACCGGGTCCGTCGCGAGCTCGGCGAGCTTCCACGCGAGCTGGTCGGTGCGGTCGAGCGGCTCCGCGCTGGGGTAGACGCGCAGGTGGTGGGTGTACGGCATCGGTGTCTCCGTCGTGCGGTGGGCGGTGGTCAGGGAGCGTCGGGGTCGTGAGCGCGCAGGGACTGCTCCGCGAGGGCCGCGCTGCGCTCGATGTGGGCACGCATCGCGGCCTCGGCGGCGTCGGCGTCGCGGCTCGCGATCGCGTCGGCGACCGCGCGGTGCTCGTCGACGTGGTCGGTGGTGCCGACGCGGCGGCGTGCGGCGAGCGCGCGGTACCGGTCGACGTGGCCGCGGATCTGGCGCAGGAGCGCCGACCCCCAGCGGTTGTCGGCGAGCGCCTCGATCTCGCCGTGGAACTGTGCGCCGACGCGCAGCACCTCGTCCTCGTGGTCCCGCACCGCGTCCATGAGGGTCACGAGGCGGACGATGCGGGCGACGTCGTCGGGCGTGGCGCGCTCGCACGCGTCCCGGGCGAGCAGGCCTTCGAGCCGAGCGCGGACGTCGTAGACGCGCCGGGCGTCCGCGACGTCGAGCGGCGCGACGCGCACTCCCCCGGTCGGCAGCTCGACGACGAGCGCCTCCGCCTGGAGCAGGCGCAGCGCCTCGCGCACCGGGGTCCGGGAGACGCCGAGCTCGGCGGACAGCACGGGCTCGGTGACGCGGGCGTCGGGCGCGAGCGAGCCGTCGATGATCCGGCCACGCAGGAGGTCGTAGACCGCGCGGGCACCGGACTGGCGGCGCGCGAGGCCCGCGTCGCCGGGGGCCGTCGTGGCCTGCCCGACGGCGGCGCGCAGGTCGGGCGTCGTCGTCACCCGGCCATCGTGCCACACACACTGCGCACTTGTATACAACTACTCCCGCGGGTGGTCATGTCACATCCCGGGACGCTGCGGCGTCGTACGGGTATGAAGATCGCAGTGACAGGTGGGACAGGGACGATCGGCCGGCACGTCGTCGCGGCGCTGGCCGCGCGCGGGCACGAGGTGCGCGCACTGAGCAGGCGGGCGGAGCGGTACCCCGTCGACCTCACGACGGGCGCGGGGCTCCCGGCCGCGCTCGCCGGGGTCGACGTCGTCGTCGACGCGAGCAACGCGTCGTCGTCCACGAAGGACGCGCGCGCCACGCTCGTCGACGGGACGCGGCGGCTGCTCGCTGCCGAGCACGACGCCGGGGTGCGCCACCACGTGCTCGTCTCGATCGTGGGGTGCCACGATGTCCCGATGGCCTACTACGGGGTGAAGGTCGAGCAGGAGCGGGCGGTCGCCGCCGGCGACGTCCCGTGGACGGTCGTCGCGGTGACCCAGTTCCACGAGTTCGTCGCCGGGACGCTCGCCGGGGCCGCGCGGCGCGGCGTCGTGCCGCTGCTGCGCGCGCCGGTCCAGCCCGTCGCGGCGCGGGACGCGGCCTCGGCCGTCGCCGACGCCGCGGAGCGCGAGCCGCTCCGCTCGACCACGACCGTCGCGGGGCCCGAGGTGCTCGACCTGCGGGACGCGGCGCGCGCCTGGCGTGCGGCGACCGGCTCGCGGGCTCTCCCCGTCCGGGTCCCGCTGCCCGGGAAGATCGGGCGAGCCCTGCGCGCGGGCGGCCTCACCGACCCGCACCCCGACGCACGGGGTACGACGACCTTCACCGACTGGCTCGCCGCGCAGCGCACCCCGGAGACGGCCGCACGGTGAGCACCGACGACCTCGCGCACGCCTTCGAGGCCGAGCGCCCGCGCCTCCTGCGCCTCGCCTACGCGACGACCGGGTCCTGGTCGGACGCCGAGGACTGCGTGCAGGACGCATGGCTACGCCTGCGCACGCAGGACCCGGCGTCGATCCGCAACCTCGCGGCGTGGCTCACGACGACGGTCGGGCGCCTCGCGCTCGACGTGCTCGGCAGCGCGCGCGTGCGGCGCGAGCGCTACGTCGGGACGTGGCTGCCCGAGCCCGTCGTCACGGCACCCGGCGCGCGGTCACCGGTCGCGTCGTCCGCCGCGACCGCGCGGGACGCCGCCGACCCCGCCGACCGCGCCACGCTCGACGAGGAGGTGAGCATGGCGCTGCTCCTCGTGCTCGAGCGGCTCTCCCCCGCGCAGCGTGTCGCGTTCGTCCTGCACGACGTCTTCGGGCTGCCGTTCGAGGAGGTGGGCGACGTCGTCGGGCGCTCCCCCGCGGCGGTGCGCCAGCTCGCGTCGCGCGCCCGTCAGGACGTCGAGGCGGGACGCCCGCGCGGTCGGACGTCGCGCGCCGAGCAGGAGCGCGTCGTCGAGGCGTTCGTCGCGGCGTGCGCGGGCGACGACCTGCCGACGCTGCTCGGCCTGCTCGACCCCGACGTGACGCTCCGGGGCGACGGCGGCGGCAAGGTCCGCGCGCTGCGGCACCCGGTCCAGGGGGCGCAGAGCGTCGGGGAGGTCCTGCTCTCCTACCTCCGCAACCGGCCGCGCGGCGCGGGGGCGGTCGACGTCAACGGCAGTCCCGGGCTCGCGCTCGTGGACGGCTCGGGGGTGCTCACGGTCCTGGCGTTCACGCTCGCCGACGGCCGCGTCGTGGCGCTCGACATCGTGCGGAACCCCGACAAGCTCACCACCGTGCCGCCGGGGCTGCTCGACGATCCCGGCCCGTGGTGGCCCTGACGGGCTACGGCCGGTAGTCCTCGGCGGGCCATGCGCCGTAGCCGTCGAGGTGCTCGTCGGTGTCGCGCACGTAGTCGTCGACCGGCGTCATGCGCTCGGCCATCTCGAAGTGCCAGTCCACGAGCTCGCCGAGCGGGACGGGCGTGCGCGACGACCGCGCGACGTCGCGCCCCTCCTCCGACCACAGCGGTGGGTAGAGGCTCAGGCCCTCGTCGAGCCGGACGGTCCCGACCTCGTCGTACCAGCCGGGCCACCGGACGGAGGCGTAGAACTCCGTCGTCCCGCCGCTCACCGCCCACTCGAGGAACGCGGCCTGGCCGAACCCGAGGTCGACCCACGTGAGCGCGTCGGGCGCGAAGTAGTTGACGTTGCCGAGCTGGCCCGGGAGGCCGCCGCCGTTGATCGCGAACGTGCCGCCGAGCACGTCGTACGCGACGACCAGGACCGACGGCGCGACGCTGTCGTCCCCCGGCTCGCCGAGGCCGTTGACGGTCGCGAGGTCGGGCAGCCCGGCGCCGCCCCCGCCGATGATCCGCAACCACCCGCCGTCGACGACGACCCCACCCGTGTGGAGCGCGAGCGCACCGAGCGTGGAGCGGACGGTGACCTGGAGCCGAAACAGGACTTCGAGCGACCACGCAGGGGGCGGCACGACCTCCACGCCACCGCGCCCGAGCATGCGGGAGAGCGTCGGCCAGGCGGGGTCGTCGACCGCCGCCAGCTCCGCTGCCGTCCTCACTGTCATGGCCGGATCATGCCAGATGTTGCCGGTATCCAGGAGTCCTGCTATACGGCGGCGCCCGGCAGGTCCCCCGATGGGCCGAAAGACCGATTCGGAAGGGCTCCTGCGCACGACCGCCCACCGGTCGTCCCGGTCGCCACCGGGACGGGTGTGAAGACTCGGCGGCGAGCCCGCGCAGACCACGTCGGCGCGGTCACCCCGTGGCATCCGCGTGGGTAGCGTCTCGGCCGTGGACGACGAGCGAACCGTACCGACGGCGGACGGCACCGACGGGCCTCGACCCGCGAGCGCGCGCAGGGTCCCGCGGAGCACGGTCGCCGTCGTCGCGTCGGTCGCCGGCGTGGGCCTCGCCGTCGTCGCCGCACTTCTCGCGCCGACGATCCTCGACTCCGCCGTCGCGGACCCGTCCGGGATCCGGTCGTCGCCGCCGGACCGTTCGACGGCGACGCCGCCCGAGCCCGGCGACCCTGAGCACGGGACGGAGGACATGGTCGCGCTCCTGCTCGCCCTGCCTGGCGTCGAGGACGTGCAGACGAACGGTCGGGTAGGCACGTCCGCCGAGATCACGCTCGTCACCCCGCTCCCGTCCCCCGAGGTCGCGCAGCACACTGCCACGGACGCGAGCGCGATCCTCGCGGCCGTGCCCGGCGGTGGCGCGTGGTCGCTCCGGGTCGAGGGCACGGGCGTCGGCGGCGGGACGCTCGCCGTCGAGCACGGTCCAGGAGCGGCCGCCGCCCGCGGCGTCGACCCGGTCACCGGGGAGCCGCGTCCGGACCTCCTCGGGGCCGACGCCGTCGCCGACGCGGTGCGCCTCGTCGCCCACGACCCCGTGCGACGCGTGTTCCTGTCCCCGGGGTCTGCCTCGGTCGACGTCCGCTCCGCCGGCGACCTCGTCGAGGTCGCCGCGCTCGTGCGCGCCGAGGGCCGCGGGCTGACGAGCCTCGGGGTCGACGGATCCGGCGTCGGCACCTACGACGGCGACGGGCTGACCGTCCCGGACGACGCCCTGCTCACGCTCCTGGCCGACGTCGCGGCGGAGCCGGGCGTGACGCAGGTCGTGCACGACGCCGTCCGCGACACGTTCCCGCAGGACCCTCTGCTCACGGTGGTCACCTCGGGCGAAGCGGCCGTGGTCGCGCGCGTCCTCGACGCTGCGACCTACCCGGGCCCGGTGCTCGCGTACCAGGTCCACGGCTCGACGGACGGCGGCGCGTCCGCGACGCGCTCCGGGTTCGTCGCGGGGGTCGCGCCGACGGCCGGGGCTCGCCCCGCGGGCGCGTGCGCGCCCGGCGACCTCGCGCTCGGGGCCGCGGGCTTCGACGCCGCGGCAGGTCGACGGTTCCTCACCGTCACGGCCCGCAACGACGGCACCGCGGAGTGCGTCCTCGCGGGCGCCCCCGCGGTCCGCTTCGTCGCCGACGACGGCGCGGAGACGGACGTGCTCCTCGAGCCCGACGACGACGGCCTCGCCCCGCTCACGCTCGCACCGGGCGCCACCGCCTGGGCCGCGCTCTCGTGGCGCGGCGGGTCGACGGCCGACGACCCGCCGCTCGTCACGACGCTGCTCGTGGCCCCGCACCCGGGCGATCTCGAGTCCGTGGTCGGGCTCGCCGGGATCCCCGGCGTCGGGGACGGGCTCGACCTGCTCGGCGGCGGGACCGCGACGATCGGGTCGTGGGCACCCTCGCGGGAGCTCGCGAGCTGACCCGCGTCAGCCGAACGTCGCGGTGAACACCTGGACGCCGGGCGGGACGTCGAGCTCGACGAGGCCCTCGGTCGCGCGATCACCCTCCAGCACGGGGTAGAGCGTCGGGCTCCCGGACACGTCGATCTCGCGGGTCGTGGTCCGCCCGTCCGTCGTGACGCGGGCCGTGACGGTGCCCTCGCCGCCGAGCACCGCGAAGACGTCGGTCGAGCGGTACGCGAGGCGCACGCGCGCGTCGTCGGACACGGCGGTCGCGCCCTGGAAGTCGACGTCCCACACGCCACCGAGCGAGAACGTGTCCTGCCGCTGCTCGACGGCGAGCGTGAAGTCCTGCTGCCCCGCGGTGTAGCGCGGCTCGCCGGCGTAGTTGACGACGCGCTTGATGGAGAAGTAGGTCTCCGGCGTCGTCTCGTCCTGCGGCGTCGTGTCGCCGACCGTCGTGGGTTCGGGCAGCTCGACGCCGGGGTTCGCGTCTTCCAGGAGCTCGCGGACGAGGCGCTCGGTGTCCTCGTACCCGCCCTCGCCGAACCGGATGTGGCGCACGGTCCCGTCGGCGTCGACGAGGTACTGCGCGGGCCAGTAGCGGTTCCGGTAGGCGGTCCACGTCGCGTAGGAGTTGTCCTGGGCGACGGGGTAGGTGACGCCGAGGTCCCGCGCGCCCGCGACGACGTTGCGCGTCTCCCTCTCGAACGCGAACTCGGGCGTGTGGACCCCGATCACCTCGAAGCCGTCGCCGACGTCGCGGTACCGGTCGTACCAGGCGTCGACGTGCGGGATCGCCCGCTGGCAGTTGATGCACGAGTAGGTCCAGAAGTCGACGAGCACGACCTTCCCGCGCAGACCCTCGAGCGTCAGCGCCTCGCCGCCGGGAGTGTTGAGCCACGTGTCGATGCCGCGCAGCTCCGGGGCGGTGCCGCAGTCCTCCAGCACGGGCGCGCCGTTCGAGCAGTTCGACAGCTCGCGGTTCTCGTCGGTGACGAGACCGCCGAGGTCGAGCGCCTCGCGCACGGACTCGTTCTCGTCGACCCGCTGCTGGAGCGCGCCCGTGTAGTCGGGCAGGGCCCGCTGCAGCGCAGCCGGGAGGTTGAGCGCGAGCGCGCCCGCGAGCGCGATCATCACGACGCCGCCCGTCACGCGGATGCCGCGCGTGTGCCGCTGGAAGCCGCGCACCCGCTCCGCGACGCGCCGCCCCGCGAGCGCGAAGACCAGCAGCGGGATCGCCGCCCCGACCGCGAACGACACCGTGAGCGCGACGGTCCCCGGTCCGATGTTCCCCGTCGCCCCCGCCACGGTGATCGCCGCGAGGACGGGCCCGGCGCACGGCACGTACAGCACGCCGAGGCCGAGGCCGAGCACGAACGCCCCGCGGTCCTGGCGGGCGGCGCCGCGTCGCGCCCCGAGCGCCGCGATCCGCCGGAAGGGTCGTTCCAGGACCTCCTCGACGCGCGGCACGATCATCCCCACGCCGATCACGACGAGCAGCACGATCCCCGCCCAGCGCAGCAGGTCCTGCGGCAGCCCGAGCGCGGTGAGCACGAGCGAGCCGAGCAGCGTGAAGACGCTGAAGCTGAGGACCAGGCCCGCGATGACGAGGTAGGGGCGCCACGAGCGACCCGCCGGGTGCGCGGCGCGCCGGGACGCGCGGCGCCCGGTCCCCCCGTCGGCCGGGGCGGCGGCCTGTGGCTCGTCCTGCGTCGACAGGTCGAGCGCGAGGGCCCCGCCGCGCGTCGGCCGCGCCGTGACCTCCCGCGCCCCGGCGGCCTCCTGGGCGCCGCCCGGGCCACCCCGGCCCCGCAGTCCCAGGGCGGGGCGACCGCCGACGCGGACCGCGTCCGGGACGCCCGCGAACAGGGACGGCGAGACGCCGCCCGCCCCGGGCTCCGCGGCGGCCGACGGCGTGTCTCCCGTGCGCGCACCCTGCACGCCGCCCGCGAAGAAGATGACGGGCAGCATCGGCAGGATGCACGGCGAGATCCCCGTGATGAGTCCCCCGAGCAGGCCGATGACGATGAGCGTCTCCATGCCCGGGGTTCGGACCGGCAGCCGTCCCGGATGGGTCCCGGGCGCACGACGACGGCCCCGACCGTCCGGTCGGGGCCGTCAGGACGCGCTCTCGCGAGTCCACCGCGCGCCCGCTCCTGGACGCGCCGGGGGGTCACATGGTCGGCATGAGCACCGAGTCGACGAGGTACACGGTCGCGTTCTGCGTCATCACGCCACCGCAGACGACGGCCGCGTCGTTCACCATGAGCTCGTCGCCCGAGCCGGTGACCTCGACCGTGCCGCCCTCGACGGTGGTCTGCTCGCCGACGACCTGGTCGGGCGTGAGCTGGCCGGGCACCACGTGGTACGTGAGGATCTTCGTCAGCGTGTCGGAGTCCGTCTTGAGCGACTCGAGCGTCGCGGCGTCGATCTTCGCGAACGCGTCGTCCACCGGCGCGAACACGGTGAACTCGTCGCCGTTGAGCGTGTCGACGAGGTTCACGTCGGGGTTCAGCTCGCCCGACACGGCCGCGGTGAGGGTCGTCAGCATCGGGTTGTTGGAGGCCGCGACGGCGACGGGATCGGTCGACATGCCCGTGATCGAGCCGGCGCCGTCGGGGACCTGCTCCGCGTAGGCCGCGCAGCCCGGGCCCACGAGGTTCGCTGCGGGGTCCGCCATGTCGTCGGAGCCCTCGGCCGAGTCGTCGGCCATGTCGTCGGTCGTCGAGTCGTCGGACATGGTGTCCTCGGTCTGCGGGTCGACCGTCGTCGAGTCGGCCCCCGTCTCCGTGTCGGAGCTGCACGCGGACAGGCCGAGCACGGCGAGCGTGGCGATGCCGGCGACGGCGTACGACGTACGGGTGCGAACGTTCATCGGTCTCTCCTCGGGTCGTCGCCCCGCCGGTGCGGGGCGTCATACCGAGGGTTCGGAGCGCCGCCCCGGGTGGATGGGTCGGGATCCGCACGAGCTTCTCGCGCGCGTCCCGTCCCCTCCGGGGCCCGGACGCTCAGCCGACGAGCGCGACCACCGGGTCCGCCGTGGGCTGCTCCGAGCCACCCGCCGGCTCGACCGTCACGGCCATGCCGACGCCCGGCTCGTCCTGGACGAGCCGCGACGTCCTGCCGTCCCGGACGTCGAGGACGCCCGCCGAGACGACGGCGCCGTCGGCCTCGACCACCCAGAGCTGGTAGTCGTGGTCGGTCCCAGCGTCCGGGAGGTCGGACGCACGGAAGTACATGTCGTCGCCCGCGGCGAGCACGGACGCCTGCCCACCACCAGCGACCTCGCCGTGCAGGATCGTCGCGTCGGGGTCGGCGAGCATCTGCGCGATCGCGTCGGCCTGCTCCTGCAAGCGCGACTGCTCCTGCGTCGCGCGGACCGCCACCGTCGTCGGGACGGCCACCGCCACCGCCGCGGCCACCGCCGCCGCGAGCCCCGTCCAGCGCCGTCGGCGTGTGCGGCGCGCGGCCGCGAGGTCGACGACGACGCCGCCCCCCGTGCTCTCCCCGGCGGACGTCTCCGCCCCGGTCCCGGGCTCCGCGTCCGACCCGGCGTCCGACCGCTCGCCCGTCACCGCGCCCGGAGCGCCACCCGCACCGGCGGACGCGGCCACCCGGGCCAGCACGGCGTCGCGCAGCGCGGGCGGCGGGGCGCTCTCGACCGCGAACGCCGCCACGACGTCGCGGTACTCGTCGAGCTCGCGACGTGCGTCGGGGTCGGTCGCGAGCAGGCGCTCGACGGCGTGCCGCTCGCCGTCGTCCACCGCGTCGAGCGCGTAGGCGGGCAGCAGGTCGCGGACGTCCGGTCGGTCGTCCGCGCCGTCGCCGCGGGGCGTGGTCGGGTCAGCCATGACGCACCCCCAGGCAGTCGCGGAGCCGCAGGAGCCCGTCCCGGATGCGGGACTTCACGGTCGGCAGGGCCGCGTCGAGCCGCTCCGCGACCTCCCGGTAGGTGAGCCCGCCGTAGTACGCCTGCACGACCGCCTCCCGCTGCGTCGCCGTGAGCGAGTCCAGGCAGCGCCGGACGGCCGCGCCCTCGAGACGTCGCTCGACGTCCTCCACCACCACGTCCCGCGGTGCCGCGGCCGTCGAGGCGTCCACGTCGCGCTGGTCGCGGTCGCGGCGCGCCTGCTCCGCCCGCACGCGGTCCACCGCGCGCCGCCGCGCGAGCGTGGCGACCCACGTGCGCGCCGAACCGCGCGTCGCGTCGTAGCGCCCCGCCGTCTGCCACACCTCGACCATCACCTCCTGCACGACCTCCGCCGCGTGGTCCGGATCCCGGAGGACACCCAGGCACGTGCCGTACGCGACCGGCGCGAGCGCGTCGTAGACGGGTGCGAACGTGGCCGGGTCACCGTCGGCGCACGCCGTGAGGGCGGCGTCGACCGCCGGGTTCGTCGTCACTGGAGGTGGCACCCGGTCAGTGTGCAGCACCGGCGCCTCCCGCACGCGCTGCGGCGCGTCGACCACGACTCTCGGCACCTGAGCTCCCGTCGCCGGCGCCGTCCCGGTCCGTCCGGGACACCCTGGGTTCGGCGCCGACGCGCGGACGGATGGGTCACCGTCCCGCCGGTACCGGTCAGAGCGCGCGACGGGTGCGGACCGCGGCGGCGAGCTCGCGCAGGAGGTCGGCCGTCGTGTCCCAGTCGATGCACGCGTCGGTGACCGACTGGCCGTACACGAGGCCGCTCGGCGCGGGCTTCTGCGCGCCGGCCACGAGGAAGCTCTCCATCATGAGCCCGGTGATCCCCTGCTCGCCCTCGGCGAGCCGCGCCGACAGCTCACGCACGACCTCGGCCTGGCGCACGTGGCTCTTGCCCGAGTTCCCGTGCGACGCGTCGACGACGAGGCCGTGCTCCGTGACCCCGCCCAGGCCCGAGGTACGAGCCACCGCGAGCGCCGCCGCGACGTCGTCGGCCCCGTAGTTGGGGCCGGAGCGACCGCCGCGCAGGATGACGTGGCAGTCCGGGTTGCCCGCGGTCTCGACGGCGGCGGCGCGGCCGAGCGAGTCCATGCCGAAGAAGGTGTGCTCGCTCGCCGCGGTGACGCAGCCGTCGACCGCGATCTGCACGTCGCCGTCCGTCGCGTTCTTGAACCCGATCGGCATCGACAGGCCCGACGCGAGCTGGCGGTGCACCTGCGACTCGGCGTTGCGCGCGCCGATCGCGCCCCACGAGACGGCGTCGGCGATGTACTGCGGGCTCGTCGGCTCGAGGAACTCGCACGCGGCCGGGACGCCCGCGTCGAGCACGCCGAGCAGCACCTCGCGCGCGAGGCGCAGACCGTGGTGGACGTCGTGCGACCCGTCGAGGTGCGGGTCGTTGATGAGGCCCTTCCACCCGACCGTGGTGCGCGGCTTCTCGAAGTAGACGCGCATGACGACCAGCAGGTCGTCGGCGAGCTCGTGCGCGACGGCGGCCAGGCGGCCCGCGTACTCGAGCGCGGCCTCCGGGTCGTGCACCGAGCACGGGCCGACGATCACGAGGAGGCGGTCGTCGTCGCCCGTGAGGACGTCGCGGACCTCGCGTCGCGAGGTCGTCACGAGGTCGCTGCGGGTCGCGCCGAGCGGCAGGTCGGCGAGCATCGCGCGCGGGGCGGGGAGGGCGTCGAGCGCGCGGACCCGCAGGTCGCTCGTGCGCGCCTGGAGCTCGGGGCTGTCCATTGGGTCGACGGTACTCGTCTCGGGCTGGGTGGTCGTGCTGGTCACGGGAGGCTCCTGGTCTGTGCGGCGGGGGTCTGGGACCGCCGTGAGTCGGGATGCCCAGCGGCGCTCCACCGGCCTGCTGCCGCCCGTGGTCCCGGAGCGGCCCGTCTCACGACGAAGGGCCCGGACGCGGTCCGCGTCCAAGGCCCTGTGCTGGCTCCGGGTGGTGATCTGTGGTCAGGCGAACGCCCGCACGGCCCCACCGGGAGCCTGCGTAAAGCGCCAATACCACTGAGAAGTCACGACGCGACCGTAGCACAGGGGCTCCGAGGGGCGGACCGGGCGTCTCAGGGCGTGGGCGGACCCACCCGGGCGACGGGCCGGCCGTCGGGGTGCGACGTCGTCCGGCACCTACGCTCGGGGTATGCCGATCCCCGCGTTCGTCGCCGCCCTCCGCTCCCGTGTCGGGACCGACCTCCTGTGGATGCCGGGCGTCTCCGGCGTCGTGGTCGACGACGACGGCCGGCTCCTGCTCGGGCAGCGCGCGGACACCGGGCAGTGGGCCGTGATCAGCGGGATCCTCGAGCCCGGCGAGGACCCGGCGGTCGGGCTCGCACGGGAGGTGCTCGAGGAGACGGGGGTGGAGGTCGTCGTCGACACGCTCGTCGCCGTCACGGTCACGGAACCCGTGGAGTACCCGAACGGAGACCGCTCGCAGTACCTCGACCTCGCGTTCCTGTGCCGCCCCGTGTCACCCGAGGCGGCCGCGGCCGCGCACGTCGCGGACGACGAGTCGCTCGCCGTCGCCTGGTTCGCCCCGGACGACCTCCCGGACGACCTCGCGCGGTCCACCGTCGAGCGTCTCGGCCACGCTCTCGGCCGGCTCGCCGACCCCTCAGCGGGACCCTTCTTCGTCCGCTGACCGGACGTCCGCCGACCCGTCCCGCGTCGTCGCGGCAGGCCCCGCGCCGAGCCAGCGCACCGCGAGCAGGCACGCGTCGTCGTCGTCCGGGGCCCGGGACACGACCGCTTCGAGCAGGTCCTCGCCCGCCATCCCCGCCTCGATCGCGTTCGTGACCAGCTCCGCGAGCTCGTCGAGCGCGAGCGCGAGCGGGCGGTCCCGACGCTCGACGACACCGTCGGTGAACAGGAGCAGCAGGTCGCCCGGGTCGAGTGCCACGGCCTCGGCGACGCGCGACGACGCGCCCCGGACCCCGAGCGGGGTCGACCGCGCCTCCCACAGGTAGGCCGCCGACCCGTCGGCACGCACGAGCAGCGGCGGGAGGTGGCCCGCGCACGTGTAGCGCAGGACGCCGTCGCGCAGGTCCAGCTCCCCGTACACGAGGCTCGCCATGAACCCCGTCCCGGTCCGGTCGACGAACCGGTCGAGCCTCGAGACCACCTCCTCGGGCGGCAGCCCCGTGTCCGACGCCGCGCGCACGGCCGTCCGGAGCTGCCCCATCGACGTCGCGGCCTTCAGCCCGCGGCCCACGACGTCGCCGACCGAGAGCGCGACGACGTCCGGGGCGACGCGGAACGTGTCGTACCAGTCGCCGCCGACCTGCAGGTCGTGGACACCCGGGCGGTAGCAGGCGGCGATCTCCACCTGGGGGTCGGCGACGATCCCGTCGGACAGCATCGCCCCCTGCAGCTCGGTCGCGACCGACACGCTCTGCTCGTGCGTCGTCGCCCGCGCCAGCGCGAGCGCGGCGAGCTGCCCCGCCGCAGCGGCCGTGCCGAGGTCGACCGGGTCCGACCCGGCCGCCCGGCGCGGGACCAGGGCGAGGACGCCGAGGAGCGCGCCCGCCGTCCGCAGCGGCACGACGACCGTCCCGTCGTCACGCACCCCCGCCTCCGCGAGCTCGTCGACCGTCGGGGCGGCGACCGACGCGGCCGCGCCCCACCGCCGGAGCGGCCCGCCCTCCTGCGCCGTCCACAGGGCGGCGTCGCCCGCACCGAGCATCGTCACCGCGGCACGCAGCAGGACCCACGCGACGCCGTCGAGACCGGCGACGCTCGCCAGGTCCGCGGCGACCCCGTGGAGCAGGCGCACCCGCCGTTCCGCCTCCTCCGCCGCGCGCCGCGCCCCCACCAGCTCGTGCTCGAAGCGGGACCGCTCGCGCGCACCGAACAGCGCGACCTCCACGACCCGCTCACCCCGGACCTCGCGCTCGATCGCCGTGAGCAGCACCGGCTCGCGGCCACCCGGCGTCCGCAGCTCGACCGCGACCTCGTCGACACGGCCCTCGACGTGCAGGCGGGGACCCACGTGGGTCTCCCAGTAGATCCGGCCCCCCACCGTGAGCAGGTCGGCGAGCCGACGCCCGGCGACCGCCTCGACGTCCGGCACGTCGAGCAGACGGAGGAACTCGTCGTTCGCGTCGAGCAGGCGCGCCTCCTCGTCGAGGAGCAGGAGCGCGACAGGTGCGAGCACCCAGCGTTCGCCCCGCGACGTCGCCATCAGGGGCACCGGAGCCAGTCACGCATCGCCCGCACCACGAGCGTCGGGTGGGACAGGTTCGGGCAGTGCCCGACGGAGTCGATGACGGTGAGCTCGCTGCCCGGGAGGTGCTCGTGCACGTACCGCCCCACCTCGGGCGGCGCGATCACGTCCTCCCTGCTCTGCACGACGAGGCTCGGCGTGCGCACCCGCGCGAGGTCCGCCCGGTTGTCACCCAGGAACGTGACACGCGCGAACCGACGCGCGACCGCCGGGTCGTTGCGGCGGAACACCGCCGCGAGCTCGTCACCCAGGAACGGCCGGTCGGGGTTGCCCGCGATGACCGGCGCCATCGCCCGGGTCCAGTCGAGGTAGTTCGCGTCCATCGTCTCCAGGAGCTCGTCGATCTCCTCCGCCGTGAACCCGCCGCGGTACCCGACGTCGTCGACGTACCGGGGGCTCGGGCACACGAGCACCAGGCGGTCGACGAGATCCGGACGTTCCGCCGCCACGAGGAGGGCGATCACGGCGCTCACCGAGTGTCCGACGAGGATCACGGGGCCCCGCGCCACGTCCTCCAGGACCTCGACCACGTCGGCGACGTAGCCGCCCATCTCGGCGTGCCGCACGAGGTCGTACGACGACGGGTGGGACCCACCGCACCCCGAGTGGTCGAAGAGCACGACCCGGTGGTCCGTCGCGAACACCGGCGCGACGAAGCGCCACATCGACTGGTCGCAGCCGAAGCCGTGCGCGAAGACCATGGTCGGGCCGTCGGGCACCCCCAGGACCCGCACGTTGTTGCGTTCACGCACGTCCACGGGTGACAGCGTAGGGGGGATCGCGTCGCCATGAGCAGGGAGCGCGCGGGTGAGATCGCTCCCGTCGTCGGCCCGGGCGGGCGACGGCGCACGGCACAATGTCCTCATGCGTGTCTCCGCGAAGGCCGACTATGCCGTGCGGGCGTGCGCCGAGCTCGCGGCGTCCCCCCACGGCGACCCGGTGCGGGCCGAGGACCTCGCGGCAGGGCAGGGCCTGCCCGTGAGCTTCCTCGAGCGGATCCTGGGCGACCTGCGTCGGGCCGGCATCGTCGCGAGCGTCCGCGGCCGCTCCGGCGGTCACCGGCTCGCCCGTCCCGCGACCGAGGTGACCCTGGCCGACGTCTTCCGCGCCGTCGACGGACCGCTCGTCACCGTGCGCGACGAACGCCCCCCGAGCCTCGAGTACGAGGGCTCCGCCTCCGCGCTCCTCGAGGTCTGGGTCGCCCTGCGCGCGAGCGTCCGCGACGTGCTCGACCGCGTGACGATCGACGACGTCGTGCGCCGCGACCTCCCCGACGACGTCCACGCCCTCGCCGCCCGCGCCGACGCCTGGGAGAACCCCTGACCCGCTGACCGCGTCGCTCCTGCGGTCGTGGTCGTGGTCGGGTCCGCGGTCGGGGTCGGTCCGCGGTCGGGGTCGGGGCTACGGCCCGCGTGGGCGGGTCCGCGGTGGGGTCGGACCGTGCGTGAGTGATTTCACGCACTCACCGGCCGCAGGCCTTTCGGCGCCCGCGGCGTCGGGGACGACGCCGTCGGGGCGCGAGAGGGGAGATGTGGCCCCTTCGGCCCTGGCGGCGAGGGCCACTTCTCACCTTTCGCCGCGCGCCACCGAACCTGGCCATCCGACCTCCACGCGGGCACCGAGCGCACTCCCACCACGGGGTGTTGGAGCGAGCGACCCGGCACGGGTCCGTTAACAGTGGCCCACGATGTGGTCGGCGCTTCACATACTGGACTCGTTCGGTCAACCTTGTCAGGACACGTCGGGGCCGCCCCGGCCATCCGAGCAAGGAGACGCGGTGCCCACCCTCATCCTGCTGGCCCTCGTGGGCCTCGGCGCGCAGCTCGTCGACGGCAGCCTCGGCATGGCGTACGGGGTGACGTCGACGACGCTCCTGCTCGCGATCGGGACGAACCCCGCGGCGGCGTCGGCGACGATCCACCTCGCGGAGATCGGGACGACCCTCGCGTCCGGTGCGGCGCACTGGCGGTTCGGGAACGTGGACTGGAAGGTCGTCGTGCGCATCGGGGTCCCGGGTGCGATCGGGGCGTTCGCGGGGGCGACGTTCCTGTCGAACCTGTCGACGGAGCTCGCCGCGCCGGTGATGTCGCTGCTGCTCCTCGGGCTCGGCGTGTACGTGCTGTCGCGGTTCACGTTCGTCGGGCTGCCGAAGGGGCGCCAGGGCCTGCCGCTGCGCAAGCGGTTCCTCGCCCCGCTCGGTCTGGTCGCGGGCTTCGTCGACGCGACGGGCGGCGGAGGCTGGGGGCCGGTCGGGACGCCGGCGCTGCTCGCGTCGGGGCGCATCGAGCCGCGCAAGGTCATCGGCTCGATCGACACGAGCGAGTTCCTCGTGGCGATCGCCGCGTCGCTCGGCTTCCTGTTCGCTCTCGGCTCGCAGGGGATCGACCTGCTGTGGGTGGGCGCGCTGCTGCTCGGCGGCCTGGTCGCGGCGCCCATCGCGGCCTGGCTCGTGCGGCTCTTGCCGCCCCGCATCCTCGGCTCGGCCGTCGGCGGCGTCATCGTCCTCACCAACGTCCGCACGCTGCTGCGCTCCGACTGGGTCGACGCGAACGGCGCGGTCCAGGGCGTCGTGCTCGGGCTCGTCGCCGTCGTGTGGGCCGCGGCCGTCGCCTGGTCGGTCCGCGCCCACCGCCGCACCGTCGCGCTCGACGCTGCAGAGAACGCGCCGGCCACCGCAGAGGCCCTGCCGGCGCCGCCCACCCCCACCCCCACCCGCTGACCCCGGCCCGCTGACCCGACCCGCGCCGAACAGGCGGATGCGGTCCGTCCTCGCGGCAGGACGGACGGCGACCGCCTGGTCGACCTACGACGATCGCCTGGTCGTCAGTCGCGCGCGTACCGGCGGACGAACGCCGCGAGGATGTGGTGCGGTGCCCGGACGTCGCCGCGGCGGACGGTCGCCTCTACCTCGCCCGCCGTCTCGGGCGCGAAGTACCCGTAGTCCCGGTACACGCCGATGCGCGTGAGGATCCCGTCCAGGTCCAGCTCGGGGTGGAACTGCGTGGCGTAGAGGTTCTCCTTGACGCGGAACATCTGCACCGGGCAGGCGTCCGACGTCGCGAGCAGGACCGCGTGCGCCGGCAGCTCTCGCACGGCCTCCTTGTGCCCGACGTACGCCTCGAACGCGTCGGGCAGGTCGGCGAGGAGCGGGTCCGCTCGGCCCTCGGGCGTGAGCCGGATCGTCACGGGCGAGATGGGCTCCGCGTAGGTGTCGTCGAGGACGGCGCCCTCGTGGAGACCGAGGGTCCCGACGCCGTAGCACGCCCCGAGGAACGGGACGTCGCGCTCGACGATCTCGTCGAGGAGCGGCGCGAGCTCACGTTCGACGCGGCGCTGCACCGGGGACTTGTCCGCCTCGGGCAGGGACGAGTCGAACGGGCTGCCCCCGACGATCACCCCCGAGTACGCGTCGAGGTCGATCGCCGGCAGCGGCCCGCTCTCCATGCGCACCCGGTGCAGCGCCTCCGGACCCAGCCCGGAGTACCGGAGCACGGCGGCGTGCTCGCCGTCTGCCGCCGCGTCCTCCGCGCGCGACGCGAGCAGCAAGAACGGCCTCATGCCGGTCAGGCTAGGCGCGACCGCGCGGCCACGCCCCGTGGTGGGCGCCGGGAGGCGGCTCCGGCTCGTCCGGCATACCGCCGAGGATGCCGCCGACGGCGACCGCCCCGGCACCGGCACGACGACGACGCGCACGACGGCGGCAGTGCGGCCGCAGGAGCCGGATCGTCACGACCGCACGGGCGGTGAGCTCGGAGGCGCCGCGCCGGAGCACGCGCGTCGGGACGCGCTCAGGCACGGTCGTACGTGAGGACGGCGTTGCCGCCGTCGAACGTGGCGACGTCGGTGAGGTCGTAGGTCGTGGGCCGGAACGCGGCCGCGCCGAACGCGCTCCGCCCCGCGCCCGCCACGACCGGGTAGAGCTTCACGACGAGCCGGTCGATCTCGTCGCGCAGCGCACCCGCGAGGACGCCGCCGCCCGCGAGGTAGATGTCGAGCGAGGAGTCCTCCGCCTTGAGCACGCGCACGAGCGCGACCGGGTCGTCCCGCACGATCGTCACGGCCGGGTCGAGCTCGGGCTGCGACGTCGAGACGACGTACTGCCGCAGGTGCGCGTACGGGCTCGTGATGCCCAGGGCGAGAGCCGGCTCGTAGGTGCGCCGACCCATGACGACGGTGTCGAACGTCCGGTTGGGGTGGTCGTCGACGCCGAGCTGGCGGCGCCCGTGCGTGGGCAGGACGTCCGGGAACGTGTCGATCATGCGCGCGCTGTAGGCGTCGGAGGACGGGTAGAAGTCGACCTCGTCGTCCGGACCGGAGAGGAAGCCGTCGATGGACAGGGCCACGAAGTAGGTGAGTCGTCTCATGGCTCCAGCCTCGGATTCCGCCGATCCGGGATCAATGACGCATGCTGGGGCGATCGTTCGTCGCGCGTGAACGATGAGGACGGCACGAGGGGTGACGGCGTGGACCTGAAGGACATCGAGATCTTCCTGACGCTCGCCGACGAGCTGCACTTCGGCCGGACCGCGGAACGGCTCCACGTCTCCCCCGCCCGCGTCAGCCAGGCGATCAGCCGGCAGGAGCGCCGCATGGGGACGACCCTGTTCGAGCGCACGAGCCGTCGCGTCGAGCTCACGCCGGTGGGCGCCCGCCTGCGCGACGACCTGCGGCAGGGGTACGAGCTCATCCAGTCCGGCATCGCCGCGGCCAGCCGCACCGGCGCGCGCCCTGCCGGGGTCCTGCGCGTCGCCGCGATGGGCATCGTCGGCCACGAGCTCCAGCCCGTGGTCGACGAGTTCGCCGCTCGACACCCCGGGTGCTCGGTCGAGCGTCGTGAGTTCCACTTCTCGGACCCGTTCGGGGCACTGCGGGAGGGCGAGACCGACCTGCAGGTGACCTGGTCACCCGTCCGCGAGCCCGACGTCGTCGTGGGGCCGCGCGTGCTCACGGAGGGCCGTGTCCTCGCGGTCGCGGCGGGCCACCCGCTCGCGGGCGAGGACGGTGTCTCGGTCGAGGTCCTCGGGGACCACACCGTGCTCGACCTCGGCACCGGCGTCCCCTCGTACTGGGAGGAGGCGATGGTGCCCCGCCGCACGCCTGCCGGGCGACCCGTGCTGCGCGGGCCGGTCGCGCGGACGTTCCACGAGGTGCTGACCGTGGTCGCCTCGGGCGAGGCGGTCACGCCGCTCAACGGGCACGTCCGGCGGTACTACACGCACCCCGGCGTCGTGTACGTGCCGATCGTCGACGTCCCTGACACCGAGTGGGTGCTCGTCTGGTCGCGCGACCGGGAGACCGCCGAGGTCCGCGCCTTCGCCGAGATCGCCCGCGAGCTGGGCTCGCGGGCGATCTGAGGCTCAGCTCCAGCGGAAGAGCTTCACCGCGAGCGGGAGGAGCACGGCGGTCCACGCGGCCATCACGACGAGCTGGAGCGTGGGGAGCTCCGTCTCGAACCAGCCCGCGGACATCGCCTGGGCGGCTGCACCGAGCGGGGAGAACTGCCCGATGTCCCGCACGACGTCGGGCATGATCGGCCCCGGCGTCCACATGCCCGAGAGGAAGAGCATCGGGAAGTACACGAGGTTCCCGATCGCCGACGCGGTGCTCCCCTTGGCGGCGACCGCCGCGACGACCATGCCGAGCGAGAGCATGGACAGGACCGTGAGCACGAAGGCCAGCACGACCGTCAGCGGGCTGACCGGCGCGGCGAGGCCGAACACGACCTGGCCCACGACGAGCGCGAGCGCGGACGACACGGCGATCGCGCCGAGGTTGACGATCAGGTGGGCGACGACGACGCCCTGCGGGCGCATCGGGGTCGTCGAGAGCCGGCGGAGCAGCCCCTTCTCGCGAGCGGTGGCGAAGGTCACCGGCATCGTCGTCAGTGCGGGCGTCGCGACCGCGGCAGCGAGGACGACCGGCAGGTAGGTCGCGATCGCGGTCAGGCCGTCCCAGGGCGCGCCCATCCCCGAGATCGGCTCCCGCATGCCCGGGATCGCGAACCCGACGCCGACGAGCAGGACCGTCGGGAACACGAGCGCGAAGAAGACGGCCGTGCCGTCACGCAGGAACAGGCGGGTCTCGGTCCGCAGCAGCGTCCCGAACCCCCGCCATCCCGAGCGGGTGGTGGGGACGCGGGTCGGGGTCGTGGTCACGGCGGTCATCGCGAGGCTCCCTCGGGTGCGGCCGCGGCGTCCGCGGCGTGGTCGTACGTCCGGCCGGTCACGGCGACGAACACGTCCTCCAGAGTCCGCGTGACGGTCCGGACGTCGTCGGGCACGATCTCCTGCTCGGCGAGCGCGAGCACGACGGCGAGCAGCACCCGGCGCGTCCCGGTCACCTCGATCTCGCGGGCGTCGACCTGCACGCGCTCGACGTCGGCGAGGCCGGCGAGCGTGTGGAGAGCGAGGTCGTGGTCGGCCGGGGGGACCCGCAGCCGCACCGTGCGCGACGTGTCGACGGAGTCGATGAGCTCGGCGGGCGTGCCCTGCGCGACCACGCGGCCGCCGTCGATGACGACGAGCCGGTCGCACAGGCGCTCCGCCTCCTCCATGAAGTGCGTGACGAGCAGGATCGTCACGCCCCGGTCGCGCACGCGCTCGACGAGCTCCCACGTCGCGCGGCGGGCGGCGGGGTCGAGTCCCGTCGTCAGCTCGTCGAGGATCGCGACGCGCGGGTCGCCCACGAGAGCGAGCGCGATCGACAGCCGCTGCTTCTGCCCGCCCGAGAGCTTGCCGAACGCCACGCGTCGGTGGTCGGCGAGGTCGAGCAGGTCGAGCAGCTCCTCCACGTCCGACGGCGCCGCGTAGAACGAGGCGAAGAGGCGCAGCGCCTCCTCGACGGTGATCTTCTCGTGGAGGGCGGCCTCCTGGAGCTGGACGCCGACGGTGTCGCGCACCGCAGCCGGGTCCGCCTGCGGGTCGACGCCGAGCAGGCGGACCGTGCCGCCGTCGGCCTCGCGCAGCCCGGCGAGGCACTCGACCGTCGTCGTCTTGCCCGCGCCGTTCGGGCCGAGGATCCCGAAGATCTCGCCCCGCTCGACCGAGAAGCTGACGTCCTCGACGGCGACCTTCCGCTCGGGCGAGCCCTTCGGCCCCGGGTAGGTCTTGCGCAGGTTCCGGACCTCGACGACGGGCGCCGCGCCATCGGGCACGGGACCGGAGGTGGCGGGCGCGGCGACCGTCGCGCCTCCCGCGGGGGGTGGTGCGGTACTCATGGTGGTCTCCTTCAGGGTGTGCGGCACCCACGGACGGCGCGGTGCGCCGCCCGGAGGGTGGGAATCTCAGGGAGGGTCCGGTCAGCCGCTGGCGCTCGCCGCGAACTCGACCGGCCTGATCGCGACGCCCCGCAGGACGCCGCGCAGGAGCAGTGCGGCGAGCACGGGCCCGAGCAGGCCGCCGAGGACGGCGAGCCAGACGGGGGTGCCGTCGAGACCGACGACGCGCGCGAGCGCGTGGCCGAAGAAGCCGGACCGGAGGAAGACCTCGGTGACCACCACGGGGAGGAGGGACACGAGGACGAGCCCGACGCCGCGGAGGAACCCGAAGCCGTAGAAGCCGGCCGCGATGACCATCCCGGCCAGGTAGTACACGGTGCAGAAGGTCCCCTCGACGAGGAGGACCAGCCCTACCTGCGAGCCGTCGCCGTAGAGCTGCCCGAGCTCCGGGGCGGTGGACCACCCGGCGCGCCGGAACAGCGTCCACTCCCCCCACTTCACGAGCGCGCTCGCGAGCCCGAACGAGAGGCCCGACACGGTGGCGCCGATCCACAGACCGTGCGTGTACGACCGGCGGGTGCCGCCGGACGCGACGTGCACGGCGATCGTCATGAGCGGCAGGATGATGCCCATCACGAAGAGGAAGAATTTCGCCGAGCCCGCGACACCGCCCACGGCCTCGATGCTCACGTCGTCGTTGCGCTCCATGATCCAGAGGATGAGCGCCCCGACGGCGAGGGCGATGGCCCAGAACCACAGGCCGACGTACCAGGTGCCGACCGCGTAGTACCGGGCGACGGCGCGGACGCCGCGCCGGTGCGCCGCGGCCTCGATCGCGCGGCGCTCCGCGGAGCGGTGGGTCGTGGCGGTCATCGTGCGTCCTCCGTCCCGGGGCGTCCGTTGCGCGTGAGGTGGACGAACAGGTCCTGCACAGGGACGGCGCCGACGTCGAGCCCTGCCTCCGTGGCGGCGGCCCGCTCGTCGTCGGCGAACGTGCCGAACAGCGTGACCTGGGCCGTGCCCCCGAGTCGTTGCCGCGCGAGCACCTCGCGCCCCGCGGCGTGCCGCTCGACCACCTCGGCCGGGCCGGTGAGGCTCACGCCACGGGCCCGCACGTCGTCGGCGTTCTCGGCGAGCAGGACGCGACCGCGGTCGATGATCACGACGTCCTCGAAGACGCGCTCCACCTCGGTGATGAGGTGGCTCGACAGCAGGACCGTGCGCGGGTGCTCGGCGTAGTCGGCGACGAGCGCGTCGTAGAACGCGTAGCGGCTCGGGGCGTCCATGCCGAGGTACACCTCGTCGAAGATCGTCAGCGGCGCGCGCGACGCCAGGCCGATCACCGCGCCGAGCGCGGAGCGCTTCCCGCGCGACATCTCGGCCGGCTTCTTGCGGACGTCCACCTCGAGCTCGTCGAGCAGGCGGGCGGCGAGGTCGGCGTCCCAGTGCGGGCGCAGGTCCGCGTAGTACTCGAGCGTGTCCCGGGCCTTGTCGGTCTCCCACACGTCGCCGCTCTCGCGGACGAGCTGCGTGTGCATGGTCGCCCACACGTTCTCGAACGGGTCCTCGAGCGCGCCCTCCGGGCCGACGCGCACCGTCCCGGCCGTGGGCCGGCGGAAGGCCGCGAGCAGGGCGGCGAGCGTCGTCTTGCCCGCGCCGTTGCGGCCGAGCAGGCCGGTGATGACGCCGGGACGGACCGTGAGCGTCGCGCCGTCGAGCGCGGGGGTCTCGTCCTTGCGGGAGTAGCGCACGACGACGTCGCGCACCTCGGCGGCGAAGGGCTCCGGGGGTATCGCGGCCGGGTTCTGGTCGGCGGGGTGGCTGGCGGGCCGGGCGGTCACGGGTCTCACCTCGGGGTGGGGTCGGTGGTCGGGCCGGTGCTGGTGCCGCCGCCGGCCTGCGGGCCGGCAGGGCGGGGACGACCGAGGACGTAGTCCACGATCTCTGCCGTCGGGATGTCGAGGAGGTCCGCCTGCGCGAGCGCGGGAGCGAGGACCTCGTCGAAGAACGAGTCGCGGTGCTCCGCGAGGAGCTTCTCGCGCGCCCCCGGGGCGACGAACATGCCGAGGCCGCGGCGCTTGTAGAGCACGCCCTCGTCGACGAGACCGGCGAACGCCTTGGCGGCCGTCGCCGGGTTGATGCGGAACGTCGTCGCGAACTGCGTCGTCGACATGACCTGCTCCTCCTCGGCGAGCTCCCCCGCGAGCACCTGCGCCCGGATCATCTGCGCGATCTGGAGGTAGATGGGCTCCGGTCCGTCGAACATGGGCCCCATCCTCTCCCGCCTCGCGCGTTCTGTGGTTCATTACTCCACTAATGAACCACAGGTCCTGACGATCCCGCAACCCCTTTCCCGCGAGAGAGAACTCTGGTTCACCCAGGGAGAACCGCGGTCGCGCGAGGTAGAAACCTGGTCGGCCGAGGGAGAACTCTGGTCGCGCGAGTAGAAGCCCGGTCGCGCGAGGTAGGACTCTGGTAGGCGACGACGGTGCCGATCGACGGAGGCGGTGTGGACGCAGCATGCGAGCTCGCGGGCGGGACGCCCTGGGGCGAGCCGCTGAGCACGTGGACGGGCCTCGCGTTCGTCGTCGCGGGCGCGGCGATCGTGGTGGCGGCGCTGCGCGCCCGCCGGGGGACGCCGTCGTCCGCTCCCCCGCCCGACGGCGCGGCCACCGCGCGCCTGCGCGTCGCCTTCGGGGTCCTGGTCGCCCTGGTCGGCGTGGGCTCGGTGGTCCAGCACGGACCGTCGCCGGCGTGGAACCCGGTCGTGCACGACCCGCCCCTGCTCGGGGCGCTCGCGCTCGTCGCCGCAGACGCCGTCGCGGACCTCACCGGCCGCCGGCTGCGCACCTGGTGGTGGCTCGCCCCGACCCTGCTGAGCGTGGTGCTCGCCGCCACGTCGGTCGCGGCCTCGACCGCCGCGCAGGTGGTCGCGGCCGTCGTCGCGGTCGCGGCGAGCACCCTGCGCGCACGGAGCCGTCCGGCGGTCCGACGGCGCACGGTCACCGCGCTCGTCCTGCTCGCCGTGGGCGGCGGCATCGGGACGCTCACGCGCGCGGGCTGGCCGCTGTGCGACGCCGACGGCCCGCTCGGGGTCACGCTCCAGGGCCATGCGGTCTGGCACGTCCTCGCCGCGGTCGCGCTGTGGGTGCTCGCCCCGACGCTCGGGACACGCGCCGCGACCTGACCCCGAGACGATCACCCGCTCCGGGCGGTTCCCACCCGGGTCCGTCGGTGGGACCCTGGAAGGATCCGGCGTCCGCGGCGGGTCGCGCCCTCCGGCCGCCGGCGGTCACGAAGGAGTGAGGCAACGATGGTCACCATTCGGCGCGGGTTCTCCAGCTTCTCGGCGGACGACATCGACGCGGCGCGCGACTTCTACGGAGGGACCCTCGGGCTCTCCGTCACGGCACTCGACGACGGGGGCGGCCTGGTGCTGCACCTCGGCGGCGGCTCGGACGTCTTCGTGTACCCGAAGGAGGACCACCGGCCGGCCGCCTTCACGGTCATGCACCTCACCGTCGACGACGTGGACGAGGTCGTCGACGAGCTCACCGCGAAGGGCGTGACGTTCGAGCGCTACGAGGGCTTCGACCAGGACGACAAGGGCATCGTGCGCGGCTTCATGGAGGGCGGCGACGGCGCCTGGTTCACCGACCCGGCCGGCAACGTCGTCGGCCTCGCCGACGGCGAGAACATGGCGCGCATGGTCGAGGGCTGACCTCGGCCGATCGACGCCGCCGCGGGAGGGCCGCGGCGGCGTCTGCATGTCATCGTGGAGTGGCGTGCCGACGCCGAGCAGACGGCGCGAGACCGCGATCGCTCAGGCCGTCAGCACACTCATCATCGACTGGTTGATGAACAGGACCTGTCGGCCGACCCTGAGCTCGTGCAGCGTGCCCTCGGCCACGAGGCCGCGCAGCCACTTTGCCGCGGTGGGGCGCGACACACCACAGCGCCCCATCACGTCGAGAGATCGGGCGTAGGGCTGTTCCATGAGCAGGGCGACGAGATCATGGTTCGCCGAGCCGACGACGCTCCGGACGGCGTCGAGGACCGAGTCCTGCACGTCCTCGATCTTGTCGACGAGCTCGCACGTGCGCAGGGACGTCGCGCGCACGCCCTCGACGACATAGAGCACCCAGTCCTCCCACGCGCCCTCGGAGGTCACGAGGCGGAGCAGGCGGTAGTACTCGTCCTTCGACTCGATGATGTAGCGCGACAGGTAGAGCAGGGGAAGGTGCAGCAGGCCCGCGTCGCACAGCATGAGGACGTTCATGATCCGGCCCGTGCGACCGTTCCCGTCGGTGAACGGGTGGATCGCCTCGAACTGGTAGTGCGCGACAGCCATGCGCACGAGCGGGTCCAGGTCGATCGGCTCGTTGAGGAACGCCGACCAGTTGTCGAGCAGCCGCTCGAGCGTCTCGCGACCAGCGGGTGGCGTGTAGACCCGACGGCGCGTGGCCGGGTCACCGATGAAGACCTCCCCCCGACGGAAGCCTTCGTCATGGCCGCGAATCACCGCACAGATCTCGGCGGCGGTACTCGCCGTCAGCGGTCGCCGACCGACCTGCTCGTACCCGCAGCGGAGCGCCGACCGGTAGCGAAGCGCTTCACGCGCCGCAGGCGTGGCCGACACGTCGGCCACCGCGGCGGAGAAGAGCTCGTCGGTCGTCGTCACGATGTTCTCGATCTCGGAGCTCGCCTGCGCCTCGAGCAAAGGGATCGCGTTGATGAGGACCGTCGGGTTCGGGAGCGCACGGGCGCGGGCGTCAAACCTGGCGAGCGCGTCCCGCGCCTCGATGGTCGCCTTGAGCACGCGGCGGGACTCGAGCTCCCCACGCGGTGGGAGGAGCGGAAGACCGTCGTACGGTGTGTCGGGACTCCACGTCATGAAGCGACACTAGCGGACAGGTAAAGATCAGCGCTGGATTTTTACCTGTCTGAACGACACGTCAACGAGCTTTACCCGTCGAGCGCGGACCGCCGCCCGGCCCACCGGAGGGCGCTCCGCCGTCAGGCAGGACCTCCGAGCAGGAGGTAGAGCCCTGGTCGACGACCAGGGCTCTACACCGCCGTGCCTGGGTTCTACTTCGTGGGACCAGGGTTCACTCTCGCGGTACCGGGGTTCTACTTCGCGAGGGCGGGGATGAATGCCGCGCGGACAGCGTCGAGGTCCTGGGCGACGAGCTCGGCGAGCTGCACCGCATTGAGCGCGGCGCCCTTGCGGAGGTTGTCGTTCGAGACGAACAGGACGAGACCGCGGCCACCGGGGACGGACTGGTCGGTGCGGATCCGGCCGACGAACGAGGGGTCCTGGCCGGCCGCCTCGAGCGGGTTCGGGACGTCCGCGAGTGCTACGCCCGGCGCGGCGGCGAGGATCTCTCGCGCCCGGTCCGGGGTGATCGCGGCGCCGAACTCCGCGTGGATCGCGAGCGAGTGGCCGGTGAACACCGGGACGCGCACGCACGTGCCCGCGACGGCGAGCGACGGCAGGTCGAGGATCTTGCGCGACTCGTTGCGGAGCTTCTTCTCCTCGTCCGTCTCCTCCTGCCCGTCGTCGACGATCGACCCGGCGAGCGGGACGACGTTGAACGCGACGTTGCGCGGGAAGGCGACGGGCTCGGGGAAGTCGACCGCGCCGCCGTCGTGCACGAGCCCGACCAGCCCGGCACCCTCGCCCGCAGCCGCCGCGGCGTCGGCCGCCGCGCCCGCGACCGCCTGGGCGCGCAGCTCCTCCGCGCCGGCGAGCCCGGCGCCGGACACGGCCTGGTAGGTCGCGACGATCAGGCGCTCCAGCCCGGCCTCGTCCGCGAGCGGCTTGAGGACCGGCATCGCGGCCATGGTCGTGCAGTTCGGGTTGGCGATGATGCCCTTGCGCGCCTCGCGCAGCGCGGCGGGGTTCACCTCGGAGACGACGAGCGGGACGTCGGGGTCCATGCGCCACGCGGACGAGTTGTCGATGACGACGGCGCCGGCCTCGGCGAAGCGCTCGGCCTGCGCCTTCGAGGTCGCGCCGCCCGCCGAGAACAGGGCGACGTCGATCCCCCGCAGGTCGTCGGTCGAGGTCGCGGCGACGTCCTCCACGACGACGTCGGTCCCGCGCCACGGGAGCGTCGACCCGGCGGAGCGCGCCGACGCGAAGTAGCGGATGCTCGCGACGGGGAGGTCGCGCTCGTCGAGGAGGCGGCGCATGACGGCGCCCACCTGGCCGGTCGCGCCGACGACGGCGACGTGCAGGCCCTGACGGTTCTCGGTGCTCATGGTTCCTCGTCTCTCAGCGGCCGGTGCCGGCGTACACGACGGCCTCGCCGTCGGCGGCGTCGAGCTCGAACGCGGTGTGCACGGCGCGCACCGCGTCGTCGAGCGAGTCCTCGCGGGTCACGACGGAGATGCGGATCTCCGAGGTGGAGATCATCTCGATGTTGATGCCCGCGTCGCGCAGGGCACCGAAGAGCTTGGCGGAGACGCCCGGGTGCGACTTCATGCCCGCGCCGACGAGCGAGAGCTTGCCGATCTGGTCGTCGAACTGCAGCGAGTCGAACCCGATCTCGCCCTGCAGCGCGGACAGCGCCGACATCGCGGCCGGGCCGTCGCCCTCGGGCAGCGAGAACGAGATGTCCGTGAGCCCCGTCCGGGCGGCCGAGACGTTCTGCACGATCATGTCGATGTTCACGCCCGAGCCCGCGACGACCTCGAAGATGCGCGCAGCGGTCCCAGGGACGTCGGGCACCCCGACGACGGTGATCTTGGCCTCGCTGCGGTCGTGCGCGACGCCGGAGATGATCGGGTCTTCCATGACGGTCTCCTCGGGAAGGTCTGCAGAGCTGGGGGCGGCGGGGGCGCCGGGGCGGGGAGCGGTGTACGCGTCCGCGCTGACGAACGTGCCCTCCTTGCCGGAGAACGACGAGCGGACGTGGATCGGCACGCCGTACCGGCGGCCGTACTCGACGCAGCGCAGCGCGAGGACCTTCGCCCCGCTCGCCGCCATCTCGAGCATCTCCTCGTACGTGATGCGGTCGATCTTGCGCGCGCTCGGGACGATGCGCGGGTCGGCCGTGAAGATGCCGTCCACGTCGGTGTAGATCTCGCACACGTCGGCGTCGAGGCCCGCGGCGAGCGCGACGGCGGTCGTGTCCGACCCGCCACGACCGAGCGTCGTCACGTCGTTCGTCGACTGCGTGACGCCCTGGAACCCGGCGACGATCGCGACCTGGCCGCGCTCGATCGTCTCGCGGATGCGGTGCGGGACGACGTCGACGATGCGCGCCTTGCCGTGCACGGCGTCCGTGATGACGCCGGCCTGCTGGCCCGTGAACGACTTCGCCTTGACGCCCAGGCTGTTGATCGCCATCGCGAGCAGCGACATCGAGATGCGCTCGCCCGCGGTGAGGAGGATGTCCATCTCGCGCTGCGGCGGGAGGGGGGTGACCTGCTGCGCGAGGTCGATGAGCTCGTCCGTCGTGTCGCCCATCGCCGAGACCACGACGACGACGTCGTTCCCGGCCCGCTTGGTCTGCGCGATGCGCTTGGCCACGCGCTTGATGCTCTCGGCGTCGGATACCGACGAACCGCCGTACTTCTGCACGACAAGTGCCACGTGCTGCTCCATCTGTCGCCGGCCTCCGTCTCTCTCAACGGCCCGCCGGGTGCTTGTGGGTCGATCGATGATACGCACGCGTCCCGCGGTCCGGCCAAGCTCGTCCCGCCATGCGGGCCGTTCGCTGACGTCGGGTCGTCGCGCGCTCAGCGCTGTGTCGGGCTGGACGCGCGGTGTCAGCCCGGGCGGTGGCTCCGGTCGAGGGGCGCGGCTCTACCATCCGCCCGCTCGTTCCTCGCGGGCTCCCGCCAGGCCCGCCACGAGCCGCGCCCCTCGACCTGCGCCACCGCCCTCGTCCGTCCCGTCACCCGGTCCGTCGCCCGTCCCGTCACCCGGTCCTTCGTCCGGTAGGTCGGCATCGGGACGGCGACCGGGTCCGAGGTCGCGGGGCGGGCCGACGCGTCGCGCGCGGTGGCCGCGACCGCTGACCCCGTGGGCGTCTCGGGACCAGCGGGCCGCGTCACGCCGGGGCCGGCGACGACGACGTAGGCGAGGCCGACGACGAGGGCTCCGCCGACGAGGTTGCCGAGGCCGACCCAGGTGAGGTTGCGGGCGAAGTCGGCCCACGTCGTCGGGCCCAGGTCGCCGAGGAGGCCGAGGGAGAAGGTCGTCATGTTGGCGACGACGTGCTCGAAGCCGGAGGCGATGAACGCGAGGATCGCCCAGAACAGGACGATCGCCTTGCCGGCCTCGGAGCGCAGACGACCGCAGGCCCAGATCGCGGCGCACACGAGGAGGTTGCACAGGACGCCGCGGAAGAAGAGCTCGCCGCCGGTCTCGTGGGCCTTCGCGCGCAGCATGGACGCGACCATCTCCCCCGCGGCCGCGTTGGAGTGCAGCACGCCGGCCTTCGTGACCGCGAACGCGAAGAGCATCGAGCCGGCGAGGTTGCCGACGAGGCACAGGCCGAGGGTGAGGACGGCGTCGCGCACCCGGACGGCACGCGTCGCGACGCCCTGGGCGAGGATCATCATGGCGGACGTCGCGAGCTCGGCACCGGCGAACACGACGAGGGTCAGCGCCGCGGCGAACACGCCGCCCGCGACGAGCCGCTCGCCCGGCGCCCCGGCCGCGAGGAAGGGCCCGGCCGTCGCGACCATGAGCACGACGCCGACGCCGATGTACGCGCCGGCGAGCATCGCGGCGACGAGGTAGCGCGCCGGGCGTCTCGCCGAGCCGACCTTCTTCCGGGCCGCCTCCGACTGGGTGGTCAACGCCTGGGCGAGGGTCTGCACGACCTCGATCCTCGCCGCTGCCCGGGACGTGGGGCCAGGGCCCGTGGTCGCAACCCGCCGGGACCGAAGGACCGAGGCGACAGGACCCGGCCGCGAGGGAGCGCCGAGGCCCGGCCGTCAGGCGGTCGCCGCCTCCACGGGCCGTGCGTCCGCGGCCCTGGCGTCGGCGTCGGCGTCGGCGTCGGCGTCGGCGTCGGCGTCGACCGAGCCCGTGCCGCTGCCCTCCTCGGAGGCCACCGGCAGCGCCCCGAGCGGGGACGGGCGAGGGTCGAGCACCGCGGCGACGATCGCCTCGATCGCGAACTCGCTCGCCTCGCCGAGGTCGACCTGGGTGGGGTCGAGGAGCCACTGGACCTGGAGCCCGTCCATGACGGCGAGGATCGACGCCGACGCGTGCCGGACGTTCGGGGGGACCGCGACCCCCCGCTCCGCGCAGAGCGCCTCGAACGCCTCGACCGCCTCGCTGCGCAGCGTCCGGTAGCGGCCCTCGAAGAAGGCGCGCGCGGGGTGGTCGTCGGTCACGGACTCCGCGGACAGCACGGCGTACGTCTGCACGATCCCGGCGCGCTGCGCGTTGAGGAACGCCGTGCGCACCAGGTGGCGGAACATGTCGATGCCGCCCGGGATGTGCTGCCCGTCGAGGCCGGCGACGTCGCTCTCGTCGCGGTAGCGCAGCACCTCGAGGAGGAGGTGGTCCTTGGACCCGAAGTGGTGCAGGATCCCGGCGTGGGTCATGTCGACCTGCTCCGCGATCTCCGCGAGCGGACCGTTGTGGTAGCCCCTGCTCCCGAAGGTCGCCATGGCGGCCTTGAGGATCTCCTCGCGGCGCCGGAGGGTCTCCTCCCGCACGCGGGGGCGCCGCCTGCTCGTGGTCATCGCCTCGTCACTTCCTCGTCGTGGTGCCCGGTGCGCCACCGTCGGCGCCGACGTCGGCTCTCGGGCACCGAGCACGTCCTCGGTCCCCCGTCGTCCGGGGGTGATCCTACGCACGCGGAGTGGCGTTCGAGCCACCCTCCCCTCGAAGATCACGGTCAGATATCGATCTGACCTGCGTAAACGCAGATTCTTGCGAACTTACTGACTGCACGGTAAGTTCTCCGCTCGACAGACGACTCGACGACGAGGAGCACGTACGTGACATCGCAGTCCCTCGCGGGAGAGCGCGACCCCGCGGAGCTCGCCACCCTGCGCACGCGCGCACAGGCGCTGCCCCTCCGCGAGAAGGTCCGCCTCCTCACCGGGCAGTCCATGTGGCGCCTGCACGGCCTGGACGAGCTCGGGCTGCGCTCCGTCGTCATGTCGGACGGGCCCGTCGGGGTCCGCGGCACGAGCGAGGTCGAGGGCGAGACCTCGATCCTCTTCCCCTCGCCCAGCGCGATCGGCGCGACGTGGGACCGGGCCGCCGCGCACGAGACCGGGCAGGCGTTCGCCCGCGAGGCGCGCACGCACGGCGTCGACGTCGTCCTCGCCCCCCAGGTCAACATCCAGCGCACGCCCGTCGGGGGCCGGCACTTCGAGTGCTACTCCGAGGACCCGTACCTCACCGCGCAGATCGGCACCGCCGTCGTGCGCGGCCTCCAGGACCAGGGCGTCGCCGCGTGCGTCAAGCACTACGTCGCCAACGACTCCGAGACCCAGCGCACGTCGTACGTGTCGCACGTCGACCCCCGCGTGCTGCGCGAGGTCTACCTCGCCCCCTTCGAGGACGCGGTCGCGGCGGGCGCGTGGTCCGTCATGGCGGCCTACAACCAGGTGGACGACGGCGTGGAGTCCGGCCCCATGACCGGGCACCGGCACCTGCTCACCGACGTCCTCAAGGACGAGCTCGGGTTCGACGGCGCCGTGGTCTCGGACTGGGTCGCGACGCACACGACCGAGCTCTCCGCGAACGGCGGGCTCGACGTCGTCATGCCCGGCCCGGGCGGCCCGTGGGAGGACGCCCTCGTCCGCGCGGTCGAGGACGGCCGCGTCCCCGAGCGCGAGATCGACGACAAGGTCGCGCGCATCCTCCTGCTCGCGCGTCGCGTCGGCGCGCTCGACGAGCCCGCCCGCCCGGTCACGCACGACGACGACCTGCGCGCCCTGGTGCGCCGCACCGCCGCCGCGGGCACCGTCGTCCTCCGCTCCGACGCCGAGAACCCGGTCTGGGACCGGCCCGCGCCGCGGACGATCGCGCTCGTCGGCCCCAACGCCGTGCGCCCGCACGTGCTCGGCGGCGGCAGCTCGACCGTCAACCCCGCGCACGTCGTCACCCCCGCCGAGGGCCTGGCCGCGCGCTGGCCCGACGCCACGCTCACGGTGGCCCGCGGCGGTGACGCGCGCCGGTTCGCCCCCCGCCTCGACGTGGAGGGACGCAGCGCCGACGGCGCCGCCGTCGCGGTGACGTGGCTCGATGCCGAGGGCGCGACGCTCCGCAAGTCCGTCCTGCCCCGCTGGGACGGGTTCCTGCGCGACCTGCCCGCCGAGGTCGACACCGTCGTGCTCGACGTCGACGTCCTCCTCGACGAGCCCGGCGACCACGTGCTCGAGGTGGGCACGGTCCCGGGCCACACGATCGAGATCGACGGCGTCGTCGTCGCGCAGGACGACCGCCGCTCCGGCGTCGAGGTCATCCTCGACTCGTCGATCAACAACCCGGCGGGCGTCCCCGCGACCGTGCACGTCGACGCGCCGCGACGCGTGCGGGTCAGTGCCTCGCTCCTCGTCACGCGCGCCCAGGGCTACGGCAACCTCGTCCGCGCGGAGCTGCGCCACCGCGTCCCCGCGCCGAGCGCCGAGCAGGAGATCGCCGAGGCGGTCGAGGCCGCCCGCGCCGCCGACCTGACCGTCGTCGTGGTCGGGACGAACGAGGAGGTCGAGTCCGAGGGCTGGGACCGCACGTCGCTCGCGCTGCCCGGCCGTCAGGACGAGCTCGTCGAGCGCGTCCTCGACGTCGACCCGGACGCGGTCGTCGTCGTGAACGCGGGCGCCCCCGTGCTGCTCCCCTGGCTCGACCGCGCGCGCACGGTGCTGTGGGTCTGGTTCCCCGGCCAGGAGGCCGGGCACTCGATCGCGGACGTGCTCGCGGGCGACGTCGAGGCGGCCGGCCGCCTCCCCTGGACCCTCCCGGCCGCCGAGGCCGACGTCCCCGTCCCGCACGCGGTCCCCGACCAGGGCGTCGTCGAGTACGCCGACGGCGTCCACGTCGGCTACCGCGCGTGGGAGCGCTCGGGCGCCGTCCCCGCCGCACCCTTCGGGCACGGGCTGGGCTGGACGACGTGGTCGTACGACGCGTCCGACGAGCCCGAGCACCTGCCCGCCCGGACGCCCGACGGCGACGTGACCCTCACGGTCCGCGTCACCAACACCGGGTCCCGCGACGGCCGCGAGGTCGTCCAGGTCTACGTCGAGCCCCCGGTCGCGCCCGCGTCGGCCCCGGTCGCCGAGCGCGACCGACCGGTCCGCTGGCTCGGCGGGTTCGCCGTCGTCGACGTCGCCGCGGGGGGCTCCGCCGACGTCACCGTGACCGTCCCCCGCCGTCAGCTCGAGGTGTGGGACACCGACAGCGGACGCTGGCACCTCCCGGCCGGGACCTACCGGCTCCAGGTGGGGCGTTCCGTCCACGACCTCCGCCTGGACACCGCGGTCCGGGTGCAGGGCAGCACCACCGAACAGGAGTAGCCCGGACCGCGGTCCACCCGGGGCGACCCAGCGCCCCACGCAGTGCTCACGCAGTACTCACGCTGTACCCGCGTCATGCTCCACCGCCCCGGCACCGCGCCGGGGACGAAGTTCCCTCGAAGGAGAGAGATTCATGAGGTTGAAGGCCTCCGCGATCGCCCTCGGCATCGCGACAGCACTCGTGCTGACCGGCTGCTCGTCGTCGGGCGGCAACAGCGACGACGAGTCGACCGGCTCCGGCGAGGGCGCTGCCCTCACCATCGCGAAGCCGGACGGCGCGATCGCGACCGAGTCGAACAACCCCTGGATCGGCGACTCGTCCGCGCTCAAGCTCGGCTACGTCAACGCGATCTACGAGCCCGTCGGCATCGTCAACGTCGTCAACCCGTCGGACGAGGTCCGTCCGTGGCTGGCGTCCGAGATCACGTGGTCCGAGGACTACACGTCGGTCACGCTCACGACCCGCGAGGGCGTGAAGTGGAGCGACGGCACGGACCTCACGGCCGACGACATCGCGTACTCGTACCAGATCCTCGTCGACACGCCCGAGCTCAACACCGCGGCGCTCGACATCCAGGACGTCGCGGTGGACGGCGACACGGTCACCGTCACGTTCGGCACGCCGATGTTCGCCAAGCAGGACAAGGTGCTGCACCGGTTCGTCGTCCCGAAGCACGTGTGGGAGGGCGTCGCCGACCCGACGACGGAGACCAACCCCGAGCCGGTCGGCACCGGCCCGTACACGCTGACGAGCTTCAGCACGGAGAGCGTCCAGCTCGACGCGCGCGACGACTACTGGGGCGGCGAGCTCGCGGTCCCGACGCTGTACTACGTGTCGTACAACGACAACAGCGCCCTGACGACCGCGCTCGCCAACGGCGACGCGGACTGGGCGCAGGCGTTCCTGCCGAACGTGCAGTCGGCGTTCGTCGACAAGGACCCGGAGCACAACGTGTACTGGGCCCCCGCCGGTCTCGGCATCGACGCGATGTTCGTCAACACGACCAAGAAGCCGTTCGACGACGTCGCGTTCCGCCAGGCCGTCAACATGGTGATCGACCGCGAGCAGCACCAGCAGATCGCCCGCGAGAGCGGCGTCCCGCTGCTCACGTCCGTCACGGGTCTGCCGACCCCGGCCGGCGACCCGTTCATCTCGGACGAGTTCGCGGGCGAGGAGTACGCGGTCGACGTCGACGGCGCCAAGAAGGTCCTCACCGACGCCGGGTACACGTTCCAGGGCGACGCCCTGGTCGACCCCGACGGCGAGCCGGTCACCTTCCAGCTCAGCGTCCCGCAGGGCTGGAACGACTACGTCACCGGCATCAGCCTCATCGCGGAGTCGGTCAAGGCGATCGGCGTCGAGGCCACGGTCGACACGCCCGACTCGGACTCGTGGTGGGCCGCCAAGGGCACGGGCGACTTCGACGCGATCCTGCACTGGACCGAGACCGGCGCGACGCCGTACGACATCTACAGCGACACGATGGACGCCCGTTGGCTCAAGCCGGTCGGTGAGGCCGCGGACTACAACTTCGGTCGCTTCGACAGCCCGGAGGCCACGGCCGCCCTCGACGCGTACCTCGCGGCGACGACGGACGAGGACCGCGCGACGGCCATCGCCGACGCGCAGAAGATCTTCGTGGACCAGGTCCCGGTCATGCCGATCGGCACGCGCCCGTTCATCACGGAGTTCAACACGCGCAACTACGTCGGCTGGCCCAGCGACGAGGACCCGTACATCAACGCGGACCCGACGCAGCCGACCGCGGTGCTCATCCTCACCCAGCTCAAGCCGGCCGAGTGAGTCCCCGAGGCTCGCGCGGCGCCCGCCGCGCGAGCCTCGGCCCGGCCCCCAGCACAGAAACAGGTAGGACGAGTGAACACCGAACCTCTGCTGACCGTGTCGAACTTCAGCGTGGTCTACGACGTCGACCCGCCCGTCGAGGCCGTCAGCGACGTCTCCCTCACGCTGCACCGCGGGGAGATCCTCGGCCTCGCCGGCGAGTCCGGCTGCGGCAAGACCTCGCTCGCGTACGGCATCCAGCGGCTGCTCAAGCCTCCGGCCGTCATCCCCTCGGGCTCGGCGATCTTCCACGACGAGTCGGGCGAGAACGTCGACCTCAACGCGCTCGACGACGCCGCGATGCGCCGGTTCCGGTGGGACAAGGCGTCGATGGTGTTCCAGGGGGCGATGAACGCTCTCAACCCGGTCGCCACCGTCGGCAAGCAGCTCGGGGACGTGTTCGAGACGCACCGCCCCCGCATGAGCAAGGCCGAGCGGACCGAGGAGAGCGCCCAGCTCCTCGACCTCGTCGGCGTCGGACGCGACCGGCTGCGCTCCTACCCCCACGAGCTCTCCGGCGGCATGCGCCAGCGCGTCATGATCGCCATGGCCCTG
Organism: Cellulosimicrobium protaetiae; assembly: GCF_009708005.2. Lineage (NCBI taxonomy): Bacteria > Bacillati > Actinomycetota > Actinomycetes > Micrococcales > Promicromonosporaceae > Cellulosimicrobium > Cellulosimicrobium protaetiae. Next base: position 1,226,216 of record NZ_CP052757.1, on the reverse strand, counting down.
GCGCTCAAGCCCCAGCTCATGATCATGGACGAACCGACGACGGCGCTCGACGTCCTCGTGCAGCGCGAGATCCTCCAGCAGATCTCGGACCTGCGGAAGCAGTTCGGCTTCTCGGTCATCTTCATCACGCACGACCTCCCGCTGCTCCTCGAGATCTCCGACCGGATCGCGGTCATGCGCCAGGGCCGGATCGTCGAGCTCGACACCGCGTCGAACATCTACCACCACGCCCGGCACGAGTACACGCGCACGCTCCTCGGCTCGTTCCCGAGCCTCACCGGGGAGCGGGGCGGGTTCGTGCGCGGCCGGTCGGAGCCCGCGGCCACGGCCGTGAGCACCGCCACGACCAGCGCAGGAGGCCAGGCCTGATGACCACCCTCGAGTTCTCGCACGTCAGCAAGAAGTACAAGGTCCGCGGGTCCGGAGACCTGCTCGCGCTCGACGACGTCAGCTTCACCCTCACCTCCGGGCGCACCATCGCGCTCGTCGGCCAGAGCGGCAGCGGCAAGTCGACGATCGCGAAGATCCTCACGCAGCTCGAGCGCGCCACGTCCGGCGAGATCCTGCTCGACGGCGCCCCCATCCCCCGGCGGGGACGGGCGCTGCGCCGCTACCGGCAGCAGATCCGCATGGTCTTCCAGGACCCGTTCGCGTCGCTCAACCCGTACCACACGATCCGCCACCACCTCGAGCGCCCGCTGCGCCTCGACCACGTGGTCCCGAAGGACGAGGTCGACGCCGAGGTCCACCGCCTCCTCGACCGCGTCCACCTGGACGGCGGGGTCGTGGAGCGCCGACCGCACGAGCTGTCCGGCGGCCAGCGTCAGCGCGTCGCGATCGCGCGCGCCCTCGCGTCGCGCCCGTCGCTGCTCATCGCGGACGAGCCGGTCTCGATGCTCGACGTCTCGATCCGCCTCGGTGTCCTCAACCTCCTCGCCGAGCTCCAGCGCGAGGCGAACCTCGGGGTCCTCTACATCACGCACGACCTGGCGACCGCGCGCCACTTCAGCGACGAGATCATGGTCCTGCACCACGGCGTCGTGGTGGAGCACGGCCCGGCCGACGACGTGATCCTCGACCCCCAGCACCCCTACACCCGCGCGCTACGCGATGCCTCGCCCAACCCGGAGGTCCACTTCTCCGGCACCGGCCCCGCATCGTCGAGGAGCTGATCCCGTTGCGATTCTTCGCCCGCCGCACCGCCTTCTACCTGTTCACCGCCTGGGCGGCGATCACGATCAACTTCTTCCTGCCCCGCATGATGAAGGGCGACCCGGTCTCCGCGTACCTCGCGAAGAACCAGGGGAAGATCAGCCCCGAGGCCGCCGAGTCGCTGCGCACCCTCTTCGGGCTCGACGACGGCCGGTCGCTCTTCCAGCAGTACGTCGACTACTGGGGCCTCATGCTCAGCGGCGACCTCGGTCGCTCGTTCTCCAAGGGGCTCGCCCCCGTGGGCGACGTGATCGCCGCCGCCCTGCCGTGGACGCTCGGGCTCGTCGGCATCGCGACGATCCTCAGCTTCTTCCTCGGCAGCGGCCTCGGCGCGATCATCGGCTGGCGCCGGGGGAGCAAGGCCGACGCGATCGTGCCCATCTCGACGTTCTTCTCGACCGTCCCGTACTTCTGGATGGGCCTCATCGCCATCGCGGTCTTCTCCAGCACGCTCGGCTGGTTCCCGGCGTCCCACGCGTACAGCAAGGGCGCGACACCCGAGTGGTCGTGGGAGTTCGCGTGGGACGTGATCCAGCACGGCACGCTGCCCGCGCTGACGATCGTCGTGGCCTCGCTCGGCGGCTGGATCCTCGGGATGCGCAACATGATGATCACGGTCCTCGACGAGGACTACGTGACGGTCGCGCAGGCCAAGGGGCTCCCCCCGCGCAAGGTGCTCTCGCGCTACGCGTCGCGCAACGCGGTGCTGCCGCAGCTGTCGAGCTTCGCCCTGTCCCTCGGCTTCATCGTCGGCGGCACGCTCGTCATGGAGCTCGTCTTCTCCTACCCCGGGGTGGGCAAGCTCCTGCTCGACGCCACCAACGCGAAGGACTACCCGCTGATGCAGGGACTCTTCCTCGTCATCACGCTCTCGGTCCTCGTCGCGAACATCCTGGCGGACGTCGCCTACGCCGCCCTCGACCCGCGCACGCGTCAGACGGAGGCCTGAGCCATGACGTCCACCACCACGACCGCGACGAGCGAGGCCACCGCGCCCGCGACCCCGCCGGCCGCCCCGGGCGGCTCCTCCGGGCGCGGCCTCGCGCGCCGCGCCGGGGCGTCGTTCGCGATGTTCCGCAACGGCAAGTCGCTCACCGGCCTGATCATCCTGGGCGTGTTCACGCTCGTCGCGATCTTCGGCGACCTCCTCGCGCCCTACGGCCCGCTCGAGAAGGACTTCACCGCGCTCAAGCAGCCGCCGTCCGCGCAGCACCTGCTCGGCACGACGCACATGGGCGAGGACGTCCTCAGCCAGATCATCTACGGCACGCGGGGCGTGCTGGTCGTCGGCTTCGTCTCCGGCATCATCGCGACGCTCGTCGCGGTGGTCGTCGGGGTGACCGCCGGGTACATCGCGGGCTGGCGCAGCGAGTCGCTCTCGGCGGTCACGAACGTGTTCCTCGTGCTCCCGGGCCTGCCGCTCATGATCATCGTGGCCTCCCAGCAGGAGAACCCGAGCCTCCTGCTCGTCTCCACGGTCCTCGCGATCACGGGCTGGGCCTGGGGTGCGCGCGTCCTGCGGGCGCAGACCCTGTCGCTGCGGAACCGGGACTTCATCCAGGCAGCACGGGCGAACGGCGAGCCGATCCACCGCATCATCGCTGTCGAGATGCTGCCGAACCTCACCGCGATCATCGCGTCGAGCTTCGTCGGCACCGTGACCGCCGCGGTCCTCGGCCTGACGACGCTCGCCTTCATCGGGGTCATCCCCATCACGAACCTCAACTGGGGCACGATCCTCTTCTGGGCCCAGCAGAACGGCGCGTTCCCGGACTACTGGTGGTGGTACGTCCCCGCCGGACTGTGCATCGCGCTGCTCGGCATGGCCCTGTCGCTCATCAACTTCGGCATCGACGAGTACGTGAACCCGCGGCTGCGGTCGGCCGGCGAGCGGGCGCGCGCCATGCGGAAGAAGGGCTACAAGGTGTCGAGCGGGATCACGACCGTCGCCGACCGCCCCGACCTGCTGGAGGGGAGCGTCACCCCGCCCCCGCCCGACTCCCCGCACGTCGACGTACCGGGCGCACCGGTGCACGGGGACGACATCGGCGCGGTGGCGGAGGCCGACCAGGCGACCGGCGGCCCGGACGTGATCCCGGTCGGGCGACCGGAGCGCTCCGCGTAGCGGTCTCCGCGCAGACGGGTGAGGGGCCGCACCGCGGCCCCTCACCGGCAGACGGTCCCGGCACGGGACGCCGTCCGCGCCACGCCCCTGGCTCGGACGGCACGCCTCCACCCCGTGCCGGGACCGTTCGCGTCCGTGGATCAGCTCATCCGGCGCCGGTAGATCGCGACGGCCCAGGCATAGGCGACGGCCAGGATCCCGACGAGCCACGCGAGCGCCACCCAGATGTCGGAGCCGACGGGCTGGCCGCCGAACAGCGCACGCAGCGTGTTCACGATCGCGGTCACGGGCTGGTTCTCCGCGAACCAGGCGACCGGGCCCGGCATGGTGTCCGTGGGGACGAACGCGGAGCTGATGAACGGCAGGAAGATCAGCGGGTAGCTGAACGCCGAGGCGCCGTCGACCGTCTTCGCCGAGAGTCCGGCGACCACCGCTAGCCACGTCAGGGCCAGGGTGAACAGGACGAGGATGCCCAGCACCGCCAGCCAGGCGCCCACCGACGCCCCCGTGCGGAACCCCATGAGGAGCGCGACACCGACGACGATCGTCACCGAGACGAGGTTCGCGACGAGCGACGTGAGCACGTGCGCCCACAGGACGCTCGACCGTGCGACGGGCATCGACTGGAAGCGTTCGAAGATGCCGCCCTGCAGGTCGAGGAACAGCCGGTAGGCCGTGTAGGCGACGCCGGACGCGACGGTGATGAGCAGGATGCCGGGCAGCATGTAGTCGATGTACGACCCGGTGGAACCGGTGTCGATCGCGCCGCCGAGCACGTAGACGAACAGCAGCATGAGCGCGATCGGCGTGACTGCGGTCGTGATGATCGTGTCCGGGCTGCGCAGGATGTGGCGCAGCGAGCGGCCGGTCAGGACACGGGTGTCGGCCAGGACGTGCGTGGTCATCGGAGCTCCTCTCCGGCGGGCTGGGTGCCCTCGGCGGTCGTCGGGGTCGTGGGGTCCTCGCCGGTCTCGCCGACGAGGGTGAGGAACACGTCCTCCAGGGACGGCTGCTTCTCGACGTACTCGACCTGCGCGGGCGGCAGGAGCGCCTTGAGCTCGGCCAGGGTGCCGTTCTGGATGATGGTGCCGCGGTGCAGGATCGCGATCCGGTCGGCGAGCTGCTCGGCCTCGTCGAGGTACTGGGTGGTGAGCAGGACGGTCGTGCCGCCCTGCGCGAGCTGGCGCACCGTGGCCCAGACCTCGATGCGGGCCTGGGGGTCCAGGCCGGTCGTGGGCTCGTCGAGGAAGATGATCGGCGGGTCGCCGATCAGGCTCATCGCGATGTCCAGACGGCGGCGCATGCCGCCCGAGTACGTCCCCGCCCGGCGCGATCCGGCGTCGGTCAGGGAGAACCGGGCGAGCAGGTCGTCCGCGACCTGGTCCGCGTTCTTCAGGTGGCGCAGGCGGGCGACGAGCACGAGGTTCTCGCGGCCCGTGAGGACCTCGTCGACGGCGGCGAACTGCCCGGTGAGGGAGATCGACTCCCGCACCTGCCCGGGCTCCTCGCGGACGTCGTGCCCGTGGACGGTCGCGGTCCCTGCGTCGGGCTTGAGCAGCGTCGACAGGATCCGCACGAGCGTCGTCTTGCCCGCCCCGTTGGACCCCAGCAGCGCGAAGATGCTCCCGGGCGTGACGTCCAGGTCGACCCCGCGCAGCACGCGCAGGTCGCCGAACGACTTCTCGATGCCTCGTACCCGCACCGCGGGCTCGAGGGACTGGTCGACAGACATGTGAGACTCTCCGATTCCTGGGCGCTTCTCGGGTGGTGTGGTTCAGGGACGGCGGACGACGACGTCGCCGAACCCGGTGCTGGCGTGGATCTCCGCGGTGGCCTCGTCCTCGACGGGCCCCTCGGTCGGGGTCAGGTGGTTGCGGACGCTGCCGTGCTCGGAGCTCGCGTCGAGGAACGCGGCCGTGCCCTCCGGCACACCCACCTCGATCGAGCCGAACGACGTGCTGAGGGTGACGCTGCCGGACTCCAGGCGGTCGACCCGGATGCCGCCGTGGGCGGACTTCGCGGTGAGCGTGCCGAGCACCCGGGTCACGGCGATGTCGCCGTGCGCGCCCTGCACGGCGAGCGTGCCCGTCACGGCGCCGACCGTCGTCGTGCCGGTGCTGGCCTTGATGGTCCCGTCGCCGGCGATCTCGCTGATACGCACCGAGCCGGCGCTGACCTTGACGTCCGCGGTGCCCGCCACGCGGCCGACGACGACCGACCCGGCCGAGGCCTTGAGGGCGAGCCGCTCGACGTCCTCGAGCCGGACGTCGGCGACGGAGAGCGTCATGTCGACCGATCCGAGCGAACCCTCGGTGTAGAGGGTGCCCGCCTTGCCGCGCAGGTCGGAGCCGGCAGGGAGCTCGACGGTGACGTCGGCGGTCCCGGCCGCGAACGGCAGGACGAACTGCTTCCACGACCCGGGGTACAGGATCGTGATCGCGTCGCCGTCGCGGTCGACCCGGACGTCCTGGGCCGCGCGGACGCTGCCGGACTTCGAGGGGTCCGTCGGCAGGACCGTGACGACGACGTCGTCACGGTCGCCGGCGACGACGTGCAGGTTGGCGAAGGGCACGTCCACGACGACCGGGACGGGCTGCGGGGCGGGGAAAGTGGGCATGACGGAGCTCCAACGGTGGTGTCGGTGTGGTGTCAGCTGGTGGCGGGAGAGGGCGGGCGAGCGGACTTGAGGGGTCAGCGCACCCAGCCGGTGACGCGGGCGGAGCCGCGCGGCTGCGGGCGGGCCTGTGCGGCCGGTCGCCCCGTGGACTGCTCGAGCGCCGCGGCGACCGCGCGCACGAGCCAGGTGTTGACGGAGACGCCGTCGCGGGCGGCGGCGGTCTCGACCTGCGTCTTGAGGTGGTCCGGCAGGCGCAGGGTCGTGCGGGTCGTGGCGCCCGACTCGACGTCTGCCACCGCCGCGGCAGCCGGTGCGGCGGGTGCCGCGGGCGTGCCGTACACCGGCTCGGCTGCGGCCGCGGGCGGGGCCACGGTGGCCGCTGCCGCGACCACGAACTCCGGGGCACCGCCCCGCAGCCGCACGTCGACCGACCCCGGGGCGAGGTCCGCGGAGATCTCCCCGGCCGCGGCCGAGAGCGCGTCGAGCAGGACGAGCCGCACGGCGGCGTCGAGAGGCGCGGTCAGTCGTTCGGCGAGCCGACGACCGTCGTCCCCCGCGGCGTCCGCGGCGACGGCGAGGCGGTTCTGGAGATCGTCGACGTACGGGGTGAGGTCCATGACGCCATCATGGCACCACTCGTGGTGTCACGGCAACCCCTGGCGACAACATTGTTGACACCACCTGACACCAGGCCGTGGACGTCGGCCTCGGGAGGTGCGGTCAGGCCGTCAGGTCGGCGACGACGTCGTACCCGAGCTTGAGGATGAGCGCCCCGACCACGACGACGAACACGACCCGGACGAACGCGCTCCCCTTGGCCACCGCCATGCGCGCCCCGACGTACGCGCCGAGCAGGTTCGCCGCGCCCATGAGCAGGCCGAGACCCCACAGCACCGCGCCGTAGGGGACGAAGAAGATCAGCGCGCCGGCGTTCGTCGCGAAGTTCGCGATCTTCGCGAGCGCCGACGCTGGCAGGAACGCGTACCCGAGGATGCTCACGAGCGCGATCACGAAGAACGTCCCCGTGCCGGGACCGAGCAGACCGTCGTAGGTGCCGATGACGAGACCGATCCCTGCTGCCGCCCAGCGGTGCCCGTTGCCCTCCCAGCGCAGGTTCGTCGTGTGCCCGAGCGTCGGCTTCGCGATCGTGTACGCGGCGACCGCGACGAGCACCACGAGGATGATCGGCTTGAACAGCTCGGCCGGGATGCGCGACGCGAGGGCGGCGCCGCCGATCGCGCCGACCAGTGCGGCGAGCGCCATCGGCCCCGCCGTCCGCAGGTCGGGGCCCACCCTCCGGTAGTAGGTCGCGGCGCTCACCGAGGTGCCCATGATGCTCGCGAGCTTGTTCGTCGCGAGCGCCTGGACCGGGCTGATGCCGGGCACGAGGAGCAGTGCCGGGAGCTGGACGAGGCCGCCCCCGCCGACGACGGCGTCGATCCAGCCCGCCGTGAGAGCGGCGAGGACGAGCAGGAGGACGGTCAGGCCGTCGATCTCGAGCCCGCCGGAGACCGGGAGGGAGAAGGCGGGCAGCACCACCTAGTGGTACCACGACGGCGCGGCACCCCGCAGCGGGCGTTCCCGCACGCGGGGCGCGAGCGCCCGGGAGCGACAGCCAGGGCGCTCGGCCCGCGCCTGCGTTAGCGCGCCGTGCGCGCACCGGGACCAGCGCGCATCATGGGCACGAGGCGTGCGGCGCGATCCGGACGCGGGCCGCGCCTCCCGAGCGAAGGAGCCGGCATGACCGCGGACCCGCGGCGACCCCGCACCCCGACCGGCACGGTCGAGCGCACCGCCGGGCAGACGGACGTCGTCCTGCGACGGTCGTTCCGGGCCACGGCGGCCGACCTCTGGACGAGCATCAGCGAGCCCGCGGGGCTCGGCCCCTGGATCGGGACGTGGGACGGCGACCCGGCGTCAGGATCCGTCCTGTTCACCATGACCGCCGAGGGCGCCACCGAGGGCGAGGAGTGCCGCATCCTGCGCTGCGACCCTCCGCACCGGCTCACGGTCGACGCCGTCACCGGCGAGTCCGTCTGGCACCTCGACCTCGAGATCGTCGACGAGGCCGAGGGCAGCACGCTCGTCTTCCGTCAGACGCTGGGCCCCGACGACGACCCCGCGAACATCGGACCGGGGTGGGAGTACTACCTCGACCGGCTCGTGGCCGCCCGGTCGGGCCACGACGTGTCCGAGGTCGTGTGGGAGGAGTACTACCCGGTGCTCGCCGCGCACTACGGGGACGCGGGCGGGACCGGCTGACTCACGACTGGAGCGCGTCGTACTCCGCCTCGGCCGCGACGTCGTCCTCGACATCGAGGCGCAGGTGCGCGAGCGCGAGCTGCAGCACGCGCAGCGCGCTCGCGGCGCGCTCCCCCCACAGCGAGACGTACGAGAACTGCCACCACCACAGACCCTCGAGCTCACTGCCGCCGTCGTAGTGCTGGAGCCCCTTCGCGAGGCACTCGGCGACGCACGCGAGGTCGCCCGAGAGGGACGCGGCGCCGACCTCGGCACCCACGAGCGGGTCCGTGATCTCGGCGTAGTCGTCGAACCCGTCGAAGAGCTGGGAGAGCGCGGTCCGCAGCGGGTCGACGTCCGTGTCGCGGCCGGCGTCGGGCTCGAAGCGCTCGACCGGGACGACGTCGCCCATCGCGCCGAGACGCGCGCCCGCGGCGAGCGCGTCGGACAGGGCGAGCAGCAGCAGGGGCAGCACGGCCCCGGGTGCGGCCCCGGACGCGACCTGCGTCGCCGTCGTGAGGAACGCGCGCGCCTGCGCGGCCATGCCCTCGGCGATCTCCCGCAGGTCGGGGTCGTTCTCGATCTCCCCCATGCTGGTCACCCTCTCGTCAGCCGCCGACGAGGCGTCGGCCCTCGAACGCCCGGCCGAGCGTCACCTCGTCCGCGTACTCCAAGTCTCCCCCGACCGGCAGCCCGGACGCGAGGCGGGTCACGCGCAGGCCCATCGGGCCGAGCATGCGCGCGAGGTAGGTGGCCGTGGCCTCGCCCTCGACGTTCGGGTCGGTCGCGAGGATCACCTCGGTCACCTGGCCGTCGGCGAGTCGCGTCATGAGCTCGGCGATCCGCAGGTCCCCCGGGCCGACGTTCTCGATCGGGTTGATGGCGCCGCCGAGCACGTGGTAGCGCCCACGGAACTCGCGCGTGCGCTCGATCGCCACCACGTCCTTGGGCTCCTCGACGACGCAGATCACCTCGGGCGACCGGCGCGGGTCCGCGCAGATGCGGCACTGCTCGGACTCCGCGACGTTGCCGCACGTCTCGCAGAAGCGCACGCGCGCCTTCACCTCGGTGAGCGCGTCGGCCAGCCGGCGCACGTCCGCCGCATCGGCGGCGAGCAGGTGGAACGCGATGCGCTGCGCGCTCTTGGGCCCGACGCCGGGGAGTCGGCCGAGCTCGTCGATCAGGTCCTGGACAGCGCCTTCGTACACGCCCCCAGCCTACGGGGCGCGGCCCACATGCCAGGCCCGGCCCGCCGCCGTTCACGACCGGGGCGCGCGCGGCCACGCGCGACCCGCGACGATCAGCCCTGGTCCTGGATCTCCTCGATGATCTTGCCGTCGAGCAGGCTCACGACCAGCGCCGTCCCGACGAGCCCCGTCGAGACGATGTCGGGGTCGTCCGCGGACGGGAGGTCGTCCATCGGGTCGACGGTGGACGGCGCGTCCCGCCGGGCAGGTTGCTCGGCAGGCCGAGAGACGCGGGCCGTCGTGGCTGCAGCGATCGCCGCGCGCGCGGCAGAGACCCCACGCAGAGGCGCCCCCGACGCGTCCGTGGGGGCCGCGGCGGACGCCGTACGAGCAGGCGGCTCCTGTCGCGGCGGTGTCGCGGGCGTGACCGGGGCAGGGCTCGCGGGCGGGGCCGGGGCCTGCGTGCCCGTTCCTGGCGCGGCGGGCGTCCCGTGCACTTCCGGGGCGCGCTCGAGGACGGGCTCCGGCTCGGGGCCGTCGTCGAGGTCGGCCGGGGGCTCGGCGGGGGCGCCCGCGAGCCACGCCTCGTCCGCAGCATCGAGGCGGGGCGCACGCGCAGGCGCCGCTGCTCCGGCGAGCCATGCCTCGTCCGCGGCGTCGACGACCGGTCCGGAGGCGTCGTCACCGGCGGAGGCCTCGGCCGCGACGGGTCGCTCCTGCAGCGCGACGGCGCCGCGCGGCGCTGCCGCACCGGTGGTGTGCGCGGTCGGCGACGAGGACACGCCCGACGCCACGGCCCCGCTCGACACGCTGACCGACGCGAGCGGAACGCGCGCGCCACCCCCCGGGCCCGGCTCGGGACGAGACCCGCCGTGGCCCGGTGCCGCAGGGGCCGGGGCGGAGGACCCCGGAGCCGGGGTGGCGGGGCCCTGGGGCGTCTGACCACCACCGCCCGCACCGCCCTCGTCGAGGCGCGGCTCGACCCGCACCTGGAGCCCGAGCGTCTGGTAGACGACCTCCTGGACCGCGCTCGTGTGCCGCGAGGACGAGAAGGTCCGCGCGAGGCCCGGCGACGGGAACGCGAGGTAGAGCACGTCGGGGCCGAGCTCTGCCACCTGTGCGTTCGCGCTGACGAGGGACCACGTCACGGGGTTCGCCCGCAGGTTCTCGAGAACCTCGGGCCAGCGGCGCCGCAGCTCCTCGGTCGTGAGCCCCGGGCTCGCACCCCCGGACGGGCTGCCCGCCGCAGCCTGCGTCGGGACGGTCGCTCGGGGCATCTCGGCACCCGCCGGGTGCGCCGCCTCGTCGCGCGTCGAGGGCGCAGCGTCGTCCGCCGGGACCGGGCCTGCGTGGGCGACGGCAGGTCCGGCCGACTCGGCCGGACCGGTCTGCTCGGCCGGACCGGACTGCTCGGCGGGCTCGACCGGCGCGGCGGACTCGGTCCGCTCGACCGGCTCGGCGGACTCGGTCCGCTCGGACTGCGCCACGTGCTCGGTCCGCTCGACCCACGCGGCCTGCTCGGTCCGCTCGACCGGTGCTGCGGGCACCGTCTGCTCGGCGGGCGCGGCGGGCTCGGTCTGCTCAGCCGTGGGCTCCGTGGCCGGAGTGGGCACGGTGGGCGCAGCGGGCTCCCCGTGCGCGGGCACGTCGGCGACCGACGGCTGCGCCGCGGGCGCGGGCGGAGCGGGGCGGGTGGGCCGCAGCGCGGCGCGCACGGCGGCAGCACCGGTGAGCCCGGACGACGGCGACGCTGCGGCAGGGGCCTGCACGGCGCCGTCGGGCATCCCCGCGACGGGCGGTGTCCCCGCCCCCGACGGGGCGGCGGCCGGTGCGAGGGCGACCGTGCCGAGGCCCCCGCGCTCGAGGCGGTCGAGGCGCGCCGCGAAGCCGGCCGCACCGTCGTCGGCCCCGGGAAGGAGCAGCCTCGCCATGAGGAGCTCCAGGTGGAGTCGCGGCGAGGTGGCGCCCGTCATCTCGGTGAGTGCCGCGTTGACGAGGTCGGCCGCGCGCGACAGCTCGGCGACGCCGAGGTTCTGCGCCTGGGCACGCATGCGGGCGAGCTGGTCGGCGGGCTGGTCGCGCAGCACGGCCTGCGCCTCGTCGCCGGAGACCGCGATGACGATGAGGTCGCGCAGACGCTCGAGCACGTCCTCGACGAACCGCCGCGGCTCGTGCCCGGTCGCGATGACGTGGTCCACGACCCGGAAGATGCTCGCGCCGTCGCGCGCGGCGAGGGCGTCCACGACGTCGTCGAGCAGCGTCGCGTGCGTGAAGCCGAGCAGCGCGACGGCGCGCTCGTACTCCACGGCGCCCTGCTCCGCACCCGCGATGAGCTGGTCCATGACCGACAGCGAGTCGCGGACCGAGCCGCCCCCGGCGCGCGTGACGAGCGGCACGACGCCGCCGCCGATCGTCACGCCCTCCGCGGCGCACAGCTCCTCGAGGTACGGGCCGAGCACGTCCGGCGGGACGAGGCGGAACGGGTAGTGGTGCGTGCGGGACCGGATGGTGCCGATGACCTTGTCGGGCTCCGTCGTCGCGAACACGAACTTCACGTGCTCGGGCGGCTCCTCGACGAGCTTGAGCAGCGCGTTGAAGCCCTGCGGCGTCACCATGTGCGCCTCGTCGAGGATGAAGATCTTGTACCGGTCGCGCGCCGGGGCGAACGCGGCGCGCTCGCGCAGCTCGCGCGCGTCGTCGACACCGTTGTGCGACGCCGCGTCGATCTCCACGACGTCGAGGCTGCCCGGGCCCCCACGCGCGAGCTCGACGCACGACGGGCAGACGCCGCACGGGGTGTCGAGCGGGTTCTCCGGGGTGTTGCGCTCGCAGTTGAGCGTGCGCGCGAGGATGCGCGCGCTCGTCGTCTTGCCGCACCCGCGCGGCCCGGAGAAGAGGTAGGCGTGATTCACCCGACCGCTGCGCAGCGCCTGCATGAGCGGCGCGGTCACGTGGTCCTGACCGATCACCTCGGCGAAGGTCTCGGGCCGGTAGCGGCGGTACAGGGCGGTGCTCACCCCCGTCACTCTAGACGCCGGGACCCACACGCACGAGGTCGGTCCTCAGCGGTGCAGCGCCTTGCGCGCGAGCCAGTTGCCGAGGAGCTGCGCGACCTGCACGATCCCGATGATGACGAGGACCGTCACGACCACGACGCCCCAGTTGTAGCGCTGGTAGCCGTAGACGATCGCGAAGTTTCCGAGCCCGCCGCCGCCGATGATCCCGGCGATCGCCGACATGTCCAGCACGGCGATGAAGAGGAACGTGTACCCGAGGATGAGCGGCGCGAGCGCCTCGGGGACGAGCACCGTCGTGATGATGCGCCACGACGACGCGCCCATCGCGCGCGCCGCCTCGATGACGCCCGGGTCGATGCCCACGAGGTTCTGCTCGACGATGCGGCTCGTGCCGAACGCCGTCATCACCGACAGCGGGAAGATGAACGCCTCGGTGCCGAGCGTCGTCCCGACCACCTGGAGCGTCACCGGCCCCAGCAGCGTGACGAAGATGATGAACGGGATGGGCCGGACGATGTTGACGAGCACGTTGAGCACGCCGAACACCCAGCGGTTGTCGAGCAGGTTGCCGCGCCGCGTCACGTAGAGCGCGATGCCGAGCGCGAGGCCCGCCAGCCCGCCCGTGAGCAGCGCGACCGACACCATCTGGAGGGTCTGGCCGAAGGACTCGACGAGGATCGGCCACAGCCGCGACCAGTCGCTGTTCATCACTGGCCTCCGAGGTTGCCGTGGCGGAAGAGGGTTTCTCGGGCCGGGCCGTACGGGTCGCCCGGGTCGTCGGCGGCGGCGTCAGGCGCGTCCCCGCCGCCCGGGTCGGCGTCGAGGCGCGCGACGCGCGGGTCGTCGAGCGGCTGGGCCGCCGTCCCCAGGTCCACGACGTCGGCGCGCTCGGCGAGCGCGACGAGGAACGGCGCGATGCGGTCCTCCGGAGAGTCGAGCTCGACGGTGAGCGACCCGAACGGGCGCTCCCCGACCTCGGAGATGCCGCCGTAGACGACGGACCCGTCGACGTCGTGCTCGCGCAGCAGGCGGAACAGGTCCGTCCCGGTGCTCGCGCCCTCGCGCACGCCGACCGTCACGAGGCGACCGGGGTGACGCTCGCGCAGGCGGGCCAGCGTCTCGCGCGACGGGCGGTCGTGCAGCGCCGTCCCGACGAACCGCTGGGCGGCGTCGGCGCTCGGCGCGGAGAAGACGTCGTACACGTCGCCGGTCTCGACGACCTTGCCGTGCTCCATCACCGCGACGCGGTGGCACGTCGAGCGCACGACCTCCATCTCGTGCGTGATGACGACGATCGTGATGCCGAGCTCGGCGTTGACGCGCCGCAGGAGCGCGAGGACCTCGCGCGTCGTCTCGGGGTCGAGCGCGGACGTCGCCTCGTCGGCGAGGAGGATCGTCGGCTGCGCGGCGAGCGCACGGGCGATGCCGACGCGCTGCTTCTGCCCGCCCGAGAGCTGGCGCGGGTACGCCTTCGCCTTGTCCGCGAGGCCGACGAACGCGAGGAGCTCCGCGACGCGCGCGGCGCGCTTCTCGCGCGGCCAGCCCGCCACCTTGAGCGGGTACGCGACGTTCCCCGCGACCGTGCGCGACGACAGCAGGTTGAACTGCTGGAAGACCATGCCGATGCGCGAGCGCACCTCGCGCACGCGGCGCTCGGGCAGCCCGGTGATCACCTGGCCGTCGACGACGACCTCGCCGCTCGTCACGGTCTCGAGCGCGTTGACGAGCCGCACGAGTGTCGACTTTCCGGCGCCCGAGTAGCCGATGACGCCGAAGATCTCGCCGCGGCGGATGCTCAGCGAGACGTCGTCGACGGCGTGCACGGCGGCCTCGCCCTCGCCGAACGTCTTGCTCACGTGGCGCAGCTCGATCGCGGGCTGCTCGTCACCGCCCTCGTCGTGGGGGACGTCGGTCACGTCGGGTTCCTCTCGTCGGAGGCGGGGCCTCCGGGCTGGGGCGACCTGGCGCGCTGGGGTCGCCGAGCGCCTGGTCGGTGCTGCCTGTCGGGCTGTTCCGCTCGCCTGCCATCGTCCTCCCCCGGGCACGACGGCGCGCGAGGGCGGACGCGGCGTGCGCGCCCGCCCCCGCGCGTGCGGGTCAGGAGCTGCGGATGTCGTCCTCGATGCCGGCGAGGATCTCCTGGAGCTCGGCCGGCGTGTTCTCCTTGATGACGGCGGTGCCGCCCGACGCCTTCTTCTCGGCCTCGACGACCTCCGGCGAGTGGGAGAGCTCGGCGAGCTTGAGCAGCGTCTCGTCGTCCTTGTCCTCGGCCCGCGCGACCCACACGTTGATGTAGGGCTTCGCGGCGTCGGAGTCGGGGTCGTCCTGGAAGAGCGCGTCCTCGGGCTTGAGACCCGCGTCCTCGACGAAGTCGTTGTTGATGATCGACGCGTCCACGGACTGGAGCTGGATCGGCGTCTGCGCGGCGTCGACGGGCGTGACCGTCACCTTGGAGCTGGGCAGCACGTCGGCCTCGGTGGAGATGGAGCTCCCGCCGCCCTCGAGCTCGACCAGGCCGGCCTCCTGGAGCACGAGGAGCGCGCGGGCGAGGTTGGTCGGGTCGTTCGGGACGGCGACCTGGCCGCCGTCGGGGATCTCCTCGAGCGACGTGTGCTTCGACGAGTACAGGCCGAGCGGGTAGACGGCGGTCGCGCCGATGGGCTGGAGGTCGTCGCCCGCGTCGACGTTGTAGCCCGCGAGGAACTGCAGGTGCTGGAACTGGTTCACGTCGAGCTCGCCCTGGGACAGCGCCGGGTTCGCCTGCGTGTAGTCCTGGAGGTCGACGAGCTCGATCTCGATGCCCTCGGCCTCGGCCTGCTCCTGGAACACGGCCCACTTGTCGTCGGAGGCGCCGACGACGCCGACGCGGATCGGGTCGGCGGCGTCGCCGCTCGCGGCGCCGCCCGACGTGTCGTCACCGCCGCCGCAGGCCGTGAGGGTGAGGGCGGCCGTCGCGGCGATCGCGGTCCAGGTCAGACGCTTGCGGGTGGTCGAGAACGACATGGGGGTTCCTTCCGGTGGCGGCGGCGACGGTCGCGGGTGGCGACCGGCGCGGCCGGGGTGCAGGGACGGCCCTGCGAGGCGGTGGGGTTCGGGGTGCTTCCGGCGGGCCATCAGCCACGCGGCGAGCGGGGGCGGCGTCGTCAGGACGACGCGGCGGGTGCGGCGCAGGTCTCCCTGCGGGTCACGACGGCGTCAGCAGCCGCACATTCGCCCGGTGCGCACGCCACGACAGCACGACGTGCCGGCGCAGGACGCTGCGCGCGGTGCCGTGGTGACGACGTGGTTCCGGGCCATGCCGACATCATGGGCACGGCGGCACCCCGCACGCCAATCACCGGGCCCAATCGTCCACGATGCGGACGAAGAAATGACCGCATGCCGGGAATCCGGCTCCTGGAATCGGGACAGAGCGGGCATCGAGAGTCGCCCTCGCGCGCCGTCGGGCGGCCGGCGGGAGAGATCTGCGCCACATCCCGTGCTCACGCGCGGGCCGTCGCGACGAACTCCGACGCACCGTCGGCGGGCGGCTCGACCCGCATCGGCGGCATGTTCCGCACGACCAGCCAGAGGGGCACGATCGCGATGCACAGCGCGGGGATCAGCCGTGCGTCGTCGACCACCACGGCCGCCACGAACAGCGCGAGCCACCCGCTGCGGCTCACGACGACCACCGCCCCGAGGACCGCCGCCGACACGGCGACCGCGGCGGGGACGCTCGGCACGAGCGACGACGCCGCGAACCCGACCGCGACGCCGACGAACACCGTCGGGAAGATGCGCCCGCCCCGGAACCCCGCACCCGCCGCCACGACGAGCGCCGCGAGCTTCACCACGGCCAGGACGAGGATCGCCGTCCAGGTCATGTCGCCCGCCTCGCCGGAGAGCTCCTTCATCTCGTCCAGGCCCTTGAAGAGCGTGAGCGGACCGCCGAGCACGCCCAGCAGCCCGAGGACGAGCCCGCCCAGGCCGAGCGCGAGCACCGGGTGCCGCAGCCCGTGGAAGACCCGGTGGACGACCGGGAACGCAAGGACGGCGAGCAGCGTGAGCAGAGCCGCGACGACCGCCACGACCGCGGCGCTCAGCACGTCTCCGACGTGGACGCCCGGGTACGCGGGCAGGTCGATGGCGAAGGTCGGCGCCTCGAGGGCGACCATCGTCACGGCCCCCGCACCCGCCGCGACCAGGGGCCCGAAGAGCCGGTCGAACAGCGGGCCGGTGCGGTCGCCACCCTCGGCGAACGTCTCGGTGAGGACGAGCGCCGCTGCGAGCGGGGTCGCGAACATCGCCCCGATCGTGGCGGACATGGCCAGCCCGACGGCACCCTGCACCGGGACGCCCAGGCGCGGACGGCACAGGATCCAGGCCGTGAGGGCGACGTTGATCGCGATGATCGGGTTCTCCGGCCCGAGGCTGACGCCGCCCGCGAGGCCGAGGACGAGCGCGACCGCGAGCCCCGGCAGCGCGCGCAACGGGAGCGGGGCGACGACGAGGTCCGTCGTGGCGGGGTCCACTCCCGCGTGCCCCGGCGCCCAGCGGATCGTCGCGCCGACCAGCAGACCCGTGACCGTGAGCACGAGGACCGTCCACCAGGTCTCCGTCGTCGCCACGCCCCACGCTGCCGGCAGGCGGTCCCACACGAGGTCCTGGATCCAGGTCGCGAGCGCGGAGAGGGCGACCAGGGTCAGGGCGCACAGCACGCCGACCAGGAGCGCCGGGACGACCAGGCGCACCAGGTGCATCGTCGACAGCGGGCGCTGTTCCTCCCCGGTCACACGGGCAGAGAACCACGCCCGGACCGGCGCTGCACCTCGACCCGTCGGGGCGCTCGGCTCCCGGAGACGCGAAGGACCCCCCGCACACCCACCAGAGCTCACCTACCCTTGCTGCCTTCCGGCCCTGGGGGAGTTCGGCGAGATGATGCCGCACGAGGGGTCTGCGCCCACCCTAGCCCAGGTCGGCGCCCCACCTGAAACCCGCCTCCACCGGAGGCGATTCGGCCCGGGGGCCGCGGTCCGGTATCCTCGTTGCGCTGCCGCCGACGCGCCCCGAGCGTGGTCGGCGTCGCACCAGGAGGATTCGCCTAGTGGCCTATGGCGCACGCTTGGAAAGCGTGTTGGGTTAACAGCCCTCGGGGGTTCGAATCCCCCATCCTCCGCAGACCGAAGGGCCCGCCGCACTCGCGGCGGGCCCTTCGTCGTCCCCGCGCCTCCGCAGCCGTCCGGCACGTCGAACCCACCCGCCCCGAGCCAGTCCTCGGCACGGCCGCCGGGACCGAAAAGGCCCGTCGCACGAGTGCGACGGGCCTCTCGACGTCCCGACGGTCCGACGCGCCGGGACGTGGCGCCGGCGGTGCCGCCGACGGCTACCCCCCAGCCTACGGGTGTCAGGCCCGGAACGGCAGGGGTCTGACGCCCTCGGTGGCCGCGATCTCCGCGAGACGGCTCACACCGCGCACGTGCCGAGGGCGACCGACAGGGCGGTCCTCGTGGGTGGACGCGCGCTGAACAAGCGTTTAGTGTGTTGAACGTGCGTTCAGACCAGCCCTCGCCGACCGGGCGCGGCCGCCCCGCGCCGTCGGCTGCCGACGACCTCACGGCCCGCGCCCGCATCCGCGACGCCGCCATCTCGCGCTTCGCACGCGACGGGTTCGGCGCGCCCCTGCGCACCATCGCGGCCGACGCGGGCGTGAGCGCCGCGCTCGTCGTGCACCACTTCGGCTCGAAGGACGGGCTGCGGGCCGCGTGCGACGAGCACGTGCTGGAGATCGTCCGCACGTCGAAGCGGGAGGTCATGACGGACGTCGCCGGGGCCACCCCGATGTCCGCGTGGTTCGCCCGGGTGGACGACTACGCGCCCACCATCGGCTACGCCTTGCGCAGCCTCCAGGCCGGGGGCGAGCTCGCGCGCGCGTTCGTCGACCACCTGACGGCCGACACCGCCGAGTACATCCGGGAGTCGGTCGCGCTCGGCACGGCGCGCCCGAGCCGCGACGAGGAGGCCCGCGCCCGCTACCTCGTGCTCAGCTCGATGGGGACCCTCCTGCTCTGGCTCACCCTCGACTCCCCGGAGGAGCCGGGCGACCTCAGCACCTCGACCCGGAACTACCTCGACGACATCGCGCTGCCCGCGCTCGAGCTGTTCACCGAGGGGTTCCTCACCGACCGACGCATGCTCGACGAGTACCTCCTCTACGTCGGCGACCCGCCGCGCGGTCCTGCGGCACCCGCTCACGCGGACGACGCCGCACCACGAGACGAGCAGCCCCCGACCGAGGAGCAGACGTGACCACGACGACCACCACGACCAGCACGACCCCCGCCGGCACCCCCGCCGTCGAGATCCACGACCTGCGCAAGGCGTTCGGCCACGTGCAGGCGCTCGACGGCCTCGACCTCACCGTCCGCGCGGGCGAGGTCGCCGGGTTCCTCGGGCCGAACGGCGCGGGCAAGTCGACCACCATCCGCGTGCTGCTCGGGCTGCTGCGGCCCGACTCGGGGAGCGCCCGGCTGCTCGGCGGCGACCCCTGGCGCGACGCCGTCGACCTCCACCGACGCCTCGCCTACGTGCCGGGCGACGTGAACCTCTGGCCCAACCTCACCGGGGGCGAGGCGATCGACCTGCTCACCCGCCTGCGCGGGAGCGTCGACCCGCAGCGCAAGAAGCTGCTGCTCGACCGGTTCGAGCTCGACCCGTCCAAGAAGGCGCGCACCTACTCCAAGGGGAACCGGCAGAAGGTCGCGCTCGTCGCGGCGTTCGCGTCCGACGTCGAGCTGCTCGTCCTCGACGAGCCGACGTCCGGCCTCGACCCCCTCATGGAGTCGGTGTTCACGCAGTGCGTGCGCGAGGTCACCGCGGAGGGTCGGTCCGTCCTGCTCTCGAGCCACATCCTGGCCGAGGTCGAGAAGCTGTGCGACACCGTGACGATCATCCGCGCGGGCCGCACGGTGCAGTCCGGGACGCTCGCCGAGCTGCGGCACCTCACGCGCTCGTCGGTCACCGCCGTGACCGAGCGCGACCCGTCCGCGCTCGGCACGCTCGACGGCGTGCACGACCTCGTCGTCGAGCCCGGGGCGGACGGGGCACGGGCGCGGTTCGACGTCGACAACGACCACGTCGAGGTCGTCCTGCGCGCGCTCACCGACCTCGGGCTGCGCTCCGTCGCGGTCAACCCGCCCTCGCTCGAGGAGCTGTTCCTGCGCCACTACGGCGACGAGCTCGCCGTGCTCGACGGGGCGGGCGCGCTGTGAGCGCCCCCGGGACCGCCCGCACGGCGGCGCCACAGCGCGGACGGCGCACCGCCGTCGTCACCCCCGAGCCGCACCGGCGCGGGCGAGCGGCCACCGGCTGGGCCACGCTCCTCCGCTTCGCCCTGCGCCGAGACCGCGTCCGCATCCCCGTGTGGACCGCCTCGGTCGCGCTGCTGTTCGGGTACGCCGCGGTCGCGCTCGACACCCTCTACCCCACCGCGGCCGACCGGCAGGGGCGCGCGGCGCTCGTCTCGAGCCCCGCGGGCATCATGCTGTCCGGACCGCAGTACGGCATCGAGGACTACACGCTCGGCGCGATGATCGCGAACGAGATGGCTCTCACCGTCATCGTCGCCGTCGCGATCATGAGCATCTCGCTCGTCGTGCGGCACACCCGCGCCGAGGAGGAGACCGGCCGCGCCGAGCTCGTCCGGGCCGGGGTCGTCGGGCGCCACGCCCCCGCCACGGCGGCGTTCCTCGCGGCGCTCGTCGCGAACGCGGCCGTCGCGCTCGCGACGGGGGCCGTCCTCGCAGCCGCCGGTCTCGAGGTCGTCGACTCGTTCGCGCTCGGCGCCGCCGTGGGCGTGACCGGGCTCGTGTTCGCCGCCGTCGCGATCGTGACGAGCCAGGTCACCGAGCACGCGCGCGCCGCGAGCGGCCTCGCGCTCGCGGTGCTCGGCATCGCGTTCCTGCTGCGCGCGGTCGGCGACGTCCAGGAGGAGCACGGGAGCTGGGTCTCGTGGCTCTCCCCCATCGGGTGGGCGCAGCAGATCCGCGCGTTCGTCGACCTGCGCTGGTGGCCGCTCGGCCTCTCCGTCGCTCTCGTCGTGCTGCTCCTCGCCCTCGGCGCGGCGCTCGCGGCCCGGCGCGACCTCGGCGCCGGCCTCGTCCCGCCGCGCGCCGGGAGGCCCGACGCCGCCGCGTGGCTCGCGAGCCCGTTCGCCCTCGCGTGGCGCCAGCAGCGCGCGTCGGTGCTGGCCTGGGGCGTCGGGGTGGGTGTCACCGCGCTCGCGTGCGGGACGTTCGTCGACTCGGTGGGTGACATGGTCGCCGACAACCCCGACATCGCCGCCATGCTCGGCGACCCGACCGACCTCGTTGCCGGGTTCGTCGCGATCATGGCGCTGTTCCTCGGGCTCGGCGCGGGCGGGTTCGCGGTCGCGTCCGCCCAGCGGGCCCGCGGCGAGGAGACGGCGGGACGGCTCGAGCCCGTCCTCGCGACCGGGGTCGGGCGCGTGCGGTGGCTGGGTGCCCAGCTCGTCGTGACGCTGCTCGGGACGTCGGTGCTGCTCGCCGTGAGCGCGGTCGGGCTGTGGCTCGGCGCGCTGAGCGTCGGCGAGGACGCCTTCGGGTTCGGCGCCTACCTCGGCGCGTCCTTCGCCTACCTCCCGGCGGTCGCGGTCGTCACCGGGGTCGCCGTCGCGGCCTTCGGCTCGCGGCCCGGGCTCGCGGCGCTCGCGTGGGCGCTCCTCGCCTTCTCGTTCGTCGTGACGATGTTCGGCGCCCTGCTCGACCTGCCGTCGTGGGCGAGCGGCGTCTCGCCGTACTGGCACGTCCCGCAGCTCCCCGGGGCCGACGTCGAGCCGTGGCCGTTCGTCTGGCTCACGCTCCTCGCCGTCGGGCTCGTCGCGCTGGGTCTCGTGGGCTTCCGGCGCCGCGACGTCCCCCGGCCCTGACGGGAGTCCGTGGGGGCCGGCGGCTAGGCTCGACCCCACCTTTCCCGACCACGGAGGTGACGGTCATGTCCACGCCCGACCGGAGCGACGCGACGCGCTCGGCCAGGGCCGCTCTGCACGAGTGGGTCGCCGCGATCCCGACCCCGGACGGCGCCCGGGCGCCCGGCGACGCGGCGGGGCTCGACCCCCGCACGTGGGTCGCGGCGCTCGCGCTCGAAGGGACGTGGCTGGGCCTCTACCAGGACGCGTACGCCCTCACCGAGGGCGAGTGGGAGGGTCTGCTCGGCGACCTCTCCCGGTACGCGGACGTGCGCCCGCCGGCGAGCGCCGTCGTCTTCCGCGACGTGGACCTCGACGAGGACCCGTTCCGCGACGACGAGCGCCCGCTCGTGGACGCCGTCCTGCGGGTCGCGCTCGAGGAGGGGGTCGAGAACGTCACGCTCGCCGCGGTCGCCCGCCGCTGCGAGCGCAGCGAGTCGACGCTGCGCTCGATGTTCGGCGACGCGGAGACGCTCGTCGACGACGTCGCGCTCGAGGTCCTGCAGTCCGGGTTCGACGACCTCTCGCCGCTACGTCTCGACCCGTCGCGCGCGGCGGTCGGGGCGTCGGTCGCGGCGCTCGACGACTCGCGCAAGGCCGCCGCTCTCCTGCGCCTGTACGCGCTGGGCGGGGTCGCGCGCGACGATGTCCCGGAGGGGCAGCACGCGGTGCACGCGCTCGTGCTGCGCGCGTGGCGTGACGAGGGCGCGCCGTCGTCGCTCGTGCTCGCCGCGCTCGCGTGCGACGGCTGGCGCGCGGGCGAGCTCCAGCGCGCGCTGCTGTTCCCGCCCGCGCTGCCGGGCGCCGTCGTGCGCGAGCTCGCGCGCCTGGTCGACGACGCGGCGGGTCACTCCTCGAACCGGTAGCCGATCCCGGGGCTCGTGATGAGGTGCCGGGGCGCGGCGGGGTCGTCCTCGAGCTTGCGGCGCAGCTGCGCGAGGTAGACCCGCAGGTAGTGGGTGTCCCGGGTGGCGGTCGGGCCCCACACCTCGCGCAGCAGGTGCTCGCGCTCGACGACGCGGCCCCGCTGCGCGACGAGGATCTCGAGGAGCGCCCACTCGGTGGGGCTGAGCCGCACCTCGGCCCCGCGCCGCAGGAGGCGGCGTCGCGCGAGGTCGATGTGCAGGTCGCCCGCCTCGACGACGGCGGTCCCGTCCCGGGCGGCACCGGCCGACCTCCGCACGGCGGCCCGCAGCCGGGCCATGAGCTCGGGCATCGCGAAGGGCTTGGTGACGTAGTCGTCGGCCCCGGCGTCGAGCGCGTCGACCTTGTCGTCGCCGAGGTGGCGGGCCGAGAGCACGACGATCGGCACCGCGCTCCAGGCCCGGACGGCACGGATGACGTCGAACCCGCTGAGGTCGGGCAGGCCGAGGTCGAGCAGCACGACGTCGGGTGCGCCCGTCGCGACGACATCGATACCCGCCTCGCCCGACGTGGCGGTGCTGACCTTCCAGCCGTGGGTGCGCAGCGTGATCGCGATCGCGCGCAGGAGGCCGGGGTCGTCGTCGACGACGAGCACGTGGTGGGTCGCCGGGTCCTCGCTCACGCGTGCTCCTCCCGCTCGGTGCGTGCCGGGTCGCGCGGCGGCGCGACGGGGACTGTCAGGACCATGGTGAGCCCTCCGCCCGGGGTGTCCTCGGGGACGAGGGTCGCCCCGACGGCGCGGGCGAAGCCCCGGGCGACGGCGAGCCCGAGCCCGACGCCGTGCCCGCCCGCGTCGCCGAGCCGCTGGAACGACTCGAACATGCGCTCCTTGGCCGTGTCGGGCACGCCGGGTCCGCGGTCCACGACCCGCACCTCGACGATGCCGCCCGACGCGGACGCCCGGACCGTGACGGGGTCCCCGGGCGGCGCGAACCGCACCGCGTTGGCGACGACGTTCGCGACGACGCGCTCCAGCAGGCCGGGGTCGGTGCGTACGAGCGGGAGGTCCTCGGGCACGTCGAGCGCGACGCGCGCGCCGTGCGGCTCGACCGCGACCGGGACGACCTCTTCGAGCGACACGTCGCGCAGCACGGGCGCCACGGAGCCGGTCTGCAGGCGCGAGAGGTCGAGCAGGTTGTCGATGAGCTGTTCGAGCCGCTCCGTCTCGGAGGCCGCGGTCTCGACGAGCGCCGTGCGGTCCTGCGGCTCCAGGACCGCCTGGGGAGAGCGGAGCCCGTCGACGGCGGCACGGATCGCGGCGAGCGGGGTGCGCAGGTCGTGCGAGACCGCGGCGAGCAGGGCCGTGCGGGTCGCGTCGGTCTCGGCGAGCACGGCGGCGCGCGCCGCCTCCTCGCGGAGCCGGCGGTACTCGAGCACGATGCCCGCCTGCGCGCCGAACGCCTCCAGCACCTGCCGGTCCCCGGCCGGCAGGGGGCGGCCGTCGAGGACGAGACGGCGGTCGTCGTCGACGCTGACCACGGTCCGGGTCTCCTCGCCGGTCCCCGGTCCGCGCCGACCGCGGGTCCCGGCGGGTGCCGGGGCGACCTCGACGGCGCGGTCGGCCACGGCGATCGTCGCCCAGTCGCGCGCCCGACCGTCCGTGCGCGCCCGCTCCTCGAGCGCGACGCGCCGGAGCTGGAAGGTCTCGGCGAGGCGGGCGACGACCGCTCCGGCGGTGTCCTCCCCGGACAGCACGGACCGGGACAGCGCGGCGAGCGTCGACGCCTCGGCCCGCGCGCGGGAGGCCTGCACGGTCCGCCGGGCCGAGAGGTCGACCACGGACGCGACGGCGGCGGCGACGAGCACGAACACGAGCAGCGCGAGGAGGTTCTCCGGGTCGGCGACGGTGAGCAGCCCGGTGGGCGGCGTGAAGAACCAGTTGAGGCACAGGAACGAGACGACGGCGCAGGCCAGCGCGGGCCACATGCCGCCGACGAGCGCGACGCCGACCGACAGCGCGAGGAAGAGCATGACCTGGGTCGACAGCCCGACGCTCTCCCGGGCGGCGTCGAGCAGTGCTGTGAGGGCGACCGGAGCCGCGACGGCGAGGACGAACCCCACGACGCGGCGCCGGACCGACAACGGGCTCCAGCCACGCCGCGCGACCCGACCCGAGCGCGCCCGCTCGTGGGTCACGAGGTGCACGTCGAGCGAGCCCGAGAGCCGGGCGATCTCCGCGCTCGTCGAGCCGAGGAACGCCTCGCGCCACCGCGAGCGCCGGGACACGCCGACGACGACCATCGTCGCGTTGGCGCCGTGCGCGAAGTCGACGACGGCCGACGCGACGTCCTCCCCGACGACGGTGTGGAACGTGCCACCGAGGGACTCGACGAGCGCGCGGTCCGTCGCGATGGCCGCGGGCGAGGCGGTGGGCAGCCCGTCGGTCGCGAGCACGTGCACGGCGAGCAGCTCCGACCCCGCGGCCCGCTCGGCGATGCGGGCGCCGCGGCGCAGCAGCGTCGCGCTCTCGGGCCCGCCGGTCACCGCGACGACGACGCGCTCGCGCGCCGGCCACGTCCCGGAGATCGCGTGGTCGGCGCGGTACCGGGTGAGGGCGTCGTCCACGCGGTCCGCGAGCCACAGGAGCGCGAGCTCGCGCAGCGCCGTGAGGTTGCCCTCGCGGAAGTACGAGGACAGCGACGCGTCGATCTGCTCGGCCCGGTACACGTTCCCGTGCGCGAGCCGCCGCCGCAGCGCCTGCGGCGAGAGGTCGACGAGCTGGATCTGGTCGGCCTCGCGCACCACGTGGTCGGGGACGGTCTCACGCTGGCGGACGCCCGTGATCGCCTCGACGTCCTCCGTGAGCGACTCCAGGTGCTGCACGTTGACCGTGGTCACGACATCGATCCCGGCGTCCAGCAGGTCGTGCACGTCCTGCCACCGCTTGGCGTGGCGCGAGCCGGGCGCGTTGGTGTGCGCGAGCTCGTCGACGAGCGCGACGTCCGGGTCGCGCGCGACCACGGCGTCGACGTCGAGCTCGGTGAGCTCGACGCCCCGGTGCCCGACCGCACGACGCGGCACGACCTCGAGGTCGCCGACCTTCGCCGCGGTCGCGGCCCGGCCGTGCGTCTCGACGAGACCCACCACGACGTCGGTCCCGCGGGACCGGCGTCGCAGGGCCTCGTCGAGCATCGCGAACGTCTTGCCGACGCCGGGTGCGGCGCCGAGGTAGACCGTCAGCCTCCCCCGGCGCCGCCCGTCAGGCGTGTCCGCACTCATGCGCGCAGTCCATCACGTCGCACGTCAGGACGCGCCCGAGCCCTCGGACGCGGTCCCGGCGGGCGCCAGGTCGTCGAGCGCGAGGTTGAGCGCGAGCACGTTCACGCGCTCGTCGCCGAGGACGCCGAGCACCCGGCCCGCCACCGCGTCGTCGACCAGGGTGCGAACCGCTGCGGGGTCGAGCCCGCGCACCGCGGCGACGCGGTCGACCTGCTGGTACGCGTACGCGGGCGACACGTGCGGGTCGAGACCCGAGGCCGACGCCGTCACGGCGTCCGGCGGGACGGTCGCCGGGTCGACGCCGTCCTCCGCCGCGACGGCCGCGCGGCGCTCCTCGATCGCCGCGACGAGGTCGGGGTTGTTCGGGCCCAGGTTCGACCCCGCCGAGGCGAGGGTGTCGTAGCCCTCCCCGGCCGCCGAGGGGCGGCCGTGGAACCACTCGGGCGCCGTCCCCGGCTCGCCGAACGACTGGCCGACGAGGACCGACCCGACGACCGGGGCGCCGTCGGCCCCCGTGTCGTCGACCGACGACGCGCGGGTGCCGTCCGCGCGGACGAGCGAGCCGTTCGCCTGCCAGCCGAAGACGGCCTGGCCGACACCCGTCACCGCGAGCGGGTACAGCCCGCCGAGCAGGACGGTCAGGAGGAGCAGGACCCGCAGGCCCGCCCACGACTGCCGGGCGAAGGAGACGGCGCCGCCGGCTGCCGGGGGGCGTGCGCCCGACGAGACGGGCGAGGTGCTGGGCACAGAGGTTCCTTTCGACACCGGGCTCACAGGCCCGGGAGGAGCGAGACGACGAGGTCGATGAGCTTGATCCCGACGAACGGCGCGACGAGCCCGCCCACGCCGTAGACCAGCAGGTTGCGGCGCAGGAGCGCCGACGCGGACGCCGGGCGGTACGCCACGCCGCGCAGCGCGAGCGGGACGAGCGCGACGATGACCAGCGCGTTGAAGATCACGGCGGAGAGGATCGCCGACTCAGGGCTGGACAGGCGCATGACGTTGAGCACCTCCAGCGCGGGGAACACGCCCAGGAACATCGCGGGCAGGATCGCGAAGTACTTCGCGACGTCGTTCGCGACGGAGAACGTGGTGAGCGCGCCGCGCGTGATGAGGAGCTGCTTGCCGATCTCGACGATCTCCAGGAGCTTCGTGGGGTTCGAGTCGAGGTCGACCATGTTTCCCGCCTCCTTCGCGGCGGTCGTCCCCGTGTTCATCGCGACACCGACGTCGGACTGGGCGAGCGCCGGCGCGTCGTTCGTGCCGTCGCCGGCCATCGCGACGAGGCGCCCGCCCTCCTGCTCGCGCCGGATCAGGGCGAGCTTGTCCTCCGGGGTCGCCTCCGCGAGGACGTCGTCCACGCCCGCCTCGGCCGCGATGGCGCGCGCGGTGATCGCGTTGTCGCCCGTGACCATGACGCTCCGGATCCCCATCGCGCGAAGCTGGTCGAACCGCTCGCGCAACCCGTCCTTGACGACGTCCTTGAGCCGGACGACGCCGAGCACCCCGGCCGGGCCGTCGCCCACCTGCTCGGCGACGACGAGGGGCGTCCCGCCCTGCGCGCTCACCGTCTCGACGTGCGCGGCGAGCTCGTCGGTCTCACGACCGGTGACGGAGCCCCCGGTCGAGTGGACCCAGCGCTGCACCGCCGAGCCCGCCCCCTTGCGCAGGTGGCGCATCCCGCCGTCGGCGAGCGGGAGGTCGACGCCGGACATGCGCGTCTGCGCCGTGAACGGGATGACCTGCGCGCCGGCGACCTCCCGGTCGAGCTCGTCCCGGGTGCGACCGTCCAAGCCGTTCACCAGGTCGACGATGCTGCGCCCCTCGGGGGTCTCGTCCGCGAGCGAGGCCAGGCGTGCGGCATCGGCGAGCTCGGTGGTGCCGACGTGCCCCACGGGGAGCACCTCGGTCGCGAACCGGTTGCCGTGCGTGATGGTCCCCGTCTTGTCGAGCAGGAGCACGTCGACGTCGCCCGCCGCCTCGACCGCGCGGCCCGACATCGCGAGCACGTTGCGCCGCACGAGCCGGTCCATGCCCGCGATGCCGATCGCGGACAGCAGCGCCCCGATCGTCGTGGGGATGAGGCACACGAGGAGCGCGACGAGGACGATCAGCGGCTGCTTCGCCCCGGAGTACGCCGCGAACGGCTGCAGCGTCGCGACGGCGAGGACGAACACGATCGTCAACGACGTCAGCAGGACGTTGAGCGCGATCTCGTTGGGCGTGCGCTGGCGCTCGCTGCCCTCGACGAGCGCGATCATCCGGTCCACGAACGTGTGCCCGGCCGGCGCGGTGATCCGCACGACGATCCGGTCCGAGAGCACGACCGTCCCGCCCGTGACGGCGGACCGGTCCCCGCCCGACTCCCGGATCACCGGGGCGGACTCGCCCGTGATCGCGGACTCGTCCACGGACGCGACGCCCTCGATCACGTCGCCGTCGCCCGGGATCGTCTCCCCCGCGACGACCACGACGACGTCGCCCACCCGCAGCTGCGACGACGGCACCTCCACGGTGGGCAGCAGGTGCAGCCCGGTCCCGCTGTCGAGGGTGTCCACCGGGGCGTCGACCCGGCGCGCGGTCGTGCTCTTCTGCGTGTCGCGCAGGCTGGACGCCTGGGCCTTGCCGCGGGCCTCCGCGATCGACTCGGCGAGCGTCGCGAAGAGCACCGTCGCCCACAGCCAGGCGGCGATCGAGACGGAGAACAGGTCCGCGTCGAGCGCGGCGAGGACGGTCGTCGCGACGGCACCGATCTCGACGACGAACAGCACCGGGGAGCGGTACAGCTCGCGCGGGTCGAGCTTGCGCAGCGCGGACGGGAGCGCCGAGCGCGCCTGCGCCCAGGTCAGGGCGCGGGGGCGGCGGTCGCGCCCGGGGCCGCCGGCGCTCTCCCGCTCCGCCGGGGGCGTGCCCGGCGAGAGGTCGGTGGACGGGTGGGCGGCAGGGGCGAGCGGTGTGCTCATGACAGGGACTCCACGACAGGACCGAGGGAGAGGACGGGGACGAAGGTGAGGCCGACGACGACCAGCGCGACCGTGGCCAGCAGGCCGACGAAGAGCGGCTGGTGTGTCGGCAGCGTGCCGGCCGACGCGGGGACGGCGCGCTGGGAGGCGAGCCGGCCGGCGAGGGCGAGGACGAGCGCGATCGGCACGAACCGGCCGACGAGCATCGCGAGACCGAGCAGGGTGTTGTAGAACGGCGTCCCGACGCTCAGGCCGGCGAACGCCGAGCCGTTGTTGTTGCCGGCGGACGCGAACGCGTACAGGACCTCGGAGAGGCCGTGCGGCCCGCTCTCCTGCTGGCCCGCGAGCCCGTCCGGCAGGACGACCGACAGCGCCGTGCCGACGAGCACGACCGCGGGGGTGGTCAGGACGTACAGCGCGACGAGCGTGATCTCCTGACGACCGATCTTCTTGCCCAGGTACTCGGGCGTACGACCGACCATGAGGCCCGCCACGAAGACGGCGACCACCGCGAGCACGAGCATCCCGTACAGGCCCGCGCCCACGCCGCCCGGCGCGATCTCGCCGAGGAGCATGTTGAACATCACGACGCCGCCCGCCGGGGCGGTGAGCGAGTCGTGCATCGCGTTGACCGCGCCGGTGGAGGTGCCGGTCGTCGCCGTCGCGAACAGTGCGCTGGCGGCGAGCCCGAACCGGGTCTCCTTGCCCTCCATGGCCCCGCCCGCGGCCTGCGGCGCGGCCCCGGGCCCGGCGAGCTCGGACCACGTCGCGAGCGTCAGCGCGACGGCGAACAGCCCGGCCATCGCGCCGAGGATCGCCCAGCCCTGCCGACGGTCGCCGACGAGCAGCCCGAACGTCCGCGGCAGCGTGAACGGGACGACGAGCAGGAGGAAGATCTCGAACAGGTTGGTGAACGGGTTCGGGTTCTCGAGCGGGTGCGCCGAGTTCGCGTTGAAGAACCCGCCGCCGTTGGTGCCGAGCTCCTTGATCGCCTCCTGGGACGCGACCGGACCCCCGAGGACGTGCTGCGTCCCGCCGGAGAGCGTCTCGACCGCGGTGTGCGGGCTGAAGCTCTGGATCACGCCGTTCGCCACGAGGACCACCGCGGCGACGAAGGCCATCGGCAGGAGGATGCGGACCACGGAACGGGTCAGGTCGGACCAGAAGTTGCCGATCCGCGCGTCGGTCCCCGAACGGGTGAACCCGCGCACGAGCGCGATCGCGACCGACATGCCGACCGCGGCCGACACGAAGCTCTGCACCGCGAAGCCCGCCATCTGGAGCAGGTGCCCGGCCGCGGCCTCGCCGGAGTACCACTGCCAGTTCGTGTTCGTCACGAACGACACCGCGGAGTTCCAGGCCCCGGCGGGGTCCAGCCCCGTGAACCCGAGGTTCAGCGGCAGGTGCTCCTGGAGCCGCCCGAGCCCGTAGAGCACGAGCAGGGACGCCATCGAGAAGCCGAGCAGGGAGAAGAGGTACGTGCTCCAGGTCTGCTCCGCGTCGGGGTCGACGCGCGCGACCCGGTACCCGAGGCGCTCCACGCGCAGGTGCCTCGGCGAGGAGTAGACCCGCGCCATGTAGGCGCCGAGCGGAGCGTGCACGGCGACGAGCGCCGCGACGAGGAGCGCGACCTGGCCGACGGCCGTCCAGACGACCGCGGCGTCGACCGGAGCGACGGCCATCGGCATCGCGGCGCTCACCGGGTGCGGTCGCTGCGGAGCAGCGCGACGAAGAGGTAGCCCAGCACGGCGACGACGGCGCCGAGCGCGATCCAGTCGAGCACCATCATCGGGTACCCCCCGACGAGCCGTGACGACGCGCGACGAGCGCGACCGTGGCGAAGAACGCCACGGTGAGGAGGAGGAAGGCCAGGTCGGCCATGGTGGGAACGCCTTCTCGACGACGGTCGACCGGGCGCCCGGTCGGGCGTCGTGCCGGCGCCCGGAACCCGGGCGCACTGCCGTTCTACGCCCGGCCGGGGTGCTCCGGACGGGGCTCTGACGGAACCTTGACGCCCTCTGCCGGAACTTTGACGGGACGCCCCCGGACCGGCAGCGCCCAGCGCCGCGGGGCGCATGACGACGCGGACGAGACGGGTCCTCCCCGTGGGGATATCGTGACGACCACGTGACCGTCACCCCGCCCTCGGCGGCGAGGGGCGCCGTCGTGCCCCTAGGATGTGCCGCATGATCTTCAAGGCCGTCGGCGACGGTCGCCCCTACCCGGACCACGGCCGCGTGACGGCGCGGGACTGGGCCGAGGTGCCCCCGCGCCAGGTGCGCCTCGACGAGCTCGTGACGACCAAGCGCACGCTCGACCTCGACGCGCTGCTCGCCGAGGACTCCACGTTCTTCGGCGACCTCTTCGCGCACGTCGTCGAGTTCGAGGGCGTCCTCTACCTCGAGGACGGCCTCCACCGCGCGGTCCGTGCCGCCCTGCAGCAGCGCGCGATCCTGCACGCGCGCGTGCTGACCGTGCGCTGAGCACCGGGTCAGGTAGGTTTCTGGCGTGACCACCCGCCCCGACACCGCGCGCGCCGTACGTCGCCGACGCATGCACGAGCGTCAGGCCGTCGTGTTCGGGCTCCTCATCGCCGCGCTCGCCGTCGTCGGGCTCGGCGCGCTGGCCGTGTACACGGGCGCGATCGACGCCCCGTTCGACCGCCCGCTGTCGACCCCCGAGGCCGTGGACGACCTCGCCGACGTCGAGGTCCCGTGCCTCGCCGAGGGCACGCTCCCCGTGGCGACGGGCGAGGTCCAGGTCAACGTCTACAACGCGTCCGGCAAGGACGACCCCCTGGGCCGCCTCAACCAGGACATCCTCACGTCGCGGGGTTTCGCGGTGCTCTCCACGGGCAACGCGCCGGACCTCGACGGCGACGGCGACGCCGACGTCATGACGCGCACCCAGATCCACTTCGGCGCGGCCGGCGTCGCCCAGGCGTACACCCTCGCCGCCCACTACGAGGACGCAGGCCTCGTGCTCGACGCGCGCGAGGACGCCACCGTCGACCTGTACGTGGGCGCGGACTTCGACGGTGTCGTGGACCAGGAGCTCGTCGGCCTGACGGGTGACGTGCCGATGGAGAGCCGGTCGGGATGCGTCCCGATCGAGGAGATCACGCCCCGCCCCCTGCCCGTGCCGCCCGCCGAGGGCTGAGCACGTCCCGCGCCCGGCTCTCGCCGGGCCTCACGACCGCCGAACGGTACCCATGAGCACCCTGCCCCTCCGGCCCGCCCGGACCACCGACCCCGCCGAGGTCGACCGCCTGTACGAGATCTGCCTGCGGACCGGTGCGTCCGGCGGCGACGCGACCGCGCTGTACGCGGACCCGCGGCTGCTCGGCGAGGTCTACCTCGGGGCGTACCTCGCCCTCGAACCGGACCTCGCGTTCGTCGTGGAGGCCGACGGCGTGGCCGCGGGCTACGTGCTCGGCGCGCGGGACACGGCGGCGTTCGAGGCCCGGTCCGAGCGGGAGTGGTGGCCGCCGCTGCGCGAGAGGTACCCCCTCGGCAGCTTCCCGGAGGGGTCGCGCGACGAGGCGCTCGTCGCGCAGATCCACCGCCCGCACCTCACGGAGCGATCCGTGCTCGGCGACTACCCCTCGCACCTCCACGTCGACCTGCTCCCCGCCGCCCAGGGCGGCGGCAACGGCCGCCGTCTGCTCGGCACGCTGTTCGACGCCCTCCGCGCAGCCGGCTCCCCCGGCGTCCACCTGGGCGTCTCGGAGGACAACGTCTCCGCGATCGGCTTCTACGAGCACCTCGGCTTCACCCGCCTCGACGTCCCCGAAGGCCTGCTGCTGGGCCGGCGCCTCTAGGCACCCCGCCCCTCGCCGAACCCGGGCTCGTTCCTCACGTGCGCCTCGTCCTGGGGAGAGACCCCGGGCCGGCGCCGAGCCCTCGGCCCGGGCAGCGCGAGCGATCCCGGGTTCGACGTCAGGTGGGGGCTCCGTCAGCGGGCGTCCTCGGTCGCGTCGGGGACGATCGGCTCGTCGCCGCCGGGGGCCGACGCCGGGCTGGCGGGCTCCTGGGTCGTGCCGCGCCACCGCGCGATGTTCCGCATGAGGTGGTAGATCACGAGCGCCGCGGCGGTGCCGAGCGCGATGCCCTCGAACGTGAGGTCGCCGACCGCCCAGGTGAAGTTCGCGATGCCGATGACGAGCGGCACGGCCGCGGTCGTGAGGTTCACCGGGTCGGAGAAGTCGACCTTGTTCTGCACCCAGATGCGAGCGCCGAGGATGCCGATCATGCCGTAGAGCATCGTCGCCGCGCCGCCGAGGACCCCGGCGGGGATCGTCGCGATGAGCGCGCCGAACTTCGGCGAGAGCGAGAGCACGAGGGCGGTGGCCGCCGCGACCCAGTACGCCGCGGTCGAGTAGACACGGGTCGCGGCCATGACGCCGATGTTCTCGGCGTACGTCGTCGTGCCGGACCCTCCGCCGACGCCCGCGAGCGTCGTCGCGAGGCCGTCCGCGAAGAGCGCGCGACCGGTGAGGTCGTCGAGGTTCTTGCCGGTCATCGCGGCGACCGACTTCACGTGCCCCACGTTCTCCGCGATGAGCACGAGCACGACCGGGACGAACAGGCCGAGCACGGCGACGTCGAACGTCGGGGTGACGAACTCGGGGAACCCGATCCAGTCGGCGCGGCGGACCTCGTCGAACGTCACCTCCCCCTGGAGGACCGCGACGACATACCCGACGATCACGCCGACGAGGATCGACAGGCGCCCGATGATGCCCTTGAACAGGACGCTCACGAGGATGATCGC
Organism: Cellulosimicrobium protaetiae; assembly: GCF_009708005.2. NCBI lineage: Bacteria > Bacillati > Actinomycetota > Actinomycetes > Micrococcales > Promicromonosporaceae > Cellulosimicrobium > Cellulosimicrobium protaetiae. The sequence continues at coordinate 1,192,973 of NZ_CP052757.1, read as the reverse complement.
GGTCAGCGTCACGACGGCCGTGACCGGCGCCTGCTGGAAGTTCCCCCACGCCGCCGGGGCGAGGTTGAGACCGATGAGCGCGACGATCGTGCCCGTGACGATCGGCGGCATGACGACGTCGATCCACCGCGCGCCCGCGACGTGCACGAGCAGGCCGACCGCGGCGAGCACGAGCCCGGTGACGAGGATGCCGCCGACGGCGACGGACTGGCCCTGCGACGCCGTCGCGGCCCCGATCGGCGCGATGAACGCGAAGCTCGACCCGAGGTAGCTGGGGAGCCGGTTGCGCGTGATGAGCAGGAACCCGACGGTGCCGATCGCGGAGAAGAACAGCGTGGTCGCGGGCGAGAACCCGGTGAGGAGCGGCACGAGGAACGTCGCGCCGAACATGGCGACGACGTGCTGCATGCCGATCCCGATGGTCCGCGGCCAGGTCAGCCGCTCGTCCGGGTCGACGACGTCCCCCGGCGCCACCGTCTTCCCGTTCCCGTGCAACCGCCACCCGATGGCGCTCATGTCTCTCCCGTCCGTGAAGTTCGTGTGAAGACCCCCGGAGCAGGGTAGTGCCCCGCCGAACCAGGGGTTGTCGCACCCAGATCGACGAGCCCGGCGACGACCCGGGTTCGGCGGGAGGCGGTGCTACGCCGTCGCGTGCACCAGGAGCCATGCGAGGAGGTAGCTGCGGGTGTTGCCGTCGTCGACGCGTTCGTCCGGCAGGGCCCGGGCGACGTCCAGTGCTGCCGCGGCGTCGTCCGGGCCGGCGAGCGCCGCGTACATGAGGAGCTGGTCGCCGAACATCACGTCCCACGACGCGGGGTCGTCGCGCGGGCCGCCGAGCGCCTCGTCGAGGTTGGCCCGGACGCGCTCCGGGTCGCCCGCGAGGTACCCGGCGACGGGCTGCATCGGCAGGACGAGGATGCCGAGCATCGCGCTCGGCTCGGCGCTGAACCACGTGGCCCAGTCGCGCTTGCCGCCCCACACGAGCGACGTCACGGTGTGCCCGAACCCGTCGAGGGCGGGGTCGTCGCGGTCGAAGTCGGTCCAGTACGCGCGCGCCGACGCCGCCTCGGCGGACAGCAGCCAGCGCGCCTGCGTCTCGAGCGTCGCGTCCCCCGACGCCTGCGCCCACAGCGCGAGCCCGTTCCACGCGGACACCGCCTCGGACGCGGACTCCTGGTTGTTGCCGTCCGCGAACGGTGCGTACCCGGACGCCCACGAGTGGCCCGCGTACGCGTCGAACACGCGCAGGGCCGGGAAGTCGCCGCTGCTCGCGCCCGCCGCGACGTCCGCCGCGAGCAGGTCGAGCACGGGCGCGAGGTCGGCCGCGAGCGCCGGGTCGCCGGCCGCCACCGCGCCCGCGGCGTAGAGGAAGTACCCGTAGTGGAAGTGGTGGTCGTTGAGCTCGTCCGAGCCGAACGACGGCGTCCTGCCGACGACGCTGCGCACCTCGGGGTCGTAGACGAAGCACCGCGCGTCGCTCTCCTCGCACCCCGCGGGCCCGGCCCACTCGCGCAGCGCGGCGGCGAGGTCCTCGCGCAGCGGCGTCGCGACGTCGTCGAGCCCGAGCTGCTCGGCCAGCGAGAGCAGGTTCGCGTCGCGCGCGAGCGCCTTGCCGCCGAAGTACGTGTCCGACGGCCGCGGCTCGAGCGCGGACGCGTCGGCCCGCACCTGGTCGGCGAGCTCGGTCTTCTCCTCCTCGCCCAGCCCGGTGACGTCGAGCGCCCCGGCGGGTTCGACGGCGGGGCTCGTCCACGCGAGAGTGCTCGCCGTGCAGACGTCGACGGTCCCGCGCACGGTCGCGTAGGTCCCCAGGTCGCACGTCGCGCCGTCGCTCTCCCCCTGGTGCGGCAGGCGCACGACGACGGTCCCCGACCCCGGCGCGTCGCCGCCGGTCTCGTAGGTGATGGCCGTGGTCACGGCGTCGTCGGCCACGCCGTAGGCGAGCGTCGTGCCCGTCACGGGGTGCGCGGCCGCCTCGGCGAGCGTCGCGACGGCGCCGTCCGGGGCGTCGTCGGGCACGGGGAACCACGCGACGGAGTCGCCCGCGGAGAGGTCGAGCGACCGGCCGTCGTCGGACAGCGCGTCCTCGGCCCCGACCAGCACGTACTCGCGCCCGCCCGCCTCGGCCGCGAGGAGCCCGTCCACCGCGTCGAACGCGACGGCGAGCGCCGCCGACTGGTCGGTCGCCGCGGTGTACCGCAGCACGGGCGACCCCTCCACGAGGGTCACCGTGCCGAGGGCGGTGCCCCCGCCGTCGAGCAGGTCGAGCGTGACGGACGTCGTGTCGTAGGCGGTGACGACGACCGTCGCCGCCCCGACGTCCACGCCGACCTGCGGCACGAACGGGCCGAGGATCGACTGCTCGGTGATCTCGACGTCGGGCAGGCCGAACGCGAACCCCCCGTCGGTCACGCCGAACGCGAGCGGCACGGGGAACACGGGCAGCGGCTCGTCGCCGAACACGAGCCCCGAGAACCACCGGTTGGTCGGCGGGACGAGCCCGTCGGCGAGCCGCGCCGCGGGCATCGGCGCGACCGACTCCTGCGGCAGGATCGACGGGTCCACGTCGGGCGCCGCGCCCGTCAGGTCCGCGGCGGGGTGCCCGACGGAGGAGCCCGCCCCGGGTGCACCGGTCGGCCCGGGCGCCGCATCCGACTCGAACAACCCGCACCCGGCGACGAGGGTCGCCGTCGCGAGCACCGCCACGGCTGTCCAGCCGCGAGATCGGCCCGTACGACCGAGATGGACCTTCGGGAGGTCGACCTCGCGACGCACGGGTCGACCCCGGCGGGGCGTCACAGCCCCACCTTGCGGAGGAACGCGCCGAACGACTCGTCGACCCCGGCGAGCGGGCCGTCGTCATGCAGCTCGATGCTCGCCGTGACGGGCGTGCCCGAGGCGACGAGACCGTGCTCCGCGCCGCGCACGAGCGCGTCGCTCGTGACCTCGACCGTGGCCTCCGCCTGGTTGGCGGTGTTCTGCACCGCGACCGACGCGACCTCGCCCACGACCTCCGCCTGGTTCGGCAGGACGACCGTGACCTCCGCGCCCTGACGCACGCGCGCGAAGTCGCTCGGGTCGAGAGTGAGGCGGGCGTCGACGAACAGCGACCCCTCCCGCTCGAGCGACGCGACGACCTCGCCCGCCTGGACGAACCCTCCCTCGCGGGCCGCGACGTGGGTGACCACGGCGTCGTAGGGCGCGACGAGCGTGATGGTCCCGTCGGGTGCCACCTGGTACGCGGAGGTGTCGGCGCTGACGAGGCCGAGCGCGATGTCGTGCTGGAGCGTCAGGCTGCTCACGGTGAACAGCGGGTCGCCCGCGGCGACCTCGTCCCCCTCGGCGACCTCCGCCGCGGTGACGGTCCCCGCGTAGTCGCTGCCGACGTCGAGCACCTCCGCGCGGATCGTCGCGGTCGTGCTCGTCGCCTGCCCGAGGCGCCGGTTCATGACGAGCGTGAGCGCCGCGCACACGAGCACGACCACGAGCAGCCCGCCCACGAGTCGGATCCGGTTCGACCAGGTCATGCGACACCTCCGGTAGGTCCAGACGTCGACGAGCTCTCGTCACGGCGCGCCCTCCGCCGCCCGGCCCGCGTCGGGGCGCCGACCGTCACCTCGACGCCGAGCTGCGCCGACAACGCCCCGTCGACGACCGACGACGCCGGTCGGGCCGACCACGAGGCCGGAGACGACTCCGGGTGAGCCGACCGCGAGGTGGCGAGGTGGGGTGGCCGGACGGAACGCCCACCCTCCTGGACGACCAGCCGAGCCGCCCGCGACTCCCGGAGAGCCGTCACGACGAACGCCCCGAGGATCACCGTGTTCGTGACGTTCCACGCGAGCGCGAGGCTCGGCATCGGGTCGCCCCACTCCTTCCAGACCCCCACCACCGACGTCACGAGCAGGAACGCGAAGAACAGCACCTGCGGGATCATGTAGTTGAACGGCGACGTGACCCTGCCCTTGCTCCCGGTCACGTGCCAGGCCTGCTCCTTGCCGGTCAGCGCGTTCCACAGGGCCTTGGTGTAGATGGGGAACGACACGGACGCGAGCATGAGCACCTCCCACCGGAACGACCCGAGCGTGAAGAACGCGATGGCGATCTGCAGGACGTAGAACCCGGCGTAGTAGAGCAGCCACGTGCCCCACGAGATGGTGAGGTTCATGGGCGTGAGGTCGAGGTAGATCTGCAGCGGCGGGACGAGCAGCAGCACGAGCGGTGCGATGCCCGCGAGGTAGTGCGTCGCGGTGACGGTGTACTGGAGCCGCTGGTCGAGCGTGAGGGTGCGGCGCGGGCTGAGCGGGTTGTGCTGGAGGAGGATCTCGAACCCGCCGGTGGCCCAGCGCAGCTGCTGCTTGGTGTAGGCCTCGACGGTCTCGGGGGTGTCGCCCACCGCGAGCGTCGTGGGGATGTAGACGGTCTTCCAGCCGCGCTCGTGGAGCATGAGCGACGTCCACACGTCCTCGGACTTGGAGTCGGTGTGCATGCCGCCGATGTCGTCGATCGCGGCCCGGCGGAAGATCACGTTGGTGCCGACGCAGAACGCGGCGTTGAAGCGGTTCCGGCCCGGCTGCACGAACCGGTAGAACACGGCCTGCATGTACCCGGCGCCGCGCGAGATGAGGTTGTCGAGGTTGCCGTACGTCTGCGGGGTCTGGACGAACGCGACGTCGTCCTTGACGAAGAAGGGCACGGTCTCGACGAGGAAGTCGGGCTTGGCGACGAAGTCGGCGTCGAGGATGACGAAGTAGTCGCCCTTCGCGATCGCGAGCGCGTGGTTGACGTTGCCGGCCTTCGCGCCGTTGCTCGACAGGCGCCGCACGTACCGGGCGCCGAGCTGCGCGGCGAGGTCGCGGACGTCGTCGGAGCGCCCGTCGTCGAGCACCCAGGTGCGGTGCGTGCCGCGGATCGCGACGGCGGCCCGCACCGTGCGCGCGATGGTGTCGAGGTCCTCGCCGTACGTGGTGATGAGGACGTCGACCGTGACGGGGCGGTCGTGCAGGTAGAGGTTCCAGCGCGTCGGGTCGTCCTCGGCGCCGTCGCGGATGATCTCGGGGACGTCGAACAGGCGGTCCTTCGCGTGGTGGAAGGAGAACCCGCGCGGGTCGTGGCCGCTCGACAGCACCGTCCACATCGCCAGCAGGGCCTGGGCGACGAGCACCGACTCGGCCGTGATGACCATGACGTACGGCAGGGCGTCCCCGCGGTTGGCGGGGTTGAGCAGGAACACCGCGTACGCGACGACGCCGAGCGTCGCGAGCAGCATGATCATGACGAGCGACGGCGAGCGCGCGGCGGAGTTCTCGTCGCGCGGCGGGCCGGCGGGGCGGTCGGCGTCGGCCCTCGGGCCGATCGGCGCGGGCCGCGCGTGCTGAGTGCGGCGGGGCGTGACGACCAGGCGGTCGAACTCGGAGACGGCCATCGCGTGTCCTCCGGCTCTCGACGGGATCCACAGGCTCCCGGGGGTCGCGGGCGGGCCGACGGCGGACGACGGCGGGCGGGCCCGCCGGGGTCGTCGAGAGCCCGGGTGCGGCGACGTCGTCGGCGTCGTGACGTGGTGCGTGTCGTGACGTGGTGCTGCCGTGCGGCGGTGCCGAGCGACTCGTGCGGTACGACCGGGGCGGTCGAACGCGGGCCGAGGTCGAACGCGGGCCGAGGTCGAACGTGGGCCGAGACGGGTCGAGGCGGCCCGCACCAGCGGGCCACCTCGTCGTCTGCGCCGAACGTAGCGGTGCGCGGCGGCCTTGTCACGGGTCACGCGAGGGGCGCGTCACGAGGTCGATGCTGCGCCCTGCCGGATGTGAACGTCCGGGGCGGGGCGCGGCGCTGCGCCGTCGTGGCGACCCGGATCGTTGGTGCGGTGCCGTTCCCGGCCCGGTCGGACGTCGTCGCACCCCGCCGGGTGAGCGCTCCCCGCGGCGGAGAGGCGCACGGGCCGGAAACGAGGCGTTCACGCGCGGAAACGGAGAATTCACGACGTCGGCGCGCCCGGCGTCCGACGGGTGGACACGGAGGCGGGCTGTCGAGCTCCCTCGACCGCCGGTGCCCGCGTCGCGGCGGGTCGTCGGCGTGACGCGGGCAGGTGGTCAGGGGAGCTGCGGCACGACCTCGCTCGCGATGAGGTCGAGGTGGTCGAGGTCGTGCAGGTCGAGCACCTGGAGGTAGAACCGGGTCGCGCCCTGCTCGGCGGCGGCCGCGATCTTGTCCGCGACCTCGCTCACCGTGCCGGCGAGGCCGTTGCGGCGCACCTCGTCGGGCTCGCGGCCGATCGCGTCGGCCCGACGGCGGAACTCCGCCTCGTCCTTGCCGACCGCGACGACGAACGCCGCCGAGTACACGAGCGAGTCGGGGTCGCGGTCGGCGTCGAGGCACGCGGCGCGGACGTTCTCGAACCGCTCGGGCAGCACGCCCGGGTCGGGGAACGCGGCGTTGAACTCGCTCGCGTAGCGGGCCGCGAGCGCCGGCGTGCGCCGCGGCCCGTGACCGCCGACGATCACGGGGACGCGCTCCTGCGCCGGCTTCGGCAGGGCCGGGGAGTCGGTGAGCGTGTAGTGCTCGCCGCGGAAGGAGAACGTCTCGCCGACCGGCGTCTCCCACAGCCCGGTGATGACCGCGAGCTGCTCCTCGAGGATCCCGAACCGCTTCTCGGGGAACGGGATGCCGTACGCCTCGTGCTCGCGCGCGAACCAGCCCGCGCCGAGCCCGAGCTCGACGCGACCTCCCGACATCTGGTCGACCTGCGCGACCTGGATCGCCAGCACCCCGGGGTGGCGGAACGTCGCCGACGACACGAGCGTGCCGAGCCGGATCCGGCTCGTCTCGCGGGCGAGGCCCGCGAGCGTCGTCCAGGCGTCGGTCGGGCCGGGCAGGCCGTCGCCGTCGCCCATGACGAGGTAGTGGTCGGAGCGGAAGAAGGCGTCGAAACCGAGGTCCTCGGTGGCCTTCGCGACCGCGAGGAGGTCGTCGTAGGAGGCGCCCTGCTGGGGCTCGGTGAAGATGCGCAGGTCGATCTGGGTCATGCCGTCACCCTGCCACACGGGTCCGCTTGCCTCCGCCCGCCCGCCCGCCCGCCCGCCCGCCCGCCCGCCCGCCCGCCCGCCCGCCCGCGAGGACGATGCCCGATCTCCCGAGGGTGAACCCCGGTCACGCGAAGTAGAACCGTGGTCCGCCGAAGTAGAACCGTGGTCATGACCAGGGTTCTACTTCGGCGGACTGGAGTTCTATCTCGCGGCGCCACGGTTCTACCTCGGCGAGAGGGTCTCCAGGAGGGCTCGCGCGGCGCTGTGGCCGCCGAGGCCGCTCACGGCGCCGCCGCGGCGTGCGCCGCTGCCGCACAGCAGCACGCGCTCGTGGTCGGTCGCCACGCCCCAGCGTGCGGCGGGTGTGTGGGCGGGCACGTCGTCGGGCAGCCACGGCCAGGCGAGGTCGCCGTGGAAGATGTGCCCGCCCGGCATGGCGAGGTCGGCCTCGATCTCGGCGGGTGTGCGCACCTCGGCGTGCAGGAGGACGTCGGCGAGCGGCTCGGCGAGGTGCGCGTCGAGCGCCGCGACGGCCGCGCGGAACGCGGCGTCCTTGGCGCCGGGGGCGCGCAGCGCGTCGTCGGGCGTGTGGATGCCGAACCACGTGAGGGTCTGGGCGTCCGACGCCGCGAGGTCCGGCCCGAGGATCGAGCGGTCGGTGAGCGTGTGGCAGTAGAGCTCGCCCGCGGTGCCGAGCCCTGTCGCCGGGTCGCGGTGCAGCGCCTCGAGCCGCGACATCTCCTCGCCGACGTGGAACGTCCCGGCGAACGCGACGCGCGGGTCGACCCCGGAGCGCAGCCGCGGCAGCCGGGACACGAGGAGGTTGATCTTCAGCTGCGCGCCGTGCGGCACGGGGCCGGCAGGCTCCTCTCCGAGCAGCCGCGCGAGGACCGCGGGCGCCGCCCCGCACAGCACGTGGTCGGCCTCGACGGCGAACCCCTCGCCCGAGGCGAGCCGGCCCTCGAGGCCGACGCCCGCGCCGTCGGGCACGACGCGCGTGACCTCGTGGCCCGTGCGCACGTCCGCGCCCGCGGCCCTCGCCGCACGCTCGAGCGCGGCCGTGACCGCGCCCATCCCGCCGACCGGCACGCGCCACTCCCCCGTCCCGTTGCCCACGACGTGGTAGAGGAAGCACCGGTTGGCCGGTCGCGCCGGGTCGAAGAGCGACGTGAACGTCCCGATGAGCGCGTCGGTCGCGACGACGCCGCGCACGAGGTCGTTCCGGAAGCGTCGCTCGATCGCCTCGCCGATCGGCCGCTCCACCACGTCCGTCCACACCCGCTGCCCGACGGCGGCCCGCACCCGGGCATGCACGTCGCCCTCGCGCGGGAGCGGCTCGAGCAGCGTGGGCGCGACGACCTGCGCGAGCCCCTCGAGCTCGGCGTACAGCTCCTGCCACGCGGCGTACTCGTCGTCGCCGCCGGTGAGCGCGCGGAACGACGCGCGCGTCGCGGCGCCAGGCTCCGTCTCGACGAGCAGCCCCGCGGGGCCCCGGGGACCGTCGTACGGCGTGAACGACGCCGTCGCGCGCGAACGCAGCTCGAGGTCGAGACCGAGGTCCGCCGCGAGCGCCTCGGGGAAGAGGCTCACGAGGTACGCGTAGCGCGAGAGCCGCGCGTCGACGCCCGGCCACGGCCGCTCGCTCACCGCCGCTCCGCCCACGTGCGGGAGACGTTCGAGCACGACGACGTCGAGCCCCTCGCGTGCGAGCAGCGCCGCCGCGACGAGGGCGTTGTGCCCGCCGCCGACGATCGCGACGTCGTGGCGCTGGGCGGTCACGGGGATCAGCCCGGGAGCGGCACGAGGTCGAGCTCCTGGAACTCCGCGACCTCCGGCACCCACCGGTCGGCGACGAAGCCGCGGTGGTCCGGGTGCGCGTCGTACGCGGCGTACGCGGCGTCGTCGTCGAACACCATGGAGAACTGGAACGTCAGCGGGCTCTTGGCGCTCACCTGGCGCGAGACGGTGAAGTCCCGGACGCCCGGGATCGCGGTGAGCGTGCGGCGCGCGGTGCCGAGGAACTCGGCCTCCTCGGCACTGTCGGCGGGGTGGACGAGGCGGAAGGCGACGGTGTGCTGGATCACTCCCCCACCCTAGGCTGGCGACCATGCGCGTGAGCACCGTGATCCTGCCGATCTATCCGTGGCGCGAGGGCCGGGACGTGTGGCGGGCCGCCGACGACCTCGGGTTCCACGCCGCCTACACGTACGACCACCTGTCGTGGCGGACCTTCCGCGACGGGCCGTGGTTCGGCGCCGTCCCGACGCTCGCCGCCGCGGCGGGCGTGACGGAGCGGGTGCGTCTGGGCACGCTCGTGACGTCGCCGAACTTCCGGGAGCCGGTGACGTTCGCGAAGGACGTCATGACGCTCGACGACCTGTCCGGCGGGCGTGTCACCGTCGGCCTCGGCGCCGGCACGACGGGCTTCGACGCGACGGTCCTCGGTGGCGAGACGTGGTCCGCACGGGAGCGTGCCGACCGCCTGCGCGACTTCACGGTCCTCCTGGACCGGCTGCTCACCGAGCCCGCGGTGACGCACGACGAGGGCCACTACCGCGCGCACGAGGCGCGGACGATCCCGGGCCCGGTCCAGTCCCCCCGCGTGCCGTTCGCCATCGCCGCCACGGGCCCGCGCGGGCTGCGGCTCGCCGCGCGGTACGGCCAGGCGTGGGTGACGACGGGCGACGGGCGCCTCGGCGACGACGCGACCCCGGCGGAGTCGCGGGCGGCGGTCCGCGACCAGGTCGCGCGGCTCGAGGGGGCGTGCGCCGACGCCGGGCGGGACCCCGCGTCGGTCGAGCGGATCCTGCTCACCGGCTTCACGCCCGACCCCGCGCTGGAGTCGGTCGACGCGTTCGTCGACACCGCGCACGGGTACGCGGAGGCCGGGATCACGGAGATCGTCGTCCACCGGCCCATCCCGGGCACGCAGTTCGCCGCCGACCAGCGCGTCTTCGAGCGGATCTCGACGGACGGCGCCGCTCAGGTCGCGGAGCTCTAGAGGACGTCGAGACCGAACCGGACCCGCCGTCCCCCGAGCGTCCGCGGCCGGGGGAACCTCGCGACGCCCCGCTGCGTGTAAGGGGTGGGGGTCCCGTGACACATGTCCGTACGAAGAGGCTCACGGGACCGTGACGCGAGGAGCGACGTGCGCAAGGCAGCGGCGGGCTGGTACGCGGACGCACCCGGTTCGGGGAGCGAACGCTGGTACGACGGCGCGGAGTGGACCGACCGCACCCGCGCGCGCCGCGCGTCGGAGGACACCGGGCCGTGGCGCACGGTCCTCGTCGTCGGGGTCGTCGTCGTGCTCGTCGTCGCCGCGCCGCTCCTGCTCGCCGTGCTCGGCTGACAGTTCCCCCGCGACGAGTCCCGTCAGCCGAGCGGCCCGAGCACCCGGTACGTGACGTGCGTGACGAGCGACGCCGCGCGGACGGAGACCGTCTCCAGCGCGAGGGGTGGGACGCCGTCGAGCACGCGGTCCCCGTACCCGAGGACCTGCGGCACGACGTGCAGCCGCAGCTCGTCGAGGAGGCCCGCCGCGAGCGCCTGGTTGATGGTCGCGGCTCCCCCGGCGATCGAGACGTCGCGCTCCCCCGCCGCCTCTCGCGCCTGCGCGACGGCGGACTCGATGCCGTCGGTGACGAAGAAGAACGTCGTCCCGCCCTCCATGACGAGCGGATCGCGCGGGTGGTGCGTGAGCACGAACACCGGCCCGTGGTACGGCGGCTCCGGCCCCCACCACCCGCGCCAGTCGAGGTCCCACTCGCCGCGACCGGGGCTGAACATGTGGCGACCCATGACGTACGCGCCGGCAGCGAGGATCGCGTCGAGCTCCGCGCGGTTCTCGTCGGCCGTCTCGAACATCCACCGGTGCAGGTCCACACCCTCGCCGAACGGGTGCTCCAGCGTCTGGTCGGGCCGGGACGAGAACCCGTCCACCGACACCGCCACGTCGCACGTCACGTTCCCCATGCCACCCTCACCCTCCGCGGTCCGCGCGAGCCGGGACCGCCGTCGTCCACACCTGACGCCACCTCCGACCGCACGCGCACCCGGAACTCATCGCCGGCAGCGGGCCGACCACGGTTCTACCTCGCGCGACCACGGTTCTACCTCGCGCGACCACGGTTCTACCTCGCGCGACCACGGTTCTACCGCGGGGTCGCGGCCTCCTCGGTCGCGATGCGCAGGGCGGCGACGAGCTCGCGGTAGAGCTCGTCGGTCGCGAGCAGCTCGGCGTGCGTGCCGCGGGCGCGGACGCGGCCGTCCTCCATGACGAGGATGAGGTCGGCGTCGATCACCGTGGACAGTCGGTGGGCGATCGTCACGACGGCGCGGTCGCGCGCGAGGTCCTCGATGACGGCGTGCACCGCGGCCTCGGTGAGCCCGTCGACCTGGGCGGTCGCCTCGTCGAGGAGCAGGACGTCAGGCGCGTGCAGGACGGCGCGCGCGAGGGCGACGCGCTGCCGCTCGCCACCCGAGACGGTCGTCCCGACGAGGGACGTGTCGAGCCCGTCGGCGAGGGAACGCACCTTCGTCTCGAGCCGGACCTTCGCGAGCGCCGCCCACATGGCCTCGTCGGTCGCGCCCGGGTCGGAGAGGTGCAGGTTCTCGCGGATCGTGCCCGGCACGACGGGCGTCTCCTGCTCGACGTACGCGAACCGGCGCCGGACGTCGTCGAACGTCAGGTCGTCGTAGGGGACGCCGTCGAGGAGGATCTGCCCGGACTCGGGCTGGAGGAACCGCAGCAGCAGCGAGAACGTCGTGGTCTTGCCCGCGCCCGACGGCCCGACGATCGCGACCTGGCCGCGGTGCGGCACGTCGAGGTCGAGGTCACGCACCACGGGCTCGCCGCCGGGCAGGTAGCGCGCGGTGACGCCGCGCAGGGAGAGCCGCGGCGACCCGGCCACGGCCCTGCCGGTGCCCGACGCCGCCCCCGCCTCCGTCGGTCGGCCCACCTCCGCGCGGGTCGGGTCGAGCGACGCCGGGCCCGCCTGCCTGGGCCGGGCCGCCTCGTCGTCCTCCTCGGGCTCGATCGCCTGGACCTCGCTGATGCGCCCCGCGGCGGCGATGCCGGCCTGGAGCTGGGTGACGTTCATGGTCAGGCCCGTGACGGGCTCGACGATCTGGAACGCGTAGAGCAGGAACGCCACGAGGCTCGACACGGCGAGCAGCCCCTGGTCCACGCGCCACGCGCCGAGCGCGAGGATGACGATGATCGCGGCCTGGATCCCGCCGCCCGCGATGGTCCACGCGACCGCCTCGGTCCGTACGGCCCGGACGCTGTGGCGCGCGGAGGCCTGCGCGTCGTCGAGCACGCGGTCGATCTGGCGCCCCTCGGCGCGGCTGGCCTTGATGGTGCGGATCGCGCGGAGCCCGCCCTCCAGCGTCCCGCCCAGGCTGCCGAGCGACTCCTGCGCCTTCTCCTGCGCCTTGGCGATGCGCGGCATGAGCCCGCCCACGAGCACGGCGATGACGACGATCGCCCCGAGCGTCGTGCCGAGCAGCACGATGTCCAGCACCCCCATGAGGATGATCGTCCCGACGAGCGACACGGCGAGGTTGACGAGGTTGACGATGCTCGACGACGCCGCCTCGCGCAGCAGCACGGTGTCGGAGGTGACGCGCGTGACGAGCTCGCCCGTCGGGCGCCCGGTGAGCGCGCCGATCCGTGCGCGGAAGTAGCGCCGGACCATGGACGAGCGGGCGTCGAGCACGACCCGCTCGGCGAGCGTGCCGAGCAGGATCCACTGCCACAGCCCGAGCACGAGGCCGACGACGAGCAGCCCGACGAGCGTGAGCACGGCCGGGGTGAGCGACTCCCCCGTCCCCAGGGTGTCGAGGACCCACTTGGTGACCATCGGGGTTGCGAGCGTCGCGGCGGTGGTGCCCAGTCCCAGGACGAGCCCGAGCAGGAGCGTGCGGCGGTGCGGTCGGACGAACTCCCAGAGCACCTTGAGCCGCGGGAGGAACGGGCCCTTCGGGGCGTCGGGCGTGGCGGACGTCGTGGTCGGCGGGCCGGGGGTGTCGGTCGTGGACATGGCGTCAACCATGGTTGACATCCTCTCTCGTGTCAACTGTAGTTGACGCGGCAGATCGATCCGGAAGTGGAGCACCTCTTGCCGATAGTGGAACATAGATGTTCCACTAGTGACAAGAGGTGCTCCACGGCGAGGAGGGATATCGTGGGCCGCGTGACGGCACGAACCAGCGCGCGCGACGCCTCCCCGGCAGAACCCCGCACCGAGCCCGCAGCCGCTCGCGCCGCAGACCAGCCGCCGGAGAGCGGCGCGCGCGCCCGGACCCGGCGCGCGATCCTCGAGGCTGCCGTCGCGGCGCTCCGAGCAGACAAGTCGGCATCGCTCGGAGACGTCGCCCAGGCCGCCCAGGTCGGACGCACGACCCTGCACCGTTACTTCCCCGAGCGCGCCGACCTCGTCGAGGCGATCGGCGCGGAGGCGGTCGAACGCACGCACAGCGCGATCACCGCGGCCCGGCTCGACGACGGCGCACCGACGGCGGCGTTGCGTCGGCTCGCGTTCGAGTACTTCGACCTCGGCCCCTGGTACCTGGTGCTGTTCAACGAGCTCTCCGGTGAGGAGTCCGACTTCTGGGCCGACTCCGACGTCGCGGAGGAACCCGTGCGCGAGCTCCTGCGCCGGGGTCAGGCCGACGGTGTGTTCGACGACCAGCTCACCGTCACGTGGATCGTCCGCACCCTGTGGTGGACGCTCTTCAACGCCTGGGCGATGCACGACGAGGGTGAGGCGACGCGCGCGGACGCGCTCCGCATGGCCGTGCGCAGCATCGAGGGCGTCGCGCTCGCGCGGGAGGCCCGCCCGTGAGCACCGCCCCGGGCCCGGCGCCCCGACCTGGCCTCGGCGCCCGGCTGCGGCGCTGGTGGCAGCGGGCCGACGACGCCCGCTCAGGAGTGCGCTGGGCGAGCGTCGGGACGGTCTGCGGCGGGATCGCCGTGGCCCTCGTGTGCCTCGTCCTCGTGCTCCGGGGCCGTGTCTGGGCGTGGTTCCCGCTCGTCGTCGCCGCCGCCGTCGCGCTCCGCGAGGTCCGCTACCTCCAGCGTGCCGCGCGGGGCGGGCGACCCCGCTACCACGAGAACGCGCCGCGCTGACCCGGGCGACGAGCGGGGAGGGTGCACCGACACGGAGTGCACGCGCAGTCGCGGTGTGTCATCCGGAGGTCGCACCCCGGTGGACCGCAGGATCCACCGGACGGGCGACGCGCCCGAGGCGGCCTGCCGGGAAGACTGGAGCCACGGCGTCGGGCAGCGGCGCCGGAGACCTCCGGAGGCGCACCCGTGACGACCCCGACCCCCGCCCGGGAGGCTGCGTACCCTGAGCAGTCCCCCGAGCAGCCCCCCGCCCGCGCGGCCGCGCGCGGCGCACGCTTCACCGCGCGCCCAGGGCGCGGCGCCCGACGACGGGACCCCGCCTCGACGCGGCGGCCCGCGGTGCCACCCGTCGAGCGCGCGAACGGCTGGCTCGTCGCCGTGGCGGTCGTCGGCGGAGCGATCCTGTTCTCGTTCCTCGCGATGAACGCGTTCCTGGGGGCCTGAGGCCGGATCAGGCCCGCGCCGCCGTCGAGTCGCCCGCCTCCACGTCGGTCGGCACGCGCCGCGCAGGTGCGAGACCGCGCGCGACGCCCGCCCGCTCGAGCCGCCGGGCGAGCAGCAGCCCCGCCCACGTCCCCACGAGCGAGCTCGCCATCATGAGGGCCACGATGAGGACCTGCACGACCGGCGCCATGGACGCGGCGTCGAAGGCGACGAACGCCGACCACGTGTACAACGCCGAGAAGACGAACGTCGCGACGTAGAACAGCCACGGCGCCCACACGCGGTAGAGCGTGACGAGGAACGCGACCTCGAGCGCGGCGCCGACCATGAGGCACGTGAGGATCGACGACGCCCCGAGCGGCGAGGCGGAGCTGATGACGCCCGCGACGAGCATGGTGAGCACCGCCGCACCGGGGCGGCGCACGAGCGCGAGCGCGAGCACCGGCCCGACGATCCACAGGCCGAGCATCGCGGAGTAGAGCACCGGCACGGTCGACGCGAGCGCCGCCGCGACGAAGTTCGCGGGAACCAGCAGCACGCCCGTCGCGGCACCGATGGCGGCACAGGTCATGAGGTAGCGCGTCGTGAGGGACTGACGGCGGGTGGTGCTGGGCATCGTGGGCTCCGGGACGTCGAGGGTCTGGGCGGGTGGATGGAAGCGGTCGAGCCAGGGCGCGAGGGGTCGGGCGGCAGGCCGCGGTCAGCCGGTCAGCGCGGGCACCACGACGAGCGCGATGCCCGCCGCGACACCCCACGTCGCCAGGAGGAAGACGACGTCGCGCACGCGGAACGGCACGAGGACCCGCTCGGTGCGGGTCGCGTGCGCGCCGAACCCGCGCGCCTCCATGGCGAGCGACACGCGCTCGCCGTGGCGGATGCCGCCCGCGAGGAGCGGGACGGCGTAGCCGAGATGGCGCCGTCCCGCCGCGACGGGCCCACGCCCGTGGTCGACGCCGCGCACGCGGTGCGCCGCGCGGATCACCTCGAGCTCGTGGCCGAAGCGCGGCACGAACCGCAGCGCGGCCAGCGCCGCGTACCCCACGCGGTACGGCACGCGCAGCTGCTGCACCATCGCGCGGACGACGTCCTGCCCGGTCGTCGACAGCCCGCCGACGAGCACGAGCAGCAGGAGCGCGCACGTGCGCAGGCTCGTCGCGAGCCCGGTCTCGAGCGCCCCGGACCACAGGTGGAACGGGCCGACGGTCGCGAGCAGCGTCGTACCGTCGACGTCGCGGGGGTCGGTGAGCACGCCGAACGACACCGTCATGACGGCGGCGAGCGCGGGCAGGCCGAGCAGCAGGACCGCGACGACGCGCCGCGGCGGCCGGACCATGACGAGGATGACGAGGAGCGCCGCGAGCCCGACGAGCGCGGGCGTCAGCAGGTCACGGGTCGTGAACACCCAGACGACCACGGGCAGCGGGCCGAACGCCGTGACGAGCGGGTCGTAGGTGCGCAGGTCCCACGCCGGACCGGCGAACCGGCCGAGGCGCGCGTCGCCCGGCGTCGCGCGCGCGGGGCGGGGCGGGGCGGCGAGCGTGCCCGCGCTCATGCCCCGACCCCCGCGGGGACGGGCGCGACGGGCAGGTCCGCGAGGCGCGCGACGCGCCGCCACGCGGGGTCGGCCAGGTGCCGGGTCGCGCGCGCGAGCGGGGGCGTGCGCAGGCCGGCGAGGCGCAGGACGTCCTCGTCGGCCAGGACGTCGCCCGAGGCGCCGTCGGCGACGACGCTCCCGTCCGCGAGCGCGACGACGCGCGTCGCGTGCTCCGCGACGAGCTGCATGTCGTGGCTCACGACGACGACCGCCGTCCCGTCGCGGTGCAGGTCGGTGAGCAGGTCGAGCAGCTCGGCGGCGCGCTCGCGGTCCTGTCCGTACGTCGGTTCGTCGAGCACGAGGACCTCGGGGCGGCACACGATCGCGGTCCCCACCGAGAGGCGACGCTTCTGCCCGCCGGACAGGAGGAACGGGTGCCGGTCGCGCAGGTCGGCGAGCCCGAACCGGCGCAGCACGTCCTCGACGCGCGCCGCGACCTCGTCCTCGGGCACGCCGCGCACGCGCAGGCCGAGCGCGAGCTCGTCGTCGACGCGCGACGTGACGAGCTGGTGCTCCGGGTTCTGGAAGACGAAGCCGACACGGCGCGCGACCTCGCGCGGGTCGGCGCGGGTCGGGTCGAGTCCCGAGACGCTCACGCGGCCGTCGAGCGTCCCGCGGCGCGGCCGCAGCACGCCCGCGGCGAGCTGGGCGAGCGTCGTCTTGCCCGCCCCGTTCGCGCCGACCACGGCGACGAGCTCGCCCGGCGCGACGGCGAGGGACACGTCGCGCAGGACGGGTGCCGCTGCACGCCCGTGCCTCCGCCCACCCCCGAGCCGCAGCGTCACGCGGTCGACGACGAGCACCGGCTCGGGCGCGACCCGTGCGGGCTCGCGCGCGTCCGGGGGCACGTCGGGGAGGTTCGCCACGGAGTCCAGTGCCGCCCCCAGCTCGTCGGGCGTGAGCGGCGCGGGATCGAGGCGCACACCCGCGGCGCGCAGGCGCAGCGCGGCGAGCGTCGCCGTGGGCAGCCAGACGCCGAGCGCCGCCAGCTCCTCGGCCCGCTCGCCGAGCACGTCGCGGACCGGGCCGTCGTGCACGAGGCGGCCCGCGCCGTCGAGCACGACGACCCGGTCGACGAGGGACACCGCCGTGTCGAGGTCGTGCTCGACGAGCAGCACCGCGCGGTCGCCGCAGGCGACCACGTCGCGCAGCACCGCGTAGACCTCGTCGGTGCCCTGCGGGTCGAGGTTGGCCGTGGGTTCGTCGAGGACGAGGAGCGGCGACCCGAGGGCGAGCGCGCACGCGATCGCGAGCCGCTGGCGCCCACCTCCCGAGAGCACGGCCGGGTCGTCGTCGCGACGCTCCCACAGGCCGACCCGGCGCAGCGCGTCCTCGGCGCGGGCGAGGACGTCGTCCACCGGCAGGCGCAGGTTCTCGGGGCCGAAGCACACCTCGTCGAGCAGCGTGCCCGTGACGACCTGGGCGTCGGGGTCCTGGAAGACCATCGCGACGTCGCGCGACAGCTCGGGCGGCGTCGTCTCGGCCGTCGACCGCCCCCGCACGCGGACGGTGCCCTCGAGGTCCGCCCCGACGACGTGCGGGACGAGCCCGTTCGTCGCGAGCGCGAGCGTCGACTTGCCGCAGCCCGACGGGCCGAGCAGGAGCACCGCCTCGCCGGGGCGCACGTCGAACGTGACGCCGTCGGGCGTCTGGCGCCCGGCCGCGCGCGGGCCGGGGTCCCCGCCGGGTCCCGCGGGGTCGTGCTCGTGGTACCGGACGCTCACGCCGCGCACTGCGAGCAGCGGCTCCGGGGTGCCGTTCGACGTCTCGTCCGCGATCACGCGGCTCAGGATAGGCGAACCTAAGCCGCGTGACGAGACCCTGGAAGGAGCAGAGGCCGTTGCCGAACCGTGCCGGACGAGTTTCAGCCCCTCCGCCCATCGACGTGGGCGCTCCGGAGGTCTACCGTCGAACCACGGGCGCCGCTGCCCACGGCACGCGCCCGGCCAACGTCCAGCCGGAGGCCGCGCATGGTCGCCACGACCGAGAACGAGCCCTCGGGCCCGGGGGACGCCGACGCGTTCGCCGAGCGCTTGTTCGCCGCGACGCTCGGCGCGATCGACGTCCTGTCCGTCCACGTCGGCGACCGGCTCGGGTGGTACCACGCGCTCGTCGACACCGGGCCCCTCACCTCGACCGGGCTCGCCGAGCGCACCGGCACCCACGAGCGGTACGCGCGCGAGTGGCTGGAGCAGCAGGCGGCCAGCGGGATCCTCGTCGCCGAGGACCCGGGCGCCGGCCCCGCGCTCGCGGCCGACCCTGCTGCGGCGGCGCGCGAGCGCCTCTACGCGTTGCCCGCCGCGCACGCGGAGGTGCTCACGGACACGTCCTCGCTCGCCTACGTCGCACCGCTCGCGCGCTTCGTCGGGGCGATCGGGCCGCAGCTCCCGCACCTGCTCGACGCGTACCGCACGGGCGGCGGCGTGTCGTGGGACCAGCTCGGCGACGACGCGCGCGAGGCCCAGGCGGAGGTCAACCGGCCGTGGTTCGAGCGCGAGCTCGCGCCGACGCTCGCGCGGGTCCCCGCGGTCCACGACGTGCTGAGCCGGCCCGGAGCCCGGGTGGTCGACGTCGGGTGCGGCTTCGGGTGGTCGACGCTCGCCCTCGCGCGCGCCTACCCGGACGCGGTGCTGCACGGCGTCGACGTCGACCGCCCGTCCGTCGCCGCGGCCCGCGCGGCGGCCGAGGAGGCCGGTCTCGCGGACCGTGCGACGTTCCACCTCGCCGACGCCGCCGAGCTCGGCCTCGTCGAGCCGGCCGGTCTCCCGTTCGACGCCGCGTTCGCGTTCGAGTGCGTCCACGACATGCCGCGGCCCGCCGCGGTGCTCGACGCCGTCCGCCGCGCGGTCCGGCCCGACGGCGTCGTCGTGGTCATGGACGAGGCCGTCGGCGAGGAGTTCACGGCTCCCGCCGACGACGTCGACCGGGTCATGTACGGGTACAGCCTCTTCGTGTGCCTGCCCGACGGCCTGTCGTCACCGCCGTCGGTCGGCACCGGGACCGTCATGCGTCCCGCGACGCTGCGGCGCTACGCCCGCGAGGCCGGGTTCGCGGACGTCGAGGTGCTGCCCGTGGACGACTTCTCGTTCTTCCGGTTCTACCGCCTCGTGCCCTGACCCCCGGACGCGGCAGGCGACCGGTACCGGTGTACCGTCCGGTGCATGACCGACGTCCGCAGCCGCACCCATGCCCAGGCCGTCGACGCAGCGATCGCCCTCTTCACCCGGCAGGGGTACGAGCAGACGACCGTCGAGGAGATCGCCGACGCCGCCCAGGTCAGCCGTGCCACCTTCTTCCGCCGCTACGGGTCGAAGGAGGACGTGATCTTCGCGGACCACGAGCTCCTGCTCGACGAGGTCGTCGTCATGCTCGCGGCGACCCGGCCCGTGCCCGACTCCGAGGGTCGGCTCACGCCGGACCCCGCGGTCGATCCGTACCTCGAGGTCTGCCGCGCGGCGCGGCTCGTGTTCGACCATCACGTCGGGCAGCGGGAGACGTCGCTCGCGCGGTGGCAGCTCCTCCAGCAGGTGTCGGCGCTGCGCGACCGCGAGCTCGTCACGACCCACCGTTACGAGCGCGCGTTCACGGCGTACCTGCGCGACGCGCTCCCCCCCGACGCGCACCGCACCACCGCGTCGATCGCGTTCGCGGCGTCCGTCGTCGCGGTCCACAACGCGATGCTCCGGCGCTGGCTGCGCTCGCCCGGTCAGGACCTGCGCCCGCAGCTCGAGGAGGCGTTCGCCGACCTGCGCCGCTCGGCCGTGGGACGTCTCGCCGCGCCGGACGACGCCGCGCACCGCGCGGGAAGCGCCGGTGCCGGCCCTCGCCCGCGGCGCGTCGTCGTCACCGTGGTCGACGCGGACGCCGACGCCCGGGGGGTCGCGGACGACGTCGCGCGTGCCGTCCGCGACGCCCTGGGCTGATCCCCGATGTCGGCAGCCTGTGCCGAGATCGGCAACCTGTGCCGAGATCGGTCGCTGCGACCGCCGATCTCGGCAGGATCTGCCGACCTCTCGACGCGCGACCGCACCCCTCTACGCGGGGAATGCGCCGGTAGCATCGGCGGTTGCACACGCAGTACGCACGAACGTGCTCCGGGGTCGGTGCAATTCCGAGCCGGCGGTGACAGTCCGCGACCCGCGCCCACGCGCGGTTGACCTGGTGGAACTCCAGGACCGACGGTGACAGTCCGGATGGGAGGAAGCACGTGCGGCGCGGCCGTCCTCGGCCGGGCTCTCGCGAGCCCGCGCGACGGGGCGCGGTCTCGCCGTCGTGAGCGACGGCGTCGGCCGCCCTGAGCGCCCGGCCCCGCCGCCCGCCCTCACCCCGGAGCGCTCGTGCCCGGGAGGACGAGGACATCCGATGGACCTGATCCACGCGCTGTTCGACGCGCAGCTGACGATCGGCGACCAGCACCTGCTGTGGCGCGAGATCGTGGGCAACGGGTTCGGCCTGGCGTCGGCGCTGGGCGGCATGCGGCGCAAGGTGTGGGCGTGGCCGGTGGGCATCGTCGGCAACCTGCTGCTGCTCACCGTGTTCCTCGGCGCGGTCTTCGCGACCCCCAACCCCGTGAACCTGCTCGGCCAGGCCGGGCGTCAGGTCATGTTCGTGATCGTGTCGGTGTACGGGTGGGTGCAGTGGCGCCGGACCCAGGCCCGGTTGGGCGAGACCGACGCGGACAGCCACGGCGTCGCCGTCGTGCCGCGCTGGGCGTCGTGGCGCCAGCGCGCGTTCCTCGTCGTCGCGCTCGTCGGCGGGACGGCGCTGCTCACCCCCGTGTTCCGCGCGCTCGAGTCGTACGAGCCCGTCTGGGCCGACGCGTGGATCTTCATGGGCTCGCTGCTCGCGACGTACGGCATGGCGAAGGGCTGGGTCGAGTTCTGGCTGGTCTGGGTCGCGGTCGACATCGTCGGCGTCCCGTTGCTGATCTCGGCCGGCTTCTACGCGTCCGCGTTCATGTACGTGTTCTACGGCGTGTTCACGCTCGTCGGGTTCTTCGTGTGGTGGCGCGTCAACCGTCGCGCGACGGCGGAGTCGGAGGCCGCGGCGGCGGGCTCGCCCGCCTGACCTGCGGGGCCCCGCTGCGGCAGGCGGTCACTCGTCGAACAGCATCGTGTCCGACGGCGCGGCGCGGCTCGCGCGCAGCGTCGGGTCCGCGCACAGCGCCTCGACGAGCGCGTCGCTCCCGCCCACGTAGGTCGCGGCGGCGTCGATCTCCGTCCCGACGAACCACGACCGGTCCTCGGGCCACCACAGGTTGGGCGGCTGCTCGTGGCCGCGGAACGCACCGGCGTCGGCGAGCGACCCCGTCCACAGGTGGTACTCGCGGTGCGGGAGCAGGAGCATCGGCGCTGCAGGCCGCTCGACGAGCGTCGGCACGATCTCCGCCCACGCCTCGGCGACCGCTCGCTCGATCTCCTCGGGGGTCGGTCGCGGCTCGTCCTCGGACCACGAGACGAACGGCGCGACCCCCGAGCTGGTCCGCGGGTCGGTCCCGTGGTCGTAGAGGAACGCGTGCCCCGTCCACAGGGCGAGGTGCACGGGCTGGTCCCCGGTGAAGCGTCGGAGCGCGGCGACCAGGGTGTCGGTCTGCGCCGCGAGCGTGACGTCGTCGTCCCAGTCGGGGTGCGGGACGCACGCGTACGCCGCGTACCCGCGCGGGACCGTGCCGTCGACGCGCGGGCCGAACTCCCCCAGCCGCTCCGCGATCCACGCGCCCGCGGAGGCGTCGTCGTCCCAGGCCACCATGCCCCGACCCTACGGGGAGCCCGGCCGAGGGGCGTCCTAGGGCCTGTTTCGGAAGTGGTCAGCGGTGGCTGATCCAGTCCAGGAGGTGGCTCGTGATGGTGGTGTGGTCTGCCTCGGTGGTCGTGGTGAGCTCGCTGGTGGCGGCGTCGTGGTGCTCGATCTCGTAGCCGCCGAGTGCTCCGGGGCGGGTATGGACCGAGATCGACCAGTCGATGTCCTCGTCGTCGGGGTAGATCACGAAGAACGTGTTGGTCGTGGCGTTCAGGTCCGCGAGCATGCCCAGGATCTCGACGTGGCCGGGGTCCTGGACGTAGTCGCCGTCCTCGGTGTCGGCGTAGCACGGCGGCCGCGTGGACAGCCAGGACGGCAGCGAGTCGTTCACACCGCTCAGGATGCCAGCGCCTGGCCCGCCCGGACGACGGCGGTGATCCAGTCGTCGAGCGCGGCGACCTTGACGGTCGCCTCGTAGCGGAGCTGGAGCTTGTCATACCGGGTCGCGACGGCCCGGTGGCGTTTGAGGCGGTTGAACATGCACTCCACCGCGTGGCGGGCCTTGTAGTCCTCGTAGTCGACCTTCGGTGGGCGACCACCTTTGGAGCCCTTCGCGAGGCGGTTCGCGCGGTGGTCCTTCTTGTCCGGGATCGTCGCCGCGATGCCCCGCCCACGCAGCCGCTTGCGGTTCGCGGCCGAGGCGTAGCCCTTGTCCGCCCGCACCCGGTCCGGGCGCGTCCTGGGCCGACCGCCGCGCCCGCCGGGCCGCTTCACCCGGATCTGGTCCAGGACCGGCCCGAACTGTGGGCTGTCGCCCCGGTGGCCGGCGGTCACGACCATGCCCATGAGCTTTTGCCCCTGCTCGCACGCTGCGTGGATCTTCGTGGTCCACCCGCCCCGTGACCTGCCCAGCCCATGATCTGCGGGCTCGACCCCGGGCGGCTCCTTCTGCCCGGCCGGGTCCCGGCGGGCGCCCGCAGCGTGCTGGTGCGCGCGGGCGATCGTGGAGTCGACCGAAACCTCCCAGCAGATCTGTCCACCGCCGTCAGCCAAAGACCGCAACGCGTCCAGCACCCGGTCCCACACCCCGTCGCGCTGATAGCGACGGAACACCCGATACAGGCTGGACCACGGCCCATACCGGTCCGGGACATCCCGCCACGGGCACCCCGCCCGGGTCCGGTGACGGATCCCATCGACCTGACGACGCAGATTCCGCGCCGGACGCCCCAACGACGCGACAGGCAGCAAAGACTCGATCACCGCCCACGCCGCATCACTCAAATCATGCCGCCCCGCAACCTCAGCCACGACCCCGCAGCATGCCGAACCCGCAGGTCAGACACCACTTCCGAAACAGGCCCTAGACTGGGGCGCGTGGGCTTCCTGTACCGGGAGCGCGCCGCCCCCTCCCCCGCCGTGGACGTCGTGTGGGCCACCGTGGACCTCACCGACGGGACCTACGTCGCGTCCGCCGACGCCCGCTGGGACCTCGTCTTCACCCTCCGGGACGGCGAGCGCCGGGTCCTGCTGTCCGGGCCGTCGTCCCGGCCGACGCCCGTCCCGTACACGTCCGGCAGCCACAACCTCGGGGTCCGGTTCGCCGCGGGCGCCTACTTCGCGCACGAGCCCGTCACCGCCTGGTGCGACCGCACCGACCGCCTCCCGCTGCTCGGCCGGGGCGCGTTCGTCCTCGCGGGGCGCGCCTGGCCCTTCCCGTCCCTCGACCTCGACGCGCCGGACGTCGACGTGCTCGTCGCCGCGCTCGTGGAGTCCGGGGTCGTGCGCCAGGACGCGGTGGTCGAGGCGGCGCTCGACGGCGGCGCCGGGCGCTGGTCGTCGCGCACGGTCGAACGGCACTTCGCGCACGCCGTCGGGATCAGCCCGCAGCGGGTCCGCCGGATCGAGCGGGCACGCGAGGCCGTGGCCCGGCTCCAGGACGGCCGCCCCATCGCGGACGTCGCGTTCCGGCTGGGCTACGCCGACCAGGCCCACCTCACGCGCGACCTCAAGCGGCTCACGGGCATGACGCCGGGACGCACGCGCGACCGCGGCGAGCCCGTCTGAGTGTCGCGCTCGTTCAAGACAGCCCGCTGCGGTGCGCGGTTGGTTGGTGGGGTCACGACCGCCGCCGAGGAGGACCGGCCATGGACACCGACCTGGACGTCCGACCGTACGAGATCGCCGTGAGCGACGCGGAGGTCGCCGACCTCCGCGACCGGCTGGAGCGCACGCGCTGGCCCGCCGAGCTCACCGGCACGTGGGAGCGCGGGACCCCGGTGGGCTACGCGCGCGGGCTCGCGGAGCGGTGGCGCACGAGCTTCGACTGGCGCGCGCAGGAGGCGCGGCTCAACCGGATGCCGCAGTTCGTCGCGCTCGTCGACGGCCAGCGGATCCACGGGCTGCACGTGCGCTCGTCGCGCCCGGACGCGACACCCCTGCTGCTGTGCCACGGCTACCCGACGTCGTTCGCCGAGTTCGCGCGCCTCGCCCCGCTCCTCGCCGAGCCGGACGACGGACCGGCGTTCCACGTCGTCGCCCCGTCGATGCCCGGCTACGGGCTGTCGACGCCGCTCGCGTCGTACGGCTGGGACATCGCCCGCACGGCGGACGCGTTCGACCGCGTCGTGCGCGCGCTCGGCTACGACCGCTACGCGGTGTTCGGGGGCGACGTCGGCGCGGGCGTCGCCGAGCAGCTCTGCCTGGAGGCCGGCGAGCGGGTGCTCGCCTCGCTCGTGTCGACGGACCCCGGCGCCATCGCGACGGCGTACACGCCCCCGACCGACCACCTCACGGACGCTGAGCGCGAACGGCACGCGAGCCTCGTCGCGGCACGGTCGGAGGACTTCGGCTACCTCCAGGTGCAGACCACGCGGCCGCTGAGCGTCGCGTACGGCCTCACCGACTCCCCGGCGATGCAGCTCACGTGGATCGCCGAGAAGTTCCACGAGTGGACCGACCCGCTGCACGAGCTGCCCGAGGACGCCGTCGACGGTGACGACCTGCTCACGCTGGTGAGCGTGAGCTGGTTCGGGCGCGCGGGCGACGGCGCCGCGAACCTCCTGTACGAGGCGGCGCACGCGCAGCAGGCGTGGGGCGGGTCGCACGACCGCCCCCAGGGCATGACGGCGTTCGGGGAGGAACCGCTCATGCGCCGCATCCTCGATCCCGACGAGGCGCTGCCCTACTGGCGGGAGCGACCGCGCGGCGGGCACTTCCCGGCGCTGGAACGGCCGGACGACGTCGCGACGGACGTCCGGGCGTTCCTCGGCGCCCCGGCGCTCCGTCCCGCGCTCTGACCCCGCGCGCCGGTCCCGGCACCGGTCTGGCGGCGTTCCCCTGCTCCGGGCGCGCCGGCGCGGGACCCGTCGCTAGGACGGCAGCGCGCCGCTGAGCCCGACCTCGTTGCCGTCGGGGTCGCGGAACACGATCCTCACGACCCCGCCGTCGTACTCCTCGCGGCGGTCCGGTCCGATCCCGCGGTCCGCAGCGGTGGCGAGGAAGGTGTCGACATCCTCGCGGAACACCGTGACGACGCCGTGCCCGGCGTGCTCGGGCACCTGCTCGACGACGAGCCACCGGTGCTCGGCGAGCTCCCACACGGACTCGGTGGGCGTCGCGACGAACGTCGGGTCCGCCCCGAGCAGGCGTGCGTACCAGTCGCGCGCCGCGTCGTGGTCGCGCACGTGCATCGTGACGAACAGGTCGAGGGCCATCCCTCGACGGTAGGCCGGGGGCTGCGGGACCGCGCGGGATCGCGCACCCTCGAGCGATACGCCGTCTCAGATTGACTGAGACCGCGTATCGCTGCACTATGGGGAGAGACCGCCGCCGACGTCGGGCCCGCACCCGGGAACCCGCGCCGGAGCCGGTCGCGCACGACCGACCGCAGCCGCCCTCCCAGGGGAGCACCGATGCCCACCACCCCGATCATGCCCGGCGTCACCGAGCCCACCTACGACCTCGCGACCCCGCTCGACCTCGACTACGCCGGCGCGTTCGCCGACGCGACCGAGGAGGACCGCGCCCACCAGCAGCGCGTCCGGCAGTTCGTCCAGGACGAGGTGCTCCCGGTCATCGACGACTACTGGGAGCGTGCCGAGGTACCCGCCGGCCTCGTCAAGCGTATGGGCGAGCTCGACCTGCTGCGCGACGGCGTCGACGTCGACGGTCGTCCGCACGTGAGCCTGCTCGGCGCAGGTCTCGCCGCGATGGAGATGTCGCGCGGCGACGGCTCCGTGGCGACGATCTGCGGCGTCCAGGGCGGCCTCGCGCTGCGCAGCATCCAGATGCTCGGCTCCGACGAGCAGCGGGCGAGGTACGCCGAGCCCATGGCGCGCGGGGAGATCCTCGGCGCGTTCGCGCTCACCGAGCCCACCCACGGCTCGGACTCCGTCTCGCTCGAGACGACGGCGCGCAAGGAGACGCGCGACGGCGTCGAGGGCTACGTGCTGAACGGCGAGAAGAAGTGGATCGGCAACGGGTCGTCGGGCCACATCACGGTCGTGTGGGCGCGGCTGGTCGGCAGCGACTCGGCGGACGGTGACAACCAGGTGCACGGGTTCGTCGTGCCGCAGGACACCCCCGGCTACACGGGCACGACCATCACCGGCAAGGTGTCGCTGCGCGCGATCTGGCAGGCGCACGTCGTGCTCGACGACGTGTTCGTCCCCGCGGAGAACGCGCTTCCCGGCGCACGGTCGTTCAAAGACACCTCGCGCGTGCTCTTCGCGACGCGACTCGGGGTGGCGTGGGCCGCCGTCGGGCACGCCGTGGCCTGCTACGAGACCGCGGTCGCGTACGCGAAGCAGCGCGTCCAGTTCGGCCGCCCGCTCGCCGCGAACCAGATGGTCCAGGAGCGCCTCACGAAGATGCTCTCGACGATCACGCAGCTCCAGCTCCTCGTCGCGCAGATGACGCGCCTCGACGAGGCCGGGACGCTCACCGGTCCGCAGGCGTCGCTCGCCAAGTACACGTGCACGCGCGGGGCGCGCGAGGTCGCGGCGAGCGCGCGCGACCTGCTCGGCGGCAACGGGATCCTGCTCCAGAACCGCGTCGCGCGGCACTTCGCGGACGTCGAGGCGCTGCACACCTACGAGGGCACCGAGTCCGTGCAGGCGCTCATCGTCGGGCGCGACATCACGGGCGTCTCCGCGTTCGTCTGACGGCGCCGAGGGCGGACGCCCTCCCCCCGCTCCCCGGCGCCGCTCGCCCCTCCTCGCGGCGCCGGGGCTTCCCCTTCTCTCCTGCCCTTCTCCCCGGACGGACCCCATGAGCACCGACGCCACCCCCCTGCCCGACGGCGCAGCCGTCACCCCCGAGGACGAGGTCACCCCGGTCCTCCTGCACGGCGCGCGCACCCCGTTCGCGCGCTTCCGGGGCGGGCTCGCCTCGCTGTCCGCCGCCGAGCTCGGTGCGCACGCGATCCGCGGCGCGCTCGCGGCGTCGAGCGTCACGCCCGAGCAGGTCGACACCGTGATCGTCGGGCAGGTCGTCCAGGCGGGCGCCAAGCAGGGCCCCGCGCGCCAGGCCGCGATCCTCGCGGGGATCGGCTGGGACGTCCCCACCGTGACGATCAACAAGCTGTGCCTCTCGGGGCTCACCGCGATCATCGACGCGGCCCGGCTGGTCCGCACCGGCGAGGCGAGCGTCGTCGTCGCGGGCGGGCAGGAGTCCATGACGAACGCGCCGCACCTCGTGGTCGGGTCGCGCTCCGGGTTCGCGTTCGGGGACGTGACGATGGCGGACTCGCTCACGCACGACGGCCTGAACGACCCGTTCAGCGGCGAGGTCATGGGCGAGCTCACCGACCGCAGCTGCGCGACGCGCGGCATCGGCCGCCCCGAGCAGGACGCGTTCGCGCTGCGCTCGCACCAGCGCGCCGCCGCGGCGCGCGACGCCGGGCACCTCGCCGAGGAGATCGCGCCCGTCGAGGTGCCGCAGCGCCGGGGCGAGCCGGTCGTCGTCGAGCACGACGAGGGCGTGCGCGCCGACACCACCCTCGAGGCCCTGGAGCGCCTGCGCCCCGCCTTCGTGAAGGACGGGACCATCACCGCCGGGTCCAGCTCGCCGCTGTCCGACGGCGCCGCGGCGGTCGTCGTCGCGAGCCGCGCCTTCGCGAAGCGCAACGGGCTGTCGTGGCTCGCCGAGATCGGTGCGGCCGGCCAGGTCGCGGGTCCGGACAACTCGCTGCACTCCCAGCCCGCACGGGCGATCGAGGCCGCCGTGAAGCGCGAGGGGATCGCCGCCGCGGACCTCGACCTCGTCGAGATCAACGAGGCGTTCGCCGCGGTCGCGCTGCAGTCGATCGCCGACCTCGGGATCGACGCGGACGTCGTGAACACCGACGGCGGCGCGATCGCGCTCGGCCACCCCGTCGGTGCGTCCGGCGCGCGCCTCGCGCTGCACCTCGCGCTCGCGCTGAAGCGTCGCGGGGGCGGCGTCGGCGCCGCGGCGCTGTGCGGCGGCGGCGGGCAGGGCGACGCGCTGATCCTGCGCGCCTGACAGCCCCCTCACCGCGCGCCTCATTGCGCGCCTGACGACCCGGCGGGCGGCGTCGCGATGCGACGTCCGATCGCCGCCGGACTCCTCCTGCGGGCCCGACGAGAGTGGTGGTGCCGGTCGAACGCCGGCGCCACCACCCCCGAAGGAGCACCCATGCGCCCTGGTCACCGGCGGCTCGCGCGGGCTCGGGCTCGCCGTCGTCGAGGCGCTGGCGACCGACGGCGCGACGGTCGTCCTCGCCGGCCGCCGCCCGGACGCCGTCCGCGACGTGGTCGCGTCCCTCCGCGCACGCGGCCTCGACGTCTCCGGCGTGACGCTCGACGTCGACGACCCGGCGAGCGTGCGCTCGGCGGCCGCCGAGGTGTCCGCGCGCCACGACCACCTCGACGTCCTCGTCAACAACGCCGGGATCCTCCCGGAGGCATCGCCCGAGCCGGGTGACGAGGCACCGCGCTTCGCCGACCCCACGGTGTTCGAGCGGACGTTCCGGACGAACGTGTTCGGCGCGGTCGCCGTGATCGAGGAGTTCCTCCCCCTGCTCGAACGCTCACGGGCGGGTCGGGTCGTCAACGTCTCGTCGACGATGGGCTCTCTCGCCGACCAGCAGGATCCCGCCTCGCCGTACTTCGGCCTGGTCGTCCCCGCCTACCAGGCCTCGAAGGCCGCGCTCAACGCGGTGACGGTCTCGCTCGCGAAGCAGCTCGCGGGGACGCGCGTGAAGGTGACGTCCGTGTGCCCGGGATGGGTCCAGACCGATCTCGCACCAGGGAACCACGAGCAGGCCCCGACGCCACCGGCCGAGGCGGCGCGGGTCGTGGTCCGCGCCGCGCGGCTGCCCGACGACGCCGCCTCGGGGTCGTTCCTCAGCGCGACCGGCGCTGTCGCCTGGTGAACCGCTGACGCGCTTGACCGAGCGAACCACCCGGCCTTGGTGCACGATGCTGCACCAGGGTCGGCGCGCTTTGGTCGCCACGGTGTGACGCAGATCGCGCCGTGGTCGGCCGGAATCGCGTCATGGATCGCGTCGGGCGCGGTCTCTCTCCCTGGAAAGCCCCCGACGAGAGGACCGTCATGACCACCGTGACCGAAGCAGCCCGCCGCACCGCGAGCCGCGCGCGCCACTCGCACCTGTCCGCCGCCGCCGTCGTGCTCGTCGGGCTGGCCGCCGGGTTCGCCGCGGCGCCGTACCTGATCGGCTGACGCCCACGACGCCACGGGCCCGGGACCTCGCGGTCCCGGGCCTTCGTCATGTCCCGGGTGCGTCATCCCGGGTGTCGTCTCGTGCCTCACCTCGTACGGTGCCCGGCGGCACGGCACCAGGCGGTGCCGCGCCCACCCCGCCCGCCGCGCCTGCGGCTATCCGTTCTTCGAGCCGGTCGAGCAGGGGAACCTGCCCCGCGACGACGAGCCCGCGGGCGCGCGCGAGGGGGAACCACCCGGCCCGGTCCAGCTCGGGGAACTCCTGCATCCGACCCGAGCGCGGCGGCCACTCCAGCGCGAACGTGTTGCTGGAGATCGCGGTGACGTCGAGGTCCGCCTCGCGCGCCCACGCCGCGACGAGCTTGCCGGCGCGCTGACGCACCGTCCCGAGGTCGAGGTCGGGCGCCTCGGCAGCGGGTGCCGGGACGCCGAGCTCCTCCGCGAACTCGCGCAGCGCCGCGGATCGCGCGTCCTCACCCGGCTCCACCTCGCCCTTGGGGATCGTCCAGCCGCCCGCGTCCTTGCGCGCCCACAGCGGGCCGCCCATGTGCCCGAGGAGCACCTCGACCACGTCGTCACGGAACCGGTAGAGCACGAGCCCTGCTGACTGCTTCACCCCTCCTTCCTACACAGCCGAGCGCCGGACGGCCCGTCGGGCCGACGGCGGTCCCGGCGACATCCCCGGTTTCGGCGACCGCCGTCCCCGTCACCCCAGGTTCGACGCCGCGGCCGGTGGGCGCGGCCCGCGGTGGGACCGAGCCGGGGATCGCGCGAAGAGCCGGAGTCCTCCCGCGCGGGTGCTGTGGGTGGCACGGCGTAGCGTCGGCCTCCTCAGGGCCAGTTCGCAGGAGGGGACACCATGACCACGCAGAGCGTCACTCACCTCAACCCGGCCGGGCTGCACCGCAACCCCGCCTTCTCCCAGGGCACGATCGTCGAGACCGGTCGCACGCTCTACGTCGGCGGCCAGAACGGGACCGACGCGGACGGCGCGATCGTCGAGGGCGGCATCGCGGCCCAGACCGCGCAGGCGCTGCGCAACGTCCTCGCCGTGCTGACAGAGGCGGGCGCGGGGCCGCAGGACGTCGCGCGGCTCGCCGTCTACCTCGACCCCGAGGCCGACCTCATGGAGGGGTTCGCCGCCGTCGGCGAGGTCTGGGGACCGCACCCGGCAGCGGTGACGGTGCTGCGCGTCGGGATCGGCCGACCGGACGCGCTCGTCGAGATCGAGGCGGTCGCCGCGCTGCCCGCATGAGCCGTCGCGGCTGACCTCTTTCCACGGGCGTGCGACCGCGCCCCCGGCTACCGTCCGGGGGTGCCCGCCGACCCTGCCCCGCGCCGCTCGCTCGGGCGCGCCCGGAGGCGTGCCCTGGGGAGGGCCGCCGCGTACGGGGTCGCGGCGTCCGTCCCCGTCCTCGTGCTCGCGTGGCTCGTGCGCGCGGAGTCCGGGTTGGTGGTCGACGCCGACCGGGCCGCCGTCGCCGCGGCGACCCGGATCACCGGCGAGCGACCCGCGGTCGAGCGCACGCTGCTCGTCGGCCAGGAGGTGCTCGCCGCGCGGTGGATGAACCTCGCCGCGATGGGCGTCTGCCTCTGGGCATGGCGGCGCCACGGCATCGGGACGCGCGCGGCCTGGGCGGCAGGGACCATCTGGGGCGCGTGGGCACTCGGCCTCGGAGCGAAGGAGGTCGTCGACCGCGCGCGTCCCGTCGTCGAGGACGCGGTGACCGTCGTGCCCGGGTCCAGCTTCCCCTCCGGGCACGCGATGAACGCCGCCGCCGTCGGGGTGAGCCTCACGGTGCTGGTGTGGCCGCTGCTCGGGCGCCGCGGCCGCGTCGCCGTCGTGAGCGGTGCGGCCGTGCTCGCCCTCGTCACCGCGGCCGACCGCGTGCTGCTCGGCGCGCACTACCCGTCCGACGTCGTCGGCGGGGTCCTCTTCGGCGGCGCGGTCGCTGGTGCGTCCGCCGTCGGCTACCTCGGGTGGACGACCACCCTCTCCCCCGGCACCGACGGTGCCGCTCCCAGGAACGAGGTCTGATGCATCCCTTCGTGCACCGCTACGAGCTCGACACGACGCGGCCCACCGCGAAGGAGGTGCTGCGCGACGTCGGGCTCCGGGCATTCCTCCCCGGTGCGGTCCTGTGGGTGCTCATCGTCGCGACCGGGTTCCTCGTGACCGGCCCGCTGGGCGACCTGCCCGGCGAGGTCGGGGTGAACCGCTGGCTGGAGGAGCGGCGCACCCCCTTCTGGGACGCCGTGACCGACGTGTTCTCGCTCGTCGGGACCACCGAGTTCATCATCGGCGGGACGGTGCTGACGATCCTGCTCGTCTGGTGGCGCACGCGGCAGTGGTGGTTCGCCGTCGTGCCCGCGCTCGCCGTCGCGCTGCAGGCGCTGATCTTCCTCACGTCGTCGATCGTCGTCGGCCGCGAGCGCCCCGACGTCTCGCGCCTCGACGAGGCGCCGCCCACGTCGAGCTTCCCCTCGGGCCACACCGGCGCGTCCACGGCGTTCTACCTGACCCTCGCCCTGCTCGCGCAGCGCATCACGCACCCCGTCCTGCG
This sequence comes from Cellulosimicrobium protaetiae, assembly GCF_009708005.2. Taxonomy (NCBI): domain Bacteria; kingdom Bacillati; phylum Actinomycetota; class Actinomycetes; order Micrococcales; family Promicromonosporaceae; genus Cellulosimicrobium; species Cellulosimicrobium protaetiae. The sequence goes on along the minus strand of NZ_CP052757.1, from coordinate 1,160,777 downwards.
CGCCGTCGTCACGGTCCTGTGCTGCCTCGTGCCGCTCGCCGTCGGGATGTCCCGGCTCTACCGCGGCGCCCACGGCCCGGCCGACGTCGTGATGGGCCTGATCAACGGCATCGTCTGCTGCGCCCTCGCCTGGAACTACCTGCGCCGCGACGTCCGCACTCAGCGCTGAGGGAAGACGCCCCTCCCACGAGAGAAGACCCCGCTCGCGCGAAGTAGAACCGTGGTCTGGCGAGGTAGAACCGTGGTCTGGCGAGGTAGAACCGTGGTCGGGCGAGGTAGAACCCTGGTCGCACGAGGGAGGACCCGGGTCTGCGCGCCCGCTTTCCTGACGACGACGGCGGGCCCGGTCCTGAGACCGGGCCCGCCGTCGTGCGGTGGTCGTCCGGGCGATGCGCGGCGCCCGGACGACCCGTCAGATCACGCGCACAGCCCGACCGGGTCCCACGAGCCCCACGTCACGGACCCGGGCAGCTCGCCCTTGGTCCACCACTGGGCCTTGTAGTTCACCCCGGCGCGGGACACGGTCTGCCCGCCCGTGTACACGGCTTCGCGCGACCAGGCCGCGGCGCAGTCCGCGACCACGACCTCGGGCGCCGTGCCGCACGGACCGATCTTCTTCCAGGCGGACGACGAGCCCGGCTCCTGGTTGCGGGTCCACCACTGGGCCTTGTACTCGGTGCCCTCGTGCGAGACGACCTCGCCACCGGTGTAGACGCCCGTGCCATACCAGGGCACGGCGCACTCGGCGGGCACACCCGGGCCGGGGGTCGCCGCGCGCAGCGTCGAGCCCAGCGCGTCACCGAGCTCGTTGCGGTAGTCGCCCGAGAGGTCCCACCACATCGCGCCGCCGTAGCCCTGCGTCGCGACGAACTCGGCCTTGGCCGTGACCGACGCCGGGTCGTCGTAGCTCCACCACTGGTCGCCGTCGTAGAGCCAGCTCGCGCCGATCTCCGGGTCGAAGTAGGAGTCGCCCCCGAACGAGCGCAGCTCCGCGTACGTCTTGGTGCCGACGTAGCCCGCGGCGGGCTGCCAGCCCTGCGAGCCGTCCTCGACGCCGTACCACCCGTGACCGTAGGCCGCGAGACCCGCGTTGATCTGGCTCGGGTCCGCGCCTGCGTTGACGTACATGCCGAGCGCGCCGTCGAGACCGAGGCCCCAGTTCTCCGCACCGTCCGGGTGCAGGTTGCCCTGGTGACCGGTCTTGTTCGGCACCCAGCCGCCGTGGAAGTCGTAGCCCTGGACGTTGAGGAAGTCCACGACCGCGAACAGGCGCGGGTCGAGCCAGCCGCCCTGCCCGGCGTTCCAGCCGCCCGCGGGCGCGAAGCCCGTCAGCAGGTACTCCTCGCCGTTCGCCGCACCGCGCGCGTCGAGCTCGGTGCGGAACTCCTCCATGAGGAGCAGGAAGTTCTCCTTGTCCTCGGGGCGGGCATTCGCCGTCTCGCCGCCCGTGACCGGCCACTCCCAGTCGATGTCGATGCCGTCGAAGATGCCGGCCGCGACACCCGGGCCACCTTTGCCGTCGACGACCGGCAGGTCGCCGTCGATGTAGATGTCCAGGCAGGAGTCGACGAGCGCCGTGCGGCCCTCGGCCGTGGACGCCGCCTCGGAGAAGTTGTCGGACCAGGTCCAGCCACCGAGCGAGACGAGGATCTTCGTCTCGGGGCTGACGGCCTTGAGCTTCTTGAGCTGGTTGAAGTTGCCGGCGAGTGCCTGACCCGGCTTGTCGGCCTTGCCGTCGACGGAGTCCGCGGCGGCGACCTCCGCGACGAAGTCGTTGAGCGGGTCGCCCTCGCCCGGGACGTCGGCGATGTCGCACACGAGGTCGGTCGTGACGTTCCCGAACGCGTAGTTGATGTGGGTGAGGTCCTCGATCGCTCCGGTGCGGACGAGGTCGACCACGTGGAAGTCGCGGGTCACGCGCGAGTCGGCCATGACGTAGCCGACGCTGCGGAACCCGTTGATGTCGGAGGGACCGGCCACGGATGCCGGCTTGGCGGCCGGCGCAGGGGCCGCAGTCGCGGGAGCGGCGACCAGGGTGGCCACGAGAGCGGTCGATGCAGCGAGCGCCACGGCGGCGCCGAGGGTGCGGGCATGGTTCACGGAATCACGTCCTGGGGTGCTGGGTGCGGGTCGATCGGTCATGAAGGCCTCGTTGCTCTTCGCACGGGTCGCGACGGTGCGTCCCGGGATTTGTTCGGTCTCCTGCAACCTACCTGGACCGGAGGCGTTTACGCCAGGGTCCGAACGAAAATTGCCCGTGTGCTCTGTCTTGTGTCCGACGGTTGATTCTCTGGCGCGATGGACACCCGTCCAGTACCCGGCTCGCGCTCGACCGAGCCCTTCCGACCGTCATGGTCGGTCGAGACGACCTAGCCTGGAACCGGCCCGTACTTCTCGTGAGACGCACACGACAAGGGAGGCAGTGCGGTGATGCAGGAGCCGATCGGTCACCTCCAGGAAGGCGGGACGCCCGCGGGCAGCGGCGGACCCTCGACACGCCCGACCGCGAAGGTCGCGGTGGTCGGCGCCGGCTCTGTCGGCGCGACCCTGGCCTACGCGGTCCTGATCCGCGGGGCGGCGCGCGAGGTGGTCCTGTACGACGTCGACAGGGCCAAGGTCCGTGCGCAGGCCCTCGACCTTGCCCACGGCATCCAGTTCATGCCCATGGCGCGCGTCGAGGGATCCGACGACGTCGCGGCGTGCGCGGGCGCGGACATCGTCGCCGTCACGGCGGGCGCCAAGCAGCAGCCCGGGCAGACGCGCATCGACCTCGCCGCCCGGACCGTCGGCCTGGCACGCACGCTCATGCCCCGGCTCGTCAAGGTCGCACCCCACGCCGTGTACCTCATGGTCACCAACCCCGTGGACGTCGTCACCTACGCCGCCCTGCGGTACTCCGGCCTGCCGCGCACGCAGGTGTTCGGCTCCGGCGCGGTGCTCGACTCGTCACGTTCCGGTACCTCATCGCGGACCACGTCGGCGTCGCCGTGCAGAACGTGCACGCCTACGTCGCCGGCGAGCACGGCGACACCGCCGTCCCGCTGTGGTCGTCCGCGACGATCGGCGGAGTGCCGCTCCTGGACCTCGAGCCGTTCGACGGGCGGCAGCCGCTGACCCAGGACGTCCGCGACGCGATCACGCACGACGTCGTGCACTCGGCCTACGACATCATCGCCGGCAAGGGCGCCACCGCCTACGCGATCGGCCTCGCTGCCTCCCGGATCGTCGAGGCGGTGACCAACGACGAGCACCGCGTCATGCCGGTCTCCTCGCTGGTGACCGACTACCGAGGCATCGACGACGTCTGCCTCTCCGTCCCGACCATGGTCAGCCACGCCGGCGCCGGGACCCTGCTGCCGACGCCCATGTCGGAGGGCGAGCTCACGTCCCTGCGTCACTCGGCCGAGACGCTGCGCGCGGCGGCGGGACAGGTCGGGCTCTAGCGGACGACCCGGCTAGCGGGACCGTCGAGAGAAGCGTCGACGGCGACGTCGACCCTCGTCGGGTGCGTCCTCGTGCGCTCTCGCTCGCGCCTCCGCGGCTCGCGCCGCCCGCCGGTCTGCCCACGCGGCGACGGTCTGGTCGACGTCGCGCGGCATGGTGACCAGGGGTGGGCCGGCGGGTACTTGGTAGCGGCCGCGGAGCACGCGCCGGTTGAACTCCTCGACCTCGTGACGCACGTCGTCCTCGACCCAGATCTCGTCGAGGCGTTCGTCCAGCGCGGCGTCCTCCCTGCGCAGCTCGATCGACGGCGGCAGCACCACGAGCCTCTCGCGCTTGACGAGGTTCTTGAGCCACCAGTCCGGGTCGTAGCGGTCCGGCATGGGGAGCGGCTTGCCGCTGCCTGGCAGGTCATCGAACTCGCCGCGCTCGATCGCCCTGCGGACGTGCAGGTCGGCCAGCAGCGCGATCGCCACCTCGTCGTCGACGGCGACCGCGTACGGGTTGAAGAACGCTGAGGGTGGGTACGGGTCGGCCATCGTCACTCCTTCCGAGGTTCACCATACGACTGTATTGTGTCATGCGTATCGCCAAGGAGAAGGAGCCCGGAGTGCCGAAGGTGGTGGACCACCAGGAACGTCGTGAGGTGATCGCACGTGCGCTGTGGCGGGTCGTCGACCAGCACGGTTGGACCAAGGCCACGATGCGCGAGGTCGCGAGCGAGGCCGGGGTCTCGCTCGGGCACGTGCAGCACTACTTCGCATCGCGCGCCGGGCTGCTCACCTTCGCGATGGAGTTCGCCGCCGGGCAGACCGCCGACCGCGTCGCACGAGGGTTGGCCGCGCTCGACCAGCCCCCGCACCCGCGGGACGTGCTCCGGCTGGTCCTCGTCGAGATGCTCCCCCTGGGTCCGGACGCGCGGGCATCGAGCCGCATGAGTGCCGCGTACGTCCTGGAGGCGCTGCACGACCCGGCCCTGCGCGAGCAGGCGAGCCTCGGGCTCCGCGACGGCCGCGCGATGGTCGCGCAGCTCGTCCGCGAAGCGATCGCGCAGGGACGGATCGCACCGGACCGCGACCCGGACGTCGAGACAGACCTCCTCCTCGCGCTGACCGGGTTCACGCCGCTGCTCGAGCTCGAGGTGATCGAGCCGCAGGCCGCGCTGGCAGCCATCGACCAGCACCTGGACCGCCTCTTCGCCGGAGGACCCTGACCGGCGGGTCCGGCGGGAGCATCCTGACCGGCGGGTCCCGCGGGAGCCCCAAGAGGTTCAGCTCAGGTCCCGGCGTCGATCCAGCCCGACGTCAGCGAGAGCTGGTGGAGCTTCGCCCGGTACGCGGTGCGGGGCCGGACGGCGACAGGTAGGCGCGCTGGTGACCACGCACCTAAGATCTCTCCGTGCACATCACCACGAAGGGACATGCCGCGTAGGCGGCCCTCCCAGCTGCGAGATGCGCAGCTGCTCACGCGGCGAGTAGCGCCGCTTCCCAGACCGGAGGTTGGCGGACCGAAGCTCTCGGGATCGGCCCGTGCCGCCGTGCTCCGCTACGAGCGTCTGACGCGGCTCGCCCGCGGATCGCTTCTCCTCGCGCTGCAATCCTGGACGCAGGCGTCCGCGATGTTCTGGCCGTCGGGGTGCGACTTCGCGTGCTGCGGTGGCCTCAGGCCCGATGTCGAGATGCGCGACGCCCTCGAGGAGCTGATTCGGGTGACGCCGGCGCGTGCGGGCCGCGAGCTGCGCGAACTCGTGCGCGTCGCGGACACCCGGATCGTCGGCGCGGCCGACGCCTTCTGGTGGCGGGATCAGCGGTACTGGCGGTGACGCACGGTCAACGGCTCATAGGTCGTTCTCGCGATCACACGAGACCGCCATCGCCATGTGTGCGGCTGGACGAGTGGGGTTCGAGGACACGGCCGTCCGGCACCACGTGAAGCGCACCCACGTGGCTCCGGAGCTGCGGGTCGTCCTCGACCAGCGCGTCCAGCATGCCTTGGTCGACAGCCCGCAGTGCACAACGGAGGGCCGGGTACGACGAAGGGCCCCACAACCGCAGGGTTCTGCGGGTGGGGCCCTTCGGGTGGCGGTAGCGGTGGGATTTGAACCCACGGTGGACTTTCACCCACACACGCTTTCGAGGCGTGCTCCTTAGGCCGCTCGGACACGCTACCTCGCCGGGATACCCGGCCCAGGAAGGATACCTGGTCACACCCCCGGACACCGAATCGGCCGGTCAGCCGGTCCTGCGCCGGGTCGCGCACGACCCGACCGACGCCCGCGCGGGGCAGACCACGCGGCCTGCCCCGCGCCGTCGGGCACGCGTCACTTCCCGGCGAGCGCCTCGGCGAACAGCGGCACGACGTTGTCGATCGCGTAGATCACGGCCGTGGGCGTGCCGAGCGAGAAGGCGCTGGACAGGTCCTCGTCGTCGAACACGACGTAGCGGCCGTCGGCGACGGAGGGCACGGTCTGGAAGATCGGGAGCGCCTCGACGTCGGCGGCGGTGAAGCCGATGGGCTGGATGACGGTGAGGTCGGCGTCGAGCAGGTCGACGTTCTCGGTGCCGAGGTTGGCGGAGAACTCCTCGCCGGCGGCTTCGTCGATCTCGGGCTTGGTGCTGAAGCCGAGGCCCTGGATGAACTCGCCGCGGGCGGACGTCGAGACGTACGCCCCGAAGCCTTCGGCCCAGTAGGACCCGATGACGGCGGTCTTGCCGTCGAACTCCGGGTGCTCGTCGCGCGCGGCGGCGAAAGCGTCGTCGACCTCGGCGAGCAGCTGCTCGCCGGCGTCGCTGCGCCCGAGGGCTGCGGCGATCATCCCCACCTGGTCCTCCATGGGCGTGAGGTAGGCCTCGCCGCCCTCGGGGATCCCGATGGTCGGGGCGATCTCGGACAGCCGCTCGTAGCGCTCCGGGTCGCCCGAAGACTTCGTGTCGAGGATGACGTCGGGGTCGAGCACGGCGATCTGCTCGTACGACGGCTCGAGCGTGCCGATGATCTCGGGCGACTCGGTGTAGGCGTCGGCGAGCCACGGCCCGACGCCGTCGCCGCCGAACGCGAGCCAGTCGCTCGCCCCGACGGGCTGGACGCCGAGCGCGAGGGCGGTCTCGGCGTCGCCCCACCCGAGCGCGACGACGCGCGTCGGCTCCTCCGGGATCTCGACGTCGCCGAACGCGGTGGGGATCGTGACGGGGAACGCCTCGGCGCCCTCGGTGCCCGACGCCGAAGGGTCGCCCTGGTCGGCGTCGTCGCCCGAGCCGTCTCCCGACGAGCACGCGGCGAGCGCGAGGACGGCGAGCGCGGACACGGCCGCGAGCGCGCGGCGGGGACGGGTGGTGCTGGTGCGGTGCATGGGACTCCTCAGTCCTCGAAGATCTGGCCGACAGGCTCGCGCTTCTCCGCCTGGAAGCGGTCCTCGGCGCGGCCGTGGGCCCAGTAGCCGGAGAGCGACAGGTCGGCGCGCGGGACACCGCGCTCCGCGAACACGCGGCGCAGTGCCTTCATGGCCTCGCGCTCGCCGTGCGCGAAGACGTGGACCCGGCCCTCGCGCCACGCGAGGTCGGCGACGGCGTCGGGCAGGAGCGTCGTGGTCCCTGCGGGCGCGTCGCCGCGCAGCAGCCAGGTGACCTGGACGCCCGCGGGCGCCTCGAGCGGGAGCCGGTCCGCCTCGGTACCGACCTCCAGGACGGTGTGCCCGACGGCGTCGCGCGGCATGGCCTCGAGCGCGGCGGCGATCGCGGGGAGCGCGGAGTCGTCGCCGGCGAGCAGGTGCCAGTCGGCGGCCGGGTCGGGCGCGTAGCCGCCGCCGGGGCCGGAGAAGACGATCCGGTCGCCGGGCTTCGTGCGCGCTGCCCACGGCCCGGCGAGGCCCTCGTCGCCGTGCACGACGAAGTCGATCGCGAGCCGCTGGGCGGCCTCGTCGACCCACCGCACGGTGTACGTGCGGGTGACGGGCAGGTCCTCGGGCGCGAGCGTCTCGCGCAGCGCCTGGACGTCGTAGGGCGGTTCCAGCCCGAGCTCCGGCTTGGCGAAGATGATCTTGACGTACTTGTCGGTGTGCTCGTTCGTCGTGAACGCGGCGAACCCGTCGCCCCCGGCCACGACCCGCACGAGGTGCGGGGAGAGCCACGCGGTCTCGAGGACCTCGAGGACCGTCTGGGGGCGGGCGCGCCGCGGCGCGGGCGCGGTGGTGGTCGACATGACAACCTCTCGTCGGTGACTTAGGTGAGGCTAACATCACCGCCTGGGTGCGCGGCCGTGACCCCGGTCACGGAGCCGCGAGCGCCGCGGCGTCCCGCGTGAACTCCGGGCGAGGTCTGGCCGAAAGGGACTCATACACGCACCCTGTGCCCTCCACAGCGACCGCACAGACTCCCCCGGCGGAATGGGAACGTCCTCGACCACGGCGCCCAGCGCCCCGGCACCCGGAGGCCTCGTGTCCCAGCCCGTCCTGTACCTCGTCGACCTCGTCGCTGTCACCGTCCTCGCGTTCGGCCTCTACTTCCCCCGGCACCGGCGCCGCGACCTCGTGGTCGCGTACCTCGGCGTCAACGTGGGGGTGCTCGCGGTCGCGGCGACGCTCGCGACGAGCAGCGTGGGCGCCGGTCTGGGGCTCGGGCTCTTCGGGGTCCTCTCGATCATCCGGCTCCGCTCGACGGAGCTGTCGCAGACGGAGGTCGCCTACTACTTCGCGGCCCTCGCGCTCGGCCTCCTCGGCGGCCTCGGCGCGACGACCGGCTGGCTCTCCCTCGCCGGCATGGCGCTCGTCGTCGGCGTGATGGCCGTCGTCGACCACCCGCGGGTCCTGCGCCGCGCGCAGAGCCAGAGCGTCGTCGTCGACCGCGCCCTCACCGACCGCGCCGAGCTCACCCGCTACCTCGAGGAGCTCCTCGGCGCCGAGGTCCGCGGCGTGAGCGTCCAGCGCCTCGACCTCGTCAACGACACCACGTGGGTGGACGTCCGCTACACCGAGCCGCGTGCCCGCCGTCGGGCGACGGCGGTGCCCACCCGGGCGGCCGCCGCACCCCTCCCCGTGCCCGACGCCGCGCTCCCGGCCCCGCGCGAGGCCGCGCCCTTCGCACCTCTCACCCCGGCGACCACGACGCCGGCCCGGCCCGAGCGGACCGAGGTGCGCGCATGAGCCCTCGGACCGTGACGGCCGACGACCGGGTGCGCGCCGTCCTCTGCCCGCTCGACGGCGTCGGCCTCGACGAGCTCGTCGATGCGGCCGCGCTCCTCACCCGGGTCGACCGCAAGTACGTCCTCCCGGTCGACGACGCCGTGGCCGTCCTCGACGACCTCGCCCGCGTGACCGCAGCCCGCGTCCTCGAGATCGACGGCGCCCGCAGCGCGGCGTACGAGTCGGTGTACTTCGACACCCCCGACCTCGCGTCGTTCCACCTCACGGCGACCCGCCGCCGTCGGCGGTTCAAGGTCCGCACCCGGACCTACCTGGACTCGGGCGCGAGCTTCCTCGAGGTCAAGACCCGCGCCGCGCGCGGCACGACGCTCAAGCAGCGCGTCGCGCACGACGAGTGCCCGACCGCGCTCGGCGACGGCCGCACGTTCGTCGGCCGCACGCTGGAGGCCGAGGGGATCGACGGCGGGTCGCACCTCGCGCTCTCGCCGGGGCTCGTGTCGCGGTACCGCCGCACGACACTCCTGCTCCCCGAGGCCGACGGCGCCGCGCGCGCCACGATCGACACCGGCCTCGCGTGGGAGCTCGACCAGCCGGACGGTGACGTGCCGCTCACCTGGTCGGTCCCGCACCTGGTGGTCGTCGAGACCAAGGGCGACTCCACGCCGTCGGACCTCGACCGGCTGCTGTGGCGGCACGGCCACCGGCCCGAGCGGATCTCCAAGTACGGCACCGGGCTGGCGCTCCTGCGCCCCGACCTGCCCGACGGCCCGTGGCGGCGCGTGATCCGGCGCCACCTCACCCCCTCCCCCGGCGCGACCGCACCCGCGGGGACCACGACCACACCCGCCCGCACCCCCGGGCACGACGACAGGAGCCTCTGATGCGCATCCGCCGACCCCTGACCTATCTCACTGCCGCCGCCGCGGCAGCCGTCCTCGCGGGCTGCTCCGTGCTGGGGAGCGATGCGACGACGGACACCACCTCGTCGGGCACCACCGAGACCACGACCACGAGCGTCGCGGCCGACGCCGTCGCCGGGCTCACCCCCGACGAGGCTCGCGCGGACAACACCGAGGTGACGGTGGACGACGCCGACCTCGAGTACGACGAGTCCTCGGCCGTGGCCGTCACGCTGAACGACGACACCGCCACGGCGGACGGCGACGGCGTGACCGTCGACGGCTCGACCGTCACCGTCACCGCACCGGGCACCTACGTGCTGAGCGGCACTCTGGAGGGGCAGGTCGTCGTCGACACCGCGGAGGACGGGCTCGTCCAGCTCGTGCTCGACGGCGCCGACATCACCTCGACGACCAACGCCGCCGTGAACGTGCAGGACGCGGAGAAGGTCGCCGTCGTCCTGGCCGACGGGTCGACCAACAGCCTCACCGACGCCGAGACGTACTCCGCCCAGGACGCCGACGGCGAGCCGGACGGCGCGCTGTTCTCGACCGCCGACCTCGTGATCGGCGGCGACGGGGCGCTCACCGTGACGTCGCACGCGAACGACGGCATCGTGTCGAAGGACGGCCTCGTCGTCGCGGGCGGTGACCTCACGGTCGACGCGGGCGACGACGGCCTCCGCGGCAAGGACTACCTCGTCGTCACGGGTGGGACGCTCGACGTCACCGCCGCGAAGGACGGGCTGAAGTCGACCGAGGACGGCGACGAGGCCCTGGGGTTCGTCGACGTGCGCGGCGGGACGGTCACCGTCGCGTCGGGCGACGACGGCGTGCAGGCCGTCACCGACGTCATCGTCTCCGGCGGGACGCTGTCCGTGACCGCCGCGGGCGGAGCCGGCGCGACCGTCGCCGAGGACGCCTCGGCGAAGGGTCTCAAGGGCGACATCGGCGTCGTGGTCGGCGACGACGCGACCGTCGCCGTCGACGCCGCCGACGACGCGCTGCACTCCAACGGCGCCGTCTCCGTCTCGGGCGGGAGCGTCGAGCTGTCGTCCGGCGACGACGGCGTGCACGCCGACGGCGACGTCACCGTCTCCGGCGGCGACCTCACCGTCACGACGTCCGTCGAGGGCATCGAGGGCGCGGCCATCACGATCTCCGGCGGCGACCTCGACGTCACGGCGACCGACGACGGCCTCAACGCCACCGTCGGCTCGACCACCGACGACACGGCGACCGGCACCGAGGGCTCGGCGGGCGGTGACGGCTCGACCGGCGGTGACACCGCGGCCGGGGCGGCGCCCGACGGTTCCGCACCCGACACGTCCGCGGACGGCACGATGCCCGAGCCTCCTGACGGCGCCGCAGCCGACGGCACCCCGCCGGAGATGCCGGCCGACGGTCAGATGCCGGAGCCCCCGCAGGGCGGCGAGCTCCCCGACGGCACCGAGATGCCCCAGGGCGGCCCCGGAGGCGCAGGCGGCGGCATGGACACCGACGACGGCTCGACGCTGACGATCTCCGGCGGCACCCTCACCGTCGACGCCGGCGGCGACGGCATCGACTCGAACGGCTCGCTCACCGTCACGGGAGGCGAGATCGTCGTCCAGGGCCCGACGAACGACGGCAACGGCGCGCTCGACGTCAACGGGGCGTTCACCGTCAGCGGCGGGTCGCTCCTCGCGGCGGGCAGCGCGGGCATGGTCGTCGCGCCGTCGACCGACTCCTCGCAGGGCTGGCTCTCGGCGAACGTCTCCGCGAGCGCCGGCGACACCGTGACGATCACGGACGCCGACGGCACCGTCCTCACCGAGTACACCGTCACCAAGGACACCGCGAACGTCGTCTTCTCCTCGGCCGACGTCACGACAGGCGAGACCTACACCGTGACGACCCCCGCCGGCTCGGCGACCGCCGTCGCGGGCGAGTGGTCCGGCGGCGGCATGGGCGGCCCGACCGGCGGCGGCCGCCCGGGCTCCCAGGACGGCAACACGACCCAGGACGGCACCACCGAGTCCTGACCCGTCCCGCCCCCGACGCTCTGCCCGACGGTCACCACAGGCCGTCGGTCAGAACGCTGCCCGACGACGCAGAACGATCGTCGCACCGCAGGCCCGCGGAGACCGGCCCGCGGCGAGCGCTCGCCCTCAAGCCCGCGGGTCGGGTCCGCGGTGGGGGCTCGCCCTCAACCCGCGGGGTCGGGTCCGCGGTGGGGGCTCGCCCTCAACCCGCGGGGTCGGGTCCGCGGTGGGGGTGGCCTCGGTTGCTCGGGGCTGCGGCGCCGTCACCCCGGCCGGTCGGCCTGGGTTCGAGGAGCGCCGCTCTGACGCCCCTTCGCATCCGAGCCCACCCCCACCGCTCACCTCTCGACCCGCCCTGCCCCGACGCCTGGCCGACCAGGCGGTCCCGGCAGGCCGAACAGGTGATCATGGCTCGTCCACCACCCAGGACCAGCCAGAACCACCTGCTCGGCGCGATGCGACGCAAGCGGATCCGACACCGCGGGCAGTCGCCCGAGGCGAGCGACGACCAGGGTGAGACGAAGCCGGGCGGGGTGGGTGGTGGTGCCGCGTCGTGGCGGGCCTGGCGGGAGCCGCGAGGAACGAGCGGCGGATGGTAGACGCGGCACCACCACCCACCCCGACCACCCCAACCCGACCACGCGCCGTCGGGCACAAGAACCAGGGTTCTACTTCGGCGGACTGCGGTTCTACCTCGGCCGACCAGGGTTCTCTCTCCGCGCGACCACGGTTCTCCCACGGGTCGCGTCGTACGGTGGGAGGCGTGCCCATCGACCCGACCTCCCCCAGCTCGTCCGGTCCGTCGGCGGCGTCCCCCGCGCACGTGGCGACGTCCTCCGCCGACCTTCCGCCGTCGACCGTCCCGACCCTGACCTCGCGGCTCGCGTGGCGCCCGAGCCAGCCACCGCCGTCGGGCACGGAGCCGGCGCCGCCTCTGGGGACGGCCGAGGACGCCGTGAAGCTGCTGCGCGGCCTGCGGGTCACGGCGCTGACGGGCGCGGGGCTCTCGACGGACTCCGGTATCCCGGACTACCGCGGCCCGGACTCGCCCCCGCGCAACCCGATGACGTACCAGCAGTTCGTCCAGGACGAGGCGTTCCGGCGTCACTACTGGGCGCGCAACCACGTCGGCTGGCAGCACGTGCACCGCACGCAGCCGAACGCGGGCCACCGCGCGCTGGCTCGGCTGGAGGACGCGGGCGTGCTCGTGGGGCTGATCACGCAGAACGTGGACCTGCTGCACGAGGACGCGGGCAGCAGGAACGTCATCGACCTGCACGGCCGCTACGACCGCGTCATCTGCCTGCGGTGCGGGCGCGTCATCTCGCGCGAGCACCTCGCGGACCGGCTGACGGCGCTCAACCCGGGCTTCATCGAGAGCATCGGCGACGTCGCGGACGTGGAGATCGCCCCGGACGCAGACGCGGTGATCGAGCAGACGTCGCACTTCCGGCCCGCGCCGTGCGAGTTCTGCGGCGGGGTGCTCAAGCCGGAGATCGTGTACTTCGGGGAGAACGTGCCGCGCGAGCGGGTCGACCGGGCGTACGCGATGGTCGACGCGGCCGACGCGCTGCTCGTGGCCGGGTCGTCGCTGACGGTGATGAGCGGGCTGCGGTTCGTGCGGCACGCGGCGAAGGCCGGCAAGCCGGTCGTCATCGTCAACCGCGGGTGGACGCGTGGCGACCCGCTCGCGACGCTCAAGGTCGACGCGGGCACCACGGAGACCCTCACCGCCCTCGCCGAGGCGCTCACGCGCTGAGGCGACCGACCCCACGAGCGGTGGGGAGGAAGGACGGCGCCGGGTCGTGGCGGGCCTGGCGGGAGGCGCCGAGGAACGAGGCGCCGGATGGTAGACCCGGCGCCGTCCTTCCTCCCCACCGCGACCGCGACGACGGGGGCGGTGCGCTCAGCGCTGCGCGCCGAAGAAGTCGCGGAGCAGCCGTGCGCACTCGTCCTCGCGCACGCCACCCACCACCTCGACCGCGTGGTTCGCGCGCTGGTCACGGACGAGGTCCCACACGGAGCCGGTCGCGCCCGCCTTGGGGTCCCACGCGCCGAGCACGAGCCGCTCGACGCGCGCGAGCACGAGCGCCCCGGCGCACATGACGCACGGCTCGAGCGTGACGACGAGCGTGCACCCCTCGAGCCGCCACTCCCCGAGCGTCGCGGCCGCCTGGCGCAGGGCCAGCACCTCGGCGTGCGCGGTCGGGTCGCCGGTCTCCTCGCGCCGGTTGCGACCGACGCCCAGCAGGCGTCCGTCCGGCCCGACGACGAGCGCCCCCACCGGCACGTCGTCGCTCGCGAGCGCGTGCGTCGCCTCGTGCAGCGCGAGCCCCATGAGCGCGTCCCAGACCTGGCGGCGCCCCGCGACCGTGTCCGGCGGGAACGTCCCGTCCGCCCACGGCAGGTCGAGCCCGCGCCCTCCCGGCGAGCCGCCGGTCGTCGTCGCGCCGGACGCCGGGCCGTCGGTACCCGAGGTCGTCGTCGCGCCGGGCGCCGGGCCGTCGGTGCTCGACGCCGGACCCTCGCCCGGGCGGGCGGGATCGCGGGGGTGGGCGACGTCGTCGGGCACGAGACCTCCGGAGGGTGCGACGAGCTGTCAGGGGGCACGTCGCGCGGACCCGCGACGCGGAGCTGACGGCTCGGTCGTGCGACGAGCTGCCAGCGCCTCACCAGGCTATAGACCGACAGAGGGCTGACAACTCCCGGCGCCGGACCGGTTACCGGGCGGTACGGGAGGGCTCACGGTCGGATACCGTTGTCGTCATGCGCCTGCACGTCGCCGACCACCCGCTCGTGGCCCACAAGCTGACCGTCCTGCGGAACAAGGAGACGGCGTCCCCGACGTTCCGGCTCCTCGTCGACGAGCTGGTCACGCTCCTCGCCTACGAGGCCACGCGCGACGTGCGCGTCGAGCCGCACGAGATCGAGACGCCCGTGACGACGACGGTCGGCGTCCGCCTCGCCGAGCCGCGTCCCCTGGTCGTGCCGATCCTGCGCGCGGGCCTGGGGATGCTCGAGGGCATGACCCGCCTGCTGCCGACGGCGGAGGTCGGGTTCCTCGGCATGCAGCGCGACGAGGAGACGCTGGAGGCGGTCACGTACGCGAACCGCCTCCCCGACGACCTGACCGGTCGGCACGTCTTCCTCCTGGACCCGATGCTCGCGACGGGCGGCACGCTCGTCGCCGCGATCGACTACGTCTTCGCGCGCGGGGCGCGCGACGTCACGGCGGTCTGCCTCCTCGCGGCGCCCGAGGGCATCCAGGTGCTGGAGAACGCCGTCGGCGACCGCGTCGACGTCCAGCTCGTGGTCGCCGCGGTCGACGAGCGCCTCAACGAGAAGGCGTACATCGTGCCCGGTCTCGGCGACGCCGGGGACCGCCTGTACGGCGTCGTCTGACGCTCTCACCTGCACGGACGGCCCCGGGCTCGGGTGTCCCGCCCGGGGTCGCGCGCAGGATGCCGCCCGGAAAGCGAGACCGCCGACGTCCGCATGCTGAGAAGTTCCGTGGCCCCTCTTGGCGTACCGCGCGGTGCGCTGCCATGCTCGCTCCCGTGAGCACGTCGACCCGTCCCGCCAGCGCGCCGTCCGGCGCGCTCCCGGGCGCGGTCATGTGCGTCTGTTGTCAGGCCTGAACCCTCTCCCGCACCTCGGTTCAGCCCTGACCCCTGCCGACCCGCCGGTCTCCCCGGCGCTGCCGTCGGCCCGACGCACCCGGAGCCACCCATGACGCTCACCGCCACCCGCCCTGCCCGCCGCTCGTCGGGCGTCCACGGCACCGCGCCGCGGCCCCTCGCACCGCACACCGCCGCACCTCGCACCCCCGACTCCCGCGCCGCCGTCGGGACGCCCGCCGGACCAGCGCGCCCGGCGGTCCCGGCCCCCGCCGCACCGCGCCGCAACCCCGGCTTCGTGCTCTACGTCGGCGTCGACGCCGCGCCCGGCGAGCAACCGCAGGCACAGCTCGTCGAGCTCGCCGAGGCCCTGGGCGAGCTCGCCCGCGACTGGCTGCCGAGCGCCGAGACGTACACGGCCCTCGCCCTGGCCGAGCCCACCACCGCCACGACGTCACCCGTCCAGGACATCGCGGCGTTCCGCGAGCGGCTCGCGACCCTCTCGCCCGTGCCGCGCGTCGTCATCGACCCCGCGGGCCGCACCGTCACGGTCGAGGGACGGTCCGCGCGCCTGACGTTCCGGGAGATCGAGCTCCTGTCCTACCTCGCCCGGACGGCGCACCGCGTCGTGACGCGGGCCGAGCTGCTCGAGACCGTCTGGGCCGACCACGAGGTCGCCGCGGGCAGCCGCACCATCGACGTCCACGTGCGCCGCCTGCGCGAGAAGCTCGGGCTGGAGCACGTCATCACCACGGTCCGCGGGCTCGGCTACCGGTTCGACCCGCAGACCCCCGTCGTCCTCGGCGGCACGGGGGACGCCGCCTGAGGACCCGCGCTGCCGGGCCGCGGTCGACGTGGGGGCACGTGGGGGACCACGCGCCCGGCAGCGCACCCCGCCCAGGGTGAGGACGCTCGCCGGGCGCGGACGCCGTCACGGCGATACGTTCGGCCCATGCGCACAGTCATCGCGGGAGGTCACGGCCAGGTCGGCCGTCGCCTCGCCAGGGCCCTGGTGGAGCGAGGCGACGACGTCGTCGCCTTCGTACGGTCCGCCGCGCAGATCACCGATCTCACGGAGCTCGGCGCCCACGTCGCGCTCGTCGACCTCGAGAAGGACGACGCCGTGGCGGTGTCGTTCGAGCTCGAGGGCGCGGACGCCGTCGTGTTCGCCGCCGGCGCCGGTCCCGGGAGCGGAGCACCACGCAAGGACGCCGTCGACCGGGCCGGGGCCGCTCTCCTCGCCGACGCCGCCGAGCGCGCCGGGGTCGGACGCTACGTCATGCTCTCGTCCCGCGGCGTCGAGGCGGCGCGCGCCGACGAGCGGCCGGACGACGTCGACGACGTGTTCTGGGCCTACCTCCAGGCGAAGGCCGCGGCCGAGGACGACCTGCGCGCGCGGGACGCCCTGCAGTGGACCATCGTCCGGCCGGGTCACCTCACCGACGACCCCGGTGTCGGCCTCGTCGCGCTCGCGCCCGTCGGGGACGAGGGCAAGCCGCGCGGCAAGCGCCGCAAGCCCGGGGCCGCCGTCGGCGAGCGGTCCGACGTGACGCGCGACGACGTCGCGCTCGTGCTCGCGGCCGTCCTCCACGAGCCGGGGTCGTCCGGCCTCGTCCTCGACCTCGTGGGCGGCGACCGGCCCGTCGACGACGCGCTGGCGGACGTCCTGCCGTAGCAGCCTCGCCCCGTCAGCCCTCGCCGCAGCGGGACTGCCGCTCCCAGAAGAGCCATCCGAGCACCGGGTCGTCGGGCCGTACCCCGAAGTGGCTGTTGCGGGCCGCGTAGGTCCAGCCGCGGTACGAGACCTCGGCGGAGTGGTCGTACGCCGTCCAGGACTGCCACGGCTCGGGGCACTGCCGCGCCGCGGTGAACGGGTCGACCTTGAGCGGCTGCGACCACGAGCCCGCGTGCACGACGTACGTCGCGCCGGACCACGGGGCCTCGCCCAGCTCGACCGTGCGCCGCTCGCCCGCGGCGAGGTCCCACGAGCCCTTCGCCTGGCCGGTCACCCGGAACGTGACCGGCACGTTCGACGCCGCGTTGTCGAGGAGCACGGACACCGCCCGGTACGAGTGGTCGCGGTCGCCGTCGTACACGGGGTCGCCGAGCACGAGGCTCGCCGTCGGACGGACGACGGCGCAGTCGCGGGCGGCGAAGTGGGCGGTCACCTTCTGCGTGAACACCGTCCCGAGGACCGTGCGCGAGAGCTCGAACGTGACGGTGCCGCCCTTCACGGCGAGCGCGCCGGTCGCGACGTCGACGCTCGTGCCGCCTCCCGGTGGGACGTCGCCGAGGTCGCGCACGCCGAACGGCGTGCTCGCGACGACATGGGTGGGTTCACCCGAGTCGTTGCGCAACCCCACCGTGAGCACGACGCCGTCCGGCCCGGCCGCGCACTGCGTCACCGCCGTGAGGGTCGCGGACCAGTCCGGGACGTACGTCGCACCCCGGTGCGTGGCGGTGAGCGAGACGTCCACGAAGCCCTGGCCGAGCACCGACCGGTACTGCCGGAACGACACCGCCCCGGGCTTCGCGTCGAGCGACCTGGTGTCGATCGTGAACGTGGCGGTCTGCCCGGGGGCGATCTTCTGCACGGGTGCCGAGTCGCCGTGGGCACCGCCCAGCATCCGCGCGTCGATCGTCTCCGGCGAGTCGTTGGTCAGCGATCCGACGAGCTTGACCGACCCGTCCTGCCAGCGCGCTTCGACCGTCGCCGTGCGCGCCCACTGCGGTGAGTACGTGACACCGCCGTAGCGGGCCTCGACGGTCTGCGGAGCGCCCCCGGCCCGCTCGACGGTGAACGTCGCGGTCCCGGCGGGGACCGAGAGGGCCTTCGCGTCCACGGTGAACGTCGCGTCCGCGCCCGGCGCGACCTCGACCGGCGCCGCGTCGCCGTGCGGGGTCGACATCGCGACCCGGAGCGGCGTCGACGTGTACGGGTTGTGGAACGTGCCGGTCACGAACGCCGAGCCGACGCCCGCGCCCGGCGGGACGGTCCAGGCCGCCGTCGCGGCGGCGGCGCCCGCGACGCGGCCCCAGTCGAAGCAGTCGACCCCGGCGAGCTCGTGGGAGACCGACGCCGCGCCGTCGGCGAGCACCGCGAGCGTCAGGCCCTGCGACCCGACGCCACCCGGGACCGAGACCTCCTCGGCACGGCCGCCCGCGACGGTCTGCGTCAGGTCGTCGCGGCCCGCGACGCTGAAGACGACGGGCACGGTCGATCGGGAGTTGTCGTAGCGCAGCGCGACCGGGGCGGAGGATGTCTCCGTCGCCGCGTCGAACGCGCACGTGCCGACGACAGGCTCGCCCACCGACGGGGCGTACCGGACGGCGGCGAAGGCCGCGGCGACCTCGTGCGTCCCCGGCGAGCCGTCGGCCCGGGTCGCGCGGAGCACGACCTCCCCCGCCGCGACGTCCCGCGAGCCGGTGTCCACGGCGAGCGAGACCTCCTCGCCCGGCCCGACCTCGACGGGCCCCGAGGTCCCCCAACCCCCCGCCTCCAGCACGACGCTCAGGCGCGCCGCCGCGTGGCCGTTGCGGAACGTGCCGGTGAGCACGACCGAGCCGCCCGCGTCGGACGGGACCCACGACGCGGACGCGGCGCCGGACACGTTCCAGTCGAAGCAGTCGACACCCCGGACCGGGTGGGAGGCGAGCGGCGCGCCGTCGGCTTGCACGGCGAACGTCGCGCTCTCCCCACCGACGGTCGTCGTCACCGTCTGCGTGGCTCCCGCCCTGACCGAGACCGGCCCGCTCACGCCCGGGACGGAGAAGGTCACGGGCAGCGTCGACGCGGTGTTGTCGAGGTGCAGCGTCACGGGGGCGCTCGACGTGTCGGTCGCCGGGTCGAACGCGCACTGACCCACCGTCGGCGCGGGGGCCGCGGGAGCGATCCGGTGCCCCTCGAGGAGCACGGGGAGCAGCGACTGGTAACCCTTGCCGTCACCGTCCGCGTCGGTGTGCCAGCGGTACTGCCGCAGGACGGCGTTCGCGCGCGTGGTGTCGCGCAGACCCGTGTCGAGGACGAGGTCGCCCGAGCGGCCGTCCGCGAGAGGGGCGATCGCCGCGGAGTCGGCCACGCCGGACCACGTGCCGGCGTCCGGCGCGAGGAGCCGTGCGTCGAGCCCCGCGCCCGTGCCGTTGGTGACGGTCGCCGTGTAGCGGACGGTGCCGCCGTCGTTGTCGGCCACGACGTCCACGTCGGCGGCGGTGAGCCACGGCGGCGGGGTCCAGCAGTCGAGCGCGGCGAACGCGCCCGCGTCGAGCGGGATCGTGAACGTCTCGCCCGCGACCGTCGTCGACAGCACGAGGCTCGCGCGCCCAGCCGGGAAGCGCACGCCGTCGTCGACCCGGAGCGTCGCCGTCTCCCGCGCCGCGAGGACCGCCGTCGCGGTCGACCCGGCGGCGTGCGCGGTCACGGTGAGGTCGTCGTAGGCCGTGGTGTTCGTGTAGGTCGCGAGGACCGAGGCGAGGCCGCCGTCGGTCGCGGCGCACTGCGGCACGACAGCGCGGCGCTCGCCGTCCGGGTCGAGCAGGCCGTCCCCGGCCGCCGCCCAGGGAGCATCGACCTCGGGGTCGACCGACGCCCTGCCCGTGTGCGCACCGTCCGCGGTCGCCTCCACCTGGAGGTCGGCCACGTCGTCCGGGACGTCCGCCAGGTCGGCGAGGAGACGCACCGCGACGTCCACGGTGGCCCGCGGTGCGAGGGTCGTGCCGTTCGGCGACGCACAGGTCACCGTCCCGTCCTCGGTCGCGTCACAGGTCCAGCCTGCCGGGCCGCCGCCGACGAGGCTCAGCCCGTCCGGGAGGTCGACCGTCACGCGGGGCTCCACTGCGGGCCGGTCGCCGCTGTTGCGCAGGGCGACCCGCAGCGTCGCGTCGCCGGGGTTGTCGAACGCGAGGACCGGCTCCGCGGTGACGCGCAGCTCGGGACCCCAGTAGCTGACCTGCGTCGGGGGGAACGACCGGTGCGACGGCTCGATGCCCTTGGCCCGCAACGACGCGGTGAAGGCGTACTCCCCGCCCGAGTCGGCCTGCACCTGGACGGCCAGGTCCTGCGTCGCGCGCGGCGCGAGCACGCCGACCGAGCACGTGACACGGCTCGACCCGTCGCTCTGGGGCACCGCGCTGCCGCACGGGAGCGCGGCAGCCCGGACCGGGCCTGCGGCCGCCGCCCCGCGCGCGACGAGGGAGGCGCTCTGGGTCGACACCCCGGCCGGGAGCGTGAGGTCGACGAAGACCTCCTCCGCGGACCGGCCACCCGTGTTCGACGCCGTCATGACGAGGTCGGCGGGCTGCCGCGCCGCGAGCGTCACCGGCGCGAGCGAGAGCTCGAGCGCTGCCGGGGCCGGCTCGGGAGTGCCGGGGTCGGTGGGTCCGGGGTCGACGGGCCCGGGGTCAGACGTCCCGGGGTCGGTCGGCCCCGGTGCGCCGGTTCCGGGGTCGGGTGCCGCCCCGCCGGGGGACGACGACCCGGGCTCGGAGCCGATCGGTGCGCCGTCGCCCGTCGTCCCGTCGCCGGTCCCCGTCGTGTCCCCGGTGCCGGCGGTGGTCTCGTCGGTCGGGGCCGGCGGGATGTTCGTGGGCGACGTCGGGTCGGTGGTGGGGTCCGGCGTCGCAGTGGTCCCCGTGGTCGGCGACTCGGTCGGCGACGGCGAGGACTGCGCGGTCGGCGCGGGCTCGGGATCCGGCGAGAACACGCCCATCGCGCCAGCGACCGAGAGGCCCGCAACAGCGAGGACCCCGACCGTGACCGCTGCCGCGGCGAGCGGCGCCGACGAGACCAGCGCGACGAGCCCTCCGGCCGCGGCGAGCGCGCCTCCCCCGGCGGTCGCGCCTCCGGCGGCGGCCGCACCACCGACCGCCGCCCCTGCCCCGACCGCTCCGCCGGAGCCTCCGGTCGCGCCCGCAGCGGCACCCGCACCGCCCACGGCGCCGGTTCCCGCGACGCTCGTCCCGGCCGCGCCACCGCCGCCGGCCCCGGCGGCCGTGCCACCCGAGCCGCCTGCGGCACCGCTGCCACCCGCGGACCCCGCTCCGGCGTTCGACGAACCCTGCAGCGCCGCGCCGACGCCACCGGCCACGGCCGCGCCGCCGAAGGTCGGCAGCGCCGTCCCGACGAGGCCGAGCGCGCCGACGCCGAAGACCAGGGGCGCGATGACCGCCCGCATGCCGTGCGAGACGTCCCCGAGCTCGAGCACCAGCCCGCGGCACTCGCCGCAGCCGTCGAGGTGCGACTCGACGCGGGCGGTCTCACGCTTGGCGAGGCCGCCGCGCACGTACGACCCGAGGAGCGCGTTGACGGCGCGGCACTCCTCGGCGGGGACGGACGTGAGGTGCTGCTGGAGGTACGCCTGTCGCAGTCCCTCGCGCGCGCGGTAGGCGAGCGCCGAGACGCCGTTCGCGGTGAGGCCGAGGATGGGCGCGATCTCGGCCGGGGAGAGGCTCTCGACCTCGGTGTACCAGAGCACGGCCCGCCACCGCTCCGGCAGCTCCTGGTAGGCGCGCGTGACCGTGGAGCGCTCGAAGCCCTCGAGCGTCGGGTCCTCGGTGGACGCCATCGGCCCGAACGCGGTCTCGAACGTGCGCTCGTCGTCGGTCGGCTGCGTGCGGCGCGCGCCGTTGACGAGGTCGTAGGAGAGCCGCCGGACGACGGTGAAGAGGTAGGCCCGGAAGGTGACGTCGGGCCCCCCGCCGCCCTGGAGCACGGACAGGGTGCGCGCGAACGCGTCGGAGACGACGTCGTCGGCGTCGGCCGTGGACCGGACGTACTGGCGGGCGACCGTCCGGGCCGCTGCGGCGTGCCGTTCGTAGAGGGCGCCGTAGGCGCTCGTGTCGCCCTCGCGTACGGCGGTGATGAGCTCGGCGTCGCTGAACGCCTCGCTCCACACCCGTTCTTGCGCCTGTGTCATGTCACCGCCCCGGAGACCGCCCCGAACCGAGGCTACGGTGGCCATAGTAGACGGACGTCCAACTCCGGGTCAGCGGCCTTCCGGCGACGGAACGGTATCGGCCAGACTCCTCCGCTTTCGCCCCTTTTCACCCCGGACGCCGAGTCTCGGAAACTTCTTCGCGGACTCGCGTCATGGATCGGCCGGTCGCCCGTCTCATCTACATGGACCACCTCCAGGGGTACGCCGCGCCCGCGCACGACACCGTGCGCGAACGCTGGCGCAGGACGAGCGCGGACAGCGTCTGGCTGCGACCGGGCGACTGGTACCACCCTGCCGTCGACGCGCTCGTCGAGGCGATGTGCGAGGAACGGGACGGCGCGCCCGCCGCCGAACGGCTCGGCCGCGCGAGGGCCGAGGCCGGGGTCGGGATCGGCGAGACCCTCGACGACGTCGCGTGCCTGTACGGGGTGCACGACCGTGAACCGGAGGTCCGGCTGCTGCGCGCGGTCGCCGTCGGCTGGTCGGAGGGGTACGAGGCGACCCCGGTCACGCCCGAGGTCCTGGATCCCGAGTCGGGCCTCGCGACCGCCCAGTACCTGGTCCACCGGCTCCGCGAGACGTACGGCGTCGCACGACGCGCGGGCAGCGACGCCACGCGGACGCACGGTCTGCTCGTCGTCGACGTCGCGCTCGACGACCTCACCGGCTGGCAACGCTTCGCGCGGTCGGCCGCGATGGGGCGCGCGCTCACGCAGACCTTCGGGGACGGGCACCCGATGGCGTCCCTCGGGAGCGGGATCTTCGTCGTCCTCGGCGAGCGCGGCGCCGACGAGGGCGAGCTGCGCACGGTGCTGCGGCACAACATCGAGCGCACCGGCCTGACGCTGGGTGTCACGGCGATCCTGCGCCGTCCGCCGCGCGTCTGGCTCGAACCGCTGCCACAGACCCACGCGGCCGCCGTCGAGCTCCTGAACGTGCTGCAGCGCTGACGCACGGGCGGACCCTGCACGACGACGGCCCGCACCGGCACGACGACGCCCCGACCGCACGGGCGAGCGTGGGGTCGGGGCGTGTCAGGGGGCGTCCCGCGGGCCGGTGGTGGCCGGCCCGCCTTCAGGGAGAGGTCTGCGGTCGCCGCGTCAGCGCGGCGTGAAGGTGAGGCAGTCGGCCTTGTCCTCGCCGGACGCCCCGGCGCCGACACGGATCGACGGGGCCGAGCACTCGAGCGAGGCGTTGTGGACGCACTCGGTGCGCTGGCAGGCACCGACGTGCGCGAGGACCTTCTCCAGGCCGCCCTTGGTGCCGAGCGGGATGAACGTCGCGCACTCGGCGTCGCCGGCGTGGCCCGCGATGGTGACGGCGCCCGCGTGGCACCCGTGGTCGTGGTTGTACCCGCAGCCGTCGATCGAACACTCGACGACCTGCGGCATCTCCATGAGGCTGCTCATCGCGATCTCTCCTGTCTGCGAGGACCCGTGGGGGCTGGGCTTCCGTCGTCCACGGTATTCCTGGAATTGCGCGATGTATAGCAAGGAAGGCCTGGCTAAGAAACGCAAGAATGCAGGGTAATTAGCGCACGACATTCTTGCGAAAATGCGTGCCGGCGGGTTTTGCCGCCTCGTCGTGCCCGCGTGCCGCACCCGGCCCCGGGCGCACGGCTGACGCCGCACCGACCGGCGTCAGGAGCGCGCGTCGTCGGACCGCGGCCGCCAGATGACCAGCGCGCGCGCCTCGCCGTGCTCGACGAGCGTCTCGCGCAGCGCCTCCTCGACCCCGCGGCGCACGCTGCGCCCGCGCGGCACCACGACGACGTCGCCGCTCGCCGCGGCGGCGAACACGCGACCGCCCGGCTCGACCCGCGCGGAGAGCGCCTCGATGCGCCGCTCCAGGCGTTCGACCTGCGACTCGAGCGCGAGGATGCGCTGGATACCCGCGAGGTTGATGCCCTCGTCGTGGCTGAGGCGCTGCACCTCGAGCAGCTTCGCGACGTCGCGCAGGGAGTAGCGCCGCCCCCGCCCCGACGTGCGCCGGGGGACGACGAGGCCGAGGCGGTCGTACTGACGCAGCGTCTGCGGGTGCATGCCCGCGAGCGCCGCGGCCTGGGAGATGACGAGGACGGGGGCGTCCTGGTCGACGTCGCTCGCCGGAGCCCGTCCGGAGCCACGTGCGTCCTCGCCGACCGAGAAGTCATGAGTCTTCCGGTGGGCCATCACGACCCCCTTACTCCGCGGCCTGACGGACCAGGTCGGCGCGCACGTCCTGGCCGTCCGTCTCGGCGGCGAACGTCTCGACCGCCTCGCGCGCGGCCTTCGAGAGCTTCTGCGGCACCGCGACCTGGACGGTGACGAGCAGGTCGCCGGTCGCCTTCGCGGTCTGCACGCCGCGGCCCTTGACGCGCAGCGTGCGGCCCGACGGGGTGCCGGCGGGGACCTTGACCTTCACGGACGCGCCGTCGAGCGTCGGCACGCTGATCGTCGCCCCGAGAGCGGCCTCGGCGAACGTCACGGGGACGGTCGCGCGCAGGTTGTTCCCGTCGAGCGAGAACACCGGGTGCGGGGTGACGTGGACGGTGACGACGAGGTCGCCGTCGGGCCCGCCGGCCATGCCGGGGCGTCCCTTGCCGCGCAGCCGGATCTTCTGGCCGTCGCGCACGCCCGGCGGGATGCGCGTGGTGACGTTGCGGCCGTCGACCGTGAAGGTGACGGTCGAGCCCTCGACCGCCTGGCGGAACGGGAGGGTCGTGGCCGCGGCGACGTCCGCCCCGGCCCGCGGGCGGGGGCCGCCGCCGAACTGCTGCGCGCCCGCGCCGCCGAACATCGAGCCGAGGATGTCCTCGAACCCGCCCGCGCCCTGACCACCGGTCGAGTAGCGGACCCGGGTGCCGCCCGGGCCGCCGCCGCCGAACATGCCGCCGAACACGTCCTCGAAGCCCGCGCCCCCGGGACCGCCGGGGCCCGCGGAGAAGCGCGCGCCGCCGCCGGCCATCGCGCGGATCGCGTCGTACTGCTCGCGCTCCTTGGCGTCGGACAGCACGGCGTAGGCCTCGCCGATCTCCTTGAACTTCGCCTCGGCCGTCTCGTCACCCTGGTTCTGGTCGGGGTGGTACTGGCGCGCGAGCTTGCGGTAGGCCTTCTTGATCGTGGCGTCGTCGGCGTCCTTGGGGACGCCGAGCGCGGCGTAGAAGTCCTTCTCCATCCAGTCCTGTCCGGTCACGGCGCCTCCCTCCTGTCGGTGGTCGTGGTCCTGGTCCTTCGCGTCGTGGGGTGGTCGGTGATGCGTGTGCTGTGCTCGTCGCGGAGGTCCCCGCGGGCTCCCCGCTGTGATCCTCGCGTGCCCGACGGCGGGGCGCACCTTCGCGCGGAAGGTGCGCCCGCGCCGTCGGGCAGGCGGTGGTGGTGGCGCGGCGCTGCCCGCGCCGGGCCGCCTACTCCGGGCCGACGACCGAGACCCGCGCGGCGCGCACGACGCGGTCCCCGATCCGGTAGCCCGGCTCGATGACGAGGTTCACCGTGGTGGTGGTGGCCTCGGGGTCGGGCTGGTGCATGAGCGCCTCGTGGACGGTCGGGTCGAACTCCTCCCCGACCTTGCCGTAGCGCTCGATGCCGAACCTCTCCAGGCTCGCGTCGAGCTTCTCCGCGATCGCGGCGAACGGGCCCGTGAGCTCGCCGTGCTGGCGTGCACGGTCGACATCGTCGAGCACCGGCAGGAGCGCGGTGAGCACGTCCTCCACGCCCTTCGCCCGCGCGGCCTCCTGGTCGCGCAGCGAGCGGTTGCGGTAGTTCGTGAAGCTCGCCCGCTCGCGCTGGAGCGCGTCGAGGTGCTCGGCGGCCTCGGCCTTCGCGGCCAGGACGGCAGCGTCGACCTCGGCCTCGTCGGACGGCTCGAAGTCGAGGCCCGCGAGCGGGTCCGTCTCCGCGTCGTCACCGGCCGAGCCGCCGGCCGCCCCGGAGGCCGCGGCCTCCGGGTCGACCTTGCGCTTGTCGGTGAAGTGGAACGGCTTGTCCTCGGGGCCCTGGCCGGGCTCGCGCCCGGCCTGCTCCTCGGGGCCCCGGTCCTCGGGGGACGTCACTTCTTGTCGTCCTCGTCGTCCACGATCTCGGCGTCGACGACGTCCTCGTCCGGAGCGCTCGAGGCACCCGCGGCGGCGGTCGCGTCGTCCTGCGCGGCGCCGGGGTTGCCGGCGGCCTGCTCCTGCTCGGCCGAGGCGTAGAGCGCCTGGCCGATCTTCTGCGCGGACGCGACGAGCTTCTCGTGCGCGGTCTTCACGGCGTCGGCGTCCTCGCCCTCGAGCGCGGACTTCACCGACGCGATGTCGGCCTCGACCTCGGTGACGACGTCGGCCGGGAGCTTCTCCTTGTTCTCGGAGACGAGCTTCTCGGTCGAGTACACGAACGCCTCGGCCTGGTTGCGGGTCTCCGCCTCCTCGCGACGCTTCTTGTCCTCGGCCGCGTGCTCCTCGGCCTCCTTGACCATGCGGTCGATGTCGTCCTTGGGCAGCGCCGAGCCGCCCGTGATCGTCATCTTCTGCTCCTTGCCGGTGCCGCGGTCCTTGGCGCCGACGTGGACGATGCCGTTCGCGTCGATGTCGAAGGTGACCTCGATCTGCGGCACGCCGCGCGGGGCCGGCGCGATGCCGGTGAGCTCGAACGTGCCGAGCGGCTTGTTGTCGCGCGCGAACTCGCGCTCGCCCTGGAACACCTGGATGAGCACCGACGGCTGGTTGTCCTCGGCCGTCGAGAAGATCTCGCTGCGCTTGGTCGGGATGGCCGTGTTGCGCTCGATGAGCTTGGTCATCACGCCGCCCTTGGTCTCGATGCCGAGGGACAGCGGGGTCACGTCGATGAGCAGGACGTCCTTGCGGTCGCCCGAGATGACGCCGGCCTGCAGGGCCGCGCCCACGGCGACGACCTCGTCCGGGTTGACGCCCTTGTTGGGCTCCTTGCCGCCCGTGAGCTCCTTGACGACGTCGGTCACGGCCGGCATGCGGGTGGAGCCACCCACGAGCACGACGTGGTCGATGTCGGAGACGGAGACGCCCGCGTCGGAGATGACCTTGTGGAACGGGGCCTTCGTCCGGTCGAGCAGGTCCTGCGTCATCTGCTGGAACTGGGCGCGCGTGAGCTTCTCGTCCAGGTGGATCGGGCCGTTCTCGCTCATCGAGAGGTACTGCATCGAGATGGTGGTGCTCGTCGCGGACGAGAGCTCCTTCTTCGCCTGCTCGGCGGCCTCGCGCAGACGCTGGAGCGCGATCTTGTCCTTCGACAGGTCGACGCCCGAGCTGTTCTTCACCTGCTTGATGAGGTGCTCGACGATCCGCTGGTCCCAGTCGTCGCCACCCAGGCGGTTGTCGCCCGACGTCGCGCGGACCTGGATCGTGGAGAAGTCGTCCTCGTCCTTGCCGACCTCGAGGAGCGAGACGTCGAACGTGCCGCCGCCCAGGTCGAAGACGAGGATGAGCTCGTCCTCCTTGCCCTTCTCCAGGCCGTACGCGAGCGCTGCAGCGGTGGGCTCGTTGACGATGCGGGTCACGTTGAGGCCCGCGATCTGCCCGGCGTCCTTGGTCGCCTGGCGCTCGGCGTCGTTGAAGTACGCCGGGACGGTGACGACCGCGTCGGTGACCGGCTCGCCCAGGTACTCCTCGGCGTCGCGCTTGAGCTTGCCCAGGATGCGCGCGGAGATCTCCTGCGCGGTGTACTTCTTGTCGTCGATCTCCACCGACCAGTCGGTGCCCATGTGGCGCTTCACCGAGCTGATGGTGCGGTCGACGTTCGTGACCGCCTGGCGCTTGGCGACCTCGCCGACGAGGACCTCGCCGGTCTTGGAGAAGGCGACCACCGACGGCGTCGTGCGCGACCCCTCGGCGTTCGCGATGACGGTGGGCTCTCCGCCCTCGAGGACGGCGACCACCGAGTTGGTGGTGCCGAGGTCGATCCCGACTGCTCGTGCCATGTGTGCTGCCTCCGTTGTGGATGGGGTGCCCGACGGCGCACGCGCGCCCGGGCACACCGGGTTGAGTCTGCTTCACTCAAGGTAGGCACGCGGTGCGCTCGCGCGCAAGCCCGCTCGCCAGAACTTGAGTCCACCAGGCTCAACCTTCACTCAGGGCGAACTATTCCCTGCTCGTGGCGGCCGCCCGTGACCGTGCCCGCTGGCGCTCGCGGTGGAGCGCATACTCCTCCTGCCAGTCCGTGGCGAGAGCCATGTCGCGGCGACGGACCTCGTCGACCGACAGCTCGACGGGGAATCCCCAGGTGTCCGCGAGCACGAACAGGTCGCCCCCCGTGACCGTCGCGCCCTGGAGCTTCTCGAGCTCCCGGAGACCGCGGTGCACCGTGCGACGGAACCGCGACTCCTCGTCACGGAGGACCGTGCCCAGCTCCTCGCGTTGCGCGATCAGGCCCGGGTAGGTGTCCCCGTACGCCTCGGCCACGACGGAGACGAGCTCGTCGGCGAAGCGGTCGTCCAGGCCGAGGTGGAGGGCGTGCACCACGGCCCGGCGGACGAGCCGCCGCAGGACGTACCCGTGCGCCTTGTTGCCCGGGCGGACCCCGTCGGCAGCGAGGAACGTCGCGGCGCGGACGTGGTCCGCGATCACGCGGAACGGGCGCGGGTCGTCCTCGTACACGCGACCGCTGAGCGTCTCGAGCCGGTCGACCAGCGGGCGCAGGAGGCTCACGTCGAACACGTCTGGCGTCGCCAGGGCGGCCGCGGCGATGCGCTCGAGCCCGCCCCCGAAGTCGATGCTCGGCTCGTCGAGGAGGACGAAACCTTCGCTCGTGCGGCGGTAGCGCATGAACACCTGGTTGCCGATCTCGACGAACTGTCCGCCCTCGCTCGCGGGATGGGGCGCACCGGTCGACGGGTCGTGGTGCTCGGGGCCGAGGTCGTAGAAGACCTCCGAGTCCGGCCCGCAGGGGTCGCCGACCGGCGTGCCGTCCAGGCCCCCTCCCCGGCTCCACCAGTTCTCCTCGGCGTCGTAGAGGAGGACGCGACCGCCGCGCATCCCGTCACGGTCGCCGTCGGCACGGGACCCCACGTCCACGAGCGGTGCCGCGATCCCGTGCTCGGCGAGCACCGTGACCCAGGCGCGCGCCGCGTCGTCGTCACGAGGGATCCCGTGCTCGGGCGCCCCGCGGAAGCACGTGACGTACAGGCGCTCGAGGTCGACGCCGACGTGCGCGAGGAACTCGACGAACCAGCGGACCTGCTGCTCCACGTCGGCGGACCCCAGGCTCCAGTTGCCCAGCATCTCGAAGAACGTCGTGTGCCGCCGGTCCCCGACCTCGTCGATGTCCTGGGCCCGCACGCACGGCTGCGAGTCGACCAGGAGGGGGCCGGCGTCGTGCTCCCGGACACCCAGCAGGTAGGGCATCAGCGGCTGCATCCCGGCACCCGTGAACAGCGTCGTCGGATCCTCGCGCAGCACCAGGGGCGCTCGCTCGATCACGGCGTGCCCTCGTGAGGCGAAGAACTCGAGGTAGGCCGAGCGGATCTCCTGGGCGTTCATCCCATCGACCCTAGGGACCGCGTCCGACGCCTTCCAGGGCAATACACCGCCGCGGAGGGCCTCACCGGCCTTACAGCAGCTCGACGTCGTCGGCCTGCGGCCCGCGGTCGCTCTGGCGGATCCCGAACCGGACCCGGTCACCCTCCTCCAGGACCTCGTCGTCCCGCACGACCGACACGTGCACGAACAGGTCCTCGCCCCCGGCGTCGGGCGTGATGAAGCCGAAGCCGCGGTCCGCGTCGTAGCGCGCGACGGTGCCCTCGCCGCCGCGCACCGGCCTGCCGGACCCGCCCGGACGGCCAGAGCGGTCCGAGCGGCCCTGACGGTCGGGGCGACCACGGTCTGCCGACGAACGCCCGCCCCCGGAGCCGCGCACGAGCTGCACGTTGCGGGCGTTCGGCCCCTTGTCGCCCGCGACGACGTCGTACGTCACGCGCGCGCCCTCAGCGAGCTCGGTCAGCCCTCGACCCAGGGCGCTGACGTGCACGAAGACGTCGTCGCCGCCCCCGTCGGGGACGACGAACCCGAAGCCCTTGACGTCGTCGTACCAGGAGACGGTGCCGTCCGCGCCGTCGGTCGCGGGCTGCGCGGCCTGTGCCCCGAGCGGGAGCAGGTGGTCCGCCTGCGGGCCCCTCTCGCCCTCGACGACGAGGAACGCGACCCGCTGCCCCTCCGCGACCACGCCGCCCCCGACGATGGCCGAGCTGTGCAGGAAGATCTGGTCGCGACCGCCGTCGGGCGTGACGAAGCCGTACCCCTTGGTCGGCTCGTACCAGGCGACGGTACCGAGGACGCCCAGGGTCGCGTCGGCGGCCCGGTCGCCCGTGACGCGGACGCGGCGCGCCTGCGGACCGCGGTCGCCCTCGCCCACCTCGAACTCGACGGCCTGCCCCTCGCGGAGCACCTTCGGCCCGTCGTCACCGACGATCTCGGACGCGTGGACGAACAGGTCCTCCGCGTCGTTCCCGAGGTCGATGAAGCCGAAGCCTCGGTCGGCGTCGAACCAGCGGACAGTTCCTTGGGGCACGGGGGGACTCCTCGTCTCGGCAGGGGTGCTGTCGTCCATTGTCCCCCGGCCCGACCGCGCCCGGGCCCCGGCCGACACCCGGGCGACGCCGACGGACCGAACCCCCTGGTCACAGGTCGATACCTCCCACGGCGTCGGCTCCCGCGTCGAGCACCACTTGACGAACGGGGTCCTGTGCGGGTTCATAAGGAGTGCATCGTTAAGTTCCCTGAGAGTTTGATTCGACCTGCAACGGAGCAGACATGAACAGACTTCGCACCGCCGCCGCGGCACTGGCCGTGGCCCTCGTCTCCACCCTCTCCCTGGCAGCCGCACCCGCCTCCGCCGAGGAGGTGCTGGCGAACGGGGGCTTCGAGACGGGCACGCTCAGCCCCTGGACGTGCTCGGGTTCCTCGGGCGCCGTCGTCTCCACCCCCGTGCGGACGGGCACCAAGGCGCTCCAGGCCACCCCGGCGGGTCTCGACAACGCACGCTGCACCCAGACCGTGCCGACCGTCGCCGGCAACTCCTACACGCTCTCCGCCTGGGTGCGGGGCAGCTACGTCTACCTCGGGGTCGCGGGCGGCGCCTCGACCTGGACCCCGAGCGCGACCGACTGGACCCGGCTCACGGTCACGTTCACCGCCGCGAGCAGCACGACCCAGGTGTACCTCCACGGCTGGTACGGCACCGGCGCCTACCAGGCGGACGACGTCTCCCTCCAGGGCGCGGGCGGCCCGCCGCCCGTCGTCCCGGGCACGCCGGGCACTCCCGCCACGGGCACGGTCACCCCGACGTCGGTCGCCCTCTCGTGGGGCGCGTCGTCGGGCACGGTGACGGGCTACCGCGTCTACGAGGGCAGCACGGTCGTGGCGACGGCCACGGGCTCGTCGGCGACCGTCACCGGGCTCGCCGCCTGCACCCCGCACACCTACACGGTCGCGGCCTACAACACGGCGGGCGAGTCGCCCCGCTCCGGGAGCGTCTCGGTCACGACCACCGGCTGCGGGACCGGGGTCCCCGGGGCGCCGGGCAACCTGCGCGTCGCGACGACCGCCGACACCTCGCTCGGCCTCGCCTGGACCGCGTCCACCGGGACCGTCACGGGGTACCGCGTCTACGAGGGCACGACCCTGCGGACGACCGTCGCCGGGACGAGCGCGACCCTGACCGGGCTCGCGGCCTGCTCCAGCCACACCTACACGGTGCGCGCCTACAACGCGACGGGCGAGTCCCCGCCCGCCACGGTGACCGGCTCGACGAGCGGCTGCCAGACCGGGGCCCTGCCGAAGCACCTGCTCACGGGCTACTGGCAGAACTTCGTCAACGGGGCCACGCCGCTGCGGCTGTCGGCCGTCCCGACGTCCTACGACCTCGTCGCGGTCGCGTTCGCGGACGCCGTCCCGAGCACGCCGGGCGCCGTCACGTTCGGCGTCGACCCCGGACTGTCCGCCGCGCTGGGCGGCTACACGAACGACCAGCTCCGGGCCGACGTCGCGACGCTGCACTCCCGCGGGCAGCACGTGATCCTGTCCGTGGGCGGCGAGAAGGGCACGATCTCGGTCGGGAGCGCGTCGGCGGCGTCGGCCTTCGCGACCAGCATGATCGGGCTCATCGACACCTACGGGTTCGACGGCGTCGACATCGACCTCGAGAACGGGGTCAACCCGACGTACATGGAGCAGGCGCTGCGCCAGATCCGTGCCGCGGTCGGGCCCGACCTCATCATCACGATGGCGCCGCAGACCATCGACATGCAGTCGACGGGCGCGTCCTACTTCCGGCTCGCGCTCGCCGTCAAGGACATCCTCACGATCGTCCACACGCAGTACTACAACTCGGGCACGATGCTCGGGTGCGACCAGATGCAGGCCTACGGGCAGGGCACGGTCAACTTCCTCACCGCGCTGTCGTGCATCCAGCTCCAGAGCGAGCTGCGACCCGACCAGGTCGCGCTCGGCCTGCCCGCCACCACCCAGGCGGCGGGCGGAGGGTACGTGAACCCGACGGTCGTGAACGACGCGCTGAGCTGCCTCGCCGCGGGCACGCGGTGCGGGAGCTTCGTGCCCCCGGCCCGGTGGCCCGACATCCGCGGGGCGATGACCTGGTCGATCAACTGGGACGCGAGCAACGGGTACGCGTTCGCGAGGTCGGTCGACGCCCACCTGGCGGGCATGCCGTAGCCCCGCACCGTCCTCGGACGAGACGGGAGAAGTGGCCGCTGCGGACCGGTCCGCAGGGGCCACTTCTCACGTCTCGACCCGGCGTCCGGCAGGAGGACACGACCCGGGTGCGCGACGACACCCCCTGGCAACCTCTCCCTGGCACGCTGTGCGCGTGACCGCCGCTCCGGACCAGCCTTCGCTCGCGCGCCGCCTCGGCACGACGGACGCCGTCGTCGTCGGGCTCGCGTCGATGGTCGGCGCGGGCGTGTTCTCGGCGTTCGCCCCGGCGGCCGCCGCCGCGGGGACCGGGCTGCTCGTCGGGATGCTGCTCGCCGCGATCGTCGCGTACGCGAACGCGACGTCGTCGGCCCAGCTCGCGGCGCAGCACCCCACGTCGGGCGGCACGTACGTGTACGGGCGCGAGCACCTCGGGCCCTGGTGGGGGTACGTCGCCGGGTGGGGGTTCGTCGTCGGCAAGACGGCGAGCTGCGCGGCCATGGCGCTCGTCCTCGCGGCCTACGCCGCCCCGCCCGGGTGGGAGCGACCCGTTGCCGTCGCCGCCGTCGCCCTGCTCACCGCGGTGGGCTACCGGGGCGTGACGCGCACGGCGCGGCTCGCGCGCGCGATCGTCGCGGTGGCGCTCCTCGCGATCGCGACGGCCGTCGCCGCGAGCCTCGCGGGCACGGCGCCCGCGTGGTCCGGGGTGCTCGACCCCGACGGAGCGCACGGCGGCTGGTACGGCGTCCTCCAGTCCGCGGGGCTGCTGTTCTTCGCGTTCGCGGGGTACGCGCGCGTGGCGACGCTCGGCGAGGAGGTGCGCGACCCGCGCCGCACGATCCCGCGCGCCGTCCTCGTGTCCCTGGGGGTCGTCGTCGTGCTCTACGCGGTCGTCGCGGCGGTCCTGCTCGCGGTGCTGGGGCCGGACAGGCTCGCGGCGTCCGCGGCGCCGCTCGCCGACGCGGTCGCGGCCGGGTCGTGGGCGTGGGCCGGCGCGGTCGTGAGCGTCGGTGCCGTTGCCGCGAGCGCCGGCGCCCTCCTCGCCCTGCTGGCGGGCGTGAGCCGCACGGGCCTCGCGATGGCGCGCACGGGCGACCTGCCCGGGTGGTTCGCGGCGGTGCACCCCGTCCACCGGGTGCCGCACCGGGCCGAGCTCGCGGTCGGGGCCGTCGTCGTGGTGCTCGTGCTCACGACGGACCTGCGGGGGGCGATCGGGTTCTCGTCGTTCGGCGTGCTCGTGTACTACCTCGTGGCGAACCTGTCCGCGCTGCGGCAGACCGCCCCGCACCGCCTGTACCCGCGCGCGCTGCAGGTGCTCGGCGCGCTCGGCTGCGTCGTGCTCGTCGTGACGCTCCCGCTCGCGAGCGTCGCGGCGGGAGCGGCGGTGCTGGCGGTCGGCGTCGCGCTCCGGGCACTGCGCGTGCGGTCGTGACGCGAGATCGGCCTGCCCGTCACCAGATCGACCTCCCGAGGGTCGACCTCGGGCGTACGGGTCGATCTGGTGGCTCGGAGGATCAGGCCGTCACGCGGCGCGGTCGAACCAGTCGAGCGCGAGCTCCGCAACGTCCTCGGGGGCGTCGTCGGTGATGAAGTGTGCGGCGTCCGGGACCCAGGCGAACTCGACGCGGTCGGCGTAGCGCTCCGGGCGGCGGCAGATGCGGCCCATGAGCTCCTCCGTGGTGGGGTGGTCGAGCCGTCCGTAGACGACGAGCGTCGGTACGGTGAGACGTCGGCGGCGGTACACGCCTCTCATGATGCGCAGCACCTCGGGCAGGATCATGCGGCGGGTGAGGGTGCGCACCGCCCCGTCGATCTCGGGGCGCTGCAACGGCGCGAGGTGCGCGTCGACCGTCGCCTCGGACATCGGCCGGGCGGCGTACCGCGGGGAGAACGTCCCGCGCAGCGAGGCGCCCGGCCGGTGCCAGATGAACTTCGGCAGGTGCTGGAAGGCCGGCAGCAGCCTCGGGCTGAAGGTGAAGAAGCCCGGCGGGACGGAGAGCTGCACGGCGGTGCGTACACGTTCGGGGTGGTCGTAGGTGAGCTGCATCGCCGTGATGACGCCCATGTCGTGCGAGACGAGGTGGGCGCGCTCGACGTCGAACGCGTCGAGGAGGGCCAGGAGGTCGCGAAGCCGGGTCTCGCGCTCGATCCGGGGGTCGTCGGCCGTCGTCCATCCCGCCCCACGCAGGTCGGGGCACAGGACGCGGTACCCCGCGGCGGCGAGGACGGGCGCGACCTCGTGCCACTGCCACCAGTGCTCGGGGAACCCGTGCAGCAGCACGACCGGCTCGCCCGTGCCGAGCGTCGCGACGTGCGTGCGCAGGCCCGGGGTCTCGACGACGAGGTGGTCGAAGCCGGGTGCCTCGGGGAGCGGCGGGGACCAGGCCCGGGCGTCGGCCGGACGGGTGGTGCGGGGCTGCTGCGTAGCCATGGCGACTCCTTCGTGCGACCGGACTACTATGTTCATAGTAGAACGGTCGAGAGAGGGAGTCGATGGCTGCAGCCACCCGAGAGCGAGCGCTCGACGCGGCCGTGGAGGTGCTCGGTGCGGACGGCGTGCGCGCGCTGAGCCATGCGCGCGTCGACCGACGCGCAGGCCTCCCGCCCGGGTCGACCTCGAACTGGTTCCGCACCCGCCGGGCACTGCTCGCCGGCGTCGTCGACCGGATCGCCGAGCAGGAGCGAACCGACTTCGACGGGGCCACGATGCCGGAGATCACGAGCGTCGACGAGCTGGTCGACGGACTGTGCGCCATGACCGAGGTGCAGACGGGCCGGTTCTCCGCGCGCACCCGCGCCCGCTACGTGCTCTTCCTCGAGCTCGCGGACGACCCCGAGCTCGGTGGCCCCCTCCGGCAGCAGCGGCACGCGTTCGAGCGGTGGACCGAGCGCATCGTCGTCGCCGTCGGCATCCCCGACCCCGTCCCGGCGACCCGGGCGCTCATGGGGCTCTGCGACGGGCTGCTCCTGCACCGCCTCACCGTCGACCCCGGCCTCGACCTACGCCCCGCGATCGAGCGCGCGGTCCGTGCCCTCGCGGCGTCGTGACCCCGCCGACCCGCCTGCGCCCGCAGCCCGGCTGCAAGAAGAGGGGGACCGGGAACACGATCGAGTCATGACCGGACACGAGCCCACGCGCACGACGGCACCCCTGGTCGCCGCCGCGACCCTCCTGGCCGCCGGTCTCACCACCGCCTGCACCGCCCCCGACGGCGGGGCGGTCGGCAGCCCGGGTCGCGACGGTCCCGGGTCGGACCCGGTCGGGCTCGTCGGGATGTGGCGGGTCTCCGGCGCGGACGGCGAAGGCCTCGAGACGTGACTACGGCTCGACGCGGGGCAGTACATGCTCTGGGGCGACTGCGGCGGGTACGTAGAGGGCGGGTGGGAGGCGGCGGGCCGGGCCTTCGTCGCCTCGGACCCGTACGGCGCCGCCGCGGCGTGCGGCGCGGCCGGGATCCCCGAGGTCCCCTGGCTGCGCGCGGTGGTCGCCTACGAGCCCGACGGGGAGGGCTGGCGCCTCCTCGACACGGACGGCGACGTCGTCGCCGGGCTGCAGGTCGACGGCGCCCCGGCCCCGATCCCCGACGCCGCGGAACACTTCGCGCAGGCCCCCGACGTGACCGACGACGTGCGCGCGGCGTTCGACCCGCCCGCCCCGCTCCCGGACGGCATCGAGCCCGCCGCCGTACGGGACGTCGTCGGGCGGTGGGAGCCGGACGCGCGCCACTCCACCGACCCGCACGTCGTCTTCCACGAGGACGGGACCTGGTCCGGCTCCGACGGGTGCAACGGCGGCGCGGGCGCGTGGGCCCTGGACGACGGCGGCCGCCTGCTCGCCACCTCGGGCCTGCAGACGTTGATCGCGTGCGACGGAGAGGGGGTCCCCGGCTACGTCGGCTCGGCCGCCCGTGTCGGTCTGGACGGCGGTCGGCTGGTGCTCGTCGGCCAGGACGGCACGGAGATCGCGCGCCTCGTCAGGGGATGAGACCGCTCCACCGGGGATCGACCCGAGCGGTCGAGATCGGCCCACAGGTGGTCGATCTGGGACGTGCGAGTCGATCTCGACGTCAGGTCTCAGGTTCGGGGTCCGACGGGGCTCCCACGGCGTCGTCGGACTCCACGACGCGGGACGACCCGCCCTCGTCGCCCGGGTCGGGGATGCCTCGCTCGTCGGGGCCGTACGTCCGGCCGGTGTAGCGCGGGCGCAGGAAGTTCTCCGCCGAGAGGACCTCGTCGACCTGCTCGGGGGTCATGAGGCCCCGTGCCACGACGACGTCGCGCACGGACCGCCCGGTCGCGGCGGCCTCCGCCCCGACGAGGTCGCCCTCCCGGTGCCCGATGATCTCGTTGAGGAACGTCACGACCCCGATGGACCGCAGCACGTGGGCGCGCATCACCTCCGCGTTGGCCGTGACGCCGTCGACGCAGCGCGTGCGCAGGGTCTCGCACGCCCGGGTCATGAGCTGCAACGACTCGAACAACGACTGGGCGAGGACGGGCTCCATGACGTTGAGCTGGAGCTGCCCCGCCTCGGCGGCGTGCGTGATCGTGACGTCGTTGCCCATGACCTTGAAGCACACCTGGTTGACGACCTCGGGGATCACGGGGTTGACCTTCGCGGGCATGATCGACGACCCGGCCTGCAGCTGGGGGAGGTTGATCTCGTGCAGCCCGGCACGTGGCCCGGAGGACAGGAGCCGCAGGTCGTTGCAGATCTTCGACAGCTTGGCCGCGAGCCGCTTCACCGCGGAGTGCACGGCGAGGTACGCCCCGTTGTCGTAGGTGGCCTCGACCAGGTTCACGGCGGGCACGGCAGGCAGCCCCGTCACGGCGGCGAGGTGCCGCGTCGCGACCTCGGGGTACCCCGGCGGGGTGTTCAGGCCGGTGCCGATCGCGGTCGCGCCGAGGTTCACCTCGAGCAGGAGCTCGGCGGCGACGTGGAGGCGGCGGATCTCCTCGTGGACGTTCACGGAGAACCCGGCGAACTCCTGGCCCAGGCTCATCGGGACGGCGTCCTGGAGCTGGGTGCGGCCCATCTTCAGCACGTCGGCGAACTCGTCGGCCTTCGTGTCGAACGCCCGCGCGAGGAGCGCGACCTCGTGCACGAGCCCGTCGACGAGCGCGAACGCCGCGAGGCGGAACCCGGTCGGGTAGGCGTCGTTGGTGGACTGCGACCTGTTCACGTGGTCGTTCGGGTTGATGACGTCGTAGCGGCCCTTGGGGAACCCGGCGAGCTCCAGCGCGAGGTTCGCGACGACCTCGTTGGTGTTCATGTTGACGCTCGTGCCCGCCCCGCCCTGGAAGACGTCGACGGGGAACTGGTCGAGGCAGCGGCCGTGGTCGAGGATCTCGTCGCACGCGGCGACGATGGCGTCGGCGACGTCCGTCTGGATCGCCCGCAGCTCCCGGTTCGCGAGCGCCGCCGCCTTCTTCACCATGACCATGCCGCGCACGAGCTCGGGGATGTCGCTGATCACCGTGCCGGAGATCTGGAAGTTCTCCGTGGCACGCAGGGTGTGGATGCCCCAGTACGCGTCCGCCGGGACCTCCCTCGTCCCGAGCAGGTCCGCCTCGACCCGGGTCGCACCGCTCGCCACCATGCCCCGACCGTAGCGCTCGCGGCGGGCCGCGACCCGGCGAGGGCGGCCGGGCGCGCGGTCGAGCGGTGGCCCTCAGTCGCGCGGCACGTACTCGAACCGGTCCACCCGCACGACCGACGCCGTCGGGCGGCCCTCGCTCGTCGCGTGGACGCCGAGCCACAACCCGAGGAACCCGCCCGCGGCGACGCTGTCGAGCGTGCGACCGTCCACGGTCGCGAGCAGCTCGAGCGGCGCGCCGTCGTCGTCGCCCGCCGGACCGGCGACGAGCCCGTAGTCCTGACCGCGCACGCGCAGCCCGACGACGACAGGCTCCATGGGCGCGACGCCCACCGTGGTCTCCCCCACCGTCTCGTCCGTGCCGCCGCGGCGGTGCACGGCGACGACGCGGCGCTCGGCCCCCGGGCCGCCGTCGACCAGGAGCCGCACGTGGTCCTGCTCCGACTGCCGCACGACGACGCCCGCACGCTCCCCCGCGACGGCAGGGGCCCGCAGCGTGACGGTCACGTCGACGTCGCGGTGCTGCTGGCGCACGCCGACGAACGCGGGCGCGCCCGGCTCGGCGAGCGTCGTCGGCCGCACGGGCAGGTCCCAGCCCTCGCCGCCCGGGGTCGCGACGTCCCGCGGCACGGCCCGTACCGCGCACCAGCGCGGGTCGTCCGGGCCGACGACGCCGCTCACCCCGCCCTGGATCGCCGGCCGGGGCGCCACGCCCGCGAACGGGACCTCCACGACGTCGGGCACGCGGCCCTCACCAGGCGCGAGGACGGGCCAGCCGTCCTCCCACACGACGGGGACGAGGAACGTCTCGCGCCCGAGCGGGTAGTGGTAGCCGCCGTACGGGCGCATCGCGAGGAGCACGGCCCACCACGACCCGTCGGGCGCCTCGACGAGGTCCGCGTGCCCGACGCCGACGACGTCCGTGCCGCGCCCCAGGTGGCGGTGGGTCAGCACGGGGTTGGCCTTGTTCCCCTCGTACGGGCCGGTCACGGACGACGCGCGCGCGACGGACACCGCGTGGTGGAAGTCCGTGCCGCCCTCGGCCGCGAGCAGGTAGTACGTCCCGTCGACCTTGTAGAGGTGCGGGCCCTCGGCCCACACCGCGCCCCGCACGGCCCCCGTCCACACGACGTGCTCCGGGCCGACGAGCGTGAGCGTCGCGAGGTCGAGCTCGCGCACCCAGACCTCGGTCTGGTGGAACCACTCGGGCTCGGCCGCGAGCCGGGTCCCGTGCAGCCACGCGCGGCCGTCGTCGTCGAAGAAGATCGACGGGTCGATCCCGGCGACCCGCTCGCCGTCCTCGTCGCGCAGCCACACCGGGTCGGACCACGGCCCGGCCGGGTCGGTCGCGGTCATGACGAAGTTGCCGCCCCGGGAGTCGTCGTCCGGGTCCACGAGCGTGCACACGACCCAGAACGTGCCGTCGTGGTGACGCAGCGTCGGCGCGTACAGGCCGCCTGACGGGCGGATGCCGTCGTAGTCGAGCTGACCCGACCGGTCGACGACGCCCCCGACGTGCTCCCACGTCGCGAGGTCGCGGCTGCGCAGCACGGGCAGGCCGGGCAGGTACTCGAACGTGGACGTGACGAGGTAGAAGTCGTCGCCGACGCGGCAGACCGACGGGTCGGGGAAGCAGCCGGGCAGGACCGGGTTCCGGACGAGCGTCATGCGCGCTCCCCCGCCTCGACCCGCTCCGAGACCTCGACCGCGACGAGGCGCTCGTCCGCGGCCGTCACCTCGTGCACCGGCCCGGTCACGGCGAGCGTCGCGCGCGCGGTCGCCGCGCCGGGCACGACCCGGCGCTCCGCGGCGGCGGACTCGTTGACGATCGCGCCGCCGGTCGTCGACCCGAGGTCGCCGACCCCGGGGGCGGCGTCGACCGCGCCCGCGTGCGCGCCGACCCACACCTCGACGTCGCCCGGCTCGACCACGCGCACGAGGCGGCGGTCGGAGAACGCGAGGCGCGTCGTCGGGACGCGGAAGTCCACGCGCCGGGACTCGCCCGCGGCGAGGTCGACGCGCGCGTACCCGAGGAGCTGCGCGACGGGTCGCGGCACCGACCCCACGACGTCGCGCGCGTAGAGCTGCACGACGTCCGTTCCCGCGACGTCGCCCGTGTTCGTCACCGTCACGGACGCGGCGAACGTCCCGCCCGCGGCGACGCTCGCGTCGACCTCCAGGTCCGCGTACGCGAACCGCGTGTACGACAGCCCGAACCCGAACGGCCGCACGGGCGTCGGGTCCGCGGACGTCACGTCCGACGGCCCGCCGAGCACGGGGTGCAGGTAGGAGAAGGGCTCCGCCCCGCCCGCGCGCGGGAGCGACACGGGCAGGCGGCCCGACGGGTTGACGGCACCCACGAGCACGTCGGCCACCGCGCGCCCGCCCTCCTCGCCGGGGAAGAAGCCCTGCACGACGGCGGCCGGGCGGCCGGGGGTCGCGCCGTCCGCGCCCGCGTCGTCCCCGAACGCCCAGCCGATCGCGTACGGACGGCCCGTGAGCAGCACGAGCACGACGGGCGTGCCGGTCGCGACGACCTCCTCGACGAGCCGGCGCTGCACGCCCGGGAGCTCGAGCGACTCGGCGTCGTTGCCCTCGCCGACCGTGCCCCGCCCGAACAGACCCGCCTCGTCGCCCACGACGACGACCGCGACGTCCGCGGCGCGCGCGACGTCCACCGCCTCGGGGATCCCCGAGACGTCGTCGCCGTCGACCGCGCAGCCGAGCGCGTAGGTCACGTCGGTGCCCGGGAGCGCCTCGCGCAGCGACTCCAGGACCGTCGGCAGGGCGATGCCCGCCGGCGTGCCGGGGTGGTGCGCGAGCACGTGGTTGACGAACGAGTAGCAGCCCATGAGCGCCTCGGACGAGTCCGCGTCGGGCCCGACGACGGCGACCCGCCGGGGAGCGGTCGTCCCGCCGTCCGCGGCGGTTCCGCTGTCGGGGACCACGGGCCGCACGAGCGGCAGCACGCCGTCGTTCGCGAGCAGCACGAGCGACTCCTGCGCGAGGCGGCGCGCGGTGGCGCGCTGCTGGGGGGTGTCGAGGTCGATCGACGTGGGCGGCTCGTCGGCGTAGGCGGCCGGGTCGAGCAGGCCGAGCTCCTCCTTCTGGTCGAGGAGGCGCAGGACCGCGCGGTCGACCCATGCCTCGTCGAGCGCGCCCGACCGCACGCGCTCCGCGAGCGGCGCGAGGTAGGCGTCGCCCGTCGGGAGCTCGACGTCGAGGCCGGCCTGGAGCGCCTGCGCGGCGGCCTCCCCGCGGTCGGCCGCGACGCGGTGCATGACCTCGAGGAACGCGACGCCGAAGTAGTCGGCGACGACGACGCCGTCGAACCCCCACCGCTCGCGCAGGACACCCGTGAGGTACTCCTCGCTGGCGTGCAGCGGCACCCCGTCGACGTCGACGTACGACGCCATGACCGACCGGGCGCCGCCGTCGCGCACGGCCATCTCGAACGGCGGGAGGTAGACGTCCGCGAGCTCGCGCGGCCCCGCGCTCACCGGCGCGTGGTTGCGGCCGGCGCGCGAGCCCGAGTACCCGACGAAGTGCTTGAGGGTCGCGTGCACGCCCGCGTCCTGGAGGCCGCGCACGTACGCCGTGCCCACCGTGCCCACGAGGTACGGGTCCTCGCCCACGCACTCGTCCACCCGGCCCCAGCGCGGGTCCCGCACGACGTCGAGAACGGGCGCGAGGCCCTGGTGCACGCCGAGCGCGCGCATCGACTCCCCGACCTCGCGCGCCATCTCCTCGACCAGCGCCGGGTCGAACGACGCGCCCCACGCGAGCGGCGTCGGGTACGTCGCAGCCTTCCACGCGGCGAGGCCCGTGAGGCACTCCTCGTGCACGATCGCGGGGATCCCCAGGCGGGTCTCCTCCTTCAGCCGGCGCTGCTCCGCCCACAGCCACGCGGCGCGCTCCGCGGGCTCGACGGGTCGCGTGCCGTAGACGCGCGTGTAGTGCCCCATGCCGTGCCGCGTGATCTCGGCGAGCCGGCCGCCGTCGGCCTGGCCCGCCGTCATCTCCGACTGCATCGGCGCGACCGTGCCGTTCTGGTCGAGCCAGTAGCCCACGAGCTGGGCGAGCTTCTCGTCGAGGGTCATGCGGGCGTGGAGCGCGCGCACGCGCTCGGAGACCGTGGGCATCTGCGGCGGCCCGGGGTGCGGGGCAGGCGCGATGGCGGCACCCGGCTCCGGGCTGCCGGTGGGGGCCGTCGGGACGGCGGGTACGACGTCGGTCACGGGACCGTTCTCCTTCGATGGTGGCCCCGCCCGCGCAGGGCGCGCGGGCGGGGACGGGTGCGCGGACGAGCGGGCGGTCAGCCCTTCACGGCTCCGGAGAGCCCGCCGACGATGCGCCGCTCGAACAGCGAGAAGAAGACGAGCGCGGGGATCATCGACAGGGACGTGAAGGCGAGCACGCGGGCGGTGTCCACGGAGTACTGCGACGCGAACGCCTGCACGCCCAGCGGGAGCGTGTACGACGTCTCGTCGTTGAGGATGAAGAGCGGGAGCATGTAGCTGTTCCAGCTCGCGACGAACGCGAGGATCCCCACGGTGATGACGCCCGGCAGGGACAGCGGCACGACCATGCGGAAGAAGAACCCGAGCCGGCTGGCCCCGTCGATCGACGCCGCCTCCTCGATCTCGCGCGGGATCGCGCGCAGGAACGGGACGAGGATGATGACGGTCGTCGGGAGGGCGAAAGCGATCTGCGGCAGCACGAGCCCGCCCACGGAGTTCATCAGGCCGAGCGAGCGGATCATGATGTACAGCGGGGTGATCGCGACGGTCATGGGGAACATGAGGCCCGCGGCGAACAGCGCGTACAGCGCCCCGCGCCCGGCGAACGAGTAGCGCGCGATGACGTAGCTCGCCATGAGGCCGAGGACGACGACGCCGAGGGTCGTGAGCAGCGCGGCGACGAGCGAGTTCCCGAGCTGCTGCCAGAACAGCGAGCTCGTCAGGACCCCGACGTAGTTGTCGAGCTGCCACGGGTCGGGCAGGCCCGACGGGTCGGCCGTGATCTGCGCGTTCGTGCGGAACCCACCGACCACGATGTACGCGATCGGGGCCAGGCACACGCCGACGAGCAACCACGCGACGACGTAGGTCAGGGGGCCGCCCCGCCCGATGCCGGAGCCGCGCGGCTCCTTCGGGAGCTTGGCGCCGGGGGCACGCTCGGGCGCGGGCGCCGCGGTGACGGTGGCCATCACTTCTTCCCTTCCGTGATCGCGCCCTCGGTGTCACGGCGCAGGACGTACCGCTGGTAGACGAGCGCCACCGCGAGCGAGATGAGGAACAGCACCACGGCGACCGCGCTGCCGTACCCGTAGTTCCCCGCGTTGCGGCCGTTCGCCACCATGTAGGTCGCCATGGTCGACGTCCCCGCCGTCGAGGCCACGTACTGGCCCCAGATGATGTAGACGAGGTCGAAGAGCTGGAGCGAGCCGATGATCGACAGGAACGCCCAGATGCGGACGGTCGGGCCGAGCAGCGGGAGCGTGACGTAGCGCTGCGTCGTCCAGTACGACGCGCCGTCGATCGCCGCGGCCTCCCCCAGCTCGTCGGGGATGCCCTGCAGGCCCGCGAGGAAGAGGATCACGGCGAAGCCGATGTACTTCCACGTGATGATGAGCAGCAGGGTCCAGATCGCGACGTCGGGGTCGGCGAGCCAGTCGACCGAGAGGAACCCGAGACCGATCTTGTCGAGCAGGTCGTTCACGGCGCCCGTGGTCGCGAGCATGAGGCTGAAGCCCGTCCCGACGATCACCTCGGACACCACGTACGGCACGAACACGAGCACGCGGATCACCGAGCGGCCGCGGATGCGCCGGTTGAGCATGAGCGCCACGACCACGGCGACCGGGCCCTGGAGCACGAGCGACATGATGACGATGAACGCGTTGTGCCCCAGCGCCGCGAGGAACTCGGGGTCGCGGAAGATGATGAGGTAGTTGTCGAACCCGACGAACTCCGTCGGCGGGCCGAAGCCCTTCCACTTGAAGAACCCGTAGTACGCCGCCATCACGACGGGGACGATGACGAAGGTCAGGAAGACGACGAGCGCGGGCCCGGCGAGCACCGCGATCTCGGCCCGCTGCCCCCAGCGCCCGCGGCGCGGGCGGTGGGCCCGCGCCGCGGCGGCCGGGGGCGGCTGCACGGCGCCGGCGCCGCCCCCGGCCCGGTCCTCGGGCGTCGTCGTGCTCGGCGAGGTCTCGCCCTGGGACACGCTCATGGCTGGTGCTACTCCTTGGCCGCTGCGTCGTTGACGGCCTGGACGATGTCCTCGGGGCTGCCCTGGCCGGCCAGCAGGTTGACGACGGCCGTGTTCAGGGCGTTGCCGATGTTCTGGCCGTAGAGCGTGTCGAGCCAGACGGAGACGTACGGCGCCTCGTTGTACGCCTCGAGGATCGAGACGAGAGCCGGGTCGGTGACGACGCCCTGCGCCTCGGAGCTCGCGGGGAG
Source organism: Cellulosimicrobium protaetiae (assembly GCF_009708005.2). NCBI lineage: Bacteria > Bacillati > Actinomycetota > Actinomycetes > Micrococcales > Promicromonosporaceae > Cellulosimicrobium > Cellulosimicrobium protaetiae. The sequence goes on along the minus strand of NZ_CP052757.1, from coordinate 1,116,030 downwards.
CGTCTGGAACGCGTCGGCGTAGGCCTCCTGCGACTCCTTCGACAGCGCGAAGTTGAGGAAGTCGGCGCACTCGTCCGGGGCGTCCGCGGAGCACGAGTAGCCGTCGACGCCGCCCATCATCGCGCCGGGCTCGCCCTCACCGTCCTCGACCTCGGGGAACGGGAACCACTGGAGGTCGGGCAGCGGCTGGCCGTCGGGCGTGAGCGAGGCGATGACGCCCGGGTCCCAGGCGCCCATGAGCTCCATCGCGGCCTGGTGGTTCGCCAGCAGGCCGGCCGACGAGCCGGCGCCCTGCTGCGCGGAGGTCGTGAGGAAGCCCTCGTTGAACGGCTCCGTCGCGGCGAAGTCCGCGAGCGCCTCGCCGGCCTCGGTCCAGCACGGGGCGTCGAACGTCCGCGTGGAGGCGGCCTCGTTCATGGTGTCCTGAGAGCAGTAGCGCAGGGCGAAGAAGTAGTACCAGTGCGCGGCCGGCCACGCGTCCTTGGCGCCGAGGGCGATGGGCGCGACGCCGCTCGCGCGCAGCTTCTCGTTCGCGGCCTCCAGGTCGGGGATCGTCGCCGGGTTCTCGGTGACGCCCGCCGCCTCGAACAGGTCCGCGCTGTAGAACAGGCCGCCCGGCAGGATCGACACGGGCACGCCGTAGACCTTGTCGTCGACGGTCATGGCGCTCAGCGAGCCGCCGACCGCCTCCTTCACCGCCGGGTCGATCAGGTCGGTGAGGTCCTTGGCCTGGCCGGCCTCGACGACGTCGGCGAGCTTGCCGCCGCCGCGAGCCATGAAGATGTCGGGCGCGTCGCCCGAGTTGAGGGCCGTCTGGAGCTTGCCGTCCATGTCCTCGTTCTGGATGGCCTGGATCTCGATCGTGACGCCGGGGTTCGCCTCCTCGAACGCCGCGACCGTGTCCTCCCAGTACGCCTTGCCGTCACCGGTCGTGGAGTTGTGCCAGAAGGTCATCGAGACCGAGCCGTCCTCCGAGCCGGAGTCGCCCCCGCCTCCGCAGGCCGAGAGCGCGAGCGTGCTCGCCATCGCGACGGCGGTCGCCGCCAGGAGCTTTCGAGACTTCATCGTTCCGTCCTCTTCGTCGAGTCGCACAGGGCGCACGCTGCCTCGAGCGCGCCGGGCCGCCTCCGCGTCGGGGCCGCCACGGCGACTCTCGCAGGCGGAGGGTCGTCGTGTCAATCGTTATCGATAACGTTTTACACACGACGGGTGGGACGAGGCGGGCGACGAGCCCCGCACCCCGGGGCACGGGCTACTGTCGTCCCCATGCGCCCCACGGGAAGAGTCACGATCGGTGACGTCGCACGCGACGCCGGCGTCTCCGTGGCGACCGTCTCCAAGGTCATCAACGGCCGGTACGGGGTCGCCGTCGAGACCTCGCGCCACGTCCAGGAGGTCATCGACCGCCTCGGGTACGAGTCGTCGATCGTCGCGCGCAGCCTGCGCAGCAGCCGCACCAACGTCATCGGCATCCTCGTCGCCGAGTTCGAGCCGTTCTCCACCGAGCTGCTCAAGGGCATCTCCGAGGCCGTCGACGGCACCGGCTACGAGCTGCTCGCCTACTCCGGCGGCCAGCGCCGCGACGACCGCGTCGGCTGGGAGCAGCGCTACCTCTCCCGGCTCGGCGGCACGCTCATCGACGGCGCCATCCTCGTCACACCGACCGTCGTCGCGCCGGGCAGCTCCGTCCCCGTCGTCGCCGTCGACCCGCACCGCGGCCCGTCCGGCCCCCCGACCGTCGACTCCGACAACCTCGCCGGCGCCCGTGCCGCGACCGAGCACCTGCTGTCGCTGGGCCACCGGCGCATCGGGTTCCTCGCCGGCCGCCCCGACCTGGAGTCCGCGCGCCTGCGCGAGCAGGGCTACCGCGAGGCGCTCGCCGACGCCGGCGTCCCGTTCGACCCCGATCTCGTCCGCGTCGGCGGCTACCGCCCCGACCTCGCCGACTCCCCCGCGCACGAGCTGCTCTCGCTCCCCGAGCGCCCCACCGCGATCTTCGCCGCCAACGACCTCTCCGCGATCCGCACCATGGAGGTCGCCGCGGAGCTCGGTCTGCGCGTGCCCGACGACGTCTCCGTCGTCGGGTTCGACAACGTCCCCGAGTCGGCGCTCACCACCCCGCCCCTGACGACGGTCGACCAGCCGATCCACCGCATGGGCGCCGAAGCCCTGCGCCTCATCGTCGACCTCGTCGAGGGCAACCCCCGCGAACCCCACGTCCGCCTCCCCACGACCCTCGTCACCCGCGGCACCACCCGCCCCCTCTGACCCCCCCCGATCACCCGATCACCGGTCGCGCGAGAGAGAACCGCGGTCCCGCGAGAGAGACCCGTGGTCACGCGAGATAGACCCGTGGTCACGCCAGGTAGAGCGGTCGTTCGGTCTCGGGAGTGCGGGTCGGGCCTGGGCCCGTCTTGCTCGTACGGGCGCCGGTGGGCCACCCACCATGGGCGCGTCGTGTCCGACGACGGTCGGCCGCTCACCGCGACCGAGTCACCTGACATGGTCGACCAGGCGGTCCTGGCAGGTCGAGCAGGCGATCCGGGTGCGTCAGAAGAGCACGACGCGCCCAGACCACCTGCTCGACGGCGGGGGCCCGGCGCGCGGGCGGTCGCCTGAGGTGAGCGGCGACCAGGGTGAGGCGATACCGGGCGGGGTGGGTGGTGGTGCCGCGTCGTGGCGGGCCTGGCGGGAGCCGCGAGGAACGAGCGGCGGATGGTAGACGCGGCACCACCACCCACCCCGCCCACCCAAGGCGACCAGACCGCCGTCGGGCACGAGAACCAGGGCTCTACCTCGGCCAACCACGGTTCTACCTCGCGCGACCACGGTTCTATCTCGGCAGACCAGGGTTGGCGGTCTCAACTGGTCATCGCAACATCCTGATTCGAGGGGTGTTTTCGGATGGTGCGTGGTGGGGTGTCGGTGCCGCGGCAGTGGCGGCGGGAGTTCTGGCGGGCGTTCGTCGATGGCGTGCCTGTGGTCGCGGCGGCCGCGGGGGTGGGCGTGTCGACCCGCACGGTGCAGGCCTGGATCGCTGAGTCTGGCGGGGTGCCTGATATCGATCTCGCCGCGCCCACGGGCCGGTTCGTGTCGTTCGAAGAACGCGAGCGGATGGCGTTGCTGCGTGCCGAGGGTCATTCGTACGCGGCGATCGGGCGGCGGCTGGGCCGTCCACGCTCGACGATCTGGCGTGAGTTGACCAACCCGGGCCGGCGGGCGAGCGATGGTCGGTATGTGCCCTCGGTCGCGCAGGCCCACCGCGACCGGCAGGCCGCGCGTCCCAAACAGGATCGGCGCAAGCTCGCGCTCGACCCGCGCCTGGCGGGCTATGTCTGCGACCGGCTGGACGGCACCGTGCGACCGGACAGCCGCCGCGCACGGGTGTGGAGCCCGCAGCAGATCGCGAACCGCCTCCCGGTCGACTTCCCCGATGATGAGTCGATGCGGATCAGTCACGAGGCGATCTATCAGGCGTTGTATGTCCAGGGCCGTGGCGGGCTGCGCGCCGAGCTGCACACCGCGCTGCGGACCGGACGCGCCCGCCGCCGCCCTCGGGCCCAGGCCCGCACCAAGCGTCAGGGGCAACGCCTGCTACCGCCCGATGTCCTGATCAGCGAACGCCCGGCCGAGATCGCCGACCGCGCCGTGCCGGGCCACTGGGAGGGCGATCTGATCATCGGTGCCGGCAACAAGTCCGCGATCGGGACCCTGGTCGAGCGCAGCACCCGGTTCGTGATGCTGCTGCACCTGCCGCACGGCTACGCCGCCGAGCAGGTCGCAGAAGCGATGCGGACCAAGATCCGGGCCCTGCCCGAGCACCTACGACGCACCCTCACCTGGGACCGGGGCCGAGAGATGACACCGAACGTCGGCATCGACATCGGATTCACCGATCCCATCGACCTGTTCTTCTGCGACCCGCACGCACCCTGGCAGCGCGGCAGCAACGAGAACACCAACGGGCTCCTACGCCAGTACTACCCCAAAGGCACCGACCTGTCCGTGCACCCCGCATCCGACCTCGAAGACGTCGCAGACGCCCTCAACACCCGACCCCGCCAAACCCTCGGCTGGGCCACCCCCGCCGAGAAGCTCGCCGCGCTACTCTCACCAACCTGACCAACCCGATGTTGCGATGACCGGTTGAGACCAAGGTTCTACCTCGGCGGACCGGGTTCTGCGCTACCACCCGACCGCGGTGGAATCCTGGGCAGCGCTCCGACGTTATGTCAGCAGAACACCGCCGACAGACCCTGAGGAGGTCAGATGGCCCGCCTCGCACGCCGTGTCCAGGTCGAGAACGACTACGGCGAGATCATGCACTACGAGCGCCACACCGGCGGCGGCCTCGTGTCGCCGCACGCGCGCGTCCCCGAGTCCGTCCCCGTCGGGTCGGGCACGTACGTCGAGAAGGGGGCCGTCATCGGGCACGGCTGCGAGCTCGGCGAAGGGAGCTGGATCGACCGGGACGTCGTCCTCGGGCGTGACGTCCGCGTCGGCGACAACGTGCGCCTCTCCCCCGAGACCCGGGTCGGCGACCGCGCCCGCGTGGGCAGCGGCGCGCGCGTCGGGCGCCGCGTCCTCGTGGAGCCGGGCGCCGTCGTCCCGCCGGACGAGATCGTGCCCGACGACGCCACCGTGCGCCGCCGGGGCGGCGTCCGGTCCGGCTACGACGTCGCCGCCTAGGAACCACCACAGCCTTCAGACCCCGCTCACGGCCGACGACCCCGGGGTCGTCGGCACGTCTCGCGCCGAGCCCGGCGGCATCCCGGGTTCGGCGACCGCCTCGCCCGCAACCCCGGGGTCGGCGCCACCACCGGCGGACACCTTTCCCCCGCGGCGCCCGGGTGCGTAGCCTTACCGCCCGTGACGTACCCGCCGCACGGCCCTGCCGTCCCTCCGCCGCACCCGCAGCCGACGCCGGTGCCCCCGCACCCGCAGGGTCCTGCGGGCATCGCGGTGCCGCTCGACCCGCGCGCGGTCCTGGAGGGTCGCCCCCCGGGCCGGGCGCGCGTCGGCGTCATCGTGACCATCGCCGTCGCGAGCCTGTGCCTGCTCGTGGGTCTCGTGCTCGCGGCGCTGTCGGGCGTCGGGACGTTCACCGTCGGACTCCTCCTCGCGCTCGTGCCGCTCGGCATCTGGCTGCCGGTGGTCCTCGCGCTCGACCGGCTGGAGCCGGAGCCGCCGAGCGCGCTCGTCGTGGCGTTCCTGTGGGGGGCCGGGATCGCGACGCTCGTCGCGGGGATCCTCAACACGCTCGGGCTCGAGCTGCTCACCGCGCCGCTGTTCGGCGAGGAGGTCGGCTGGTACGTCGTCGCGTCGTTCGGGGCGCCGTTCGTCGAGGAGATCCTCAAGGGTGCGGTGCTGTTCGGCATGCTGTGGTTCCGCCGGCACGAGATCGACGGCTGGACCGACGGCGTCATCTACGCGGCGATGGTCGCGCTCGGTTTCGCGGCGGTCGAGAACGTCACGTACTTCATCATGGCGGCGCAGGACGGCACGCTCGGGCCGACGTTCGTCCTGCGCGCGCTCGTCACGCCGCTGCTGCACCCGCTGTGCACCGCGCTCACGGGGCTGGGCGTCGCGAGCGCGGCCACGAGCCCGCCCGGACCGCGGCGCGTCCTCGCCCCCCTCGGCGGCCTCGCCGCCGCCATCGCGCTCCACATGCTGTGGAACGCCTCGACCGGCTTCGGCACGCTCGCGCTCGGGGTCGCGTACCTCGCGGGGCTCGGCGTCCTCGTCACGCTGATCGTGCTGCTCGTCCGGGACCGTCGCCGCACGGTCGCGACGATCCAGCGCCAGCTCGTCCCGTACGTCCCCACGGGGCTGGTCACGCCCGCCGACCTCACGATGCTCTCGACGCTCAAGGCCCGGCGCCAGGCGCGCGACTGGGCCCGCCGCACGGGTGGCACCGGCGCTGCGCACGCGATGCGCGACTACCAGCAGGCGGCGACCGAGCTCGCGCTGCTCCACGACCGCGTCGCGCGAGGCGCGGTCGAGGCGTGGCGGGTCGAGGGGCAGCGCCGCGCGCTGCTGCAGCTCATGCTGACCGCACGCCAGGCGTTCCTCGTCCGGACGCCGCAGCCGCCGCCCGCACCGTGGTCGCCGGGCGCGCCGTCCGGCTTCACGTCCGACGCGTGGGCTCCCGGGCAGGGCGCGTACTAGGGCGTGTCTCCCGCCTCTGCCGTGAGGCTGCTGGAAGCAGGTCCGGCACCCCGGGCCGTCCTGGTACTTCCGGGGTGCGGGCTTTCGGAGCAGTGCTGCGATTCTGGCCGCGCGCCGTTCGGCTCGGATGAGGTGCCTTCGTGGACGGCACGGTGGGCGAGGTCTCGCAGCCGGACGTTGTGCTCGGCGGTGGGTCGGTCGGGAGCCTCGGGATCGTCCCATTCGGCCCGGCGCCGCGACAACGGCTTCTCCGGACTGAGCGGAACTTCGTCGTGTCCCGGTCGTCCGCCGCGTTGCCGAGGTTGGGCGCAGGGCTTGGGCTGGTTCGTCGCGTCAGGCTGTCGAGGGGATCTGGTGCGGGTGCGGTCGTGTGATGCACCGGAAGCCGAGGTGGGCCGTTCCGGTGTCGATCATCTGTGCTTGCCGAGCGGCTGGTCGGTAGCGCAGGCAGTAGTTCGGCGCGCACAGGTGGGAGCCGCCCTTGATGACCCTGCGGGGGATCTGCGAGCCCGGTTCGTCGGGTGCGCCGAAGGACTGCTCGGGTGTGAGTACGTGTGGGTTTCGTGGCACGCAGCACGCGTGATGAGCCACGGCGTCGTGGGAGGTCCTGTAGTAGTCGCTGGTCCATTCCCAGACGTTCCCGGTGACGTCCGCGAGGCCGAAGCCGTTGGGAGGGAAACGACCGACGGGCGAGGTCCCCTCGTATCCGTCGAGCACGAGGTTCTGCCAGGGGAACTGCCCTTGCCAGGTGTTCGCCATCGCACGCCCGGCCGGGAAGTGCTCGTCGCCCCAGGCGAACCTCGCGCCGTCCAGGCCGCCACGCGCGGCGAACTCCCACTCGGCTTCGGTCGCGATCTCCTTACCGGCCCAGCGGGCGTAGGCGTTCACGTCCTCCCACGCCACGTGCACGACGGGATGGTCGGCGCGCTGCAGTGCGTCGGCGTCGGTGCCTTCGGGGTGCCGCCAGGACGCTCCGAGGACGTACTGCCACCACAGCCGGTTGTCGCGCAGGTCGACCGGGCCGGTCGTCTTGCGGAACACGAGCGAGCCGGGGGCGAGCAGGTCGGGGTCCGCGCCGGGGTACTGGGTGGGGTCGAGCGGGCGTTCGGCGACCGTGACGTACCCGGTGGCTCGGACGAACCGTGAGAACTCCTGGACGGTCACGGGGTGCTCGTCCATCCAGAACCCGTCGACCGCGACCCGTCGGACGGGGCGCTCTTCGGGGTAGAACTCCTCGGATCCCATGGCGAACTCCCCGCCCGGGATCCAGACCATTCCCGCGGGTGCTGTTGGCGAGGACGGCGCGGTGCTCGTGTGTCGTTCCTCGCGCTGGAGGCGGTGTGTCTCGGCGGGTCCTGTCGGGTGTGTCATTCCAGCCCGTTCGCGACCGTGCTGAGCACTGCGGCGAGCATCTGGCTGGGGTTGAAGTCCGGTGGGGCCTGCCGGGGCGGGAACTGTGCGAACGTCTGGGCGTGCTGTTGCAGGATGTATCCCGCCGGCATGACGGTCCAGAGCTTCTCGCCGACGTAGATCGGGTACGACGGTGCGCTCATGTGCTGCTCGAAGGGGTCGGCCCGCAGATTGACGGGCAGCGGCACGGTCGGGCGCTCGAGCTGCCCTCCGAACCAGTCGTCCTTGGTCTGGAAGTGGATCTTCCAGTTGCGGTAGCGGATGGCGAACAGGTCGTGCTCGCCGTAGTAGAAGAACTCGTCGCGGGCGGACTCGGGGCTCTGTCCTGTCAGGTAGGGCAGCTGGTTGTACCCGTCCAGGTGGACGCGGAAGTGCTTGTCGCCTGCCTGGTGGCCCGCGAGCAGTCGTTCCTTGATGTCGCCGACCCCGGCCGCGGCCAGGATGGTGGGGACGACGTCCTCGAGCGAGAAGATCCCGTTGAGCACCTGTGCTGCCGGGATGTGTCCTGGCCAGCGGATCAGGAACGGTGCGCGGAAGCCTCCTTCCCAGCCCAGACCCTTCTCCCCGCGGAACGGGGAGGTCCCGCCGTCGGGCCAGGTGAACTTCTCGGCGCCGTTGTCCGAGGTGAAGATCACGATCGTGTCGTCGGCGATGCCGAGCTCGTCGAGTGTGCCGAGGAGCTCGCCCACGACCCAGTCCAGCTCCTGCATGCCGTCGGCGTAGACGCCGAATCCTGTCTTGTCCCGCCACCGTTCCGACAAACGGGTCCAAACATGCATGCGGGTGGTGTTGTGCCACACCAGGAATGGCTCTCCGGCCTCGTGAGAACGGCGGATGAAGTCGATCGAGTGGTTCAGGAGGTCGTCCTCGATGGTCTCCATCCGTTCCCGGGTCAGCGGTCCGCTGTCGTGGATGGTCTGCTTGCCGACCCGGCCGAAGCGCTCGTCGACCGAGTCGTCGTCGACCTCGCTCGCCCGGCAGTCCAGGACGCCCCGAGGAGCGAAGAACCGCTGGAACGCGGGGTGGTCCCTCGGGTAGTCCGGCTGCTCCGGCTCCTCCTCGGCGTTGAGGTGGTACAGGTTGCCGTAGAACTCGTCGAAGCCGTGGACGGTCGGCAAGAACTCGTTGCGGTCCCCGAGATGGTTCTTCCCGATCTGTGCGGTCGCGTAACCCAGCGGCTTGACGAGCTCGGCCAGGGTCGGGTCCTCGGGCTGCAGGCCCTGCTCCGCTCCGGGCAGGCCGACCGTCGTCAAGCCCGTGCGCATGGGAAGCTGACCGGTGATCAGCGCGGCGCGTCCCGCGGTGCAGCTGGCCTGGGCGTAGCAGTCCGTCAGACGGGCGCCTTCGTCAGCGATCCGGTCGATGTTCGGCGTCGTGGTCCCCATCAACCCGTCGTGGTAGCAGCTAGCGTCGGACCACCCGACATCATCGGCCAAGATGATCAAGACGTTCGGTCCCGTCTCCGCCATCACGACCCCACCCTCGGTGCGCCTACGACGTGACACGCCGCATCCTCTCTCGAGGCTGGCGCCCACCCGTCAGCATCGCATCACCCAGAATGGGTGACTGCACGATTCCAGCGGACGTCAGGGACCTGAGGACTCGTGGTCGCCGTTCCTCGGCCCTCGACAACGCACCCGGCTCGCTCACCTCTAGCGGCCGGCGGCGAGCCTCGCGCGCACGTCCGCGGCCAACCTTTCGAGCGCCGGACGCTGGTCGGGTGCCACCACCCGGAGCAGTTCATCAAGCAGGCGCAGGAGCCGGGAGAGCACCATCGTGAAAGGGCTCGCCGCCGGCACCAGGTCGCTCACGCTCGTCTCCAGGTAGTCCTCCCAGCTCGGCAGCACGAGCCGAGCCCTGAGCGCTCCGGCCTCGTCGCGGACGTCCCCGACCTCTACGTCACGGCGCGCGACGGCGAGGAGCAGTCCTTCAACGGCGTCGATCGTGTCCACCGCAGTGGCCGGGTCGTTGATCGCGGGCGACAGGGCCCGCAGCCCGATGTCGGCGAGCAGCCGGAACGCGAGCAGCGGGTCCTGGTCGAAGGAGCGCTCCGAGCCGCGCACGACGGCGCGCCGCACGACGTCGTCCTGCAGGTCACCGCCGTGCAGGTCAGCGAGAGTCGCACCCTCGTGGAGGGTGTCGCCGACTCCGATCCGGAACACCACCACCACGTCGGAGTCGGTGGCGGCGCTGACGAGCCGCCGCAGCTCGAGCTGTTGCACCACACCCGAGCGACCCGTCCAGGCGACCGATCGACGTCGTGGTGGCAGCTGCGCGTGCTGAGCGTCGCGCGGTTGCTCCAGAGCCGAGTCGAGCGGCGGGTACAGGTCGGCGACGACCTCGCGGCCACGGGCGACGATCGCCTCCAGGACGTGGGCGAGCTGAAGCGACAAGAAGGCCTTGGTCTGCAGGCGTCGCAAGAGGACGACCGCCGCGAGCACGCCCACAATCGCTGCGCCGGGGACGACGACCGACACCCTCAGATGGTCCGCGCTGGCCAGCGCCGCGACCGCGCAGTACACGAACACACCGATCGCGAACGCGAAGGTGCGCCAGACGAGCGGGTCCGCGCGGAACAGTCCCAGCCGGGGTGTGAAGCTGCTCGCCGACCACTGGACCACACCGAAGAGCAGCGAGAAGACGATGCTGACGACCCCGATGACGCCGACGCCGAGCGTGAACATCGGTTCCACCAACCTGCTGCCGTCCACCGTCGGACCGGCGTCGACCCGTGGCAGCAGGAGACCAGCCGCCGCCCCGGCTGCCGCACAGATCAGCTGCGCAAGGCCCGCTCTGAGCCTGCGCCGGGCACGCAGCATGCGGTGGGTCGGGCGGCGTCCTAGGCGACGCATGCGCTCGCCTCTGCCGCGGCGCGGGGCCCGTCACCAGGCGTCGTCGTCGTGCCGGCCATGAGCACCTTCCTCGCCCGTTCGTCCACGGCCGGCGAGAGTCCGCTCCCCGCCCGTGCCGTGGGCGTGACGGGTCTCGACCCTGGCACCGCCGCGAGGGTTGGACCCAAGCCTACGGTCGCACATACGACACATCGACGCGCAGAACGCACGACACGACCCGACACTGTCCGCGAAGACGACCGTGTCCTTCTGCGTGCGCTCGTCCCATGCGGGCATTGCGCCTAGGGAGTGTCTCCTACCGTGGGCGGGTGCGCGGCATGATCTGCGGGTGACGTCGTCCCGGTTCCAGTCGTTGTCTGATGCCCAGTGGGGGCAGATCGCTCCGTTTCTGCCGTCGAACGTGGGCAAGCGTGGTCATCCGTTCTGGGACGACCGCAGGGTGGTCGAGGGGATCATCTACCGGTATCGAACCGGGATCGCGTGACGAGATCTGCCCAGGGACGTGTACGGGTCGTGGAAGACGGTGTGGAAACGCCATCGCCGATACGCCGAGGACGGCACGTGGGACAAGGTGCTGGCCGGGTTGCTCGCGTACGCGGACGCACGGGGCAAGATCGAGTGGACCGTGTCGGTGGACGCCACGATCAACCGTGCTCACCAGCACGGTACGAACACCACGCGACCCGAGCAGGACACAGGGGGCACGGGCGAATCACACGAAGCTGCCTGACGGGTTCGTCCACAGCCCGCTCGGCGGAGAGCGTGAACCCGCAGGCCACGGCATCGGGCGCTCACGGGGCGGGCTGAGCACCAAGATCCACCACGCCGTGGACGGCAACGGTCGGCCGCTGGCCGCGGTCATCACCGGCGGGCAGCGCAACGACGGGGCGATGCTGGCCGAGGTCCTCGCCGACATCCGCGTACCACGGCTCGGTCCGGGCCGCCCACGCACCACCCCGGACGCGGTCCTGGCGGACCGGGCGTACTCCACCGGGCCGGCACGCACGCTCCTGCGCGGCCGGGGGATCAAGACCGTCATCCCCGAGAAGAAGGACTCCGCCGCAGCGCGCAAACGCAAGGGCTCGACCGGCGGCAGACCACCCGCCCTGGACACCGAGCTCTACAAGAAGCGCAACGTCGTCGAACGCTCCTTCTCACTGACCAAGCAGTGGCGAGGCCTGGCGACCCGCTATGACAAGCTCGCCATCACCTACCGCTCAGCGGTGATCCTGTCCGCCTGCATCGTCTGGACCCGCATATAGGAGACACCCCCTAGCCGGTCACCTGTCCGAGTCCGCCCCGGGGCGGCGTCCGGATGACGAGCACGGCGTCGACCGGGGCGCCGTCGAGCGCGCGATAGGAGTGGTCGGCGTCGGACACCCACCGCAGCTCGTCCCCCACGGTCACGACGGCCTCCGCCCCGTGGCGTCCGGCCCGCAGGCGGCCGCGCGTGATGAGCAGGTGCTCGACGACGCCCGGTCCGTGCGGCGGTGACGTCCGGTCCGCGTGGGGCTCGAGGTGCAGGTGGTAGACCTCGACGGCCGTGCCGCCGGGCAGGTGGTGCGCATCGAGCAGCCGCGCGGTGACACCCTCGGACGAGACCTCCGTCCCCGCCCGCTCGGCGAGCAGCGTCGCGAGCGGGACGCCGAGGGCGCCGGCCAGGGCGTAGAGGGTCGCGAGCGTGGGGTTGCGCGCGCCGTGCTCGATCTCGGAGAGCGAACCCTTGCCGATGCCCGCCGCGGCGGCGAGGGCCGACAGGGAGAGCCCACGGTCGGCGCGCAGCGCCCGGAGCTGCGCGGCGACCGCCGCGAGCGTCCCGTCCTCTGCTCGTCCCGACGGGCGTCCGGGCGCTCCCCCGGGCTCGTCGTCCGGTCGAGTCCTCGCGCGCCCTGCCCCGTCGCTCACGCGCCGCAGCCTACCGGCGCGGCTGCTGCGGAGCCTCTGGTAGCGTTCCACAAACAGAACGCTCTCCCCTCATAGCTCGCCAGGAGCAGCATGGACCCCGCCTCGGACCGCCTGCGCCCCGTCCTCGCCGGGCTCGTGACCGCCCTCGTCGGCTTCACGAGCTCGTTCGCCGTCGTGCTCGCCGGGCTGCGCGCCGTCGGCGCCACGCCCGACCAGGCCGCGTCCGGGCTCCTCGCGCTCTGCGTCACGCAGGCCGTCGGCATCTTCTGGCTCACCACCCGCCACCGCACCCCGCTCACGCTCGCGTGGTCCACGCCCGGCGCCGCGCTGCTCGTGAGCACGGGCGCCGTCGCGGGCGGGTGGCCCGCGGCGGTCGGGGCGTTCTGCGTCGTCGGCGGCCTCGTGCTGCTCACCGCGCTCTGGCCGCGACTCGGCGACCTCGTCGCCGCGATCCCGACCCCGATCGCGCAGGCGATGCTCGCCGGCGTGCTCCTCACGCTGTGCCTCGCACCGGTGCGCGCGGTCGTCGCGACGCCGCTGCTCGTCGCGCCGGTGGTTCTCGTGTGGCTCGTGCTCCTGCGCGTCGCGCCGCGCTGGGCGGCGCCCGCGGCGCTCGCGGTGACGCTCGCGATCGTCGGGTACGAGGCCGTGCACGGCGGCACGCTCGCGTGGTCCGACGCCGTCCCCCGCCTCGACCTCACCGCCCCCACGCTCTCGTGGCAGGCCGTGGTCGGGCTCGCCGTCCCGCTCTACGTCGTGACGATGGCGTCGCAGAACGTGCCCGGCGTCGCCGTCATGGCGTCGTTCGGGTACCGCGTGCCATGGCGCGAGACCATGACCGTCACCGGGCTCGCGACGCTCGCCGGCGCGACCGCGGGCGGCCACGCGATCAACCTCGCGGCGATCTCCGCCGCGCTCGCCGCGGGGCCCGAGGCCCACCCCGACGCCCGGCGCCGCTGGCTCGCCGCGCACACCGCCGGGTGGGCATACCTCGTGCTCGCCGTCGGGTCGGCCGGGCTCGCCGCGCTCGTCGCCGCCGCGCCCGCGGGCCTCGTCGAGGCGGCCGCCGGGCTCGCGCTCGTCGGCACGCTCGGCGCCGCCGTCGCCGGTGCGGTCGCCGAGCCGCGCGGGCGCGAGGCAGCCGTCGTGACGTTCCTCGTCGCCGCGAGCGGCGTCGTCGTGGCCGGCATCGCCGCCGCGTTCTGGGCGATCCTCGCCGGGCTGACCGTCCACGCGGTCCTCACCGTGCGCCGTCGGGCACCCGACCCGGCGAGCGAGACCGGGACGCCGACGGGCACCCCGCCCCGCGAGGTAGAGGTCCGGTAGCGCGAGGTAGAACCGTGGTCCTGACCAGGGTTCTACCTCGCGCTACCAGGGGTCTACCTCGGCAGGGCTCTACCTCGCGGGGACGGCCTCCACGGGCTCGTCCACCGGGTCCGGCCCGAGGATCGGCAGGTTGTCACGGAAGACGTTCGTCGGGTCGACCCGGCGCTTGACCTCCCGCAGCCGCTCCAAGGTCGCGGGCGGGAACGCGTCCGACACGCGCTCGGGGCGGCGGTCCGTGTCGAAGCTCAGGTACATGCCCTCGAACACGTCCGCCAGCGCGTCCCAGCGCGCGTCGAGCCGTGAGCGGCTCGCCCCCATCGCCACGACGGAGAAGTTCGCCGAGCGGTGCGCGTACGCCGTGGCCTCGACCGGGACGTCCGACGCCGCTCCCCCCGTCGAGCGGATCTGGAAGAAGTACGTGTCGCCGCTCGCGACGAGCCCCGCGAGCCGGGCGGACGCCTCGGGCGTGAGGTGCTCCAGCAGGCCGGACCGCGAGACGGGCTCGCCCTGGCCTCCGTGCGGGCCCGGGGCGGGGGCGGAGACGACGGCGTCGTACGGCACGATCTGCGCCGTCGCCTGCGCGAGCAGCGGCGAGATCGCCGCGAACGGCTGGAGCCGCGCAAGGACGGTGTCCGGGTCGGCGGAGTCGACCATCGTCATGGACTGCGCGACGACCGGCTGGCCCGGCCGCGGGCGACCCACGATGAGGAAGCTCGTCGTGTCTCGCGGCGACGTCTCGACGGTCGCGCCCCAGCGCTCGAGGAACCCGGCGAGGTCGGACGCATCATGCACCATCTGCGCGAACCCGACCGCCGACACCTCGTCCGCGACGAGCTCGAACGACGTCACGATGCCGACCTGCGACCCCGCGCCGCGCACCGCCCAGAACAGGTCCGGGTTCTCGTCCGCGCTCGCGCGCACGACCGAGCCGTCCGCGAGGACGACCTCGACCGCGTGCACGTGGTCGATCGTCAGACCGTGCGCCCGGCCGAGGAAGCCGATGCCGCCCGCCGTCGCGAGACCGCCCACCCCGACGCCGCCGGAGTCGCCCGACGTGATCGCCCAGCCCCGGGGAGCGAGCGCCGCCGCGACCCCGCCCCAGCGCGCACCCGGGCCGACGCGCACGAGGCGCGCGTCGTCGTCGAGCACCTCGATCGCGTCGAGCGCGCCCAGGTCGAGGACGATCCCGCCGTCGTTCGTCGAGCGCCCGCTGATGCCGTGGCCGCCCGAGCGGACGGACAGCGGCACGGTCCGCGTGATCGGCTGGGCGCGCGCGAACGCGAGCGCCTCGACGACCTCCGCGGTGTCGCGCGGGCGGAGCACGAGCCCCGGCGAGCCGCCGCGCAGGTAGTTCGAGCGCACGCCCCCGTACGCGGCGTCGCCCGGCTCGACCGCTCGCTCCGCGAGGGAGGCGGGGACGTCGCCGTAGGCGATGCCGTCGCGGCGCGCGGCCCGGACCGCGAGGGGCACGACGCGGGACGTGTCCGTCCCGCTCGCCGCACGTCCCGCGGCGACGGCGTCCCGCAGCGCGGGCGCGACGTCCTCCGCGAACCGGCGGGTGGTGCGCTCGTCGTCTGTCGCGAGGATGAGCGTCGAGACGCCCTCCTCCAGGACGAGCGGCAGGAGCCGCTCGACCCAGGCCTCGGGCGGGCCGACGAGATCCGGGGCGCCCCCGAGGCCGGACGCCGCGGGGGCGGCATCGAACGTACCCGACACGTTGAGCAGGCGCGTGACCTCGCGCGCGTCGCGCCCGACGGCGGTCGCGGCCTCGTCGATGCGCGCGTTCCCCGCGCGCAGCCCGTCCAGGCCGACGCGGCCCAGGGACGGGAGCCAGCCGTCGGCCTTCTCGCCGACGAGACGCAGCATGCGCGGGCCGAGCGCGCCCAGCCACAGCGGGATGCGGCGCGTGGTCGCCGGTCCGGCGGTCGCGCCGTCGAGCCGGTGGTGGCGGCCGGGGACGAACAGCTCGCCGTCGCCGTCCTCGCCCCAGATCGCCCGGATCACGTCGACCGCCTCGGCGAGCGCGTCGACGGACTCGCCCGGGGTGAGGCGCTCGACGCCCATCGAGACCATGGCGTCCCAGAACGCGCCGGCGCCGAGCGCGAGGTCGACGCGCCCGTCGGACAGCAGGTCGAGGCTCGCCGCCGCGCGCGCGAGCACGGCGGGCTGGCGCATGGGGACGTTGACGACGTCGGGCGCGACGTGGATGCGCTCCGTCGCGGACGCGACGTACGACAGCAGCGTCCACGTGTCGAGGAAGCGCGGCTGGTACGGGTGGTCCTGGAACGTCACGAGGTCGTAGCCGAGGTCCTCGGCGAGGCGGGCGAGCCCGACCGTCGTCTCGGGGTCCTGCGCCGACGGCGTGACGAACGTGCCGAACCGGAGCGGGTGGCCGTAGTCGGTCATGCGCGGGCCTCGCCGTCCGTGACGGCTCCCGTCGCTTGGACGTCGGCCGTGCCGCGCTCCGCCGTGACGAGCTCGCGCGCGGCGGGGGCGACCTCCTGCCCGACGACGGCCAGGGTCGTCGGGTCGTCGCCCGCGACGATCCACGTGGAGACGCCGTGCTCGAGCGTCACCTCCGCGACCTGCTCGGCCCACTGGCTGGGCGAGCCCTGGAGGAACCCGGCGCCACCGTCCGCCGTGAACCGGCCACCGACGTTGAGCAGGCGCCGGACGGCGCGCGGGTCGCGGCCCGCGTCCTCGGCGGCGGCGTCGATCGTCGCGTTGCCCTTCGCGAGCGCCTCGAAGCTCTGGAGGTACGCGAGCGACGGGAGCCAGCCGTCGGCCTTCGCCCCGACGAGGCGCAGCATGCGGGGCTTGAGCGCGCCGACCCAGATCTCGACGTCGTGCGCGGGTGCGGGCCCGCGCTTGGCACCGTCGACGTGGTGGTGCGCCCCGCCCGCGACGAGGCGGTCACGGGTCGACGTGTCCCACAGCCCGCGGACGACGTCGATGCCCTCGGAGAGCGCGTCGACCGACTCCCCCGGCGTCAGTCGCTCGCCGCCCATCGCGACGATCGGGTCCCAGAACCCGCCCGCGCCGAGCCCCAGCTCGACGCGACCGCCCGAGAGCCGGTCGAGGCTCGCCACGGCGCGCGCGAGCACGGCCGGTGGGCGCAGCGGCAGGTTGAGCACGTTGCCCGCGATCCGGATGCGCTCGGTGCGCGCGGCGACCCAGGACATCAGCGTCCACGTGTCGAGGAAGGCCGCCTGGTACGGATGGTCCTGGAACGTCACGAGGTCGAGGCCCACCTCCTCCGAGAGCTGCGCGAGCGCGACCGCCTGCTGCGGTGCCGCGGCGGTGGGTGTGACGAAGGACCCGAAGCGCAGGTCGTGGCCGTAGTCGGGCATGGCTCCTCGCGATCTCAAGATACGTTGCTGTACAGAACATATCTTCAACAGAAAGGTGGTGCAACCACATTCCCGGCGGTAGGGTGGGCGGATGAGCACGAGCACGACGACCGCTCCCACGACCGGCCCCGCCGAGCTCCCCGGCCGCCTCGAGGACCTCGGCTGGCACCTCGGCGTGCTGCTGCGCGCCTACCGTGCGACGGTCGAGCAGGCGCTCGACGACGTCCCGCACGGCACCCGTGGCTACCAGGTCCTCGTCACCGTCGCGCAGGGCGACCACCCCACCCAGCTCGCCCTCGCCGAGCACCACGGCATCGACCGGACCGTCATGACGTACCTCGTCGACGACCTCGTCGCCGCGGGCCTCGGGGAGCGGCAGCAGAACCCCGCCGACCGCCGCGCACGCCGCGTCGTCGCGACGCCCGAGGGCCGCCGTCGGCTCGCCGGGTGGGCCACGGCCGTGCACGACGCCGAGGAGCAGCTCCTCGCCATGCTCTCGCCCGACGAGCGCAGCGCCTTCCGCACGCTCATGCGCCGTGTCGCGTGCGACCTCCGCGACGTCGACGCCACCACCGACCCCTGCACCGTCGTCGAGCACGCCCTCCGGGACACCACCTCGCCGAGAGTGAACCCCACTCCGCCGAGGTAGAACCGCGGTCGGTCGAGGTAGAACCGTGGTCGCGCGAGGTAGAACCGTGGTCAGGTCTCAGGCCCGCGGGGTCGGGTCCGCGGTAGGGGTGGTCTCGGTGCTCGGGGCTGCCGCCATCGCCGGTTCTCGGCCGATCACGTGACCCGGCAGGTCGAGCAGGCGATCCTGGTTGGCCGAGCAGGAGATCCGGGCGCGTCAGGCGACCAGGACGCGCCCGGACCACCTGCTCGACACGAAGACGCGGCGCGACGGCGCGGCGCGTACGAGACGGAACCGCGCGGGCAGGTGGTCCGGGTGCGCACAGACCAGGGCGGGGCGAAGCCGGGCGGGATGGGTGGTGGTGCCGCGTCGTGGCGGGCCCGGCGGGAGCCGCGAGGAACGAGCGGCGGATGGTAGACGCGGCACCACCACCCACCCCGACCACCCAACCCAGCCACACGCCGTCGGGCTCAAAGACCAGGGTTCTACTTCGACCGACCACGGTTCTCACTCGGCCGACCACGGTTCTATATCGCGCGACCACGGTTCTACCTCGGGCTACCAGGGTTCTCTCTCGCGCGACCGGGGTTCTACCTCGGGAGGGGGTCTGCCGCCGTCGGGGAGGCGTCGGCCTCGGCGAGGGCGGCGTCGGTGTCGTCGGGGTCGCGACCGCGGAGGGGGTAGAACCAGAAGCAGACGAACGCGAGCGCGGCGAGGACCACGGGGACGCCGCCGAGGAGGAGGCGCACGCCGGTCGCGACGGTGTCCGGCTGCGCGACGTCGCCCGCGCCCTCGACGTACCCGCTCGCCGACAGCACGCCCGCGACGAGCACGGCCTGCACGATGACGGACCCGCGCACGACGAACCCGTTGGCGCCGAAGTACATGCCCTCGCGGCGCAGGCCGGTGCGACGCTCGTCGTCGTCGATGACCTGCGCGAGCGCGACCTCGAGCACCTGCATGAGGCCGGCGACACCCACGCCCACGGCGAGGCCCGCGAGCGCGGCGCCGAGCACGGTGGACGGGATCAGGTAGAGACACGTCGCGAGCCCGTACACCGTGACGACCCACAGCATCGCGGAGCGCGGGCCGATCTTCCGCACGACCCACGACCACCCGACGATCGACGGGATCGCGGCGACGAAGATCGGCGCGAGGAGGAACGTCGCGTCGGCCTCCGCCCCTCCGACGGTGTACCGCACGTAGAACGGGATGGCGGCGAGCACGATCGCCGTCGTGCTCTGCAGCAGCAGCGACCCGAGCACGTAGGTGACGAACGCGCGGTTGGCGAAGGTGTAGCGGAGCTGGTCTCCCAGCCCGACGGCGGCCTCGCGCGAGCGCACCGCCTCGACGTCGACGGGGCGCTCGACCATCCCGGCGAGCGACCACACGAAGAACGCGAGGCTCACGACCGCGAGCAGCAGCGCCATCCAGGTCCAGCCGAGCGTGCCGTACAGCAGCGGCGCGCCCGCGGTGCCGAGGATCATCCCGACGAGGCCGAAGATCTGGCGCGGCGTGTTGCCGCGAGCGCGCTCGGCCGTCGTGCGGAAGATCTCGGGGAAGAGCGCCGAGACGTTGAGCGCGACCACGACGTACGCGACGTCGAACAGCGCGACGACGACGAGGAACCACACGACGAGCCCGGTCGGGCCGACGGCGGGCGGCATCCACACGAGCGCGAACGCGACGACGAGCGGGACGATCCCGAGCACGATCCAGGGGACGCGCCGGCCCCAGCGAGTCCGGCGACGGTCGGAGGCCGCGCCGACGAGCGGGTTGAGCAGGGCGTTGAGGATGCCGTGCGCGACCATCGCGCCGGCGACCCAGCCGGCGCGGACCCCGAGGTGGTCGACGTAGAAGTAGACGACGAACGCGGAGAACGTCTGCATCAGCAGGTTCGAGGGGAACGCGGACGCGCCGTAGGCGATCGTCCGTGCGCGCGAGGGCGTGCCGACGAGCCGCCGGTCCCGGACGCGGGCGAGCAGCCCGCCGCCCGCCGTCGGCCCGCTGCCCGACGGCGCCGGGTGCCCGGCGCTCACCGCTCGCCCCGCTGCACCGCGCGCAGGTCGCGCCAGCCGACGCGGACGAGACCTTCCTCGGCGATCACGGCGGCCACGGCGGGGTCGGCGAGCAGGCGGTGCTCGAACCCGCGCTTGGGGACGCCGTAGTCGGCGACGTCGCCGAGCTCGTCGTCGTCGAGCATGGGGTGCAGGTAGATCTCGGTCACCCCGGCGGGGACGCGACGCAGCAGGTCGAGGAAGTCCGCGCGGACGTCCTCGTAGCCGTCCTCCTCGACCGTGCCGGCACCGTCGAGCTCGAAGGGGTGGGTCCAGAGCCGGTCGACCAGGACGACGCCGAGCGCGTCCGCGGCGGCGGTCGCCTCGTCGAGGAGGGGCTGGAAGTCGCCCGGGGGCAGGTCCATCCCGTCCGTGGTCCGCGGCAGCCGGAAGGGCAGGCGGTGCCGGGCGGCGAGCTCGAAGACCTGCGGGAGGAACGAGCGCCCCGTCTCGAGCCCGTAGACCGAGCCCATGTGGTTATCGAGGTGCGAGACGTCGACCCCGGCGGCGAGCGCCGCGTCGAGCTGGGCCGCGAGCTCGGCGGCGACGTCCTCGACGCGGGCCTGCCGCTCGACCGTGAGGACGTCGCGCGGGAAGTAGCCCGCGTCGTCGACCAGGGACGTGCCCGTCCCCGTGAGCGGGCGCCACCGGTAGCGCGTCCACTCGCTCGTCAGGACGAGGTGCACGCCGACGTCGACGGGGTGCGTGGCCGCGAACGCGAGCCCGTCCGGCGCCCACCCGCACGGGACCATGACGGTCGCGGAGTCGAGGTGACCCGCGAGGAGCAGGTCGGTGATCGCGCGGTTCGCGGCCCGGCACATCCCGAAGTCGTCGGCGTTGAGGATGATCGCGCGCGCGTCGGCGGCGAGGCCCAGCCGGGACACCAGGTCCGACGGCGGAGCTCCCGCGCCGGGCGCGGCTGCGGTCACGACGCCGCCTCCTCACGCTCGTCCGCGGCGTCGCCGTCACCCGGTGCGGGGTGGGCGGCGGCGGAGCGGAACACCTCGTCGCGCAGGGCGTCGCTCGCCGAGCGCGCGGCGCCGACGACGACGGCGTCGCACGTGAGGTCGGAGGAGACGACCCGGACGGGGAGCACCGCGATCTTCTCCGCCAGGAAGCGCGTCACGCGGTCGGCGATCGGCGCGCGCGCCGCCTGGTTGGTGAGGACGAAGAGCTCCGGCTCGACCACGAGAGCGACCGACGCCGCGACGACCCCGATGCGCTCGGCGACCTCGTCGAGCACGTCGTTCGAGGCACCGTCGCCGTGCTCGGCCCGGTCCACGACGTCCTTGACGGTCACGTCGTCGGGCAGCCCGTGCTCCTTCGCGAGGGCCGAGAGCGAGGACGCGCCCAGCGCCTCGGACCCCAGCGCGCGTCCCGGGTGCGGCAGGAACGAGACCTCGCCCGCACCGCCCGCGAAGCCGCGGTGGAGCTTCCCGTCGAGCACCAGCCCGGCCCCGAACCCGTCGCCGAGCCCGAGCACGACGAACGAGCGCACCCCGGCGGCGACACCGTCGCGCTGCTCGGCGAGCGCCGCGAGGTTGAGGTCGTTCTCCAGCGTCACCGAGCACCCGAGGGCGTCCTCGAGCGCCTCCGTCAGGTCGGTCCCGCCCTTCTCGAAGCCCGGGACGCGGCGGATGGTCCGCAGGTCCGAGCCGACGATCAGCGGGACCGCCGCGACGGCGCGCGTCACCTCGATCGTCGACCCCTCCGGGCGTCGCGCCAGGACGTCGCTCACGCACGCGCGGGCGAGGTCGGCGGCGACCCGGGCGCGCGCCGTCGTCGTCGGCTTGACGTCACGACGCTCCGCCCGGGCCCGGATCGCGCCCGTGACGTCGACGAGCGCGACACGCACCCGGTCCCGCGCGACGTCGAGGCCGAGCCCGAACGCGTAGTCCGGGTCGACGCGGTACAGCGTCGCGGCCGGTCCCCGGCGGTCGCGGTCGAGACCCGCCTCCGTGACGACGCCCGTCGCCTCGAGCGCGCGCAGCGTCTGCGCGACCGTCGTCTTGGAGAGCCCGGTCGCAGCGACCACGTCGGGTCGTGCGACCTGGGCACCCGTGCCGAGCACGTCGAGCACGGCTCGGGCGTTGAGCGTGCGCAGGAGGGCGGGCGTACCGGCGGGAGTGGTGTCCATCTGGTCTCCGTCGAACAGTGGGTGGGTCGAGCAGAAAAGTCCGGGCGGTGCGGGTAGGGCGGGAAGTTCCCTACCCGCTCGGAGACTATCCGGGGTCCCTGTGGTTGTCGACGGCAACCGGTCTCCCCGTGGACGGCCTGTACCGTGGCGTCGTGATCCGCCGAGCCCTCGCCCGCGCCTACTGGGCGACCAGCCGGTGGTCGCTGCGCTCCGAGCCGTACGACACGCGCCGCCCGACGCTCCTCGTCGGCGCCCCGCACACGTCGAACTGGGACTTCGTGCTCATGCTCGCGATCGCGTGGAGCACGGGCATCCACGTGCGCTGGCTCGGCAAGCACACACTGTTCGCCGGGCCCGCCGGGCCGCTCATGCGGGCGCTCGGAGGCATCCCCGTCGACCGTCGCGACCCCGGCCGGGTCGTGGCCGACGTCGTCGCGCGCATCCAGGCCGGCGAGGTGTTCTCGCTCGTCGTGACACCCGAGGGCACGCGCGGCGCGGGGTCGTACTGGAAGTCGGGCTTCTACCGCATCGCGCGCGAGGCCCACCTGCCCGTGACGCTCGGCTACGTCGACCGCACGACCATGGCGGCGGGCCTCGGCCCGACGATCGAGCTCACGGGCGACGTCCGCGCCGACATGGACGTCGTGCGCGCGTTCTACGCCGACAAGTCCGGCGTCCGCCCGGAGCTGCGCACCGAGCCGCGGCTGCGCGAGGAGGACGCGGCCGCCTGACCCGGCAGCCGCACGCAGTCCTGCGTCGCTCCGAGCCTCGCGGCCCGGCCCGCCGCGCGCACCTACGTGATCCCCACACGTTTCACCCGCTCGCCTCGCCCTTCCCAGGCCCGTCGGGGCTGTTCGGGACACCGGAGAACTCGCATGATCCCGGCGAATCGACACGGCCGGGTACGGGAGATCCCGTACCTCTCGGCGCCCGTGCGTAGTCGTTGAGCGGACGTCGCCCGGCTGCCTACGGTCCACCCCGTCACGGCCGACGGTGCGGGCTCCGCACGGCGTCGGCCCTCCCCGACACAGGAAGCGAGTCCCCCATGAAGCGACTTCGCGCGGCGCTCCTCGCCGCCGTCGTGGGCGCGACCGCGATCATCGCCCCGATCGCGATCGCCCCCAGCGCCTCGGCGCACGGCTGGATCACGTCCCCCCCGAGCCGGCAGGACCAGTGCGCCACGGGCGCCACGTCCTTCGACTGCGGCGGGCTCAAGTACGAGCCGCAGTCCGTCGAGGCCGTCAAGGGCTCGATGCAGTGCTCCGGCGGCAGCGGTTACACGATCCTCGACGACGAGTCGAAGCCGTGGCCCCGCACGACCACCGGTCGTGACGTGACCTTCCAGTGGAAGCTCACCGCGAACCACGCCACGAGCGTGTGGGAGTACTTCGTCGACGGCCAGCTCTTCGCGTCGTTCGACGGCGGCGGCGTGCAGCCCCCCAAGGACATCTCGCACACCCTGAAGGGCCTGCCGCTCGGCAACCACACGATCCTCGCGCGCTGGAGCGTCGCGGACACGGTGAACGCGTTCTACAACTGCGTCGACCTCACGGTCACCGCGGACGGCACCAACCCGGGTGGCGGCGACAACGGTGGCGGCGACAACGGCGGCGGCGACAACGGCGGCGGCACGCCGGGCGAGTGCACCGACGCGGCGTGGTCCTCGACCGCGACCTACACGGGTGGCGCGAAGGTCTCGCACAACGGGAACATCTTCGAGGCGAAGTGGTGGACGCAGAACAACGTCCCCGGCGCCGAGCAGTGGGGCCCCTGGAAGCTGATCGGCGCCTGCTGACCTGCTGAACCCCGCGACGGCGGGTGGTCGCGTCCGGACGGGCGCGGCCACCCGCCGTCGTGCGTTCGCGTAGGCGCTCCGGTGGGAGCGCGGAGCGGGTACGCGGAAGCACGTACGGGCTTTGCCCAATTGTCCGCACTCCTCACGTTTCGTAGCGTCGAAAGTGCCCGATCCGAAGAGCGGCCCGCGACGACGCGCGCCGCAGGACCCAGCACCACCGGATGGAGAGCGAGACATCTCATGCGAAGACTGAGAGCGGTACTCCTGGCGGCCGTCGTCGGGGCGGTCGCGATCATCGCCCCCGTGGCGGTCGCGCCCAGCGCGAGCGCCCACGGCTGGATCACGTCACCACCGAGCCGGCAGGACCACTGCGCGAAGGGCACCACGTCCTTCGACTGCGGCTCGATCAAGTACGAGCCGCAGTCCGTCGAGGCGCCCAAGGGCTCGATGCAGTGTTCGGGCGGCAGCGGGTTCAGCATCCTCGACGACTCGAGCAAGCCGTGGCCGCGGACGCAGACCGGCACCTCGGTCACGTTCCAGTGGAAGCTCACCGCAGCGCACAACACGAGCACGTGGGAGTACTTCGTCGACGGCGTGCTGTTCAAGACGTTCAACCAGAACGGCGCGCAGCCGCCGAGCAACATCTCCCACACGCTGACGGGCCTGCCCCAGGGCAACCACACGATCCTCGCGCGCTGGAACGTGTCGAACACGCCCATGGCGTTCTACAACTGCGTCGACCTGACGATCGGCAACGGCGGGACCGACCCGGGCAACCCGGACCCGGACCCGGACCCTGGCGTCTGCACCGCACCGGCCTGGTCCGCGAGCGGCGTCTACACGGGCGGCGCGCGCGTCTCCCAGGGCGGCAAGACGTACGAGGCCAAGTGGTGGACGACGGGCGAGAACCCGTCGCAGAGCGGTCAGTGGGGCGTCTGGAAGGACCTCGGAAACTGCTGACCTGACCACGACCGACCCTGTCCGTACGGCCGGGAGCGCACCTGCGGGTGCCTCCCGGCCGTTCGCGCGTCGCACGAGAGGCAGGCACGGGCGCGCCGGGCCAGGGTCAGCCGCGACCCCGGAGACGGTCGAGGTCGCGGCGCTCGCGCTTGGTCGGCCGACCGGCGCCACGGTCACGGACCGCGACGCGCACCGTGAGTTCCCGGGGCGGCGGGGGCGGGCTCTGGTCGACGACGGCCTGCGCGGCGAGGGTCGCCGAGACCCGCTTCACGATGACCTTCTCGACGACGAGGATCCGTTCGGCCGGCCCGCCGCGCACGACGACCCGGTCTCCGACCTTGACGTTCGTCGCGGGCTTCGCGCGCTCGCCGTTCACGCGCACGTGCCCGGCCTTGACCGCGGCCGTCGCCTGGGAGCGGCTCTTGAACACGCGGACGGCCCACAGCCAGCTGTCCACGCGCGCGCTCGTCGCCTCGGTCGTCGCCACCCCCCGAGCCTAACGAGCGTCGACGCCGGCCCGGGGTGCGAGCGCCTCGCACCCGTGCCACCGTGAAGAAGAGGCATACGGGGCACTTGGCCGCGTATCGCCTCTGTCGTCCCCTACGGATCGGAGACAGGCATGGGCTTCATCGGGTGGATCCTCATCGGCCTCATCATGGGCGCGATCGCGCGCGCCGTCCTGCCGGGCAAGGCAGCGGGAGGCTGGGTCGTCACGCTGATCGTGGGTGTGCTGGGAGCTCTCCTCGGCGGCTGGATCGGAGGCGCGCTGTTCGGGGCGAACGCCAACGACGAGTTCTTCTCGCTCACCACCTGGTTCTGGGCCTTCGTCGGCTCCCTGCTCGTGCTGCTCGTCTGGGGCGCGATCGCGGGACGCTCGGCGAAGAAGTAGGCAGCGGACGCCGTCCCGCACCGACGGCGCACCCGGCCCGGACCCTGCGGGGTCCGGGCCGTCGTCGTCCGCCGCCGGACGATCGCCCGCGCCCGCCCGGCCAAAAGGCGTGGACACCGCGGACGCACCGCGATCACGCTGGACGCATGAGCACCGCCGCCCACGCCGCCCTCGAGGTGCCCCTCCCGCTGGGGTACACGCTCGTCGAGGCCCCGCACCCCGCGTCGCTCGACGACCCCGGCGCGTGGGCGTACCACGCCGTCGCGGACCTCGAGCGCGAGCACGAGCTCGAGGTCCACGGCTACGACGACCTCGCGCTCCGTGCCCGAGACGTGCTCTCGGGCATGGACCACCAGGAGTACGCGACCAAGCGCCGGTTCGTCGTGGTGCGGTCCGCGGCTGCCCGCACCCTGATCGCCGAGGGTGGCCCGCCCTCGGTGCCCGACGTCGTCGCGCACCTGTTCGTGCTCCACCCCACCACGAGCAACGAGCGCCTCGGCGAGTCGTTCGTGCTCGTCCGCCCGTCCGAGCGCGGGCGCGGCATCGGGACCGCGCTGCTCGCGCTCGCCGAGCGTCTCGGCGCGGAGGCCGGGCGCACCGTGGCCCTCTCCTCCACGTCGCACGGCGAGGAGCCTCCGCCGGGCCCGGGCGCTCTCGTCGCCACCACCGGCGCCGGCCGCGTCCCCGCCGATGCCCCCGGCCCGCGCTTCCTCGGCGCGCGCGGGTACGCCCTGGAGCAGGTCGAGCGCCACTCGGTGCTCGACCTCCCGGTGGCTCCCGAGACCCTCGGCGCGCACCGCGACGACGCCCGCGAGCACGCCGGGGTCGACTACCGGGTGCACACCTGGACCGACGAGGTCCCCGACGTCTGGCACGACCAGGTGGCCGTGCTGTTCACCCGCATGAGCACCGACCCGCCGATCGGTGGAGTCGAGTACGGCGAGGACCCGTGGGACGCGCGCCGCGTGCGCACGTGGGTCGACGAGCAGTCCGAGAAGCGGAACGGCTTCCTCCTGAGCGCCGCGGAGCACGCGCCGACCGGCACCCTCGCCGCGTTCACGGTCTTCCTGTACCCGCACGACCACGACGACTTCGCGTTCCAGGAGGACACCCTCGTGCTCCGTGAGCACCGCGGGCGCCGCCTCGGGATGCTCGTGAAGGTGGCGAACCTCGACGCGCTGGCCGCCGAGCGACCCACGACCCGGCGCGTCCACACGTGGAACGCGCAGGAGAACGACCACATGCTCGCGATCAACGTCGCCCTCGGGTTCCGGCCCGCGGGCGTGTGGGCCGCGTGGCAGCGCAGGACGACCCCGAAGGACGGCGAGTGACCGCAGCGCAGGCAGGACCGACCACCACCACCGCGCGCGCCGTGCGCGTGCGCATCGAGCCCGTCCCGGGGAGCCTCGACGCGCCGGACGCCTGGGCCGTCCACGGCACGGTTCGGGTCGGCGACGCGATCGACCGCGCGATCCACGGCCACACCGACCTCGCCCTGGACGCGGCGACCGTCGCGGGCACGGTGGCGAGCGCCGGCTACCGCCGCGTGCTGCGCTGGGTCGCGGTGCGCGACGACGCCCCGCACGAGACGGCGCCCCGGCCCGAGGCCGTCGTCGGGCGGTCGATGGTGGCACTCCCGCAGCAGGGCAACACGCACGTGGCGGTCGTCTACGTCGGCGTGGACCCCGCGCACCGGCGCCGGGGCGTCGGCTCCGCGCTGTGGGACGCGGCTCTGGAGGTCGCACGCGCGGAGGGTCGGCGCGTGGTCCAGTCCGACTCGTCGTTCGCGCCGGAGCCGCCGCCCGGCCCGGGCGCGCTCGAGGCACCGACGGGCAGCGGTCGCGTCCCGGCGCACGACGACGCGACCGCCTTCGCGCTGCACCGCGGGTTCACCCTGGAGCAGGTGATGCGCCACTCGGTGCTCGACCTCCCGGTCGCGCCCGAGGTGCTCGACCCGCTGCGTGCGGCGGCCACCGAGCGCTCCGACGGCTACCGGGTCCACGTGTGGACGGACGAGGTGCCCGAGGAGTGGATCGACCAGTTCGCGGTGCTCGAGACGCGCATGAGCACCGACGCCCCGAACGGCGGGCTCGACCTGGAGGAGGACCCGTGGGACGCGGAGCGCGTCCGCACGACGTCCCAGGAGATCCTCGACCGTGGCCAGGGCTACGTCGTCGCGGCGGCAGAGCACGCCGAGTCGGGCACGCTCGCGGCGTTCTCGATGGTCTCGTACCCGCACGACCGGCCCGCGGTCGTGTTCCAGTACGACACGCTCGTGCTCCGCGAGCACCGTGGCCGAAGCCTCGGGATGCTCGTCAAGGTGGCGGTGCTCGACGAGCTCGCGCGGGCCCGGCCGTCGTCGCGCCGCGTGCACACGTGGAACGCGCAGGAGAACGCGCACATGCTCGCGATCAACGTCGCGCTCGGCTTCGCGCCGGGGAGCGTCGACGCCGAGTGGCAGCTCGTGCTCGACGTCGCACCGGGCGAAGGGCCCGGACAGCCCGGCGCGACCACCTGACCCCGGAGCCGCGTCGTCGGCCGCTCAGCGGATGCCGTCGAGGAAGCGGATCACGCGCTCGGTGACGAGCGCGGCAGCCTCCGGCTCGTACGACGGCAGGCTCGGGTCGGTGAACAGGTGCCGGTCGCCCGGGTAGACGAACAGCTCGGCGTCGGGCGTGGAGTCCACGAGCTCGCGCGCCGCGTCGAGGTCGCCCTCCCCTGCGAACGACGGGTCGGCGTCCATGCCGTGCACCTGCACGGGGACGGCGTCGGGCCACGCGTCGCCGAACTCCGACACCGGCACGCACGCCTCCAGCAGCACCGCACCCTTGGCGCCGGTGCGCGTCTGCGCGAGCATCTGGGCGGGCAGCACGCCGAGCGAGATCCCCGCGTACACGACGCCCGCGTCGTACCCGTCGGCCAGAGCACGACCGCGCTCCAGCACGGTGCCGAAGCCGAGCTCCTGCACGTGCGCCATGCCCTCGTCGAGGGTCGCGAACGTGCGCCCCTCGAGCAGGTCCGGTGTGTGCACGACGTTCCCCGCGCGGCGCAGCGTCTCCGCGATCGTCCGCACGCCCTCGGTCAGCCCCTGCACGTGGTGGAACAGCACGACCTCGGCCATGGCCCCTCCTCCGTCCGTCCTCGTGGCCCGACGGCGGCGTCGCCGTCGGCACGCGCCTGACGGCGCACGCGCCCATCCTGGCCCCCACCACCCACGTTCGCCGCCCGGCCCCGGATCACGACGACGGCGCGGACCGGCCGGGCGGCGCGCCGAGGAGGTGCTCGAGCAGCCGTTCGGCCACGGCGAGCGCCTCGGCGGGCTCCAGGTGGCGCGCGACGACGGACTGGGTGAGTCCCGCGAGGGCCGCGAGCGCGAGCTCGGCGTCCTTCGTGGTGTCGGCGGCGCGCTCGCCGGGGCCGACGACGCCCCGCGCCCGGTCGAGCTGCTCGGCGACGACGTCGACGAGCGCCCGCGGCGCGGGCAGCAGCGCCTCCTGGGCGGCGGGGCCCCGGGTCAGCGCGGCCGCGTGGAAGGCGGCGAGCACGACCGCGTCGGCCCGGCGTTCCGCGTCGAGCGGCAGGAGCGCCACGACGACCCCGCGCAGCACGTCGTACGGCGTCGGAGGCGTGCGGGGCGCGGGCCCGCCGGCGCCGAACCGCGCCGCCGACGCGTCGACGACCGCGCGGTGCGTCGCCGCGAGCAGCCCGTCCTTGTTGCCGAAGTAGTACTGGACGAGGCGAACCGAGACACCGGCCTCGGTCGCGACGGCCTGGAACGTCGCTGCCTCGAGGCCCTCGCGGCCGATGACCCGCCGTGCGGCGTCGGTGATCTGCGCTCGTCGTTCCGCGTGGTCGACCAGCCGCGGCATCCCTGCTCCCCTCCGGCGCTCCCGTCCTCTCCCGGGGCCGCCACGGGCTTGATGATATGCCCGTACCACCGTTATGGTACGGGCATATCATCAAGGGAGGCCTCATGACGGACCCGATCGGTGCGTTCCGGGACGACGCGGCACGGCTCGCGTACGAGCGCGCGTACGACGACCTGGCCGCCCGCTGGCCGCTGCCGTCCACCGTGACGACGGTCGAGACCACGTTCGGCCCCACCCGCGTGCGCACGTCCGGCGCCGGGACGCGCACGCCGCTCGTCCTCCTGCACGGGCTCAACGGCACCGGCCTGAGCTGGCACGCCGTCGTCGGGCGCTTCGCCGCGGACCGCGTGGTCCACGCACCCGACGTCGTGGGGACCGCGGGCGCGAGCGTGCAGACCGCCCCCCTGACCCGTCCGTCCGACTACGGCGCCTGGGGCGAGCAGCTGCTCGACGGGCTCGGGATCGAGCGCGCGCACGTCCTCGGCTACTCGGAGGGCGCGTGGTTCGGCGCCCTCCTCGGCGGTCGTGCGCCCGAGCGCCTGGCGAGCCTCACGCTCGGCGAGGGGATCACCACGCTCGTCAAGCCGTCCCCGAGGGTCGTCGCGCGGATGGTGGGCGCCTCGCTGTGGCCCACGGAGCGGGCGTTCGCGCGCCTCGACTCCTGGCTCAGCCCTGGTGCGGACCCCACCGACGAGGACCGGGCGCTCGCCCGTGCGGCGATGCGATACCGCCGTCGCACACCCTGGCCCAGCCCGCTCGACGACGCCGCGCTCGCGGCGATCACCACCCCGACGCTCGCTGTCTTCGGCGCCGAGACCCGGCTCGGCGACCCCCGGGCCGCGGCGCGGCGCGTGCTCGACCACGTGCCGCGCGCCGAGGTCGCGATCGTGCCCGGCGGCGGGCACGGCGTGCTGTGGCAGCTGCCGGACCGCGTCCTGCCGGTCGTCCACGACTTCCTCGACCGGCACGAGGCGAGCCGCCCGGAGCACCCCGGCGCGTCCTCGCCAGGGACCGAGGACGCCGGTTCGTGAGGCCACCGGACCATCGACCGGGGGACGGTCGGGGCGGGCGCGTGACGACGTCGGTCAGTAGTTTGGGGGCATGACCTCGCAGCCCGTGCCGCCGCCGATCGACCCCACCACCACACCGTCCTGGACCGCGCTGACCGTGCACCGCGACACCGTGGAGCCGGACCTGCGCACCTGGTTCGCGGCCGACCCGGACCGCGCCCGCCGCCTCACCCACCAGGCCGCCGACCTCACGGTCGACCTGTCGAAGAACCTCGTCACGGACGAGACGCTCGAGCTGCTCGTGCGCCTGGCCGAGGA
The DNA here is from genome assembly GCF_009708005.2 of Cellulosimicrobium protaetiae. Classification (NCBI taxonomy): domain Bacteria; kingdom Bacillati; phylum Actinomycetota; class Actinomycetes; order Micrococcales; family Promicromonosporaceae; genus Cellulosimicrobium; species Cellulosimicrobium protaetiae. Next base: position 1,085,356 of record NZ_CP052757.1, on the reverse strand, counting down.
GGTGCACCTCGACGACCGGCTCGAGGCGATGTTCACGGGCGAGCACATCAACGTCACCGAGGACCGCGCCGTCCTGCACACCGCCCTGCGCCGGCCGACCCCGCTGGGCGCCGACGAGCACCTCGTGGTCGACGGCCAGGACGTCGACGCGGACGTGCACGCCGAGCTCGCGAAGGTCTACGCGTTCGCGGACAAGGTCCGCTCGGGCGAGTGGACGGGCGTCACGGGCGAGCGCGTGCGCACGGTCGTGAACATCGGCATCGGCGGCTCCGACCTCGGCCCGGTCATGGCGTACGAGGCGCTGCTGCCCTACAAGCACCAGGACATCGAGGTCCGGTTCGTCTCCAACATCGACCCGACGGACGTCGCGGAGAAGACGGCGGGCCTCGACCCGCGCACGACGCTGTTCATCGTCGCGTCCAAGACGTTCGGCACGCTCGAGACCCTGACGAACGCGCGCCTCGCGCGCGACTGGCTGTGGACGGAGCTCGCCGCGGTGGGCGCTCTCGACGACACGGACGAGGCGCGCCAGGCCGCCGTCGCGCAGCACTTCGTCGCCGTCTCGACCGCGCTCGACAAGGTCGCGGCGTTCGGCATCGACCCGGCGAACGCGTTCGGGTTCTGGGACTGGGTCGGCGGTCGCTACTCCGTGGACTCGGCGATCGGGACGTCGCTCGCCATCGCGATCGGCCCGGACCGGTTCGCCGAGCTGCTCGCGGGCTTCCACGCGATCGACGAGCACGTGCGCCGCACGCCGTTCGAGCGCAACGTGCCGGTCCTCCTGGGCCTGCTCAACGTCTGGTACGTCAACTTCCTCGACGCCCACACGCACGCGGTGCTCCCCTACGCGCAGTACCTGCACCGGTTCCCGGCCTACCTCCAGCAGCTCACGATGGAGTCCAACGGCAAGCGCGTGCGCTGGGACGGCTCGCCCGTGACGACCGAGACGGGCGAGATCTTCTGGGGCGAGCCCGGCACCAACGGCCAGCACGCGTTCTACCAGCTCATCCACCAGGGCACGCGGCTCATCCCGGCGGACTTCATCGCCGTCGCGAACCCCGCGCACCCGCTGACGGACGACGTGGGCGACGGCGGAGCGGTCCAGCCCGGCGCGGACGTCCACGGGCTGTTCCTCGCGAACTTCTTCGCGCAGACCAAGGCGCTCGCCTTCGGCAAGACGGCGGACGAGGTCCGCGCGGAGGGGACGGCGGAGGAGCTCGTGAGCGCCCGCACCTTCCCGGGCAACCGCCCGACGACGTCGATCCTCGCCCCCGCGCTGACGCCGTCGGTGCTGGGCCAGCTCATCGCGCTCTACGAGCACATCACGTTCGTCCAGGGCGTCGTGTGGGGCATCGACAGCTTCGACCAGTGGGGCGTCGAGCTCGGCAAGAAGCTCGCGCTCGAGATCGCGCCGGCCGTCGCGGGCGACGAGGACGCCCTCGCGGCGCAGGACCCGTCCACCGCGGCCCTCATCGACCGGTACCTCGACCTGCGCAGCTGACCCGCCTCCCGTCGAGCACGGCCGGAGGTCCGTCGTCCACGGGACGACGGACCTCCGGCCGTGCTGCGTGTGCGCGCGCCCTGCGTACACTGACGGCGCGACAGCCGCGAGCCCGTTCGGCGTCGTTCAACCCGGAAGGACACCGATGGCCGACGCCGCCACACCCGAGACCCTTGCCCACCTCCTGACGGAGCACGCCGACGACGTGCGCAGCGCCTGGCTCGAGGCCGCCGCGCACGAGCTGCACGGCCGCACCTCGCGCGGCGAGCTCGAGCGGGAGCAGGGCGAGATCCTCGACGCGCTCCTCGACGGCCTGCGCTCGGGCGGCGTCAGCCTGTCCGACGCCGCGTTCGACCAGCTCCGCGGCATCCTCGCCGACGTCTCCTCCGCGCGCGCCCGCCTCGGGTTCACCCCGCGCGAGACGGCGATCGGCGTGTTCGCGCTCAAGGAGGGCCTGTACCGGCTCGCCGCGGCGACGGACGCCGACACCGACGTCACCCCGCTCCTGCGCCTGGTCGACCAGCTCGGCCTCTTCACGTTCGAGACGTTCGCCGCGGCGCGCGAGGCGATCATCGCCGAGCAGGCCGAGCAGCTCCTCGAGCTCTCGACGCCCGTCGTGAAGCTCTGGGAGGGCATCGTCGCGGTGCCGCTCGTCGGCACGCTCGACTCGGCGCGCACGCAGGTCGTCATGGAGAAGCTGCTCAACACGCTCGTCGACACGGGCAGCGAGCACGCGATCATCGACATCACGGGTGTCCCCGCGGTGGACACCCAGGTCGCGCAGCACCTGCTCAAGACGGTCGTCGCCGCACGCCTCATGGGCGCCGAGTGCACGATCAGCGGCATCCGCCCGCAGATCGCCCAGACGATCGTCGCGCTCGGCATCGAGTTCGGCGACATCCGCACGCGCGCGAGCCTCGCGGACGCGCTCGTGGACGCGCTGCGCGCCGGCCGCGACACCCGGCGGACCGGGCTCCCGGCATGACCGACGCCGTCCCCATCCTCAAGATCGGCTCCACGCTCCTCGTCTCGATCCAGGTCGACCTCCAGGACGACACCGCCCTGCGGCTCCAGGAGGACCTCGCCCAGCGGATCACGGACACCGGAGCGCGGGGCGTGATCATCGACATCTCCGGGCTGGAGATCGTCGACTCCTTCATCGGGCGCATGCTCGCGTCCGTCGCGGGCATCTCCCACGTGCTCGACGCGACGACCGTCGTCGTCGGGATGCGCCCCGCCGTCGCGATCACCATGGTCGAGCTCGGGCTGTCGCTCGGCGACGTCCGCACGGCTCTCGACGTCGAGCGCGGCCTCGCGCTCCTCGCGCCCGAGGAGCGGTCCGCCGAGGACGTGCTCCTCGCCGCCGCCGAGCGCGAGGAGAGATGACGACGACGACCCCGCCGGCCGCGACGGCCGAGCGCGTGCCCGTGCGCACCGACTCCGACGTCGTCCGGGTCCGCCAGCTCGTCCGCACGCTCGCGCAGCAGGCACGCCTGTCGCTCGTCGACCAGACCAAGCTCGTCACCGCGGCCAGCGAGCTCGCGCGCAACACGCTCGTCTACGGCGGGGGCGGCGAGGCCGAGGTCCAGCTCGTCACCGAGGGTGCGCGGACCGGCGTGCGCGCCGTCTTCTCGGACGAAGGCCCGGGCATCCCGGACCTCGACCTCGCGCTCACGGACGGCTGGACCAGCGGGAGCGGGCTCGGCCTGGGTCTGTCGGGCTCGCGCCGGCTCGTCCAGCACTTCGCGATCGACACGGCACCGGGCGCGGGCACCCGCGTCGAGATCGCGACCTGGTCCCGATGATCCCGGCCCCCGACCGTCCCGACGAGCGCCGCAGCGTCGTCGAGGACGGCACCTGGTACACCGTCGACCACCCGTCGGCGGTCGGGAGCGTGCGCCGCGGCGCGAGCACCGTGGCCCGGAGCCTCGGCCTCGACGACGACCGCGCGGCCGAGATCGGGCTCGTGGTCTCGGAGCTCGCGACCAACCAGTGCCGCCACGCCGGGTCCGGCTCGATGCTGGTCCGCGTGCGACGCACCGGCGACGACACCGCGCTCGAGGTGCTCGCGGTCGACTCCGGCCCGGGCATGCGGGACATCGGCGCCGCCATGCGCGACGGCGTCTCGAGCCGCGGCACGCTCGGCATCGGCCTGGGCACGCTGCCGCGGCTCGCGTCGTCGTGGGACGCGTGGACGTCGCCGGGCCGCGGGACGGTCATCGCGGCGACGTTCGCCGCGCACGGGGCGGTGGTGGGGCTCGCCGAGCCCACGGGCGTCACGCGGCCGATGACGGGCCAGTCGGTGTGCGGGGACGCGCTCGCGGTGCGCCACGACGACGGCGTCCCCAGCCTCCTCGTCGCCGACGGCCTGGGGCACGGCCCGCTCGCCGCCGCGGCGTCGGGCGCCGCCGTGCGGGCGTTCCTCGACGCGCCGGCCGGGTCGGCCGTCGCCCTCCTCGAGCGCGTGCACGCGGCGCTCGGCGGCACGCGCGGCGCCGCCGTCGCCGTCGCCCAGGCAGCCGGGGGCGGTGTGCTGCGGTACGCGGGCCTGGGCAACATCGCCGGGGCCGTCCACGGCGACCGGGCGCGCGGGCTCGTGAGCTATCCCGGCATCGCCGGCACCCGAGGACGCCCGCTGCGCGAGACCACCTACCCGGTCGAGGCCGGGGACGTCGTCGTGCTGCACAGCGACGGGCTGACCGCCCGGTGGTCGCTCGCCGACTACCCGGGGCTCGCGACCCGCTCGCCGCTCGTCGTCGCGGGCGTCGTCCTGCGCGACCACGCGGTGCGCCGGGACGACTCGTGCGTGGCGGTGCTCCCGATCGGCCGGGAGGCGGCATGAGCACGACGCTGCTCGTCACCCAGCTCCGCTCCGACTCCGACGTCATCGCGCTGCGCCGGGCAGGCCGGGAGATCTGCCACCGGCTCGGGCTCGACACCCAGGACCAGGTGCGCGTCGCGACCGCGCTGTCCGAGATCGGCCGGTCCGCCGTCGCCTCCGGCACCGCGGACGTGGTCGTCGGGGTCCTGCCTGGTCTTCCCCAGGCGACGCTGCGCGCCGAGATCGTGGCCGGCACGCCGTTCCTCGTCGAGGGCGACTCGAGCGACGGCGGCATCCCCGCGGCGCGCCGGCTCGTCCGTGGCCTCGAGGTCGACCCGACCGGGACGCGCGTCCTGCTCACCAAGTCGCTCCCCGCGACCGCGCGGACCGACGAGGCGACGCTCGCGGCCGTGCGGCGGTCCACCGCGGCCGCGCACGTGGCCGACGCGGTCGACGAGCTGCGTGTCCAGAACGCGGAGCTGGTCCGCACCCTCGACGAGCTCACCCGCCAGCAGGAGGAGCAGCGGCGCCTCAACGTGGAGCTGGAGGAGACGAACCGGGGCGTCCTCGCGATGTACGACCAGCTCTCCTCGGAGCTCGAGGAGACGAACACCGGCGTCGTCGCGCTCTATGCCGAGCTCGACGAGCGCGGTCGCGAGCTCGCCGCCGCGAACGAGGCGAAGACGCGCTTCCTGCGCAACGTGAGCCACGAGCTCCGCTCGCCCGTGAACTCGATCCTCGGGCTGACCTCGCTGCTCGTCGACTCCCACCTCGACGGCGAGCAGACCCAGCAGGTGGGGTTCCTCCGGGAGAGCGCGGCGACGCTCCTCACCCTCGTCGACGAGCTGCTCGACCTCGCGCGCGCCGAGGCCGGGCACGAGGACGTCGCGCCCAGCCGGGTGGACGTGGCGGAGCTGCTCGACGAGCTGCGCGGGACGACTCTTCCCGTGGTGCGCCCCGGCGTCGCGCTGCGGACCGTCGCCGCAACCGGCCTCGTGCTCGTCACCGACCGCCGGCTGCTGTCCCGCGTGCTGCGCAACCTGCTCACGAACGCCGTGAAGTTCACGGACCACGGTGAGGTCGTGCTCCGTGCCGAGGCCGACGGGGAGGTCGTGCGGTTCGACGTCCACGACACCGGTCTCGGCATCCCCGCGGACCAGCTCGACGCCGTGTTCGAGGAGTTCGTCCAGGTCCCCAACCGCCTCCAGCCGACCGTGCGGGGCACGGGCCTCGGGCTGCCGTACGCGCGCCGGACCTCCGAGGCGCTCGGGGGGACGCTCGTCGCGACGTCGCGCCCCGGGGAGGGGAGCGTGTTCACGCTCCGGCTCCCGTCGCTGTCCGTCGACGACGCGGTCCCGCAGGACGCGCGGCCCGAGCCCGACGAGGCGGACGGCGGCCTCGGGCACGTGCTCGTCGTCGACGACGACCGGGCCTACGCCTCGGTCGTCTCCTCGATGCTCCGCGACGACGCGGCGCGGGTCAGCGTCGCGCACGACGCGTCGCACGCCCTGGCGCTCCTGCACGACGGCGCGGCCGACGTCGCGCTCCTCGACGTGTGCCTCCCGGGGACGGACGGGCTGGCCCTCCGGTCGACGATCCAGAGCCTCTACCCCGCGACGGCGACGGTGCTCATGTCGAGCGCGCCTGCCCCCGCGGGGATCGGGGACGCCCCGTTCCTCGCGAAGTCGGGCATCGACCGCGACCGCCTCGTCGCGACCCTGCGACGGGAGGTGAGCGCTCGATGAGCGCCGAACGCACCGTGCTCGTGGTCGACGACACGCACGCGCACCGTTACGTCATGGCGAGCTGGCTCCGCCGCGCCGGGTTCGACGTCGTCGAGGCCGGGACCGGGAGCGAGGCGCTGGCCCAGGCGTCGGCGCACGTCGACGCGGTCGTCCTCGACGTCAACCTTCCGGACATCCCGGGCCGCGAGGTGTGCAGCCGGCTCAAGGCCGACCCGGCGACGGCCCACGTCCCGGTCCTGCACGTGTCGGCGACGGACGTCGACGCGGCGGCGCGCACCGCCGGCCTCGAGGGCGGGGCGGACGCCTACCTGCCGGAGCCGCTCGACCGCGACGAGTTCCTGGCGACCATCAGCGCCCTGTGCCGGCGCGTGGACGCGCAGCGCGGCGCGGGCCGGACGGCGCGGCGGCTCGAGGCGCTCACCGACGCGCTCGTCCCGCTCCACGAGGCCCGGTCGCCGGAGGCCGTGGCCGACCACGCGGCGCGCGGCGCGTGCGCGGTCCTCGGCCGCGCGGTCGTCTCGATGGTCGTCGCCGAGGCCGGCGTGGTGCTGCGCTCGGTGTGCGCCACGGAGGGTGCCGCGCTGGTGCGCGGCCGGGGCCCGACGGCGGTCCTGCCGCCGACCGGCGCGACGACCGCGGTGTTCGGCCCCGACGACGTGCCCGCGCCCTGGCGCCCGCTCCTCGCCGAGGCCGGCGTGGGGCCGTCGGCGTGGTTCACCTTCTGGCTCGTCGACGGCGCGGGCGCGCTCGTCGGGGGGCTGGGCATCGAGGTCGGCGACGAGGCGCTGTCCGACGAGGAGCGCGAGGCCGCCGGGCGCTTCGTGGAGGCGGCGACGGTCGCCCTGGCGAACCTCCGCACCTTCACCGAGGAGCACCGCATCGCGCTCGCGCTCCAGCGCGCGTTCCTCCCGGCCGATCTGCACGTGCGGGGCGGCGTCGAGGTCGCCGCACGGTACGAGGCGTCGGACGCACGCCTCGACGTCGGCGGCGACTTCTACGACGCGTTCGACCTCCCGGACGGGCGGGTGGCCGTCGTCATCGGCGACGTGCAGGGCCACTCCCTGCGCGCCGCCACCGTGATGGCCGAGGTGCGCATGACGCTGCGCGCCTACCTGCGCGAGGGCCACGACGCGGCCTCCGCGCTGGACCTCCTCAACGCCTCGCTGCGCGACGACCACCCGGAGTTCGCGACGGTCTGCGTGTGCGTGCTCGACCCGGCGACCGGCGCCCTCGAGCTCACCGACGCCGGGCACCTGCCCGCGTTCCTCGTCCGCACCGACGGGACCGTCGACCGGGCGAAGTCGGGTTCCCGCCTCCTCGGCGTGCCGAGTCCCGACGAGCGGCCCACCCACCACGAGGTCCTGGAGCCCGGCGACCTCCTCGTGCTCGTGACCGACGGGCTCGTCGAACGCCGGGGCGGGTCGCTCGTCGAGGCGCTCGACCGTCTGTCGCAGGTCGCCGGGCAGAGCGCGGGGATCGGCCCCGAGGCGATGTGCGACCGCCTCGTCGCCGCGTTCGACGACCCCGGGCGCGAGGACGACGTGGCCGTGGTGGCGGTCGCGCGTCAGGCGTCGCCGGACGGCACCTTGTCCGCGACGTCGTCGTAGGTGACCTCCGCCGGCGGCTCGGCCGGCGCGTAGACCAGGCGCACGACCCCGGTCGGGTAGGTCTCGGACCGCAGGAGCGTGAGCGGGTAGTACGGCTCGCCCTCGTCGAAGAGCCGCTCGCCCGTGCGCGCCGCGACGGGGTGGACGAGCAGGCGCAGCTCGTCGAGCAGCCCGGCGGCGAGGAGCTGGCGCACCACCGAGATCGACCCGGCGACGAGCACCTTGCCCAGGCCGGGCTCCTCCTTGAGCGCGCGCACGGCCTCGACGAGGTCGCCGTCGACCCGCTCGACGTGCCGCCACCCGAGCTCCTGGTCGCCGCGCGTCGCGACGATCTTGCGCATGTCGCCGAGCCGCGCCGCGAACGACGCGTCCTCGCCCCCGGCGGTCTCCCGCTCGGGCCACGCGCCGGCGAAGCTGTCGTAGGTGACCCGCCCGAGGAGCAGCGCGTCGACGTCCTGGTAGTCCTCGTCGACGGCGGCCGCCATGTTGTCGTCGAAGTACGGGAAGTGCCAGGCGGGGTCGATCTCGGCGACGCCGTCGAGCGAGAGGAACAGGGTGGACACGAGCGTGGCGGTCATGGGGTGCCTTTCGGTCTGCGGCGTCCGGGATGGTCGATGTCGGGTCAGACCGTCGCACCCGCGCGAACTCATCGTCCCGCCGGGCACGACCTCACGCGCGGTCGGCAGCGGGTCAGCGGCGCAGGCCGAGGGCGAGGGTCGCGCCCACCGCGACGTGCTCGACGACGAGGAGCGCCACCGCTCCCGCCGTCACCGCGGCGAGGGGGCCGAGCAGCGACACCAGCAGCACGAGGACGCACGTCACGAGCCAGGCGACCTCGCCCCGGCGGGGACGACGGGAGAGGAGTCGGCCGAGCAGTGCGCGCACGCCCCACGCGGCGAACCCGACGACGAGCGCCGTGACGACCGCGGCGACGACGCCGACGTCCTGGGTGCCGGTCGCGGTACGTACCTCCGGGTCGACGCCCAGCGCCGTCCCGACCAGCAGCACCACCGCGGCGAGCACCGCCGCGACGAGCGGGACGGACCAGCGGGGTACGCGCCGTCGGACCGGGACGACCGCGGTCCCGGGTCGTGCGCCCGAGGCGGCGGGCGCCGACGTGGCGGGGTGCCGGGGGGCGCCCGAGGTGCCACGCGTGGCGCCGTTCCGGGCGTCCTGCGGGGCACCGTTCGAGGTGGTCGGCGTCGTGGGCATGTCGTTCCTCCTTCGTCGCGCGACCGTGCCGCGCGATCTCGCGGCCGGGGCCGCGGCCGGCGGGGTGCCGACGTCGTCCACCCTCACGGCGGCGCGGCACCCGCGGACCGGCCGGACGTCGACGGGCGACCCGACCGGCGTCGCCCCCGGACCCTCCCGCCGGACCCCGACCCCCGACCTTGGTCGGTGGTCGCCCGGGGCGCCGCGCCCTAGCGTCCGGAGCATGACCACGCCGACCGACTGCCCCCCGCTCGCCGGACCTCCCGTCCTCGCGACGGCCGCCGCCCGCCGGGACGGGACCCGCTCGCTCGTCCCGTGGTGGACGTTCGCCGTCGCGTGGGGCGCGGTCGCGGCGCTCACCGTGCTCGCGACGGCCGGGATCGTCGGTCAGGACGACCCGGGCGCGCAGCCCGCGATCGACGTCGCCGTCGCGGTGCTGGCGCTCGCAGCCCTCCCGCTCCTGTGGTCGCGGTCGCCGCGCAACGCCCCCGTGCTCGGCGCGCTGGTCCTCGCGTCGCTCTCCGCGTACTCCGGTGCGGCGACCCCCGCCTCGACGGTCGCGACCCTCCAGGTCGCGCGCTGGTACCCGGCACGCACCGCGGTCCCGGTCGCGGTCGCCGGCTTCCTCGGCCACGCCGTGCAGGCGCTGTGGCGACCGCAGGCCCTGCCGCTCGGCTGGTGGCTCCTGTGCGACCTCGCGGTGCACGCCGCCCTGCTCGGCTGGGGCATGTACTGGCAGGCGCGGGCCCAGCTGGTGTGGTCGCTGCGCGACCGCGCCCGGCGCGCCGAGCGCGAGCAGGAGCGCCACGTCGCGGAAGCGCGGGTCGCGGAGCGCACCCGGATCGCCCGCGAGATGCACGACACCCTCGCCCACCGGCTCTCGCTCCTCGCCGCGACGGCCGGAGCGCTCGAGTACCGTCCCGACGCCGACCCGGCGCAGCTCGCGCGCGCCGCGGGCCTGGTCCGGGCCGGGGTGAGCTCCGCTCTCGGCGACCTGCGTGACGTCGTGCGGGTGCTGCGCGCCGACCCCGTCGACGGTGGCGCACCCGCGCCCCAGCCGACGCTCGACGGCGTCGACCGCCTCGTCGCCGAGGCGCGCGAGGCGGGCGGCGACGTGACCTACGAGCGGTCGGGGTCCGCGGACGTGCCGCGGACCGTCGAGGTCGCGGCGTTCCGCGTCGCGCAGGAGGGGCTGACGAACGCCCGCCGCCACGCGGCGGGCAGCCCCGTCGTCCTGCGGGTCGCCGCCCGGGCGGGCGAGGTGCGCGTCACGGTGTCCGACGCCGGCCCGCGGCTCGTCACCGCCGGGCGCGGCACCGGGGAGCGGGGCGGCGAGGGGACCGGCACCGGGCTCGTCGGCCTGCGCGAGCGCGTCGACCTGCTCGGCGGGACCCTCGACGTCGGGGCCCGCGACGACGGGTTCGTCCTGGACGTCCGGCTACCGTGGGACGCGTGAGCGACCAGGGTGGCCGCGGGGGCGGCGCGCGCACGAGCGACCGGCACGACGACGGCGGGACGCCGCGCGACGTGTCGCGGACCCGGCTCGTGATCGTCGACGACGACGCGCTCGTCCGCGCCGGGCTGCGTCTCATGCTCGACGGCGCGCACGGGATCGAGGTCGTCGGCGAGGCCGCGGACGGCGCCGAGGTCACGGCCGTGCTCGACGCCCACCCGACCGACGTCGTGCTCATGGACCTGCGCATGCCGCGCGTCGACGGGATCGAGGCCACACGACGGGTGCGGTCGCGGACGGACGCACCGGCCGTCGTCGTGCTCACGACGTTCGACAGCGACGAGGAGGTCGTCGGTGCCCTCCACGCCGGGGCCTCGGGCTACCTGCTCAAGGACATGCCGCCCGAGCGGATCGTGGCGGCCGTGCGCGCGGCGGCCACGGGCGAGCCGGTCCTGTCGCCGGGGATCGCGCGGCGCCTCATGACCTCGGTCGCGGACGCGGGCGGCGAGCGCGACCGCGCCCGGGCGGCGCTCGACGCGCTCACCGGGCGAGAGCACGACGTCGCGGTCGAGCTGGGCCGCGGCGCGACGAACGCGGACATCGCCGCGCGCCTGTTCCTCAGCGTCCCGACGGTCAAGGCCCACGTGTCGAACGTGCTGCTCAAGCTCGGCCTGGAGAACCGGACCCAGGTCGCCCTGCTCGTCCACGCCGCCGGCCTGGACTGACGGCCACGCTCCCGCCCGTGGTCGAGCACGTCGTGGCCCGCCGTCGAGCACGACCTGGCGGTCGTCCTGGCCCCGATGACGACCCTCATGTCGTGCTCGGCCCGAGGGGTGAGGTCAGTCGCCCGGCCACTCCCCCGTCCAGCGCTCGAACGCGCGGGCCCCGCCGCGGTCGATGAGCGCCTTCACCACGGCGTAGACCGCGCCCTGCAGGAGCGCGGCGAGCACGATCTCCTTGAGCGGGTACTCCGACTGCAGCGGTGTCGGCGCGTCCTTGCGGTGGCCCGGCGACACCCGCTTGTAGATCTGCTTGAACACCTGCCCCGCGACGAGACCGCCCACGATCGAGCTGACGATCCCGACGGGGCGGTACAGGATCTTCGCGGACTTGCTGCCGTTCTTCTCCGGGGGGTGGTCACCGGTCGTCACGTCGTCCATCCTCCGACGCTAGGTCGGGTGCGGCGCTCTCGCTCGCCGCACGACCACGACGGCCCGGGTCAGGTGGCGACGACCGCGCACCCCGCCGGGTCGACCACGACCCGCACGCGCTCGCCCGGCCCCGGACCGGGCGCGTCGGCACCACCCGCACCGGACGCGAGCGCCACGAGTCGGGCGGGCGCGCCCTCGTCGGTCCCGGGGAGGTCGACGTCGACGGTGACCTCGACCGCACCGCGGCGGAACACGCTGCCCACGACGGTCGCGGCCCAGGTGCCGAGACCCGACGACGAACCGCTCTCGGCGTCGGAACCCGGCGAGCCGACCATGCGTAGCCCGCGCGGCCCGATCGCGAGCAACCCGCCCGACGCGCCGGGCGCATCGTCGTCCGGGCCTCGTCGGTCCATGGCCCGGCCTGCCGCTGACGGCTCGGTGGGGACGAACGCCTGGTAGCCGAGGAACTCCGCGACGCGGCGCGACGCCGGGGCTCGCCACAGGTCCTCCGGCGGCGCGACCTGGAGGAGCCGACCGGCGTCCATGACGGCGACGCGGTCGGCGACGGTGAACGCCTCGTCGTGGTCGTGGGTGACGAAGACGGCGGTCGTGCCGGTGGCCCGCAGCGCCTCGCGCAGGTCGAGCGCGAGGCGCTCGCGCAGCCCGCGGTCCAGCGCGGACAGCGGCTCGTCGAGCAGCAGCAGCCGGGGCCGCGGCGCGAGGGACCGCGCGAGCGCGACGCGCTGGCGCTCGCCCCCGCTGAGCGTCGCGACCGCGCGCCGCTCGTACCCGGCGAGCCCGACGACGTCGAGCAGCTCGGTCACGCGCGCGTCCCGTTCCGCGCGGGGCAGGCCCGCGAGCCCGTAGGCGACGTTGCCCGCGACGTCGCGGTGCGGGAAGAGCTGGCCCTCCTGGAACATGAGCCCGAACCCGCGGCGGTGCACGGGGACGCCCGCGAGGTCGCGCCCGTCCCACGCGACCGCGCCCGACGCCACGGGCTCGAGCCCGGCGACCGCGCGCAGCAGGCTCGACTTGCCGCACCCGCTCGGTCCGAGCAGGGCGAGGATCTCCCCCGGCGCGACGTCGAGCGTGACGCCCGCGACCGCCGTCGTGCCGGGGTCCGTGCGCGCTCCCCCGGCGCCACGCCCGCCGTACCGCACGACGACGTCGCGCACCGCGAGCCCGGCGGCCTCCCCGGTGCCGGGGCCGGGGCGCGGCGGCTCCGGCGCGCCCGCACGCGCGGGAGCGGGGTCGATCTGCACCATCAGAACTCTCCTCCGGGTCGGTCGCCGCGCAACCGCTCGGCGAGCAGCATGACGGCCGCGGTGAGCAGCGCGAGCACGACGCTCGCCGCGAGCGCCATGCCGTAGTTCTCGGCCCCGGGACGCCCGATGAGCCGGAAGATCACGACGGGCAGCGTGGCGCTGTCGGGGCGGGCGAGGAACGACGTCGCGCCGAACTCCCCGAGCGAGACGGCGAACGCGAACCCGACGGCGAGCCCGAGCGACCGCGCGGCGATCGGCCCGTCGACGGTGCGGAACACGCGCCCGGGGGCGGCGCCGAGGGTCGCGGCGGCCTCGCGCAGGCGCGGGTCGATCGCGCGCAGCGTCGGCAGGACCGTGCGCACGACGAGCGGGATCGCGACGACCGCCTGCGCGATCGGCACGAGCAACCCGGACGTGCGCAGGTCGACGTCGAGCCCGAGCGGCCGGTCGAGCGTGAGGAGGAATCCGAAGCCGACCGTCACCGCGGAGACCCCGAGCGGGAGCATGAACACCGAGTCCAGCACGGAGATCGCGCGCCGCCCGCCGCGCGAGCGCGGGCGCCGGGACACGACGAGCGCGACGAGGCCGCCGATCACGACGGCGAGCACGGTCGCGAGCGCCGCCGTCCGTAGCGAGTTGCCCGCCGCCTCCCACACGGTGACGGACAGCGCGTTGCGCCCTCCCGTCGTGCCGAGGTTCGCGTAGTTGTCGAGCCCCCAGCCGCCGCCCGGGACGCGGAACGACCGCACGACGAGCGTGCCGAGCGGGAGCCCGACGAGCACGACGACCACGACCGCGGTGAGCGCAGCGGGCGCGAGGTCGCCGGTCGGGCGGCCGTCGCGCCACAGGCGCAGCGGGTGGGCCGACGAGGCCGACGACGAGAGGTTCAGCGCGCGCTCGCGCTTGGCCCGCGTGCGGTTCGCGACCATGAGGGCCGCGGCCACGACGACGAGCTGGACCACCGACAGCACGGCGGCGGTGCGCAGGTCGAGGAACTGGGTGGTCTGGATCCAGATCTCCGTCTCGATCGTCCCGTAGCGGATGCCGCCCAGGACGAGGACGACGCCGAACGCCGTCGCGCAGAAGAGGAAGACGATCGACGCGGCGCTCGCTATCGCCGGCGTCAGCGCGGGGAGCGTGACGGTGCGGAACGCGCGCCACGGCGTCGCGCCCAGCGCCCGCGCGGCCTGCTCGGCGCGGGGGTCGAGGTGCTCCCACAGCCCGCCGACCGTACGCACCACCACGGAGTAGTTGAAGAACACGAGCGCGACGACGATCGCCGCGAACGTCTCGTCGAGCCTCAGGAACCCGAGCGGGCCGCCCTGCACGAGCAGCGACCGGAAGGCGACGCCGACGACGACGGTCGGGAGCACGAACGGCACCGTGACGAGCGCGCGCACGACCCGCCGCCCGGGGAACCGGCACCGGTACAGCACGTACGCACCGGGCACGCCGAGCAGCACGGAGAACGCCGTGCCGAGCACGGCCTGCCACAGCGTGAGCCCGAGGATGCGCCACGTCCGCGGCTGGGAGAAGACCTCCGCGAACCCGGACAGGTCCAGGCCGCCGTCGTCCCCGACGAACCCGCGCGCCACGAGCGTGACCACCGGCCACGCGAAGAACACCCCGAGGAACACCAGCGGCACCGCCGCCGCCAGCCCCCAGGCCGCCCCGCGCCCGAGGCGACCCCGCCAGGGTGCCCGCGCCCTCACCACGGTTCTCCCTCGGCCGACCACGGTTCTACCTCGCGGGACCAGGGCTCTACCTCGCGTGACCACGGTTCTATCTCGCGAGGTAGAACCGTGGTCACGCGTGGACCGGGCGTCAGTCGACGACCGTCGCCGTCCATGCCTTGATCCACTCGTCGCGGTGCGCCGAGATGTCGGCGGGCGCGACCTCGAAGGGCTCGTCGGCGAGCGGCGCGAACTCGGCCCAGCCGTCGGGGAGCGCGACGGAGTCGTCGGCGGGGTACATGTACATCTGGCCGGGCACGTCGGCCTGGAACGCCTCGCTCACGAGGAAGTCGACGAGCTGCTGCGCGCCCTCGGGGTTCTTCGCGTTCGCGAGCACGCCCGCGTACTCGACCTGGCGGAAGCACGTGTCGAGCAGAGCCCCGGTCGTGGACGCGGAGCCGTCCTCGGTGAGCGTGAACGCGGGCGACGTCGAGTACGACAGCACGAGCGGGCGCGGCCCCGCGCCCTCGGAGCCGGAGAAGTCGACGTAGTAGGCGTCAGACCAGCCGTCGACGACCTTCACGCCGTTGGCGCGCAGGTCGGCCCAGTAGTCCTCCCAGCCGTCCTCGCCGAACGCCCCGACGGTCGCGAGGAGGAACGCGAGACCCGGCGACGAGGTCGCGGGGTTGGTCACGACGAGGAGGTCCTCGTACTCCGGCTTCGCGAGGTCCTCGAGCGAGACGGGCTCCGGGATCCCGGCGTCGGCGAACCACGCGTGGTCGACGTTGACGCAGACGTCGCCGAGGTCGACCGCCGTGAGCTCGTCGCCGTCGCCGACGGCGTACGAGGCCGCCGAGTCGGACAGGCCCTCCGGCACGTAGGGCGCGAGCACGCCCTCGTCGATCGCGCGGGACGCGAACGTGTTGTCGATCCCGAACACGACGTCGCCCAGCGGCGAGTCCTTCGTGAGGATCAGCTGGTTGACGAGCGCGCCGCCGTCGCCGGGCGCGACCTGCTCGACGGTGAGCCCGCTCTCCTCCTCGAACGCCGCGAGGACCTCGTCGCTCACGGCGAAGGAGTCGTGCGTCACGAGGGTGACGGTGTCGCCGGTGCCCGACGCGTCGTCGCCCCCCGAGCCTGACGTCGCGTCGTCGCCGCCGCTGCACGCGGCGAGCGCGAGGAGGGCGAGGGTCGTCCCCGCGCCGGTGACGAGGGACCGGGCCCGGCGGGTGCGGGCGGTCGTGCGTTGCATGTGTCCTCCCAGGACGTTCAGGAGGGGTCCACCGGCCCGCGCGACCGACGCTGCGACGAGCGCGGACGACCGCACGAGCAGGTGATCGAGATTCCCGACTTCCTCCACCGGTGCTAACCGGGTCAGGTTCGAGGGTCTGCGGTGGTCCGCACTCTCAGCTCCTCCAGGAGCTCCCCTGTCGTTCACGTCGAGCCTACACCGGGCCGCCCCTCGGGAATCCCCCTGAGAGAACCCTGAGAGCGGCCCTGCGGCGACCAGGGAAGGGTCCGGGCCGGTCCCCGATGCCCGGGGGTACGCCCCCGCGGGAGGGTCGTGACGACCGGACCGGGAGCCCCGGCCGACGACCGCAGGAGGGGAAGGACCGATGAGCAGCAGACCTGGGACGACGGGTGCGACGACGACCGTCGCCGCGTCCGCAGAGCACGCCACGGGGGCCGCAGGAGCCTCCGGAACCACGCCGGAGCGTCCCGTGATCGCCACCGCGCGCGGCCTCGTCAAGACCTACGGGCGCGGCGAGGCGACGGTCCGCGCGCTCGACGGCGTGGACGTCGACCTCGAGCGGGGGCGTCTGACCGCGATCATGGGCCCCTCGGGGTCGGGAAAGTCGACCCTCATGCACTGCCTCGCCGGACTGGACTCCCCCACGGTGGGGACCGTCGTCGTCGACGGCGAGACGGTCTCCGCGATGAGCGAGCGGCGCCTGACGCGGCTGCGCCGCACGCGCATCGGGTTCGTGTTCCAGTCGTTCAACCTGGTCCCGACGCTCACGGCGGAGGAGAACATCGTGCTCCCGCTCGCCGTCGCGCGCCGGCCCGTGGACCGCGAGTGGTTCGACCGCGTGGTCGACGCCGTGGGGCTGCGCCCGCGCCTCGGGCACCGCCCGGCGGAGCTCTCGGGCGGGCAGCAGCAGCGCGTCGCGTGCGCGCGGGCGCTCGTGTCCCGCCCGGCCGTCGTGTTCGCGGACGAGCCGACGGGCAACCTCGACTCGCGCGCCGCCGCGGAGGTGCTCGGCTTCCTGCGCTCCTCGGTGGACGACCTCGGCCAGTCCGTCGCCATGGTCACGCACGACCCGACGGCGGCGTCGTACGCGCACCGCGTCCTGTTCCTCGCGGACGGCCGCCTGGTGACCGAGCTGCGCGACCCGACCCCGCAGGCCGTCCTCGACACGCTCGGGGCCCTCACGCCGGCGGCATCCGCGGGCGCGCACCCCGCCGACCCGGCGCACGAACCGGCGGGCGTCCGATGATGGGCCGGATCGCGCTGCGCGGCGTGCGCGCGCACGGCGCGCAGCTCGTGCTGTCCGTGCTCGCGGTGACGATCGGCGTCGCGTTCGTCACCGGCACGTTCGCGCTGCGCGCCATGCTGGAGTCGACGTTCGACGGCATCGTCGCGTCGTCGATCCAGGCCGACGCGTACGTGCGCGGCGCCGCCGCCGCCGGGTCCGCGCTCGAGTCCTCGTCCGCGCAGCTCGGCGGGGCCCGCAGCCTCGTCCCGGCGGACCTGGCCGGCACGCTCGACGCGCGCGACGACGTCGGCCTCGCGCTCGCCGAGGTGAGCGGCCCCGCCGTCCTCGTGGGCGCCGACGGCACCGCGGTGCTCAGCACGCAGGCGCCGAGCATGGCGGTCGGCTACGACCCGCGCGACCCCGGGCCGCGCGTCGTGGACGGCCGTGCGCCGGAGGACGGCGACGAGGTCGCGCTCGAGTCCGCGACGCTCGAGGCGTCCGGGCTCGCGGTGGGCGACACGACCGACGTCGTGCTCGGCGACGAGGTGCGGCCCGTGCGCGTCGTCGGCGAGCTCTCGCTGTCCGCGCCGATGGCGGGCGCGACGATCGTCCTGCTCGACGCCGGGACGGCCGCCGCGACGTACGCTCCGGACGGCCTGGTGCCGTCGGTCGCCCTGTACGCGGCCGACGGCGTCTCGCCGGAGGAGCTGCGCGACGCCGTCGCGACGTCGCTCCCCGACGGTGCGGAGGCCGTGACGGGGGCCGACCTGCGCGACGAGACGAGCACCGCCATCGCCGACCAGCTCGGCTTCGTCTCGACGTTCCTGCTCGTGTTCGCCGCGCTCGCGCTGTTCGTCGGCACGTTCATCATCACCAACACGTTC
Source organism: Cellulosimicrobium protaetiae (assembly GCF_009708005.2). Taxonomy (NCBI): domain Bacteria; kingdom Bacillati; phylum Actinomycetota; class Actinomycetes; order Micrococcales; family Promicromonosporaceae; genus Cellulosimicrobium; species Cellulosimicrobium protaetiae. Next base: position 1,067,567 of record NZ_CP052757.1, on the reverse strand, counting down.
GCGATGCACGTGCGCCGCCGCACGCGCGAGCTCGCGCTCCTGCGGGCCGTCGGGGTGTCACCGGCCCAGGTGTTCGCCTCGGTCCTGGGACAGGCCGCGGTCGTGGGGGTCGTCGGCGCGGTGCTGGGCGTCGCGGCCGGGTTCGGGCTCGCCGAGCTCGCGCGGGCCGGGCTGGGCGCGGTCGGCATGGAGCTCGCCGGGTCGCTGCCCGTGACGACCGCCGGGATCGTGGTCCCCCTCGTCGTCGGGGTCGTGGTGTCCGTCGTCGCGGCGGCCCTGCCCGCGCGGCACGCTGCGCTCGTGCGGCCTGTGGAGGCCATGCGGGCCGACGTCGTGCGGCCCGCCGGCCCCGGCGTGGCCCGGGTCGCCGCGGGGACGCTGATCCTGCTCGCAGGCACCGGTCTCGTGGTGGGCGCCGCGGCGGTCGGGAGCGGCGGGGCGCCGCTCCTCGGCCTCGGTGCGGTCGGGGTGATCGCGGGCGTGCTGCTGCTCTCCCCGCTCGCCGTCGGCCCCGTGCTGGGCGTCCTCGCCGCGCCGTTCGTCGCGCTGGTCCGACCCCTCGGCGGGCTCGCGCGCGGCAACGTCACGCGCCAGCCGCGGCGCACGGCCGCGACCGCCGGGGCGCTCGTCGTCGGGATGGCGCTCGTGTCGACGACGTCGGTCCTCGCGCTCTCGGCACGCGAGTCCGTGACCGGCATCGTCGACGAGGAGACGGCCGCCGACCTCGTGGTCCGGTCCGCGACCCCGTACCTCCCCGAGGGGGTGGCGACCGACGTCCGCGCCGTGCCCGGCGTCGCGTCCGCCGACCTCACGACGTACGGGCAGGTCGTCGTCGACGACGAGCCGCAGCTCGTCGTGGGGTTCCCCGCCGAGGGCTTCGGCCGCTCGGTCCGCACGACGGCCGTCGAGGGCGACCTCGACGCGTACGCCCGCGGGGAGGCGGCCGTGATGGAGGACGCGCTCGACGAGCACGGCTGGGCGCTCGGCGACGTCGTGACGATCGCCGACCCCGCCCGGCCCGACCTCCCGGCACAGGACGTCCGCATCGGGGCGGTGATCGACTCCCACGCGTTCTCGGTCGACATGCTGCTGCCGCCGGACGTCGCCTCCGAGGTGGGCGCGACGACCCCCGAGATGCTGTTCCTCGACGCCGAGCCCGGTGCCGACCTCGCGTCCGTCCGCGACGGGGTGGCGGACGCCGTCGCGCCGTACGTCGTGGCGAGCGTGCTCGACGCCGACGAGTTCGCCGGGGAGGTCGCGTCCCAGGTCGAGTCGATCCTCGCGATCGTCTACGCGCTGCTCGGCCTGTCCCTCCTCGTCGCCGTCCTCGGTATCGTCAACACGCTCGCGCTGTCCGTCGTGGAACGCACGCGCGAGATCGGGCTCCTGCGCGCCGTAGGCCTCGGCCGGGCGCAGCTCTCGGCGACGATCGTCATCGAGTCCGTGCTCGTCGCCGTGTTCGGGACGGCCGTCGGGCTGGTCGTGGGGACGGGCCTGGCCGCCGCGCTCCCGTCCGTCCTCGCGGACGAGGGCTTCACGACCCTCGCCGTGCCCTGGGCGCAGCTCGGGGCGATGCTCGCGCTCGCGGCCGTCGTCGGGGTCGTCGCGGCGGTCTGGCCCGCAACGCGCGCGGCCCGGCTGCCCGTGCTCGACGCGGTGAGCCAGGAGTGACCGATCCCCTCGCCCGCCCGACGCGCGCCGGGCGGGCGAGGGGTCGACGGTTCGCACTACGGTGGGAGCACGCCCGCGCCGACCGGCGCCCCGACCGACGGAGGACCCCTCGTGGCCGACACGAACGAGACCGAGCAGACCCTGGCCCTCAAGGTCGGGACCGTCGCCCTCACCTTCGCGGCAGGCTGGGCCGCGCAGAAGCTCGTCACGTTCATCTGGGCGAAGGTCACCGGTCACGACGCCCCGAAGGACCTCGACGACGAGGAGGTCGGCATCGTCTCCGCCGTCACGTTCGCCGCCGTCGCCGCCGGCGTCGGCGTCCTCGCACGCCGGTTCGCCGGCAAGGAGGCCAAGCGGTTCGTCTCCCGCCTCGCGTCGCGCGCGTCGTGACCCACCGTTCGAACGCGGGATCGTCCCTCACGGTCGTGTCGACGAAGAACCCGGGCTCTGTGCGCGCCTGACGGCGAGCGTCCGCCAGCGTCAGCGCACCGGGGCCGCGGGCTCGGGCGGGGTCCAGCCCATCGCGGCCTGCGAGCCGCGCGCGATCGCGGAGGCCGGGGTCAGGCGCATGATCCTGTTCCGGACCGTCTGCCGCCAGCCGCCGCCCAGGTGTGAACCGAACCGCCCCGACGCGACCGACGCCCGGGCGAGCGCCCGGCACCGGGGCCGGCGCGCGGCGTCGTACCCCGCTAGCGCCGGCGCGAGCCGACCGCCCGCCGCGACGGGCGACCCGACCAGGAGGCCGACGCACAGCCCGTCCTCCAGCGCCGTCGCCGCGCCCTGCCCCATCGTCGGGAGCGTGCCGTGCGCGGCGTCGCCGACCATGACGACGCGGCCCGTCGCGTAGTGCGGGAGCCCGCCGGGCAGATGGTGCACGTCGTGTCGCAGGACGGCGTCCGGTGCCGTCGCGGCGAGGACCTCCTGCACCGGCGGCGCCCACCCGGCGAACCGCTCGCGGGCCGCGCCCAGCTCGTCGTCGAGCCGTGTCCGCTCGGGCATCGCGACGTACCCGTACCAGTAGGTCTCGTCCGCGGCGGTGCGCAGCAGGCCGAACTCCGCGTGCGCCCCCCAGTACTGCGTGAGGGCCTCCGCGCCCCAGGCGCCGGGCGTGATCGCGCGCCAGCTCGAGTAGCCGCTGTACACCGGCACGTTCGCCGGGAACAGGGTCGCGCGGACAGCGCTGCGCATCCCGTCCGCGCCGACGACGAGGTCCGCCTCGCGGCCCGCGACGACGGCGGGCGCTCCGTCCGGGTCCCCGGGATCCAGGGTGGTGACCGATGTCCCCGTGACGACCTCGACGCCCAGGTCGACCGCCCGGCGGTGCAGCGTCTCGTGGAGCCGGCGCCGGTGGACGCCGATCAGCCCGACGGACGCACGCACCTCGGGGGTGTCCGGCAGCGTGAGGATCGGGTCGCCGTGGAGGTCCCACGTCCCGCCCGCCCACGTCGCGTACCCGAGCCGGGCGACGGCGTCGTCGTCGAACCCGAGGCCGCGCAACGCCGCGACCGCGTTGCGGGACATCGCGAAGCCCGCCCCGACCTCGCCGAGCGCGGGCGAGCGCTCGACGACGGTGACGCCCCAGCCGGTCCGGGCGAGCGAGATCGCGGACGACAGGCCGGCGATCCCGGCCCCGACGACAATAGCGGTACGGGTCATGGTGACGCTCCCAGGGTCGAGAGGATGGTCCGCCCGTCCGGGCATACCACTACGTGCGTTGTAGTACCGAGGTTGCCATACTGGCAGCCATGCCGCGAACCAACCCCGAGCGGCGGACCGCGCTCGCGGACGCCGCCGTCGCCCTCCTCGCCACGGACGGCGTGCACGGCGTCACCCACCGCACGGTCGAGCGCGCCGCGGGGCTCCCGACGGGCACCGCGGCCAACTACGTCCGCACCCGGGAGGAGCTGCTCGTCGCCGCGGCCGATCGAGTCGTCGAGCTGCACCTCGCGGCCATGCGGCGGATCGACCGGACGCTCGACGTCTCCGGCTCCCTGGAACCGCTGACCGATCTCCTCGCCGCGTCCCTCGAGGACGCCGTCACGACGTCGCGTGAGCGGTACCTCGCGATCTTCGAGCTCCAGCTCGAGGCGCGCCGTCGCCCGGCGCTCGGCGCGGCGCTGGCTCGGTTCGGCTCGGTCGCGACCGCGTTCACCGCCGACGAGCACGCAGCGCTGGGGCTCGACGTCCCGCCCGACGCGGTCCCCACGCTCGTCACCCTCTACGGCGGCGCGCTGTTCTCCCTGGTCAGCGCCACGCGGGACGTCGACCGCGAGACGACCCGCCGCCTCGCCCGCGCGATCGTGCAGGGAACGCTGGGAGCGCGCCCCTCCGCCCCGACCAGGTGAACACCGCCAACCGCAGCCGCAGGGCTCGTGGACCGGCGGCGCCCGGCACGCCCGCCCCGGTACCCTGGCGCGCGTGACGGCCCTACCGGCGACCCCCGCGAGCGCGACGACGGCTCCCCAGGACCCGGTCCTGCGATCGGGCGTGCGCGTCCTCGCCGACGCAGGCCGCCTGCTGTCCCGGCACTGGCCCGCGCTCGTCGCGATCGCCGTCCTCGCCGAGGTCGTCCACGAGCTCGCGCTGCGCGCGGCGCTCGCCGTCGCCCCGTCGTCCGGGGTGCTCGGACTGCTCGTGCTGTGCTTCTCGCCGCTCGCGACCGTCGTCGGCATCGTGGTCATGCTGCACGTCCTGCGCCGCGAGCCGCGCACCGAGCGCGACCGGCTCGAGGTCCGGGCCCTGCTCGGCTCGATCGCGTCGGTCCTCGTCCCCTACCTCGTCATCTACGAGTTCTACGGCGGCCTGTCGTCCGACTGGCAGACGTACATCGACTCCGCCGCCCTCGACCACGCGTTCGCCGCCGGGGCGGGGATCGAGACCGCCAGCCCGGTCCCCGAGGGGTTCGGCCTCACCGTCGTGCTCGTCGTCGCGGGCGCGCTGCTCGCCCGGACGCTCCTCGAGCGCCTCGCCAAGCGCCTCGACCGGGGCGTGTCCACCGCGGGCGGCGACGCTCGGCGCAGCGCGCGATCGGCCGCCGTCCGCATCGCCGCGGGCTACTGCGAGGTCGTGTGGATCGTCGTGGGCGCGTTCACCGTCACCGCCGTCGTCGGCCGGGTGCGCGAGTGGTGGACGACGCGCGTGGTCGTCGTCGAGACCACGACCTGGTGGGACGGCGTCGTCGCGCGCGTCGACGTGCTCAAGCCGCTCGTCGACGCCCTGGGCCCGACGACGTCCCTCCTCCTTGCGGGCGTCGTCACCGGCCTCGTCGTGCCGCTCGCCTGGCTCACCCTCGGCACGATCGTCTACGGCGTCGAGGCGATCGACGTCGTCGACCCGGCGCACGCGACGCAGGGCGGCGACGAGCCCGCGGGCCGTGCGACGCGCGTCGTCGACCGGTTCAACAGGACGCTGGGCGAGAGCGGCGCACGCAAGGCCTGGGAGCTCATGCTCGACCCCGGCCGACGGTTCGGCGGCCTCGTGGGCGCCCTCGGCATGCTCTGGCGCAGCCGGTGGAGCGCCGTGCTGCTCTTCTGCGTCGCGTTCGCCCTCCTGACGCTCGGCGAGCAGGTCGTCTACACGGCGGCCCAGGGCGTCGTCGGTCAGCCGGGCATCGTCGCCTGGCGCGCGCTCGTCGGCCCCCTCGAGATCGTCGGGACGGTCGTCGTGCAGGTGCTCACCACCGTGCTGCTCGCCGCCGCGGCGGACGCGCTGCTCGCGAGCCTCGGCCTGCCGTCCGCGCTGCGCACGAGGCGCCGTCAGGCGGCGTCGGGGGCGGGCAGCGACCAGTAGGCGGGGAGCAGTTCCGGCTCGACGAGGCGCACCTCGGCCGGCTCTGCGTCGTCGGGCGTGAGGAAGTACTGCGTGCTGCGGGTCGAGACGGCGCCCGTGCAGACCGGGGCCTCGGGGTAGGGCATGCCCGGGAGCGCCGACGCTCCCGCGGTGAATTCACGCCCGGTCGTGTCCAGCAGCACGACCTCGCACGCCGAGTACGTCTCCTCCGCGCTCGCCGGGGCGTCGGGCGCGTCCGAGCGCAGCGACACGTCGGCGGCCCAGAGCGTGTACCCCTCGGGCGCCTCGATCCGGTCGCCGTACCCGTCGTCGAGCCAGTCGACCCGCTCCAGCCCGGCGAGCCGCGCATGGACGTCGCCGACCTGCGCCCAGCCGTCGGCGTCCGCCGCGGGAGCCTGGCGTGGTTCCGACGTCCACCACCCCTGCACGGTGTCGGAACGCCAGGTGAGCGCCCCGAGCGCCGCGAGCGCGCCCACGAGCACGACCAGCCACCAGCGGTTGGCGCGCCACCATCCCACGCTCGGTCCGCCGCTCATGCGTCCCACCCGCCCGGGACGAGCGCGGGCGGGACGACCTCGACGACGGTCCCGGCCTCGGGCACAGCGAGGCGGCCGAGGTCGATCTCGGCGACCGCTTGCGGGCGGTCGATGTCCGCGTCGTCGTGCTCCGTGAGGACCCTCAGCACGACGTCGCCCTCGAGCGCCCGCGCGGGCACCTCGACGACGACCGTCCCGGCCTCGGGGACGTCCGGGTCCACGAACGTGCTCATCATCGCGTTGCTCGCGCGGTGCGAGGCCCCGTAGTCGCGACCGTCCGCATCGCGCAGCTCGAGCACCTCGAGGCCCGCCTCAACCGTCGTGCCGGACACCGCGAGGTCGACGGCGACCCAGACGCCGTCGGTCGTCAGGGTGTCGAACCCGTCCTCGAGCACCGCGCCGGTGCGCACGTCATCGACGCGCACGCGCAACGGGCCCGCGGTCACGACCTCACCCACGTCGCCGCGCGACGTCGTCGCCGTGAGCGTGGGCCACCACGAGTCGACGCGCGACACCGCGGCCCCGACCCCCACCGCAAGGACGAGCAGGACCACGGTCACGACCACGTCCGCCCGACGAGGGCGCGCGGCTGCGGCGGGCTCACCGGCCGTCCGGGCAGGCTCGCCGGCGGTCGCGGTCGCGGTCGTGGTCGTCGGTTCCACGGTGGGCTCGGTCACCACGCCTCCTCGTCCTCGGGCGGGTCCACGATCTCCGGCGGGACGTCCCCGGGCGGGGCGTCCACGAGCACCACGGCACCCGTCTCGGCCCAGCGGCGCCCGCCTCCGACCGTCATGTCCCGGTAGCGGAACATCGGGAGGGTGACGGTGAGCGGCTCGGCCGGGGCGGCGGACGTGGCGCCGCCCTCCGGGACCGTCACCGGCCACAGCAGCGCGACGTCCTCGGGCAGGCCCGGCTGGAGCACGGGGTAGACCGAGGCGTCGCGCACGAGCAGCGTCGGGTCCGGGCGGTCCGGCTCCGCGTCGCCCGCCAGAGCCAGGCCGCCCGGCAGCTCGTCCGGGAGCGTCACGGCGGTACGGTCCAGACGGCGCGGCTCCCGGTCCGTGTCGAGCGCGCCGACGACCACGACGAGCCACGCATCGGCGCCGGAGTCCTCGAGCGAGGAGACCTGCACGGTGTCCGTGACGGACCACGAGCGCACCGTGAGGTCGAACGGGCCCGTCGGGACCGGCTCGCCCGCGGCGGCGCGGGTCGGCCCCGCGTCGGCGGCGACGTGCTGCGCGAACCCGCCGGCCGCCGTCGTGCCGACGACGAGCCCGAGCACGACCCCCAGCGCGATGCGGCGCGGCCACGTGCCGACGACGGCGCGCAGCAGGGGGACGCTGCGGGCGGCCCTCGGCGCGGTCGACGTCACGGCGGGCATCCTACGGGGACCGCCGACCCGGCGTCAGGCCCCGCGGACGAGCAGCGCGGTGACCGGCCCCATGACGATGAGGTACATGAACGCGAAGAACAACGTGTGCAGCAGGACGAACAGCAGCGCGTCCCGGACGGCGCCACGGGCGCGGAAGTGGCGCGCGAGCTTGCGCACGAACTGCACGGGGTGGGCCAGGTCCCAGCTGTTGAAGCGCACGTACCGGCCGAGGTAGATCCCGACCGACACCAGAGCGAGCACGACCAGGACGGCGATCCACGAGACCGGGCGGCGGAACGGCGCGTCGTCGTTCGGGTAGAGCACGAGCGCGAGCAGCGCCTGGGCGAGGAACACGTTCACGAGCGTGTTCATGACGCCCGACATCGCGAGCGTGAGCACCGCGACGATGTCGTACCAGAGCGGGACGTCCTCGCCCTCCTGGCGGTGGCTGTAGTTGAGCTCCGTGACGAGGTACCCCGCGTTCGGCAGGAGCAGGAGCCAGACGCCGAACCCGAGGACCGCGCACGTGAGGATCGCCCACGGCGGCGCCCCGCCCGCGATGAGCACCGCGTCGACGACGACGACCAGTCCCAGGACGATCACCGGCGCGATCGACAGCCCGATGTTGAGCAGCATCGGCCGGTACAGGCGCGTGCGGTACAGCGGGGCGCGCAGCACCACGAGGGCGAGCGCATACACGTTGAGCAGGGCCACGCCCCCGAAGAGCCAGTCGAGCACGCCCCCACGGTACGGGGGGTTCGCCGCGCGCGGCGCGACGAGCGTCGTTAGCGTGGAGTCGCTCGACGCAACGACCTCCCGTGCCCGGCGACGGGCACCTCCCACCAGGAGTCGCCATGGCGCAGCAGGACGCGAGCGGGACCACCGGCCCCGCCCCGACGACGACGTCCCCGTCCGCATCCCCGACCCTCATGCTCGCCCTCGCGACGATCGGGTTCGCCGTAAATTTCTGGGCGTGGGCGCTCATCAGCCCGCTGGGCGCGGCGTACGGGCAGCTCTACGACCTCACGGACGTGCAGGTCTCCGTCCTCGTCGCCGTCCCCGTCGTCGTCGGGTCCCTCGGGCGCATCCCCGTGGGCGCGCTGACCGACCGGTACGGCGCACGCGTCATGTTCCCCCTGGTCAGCGCGCTGACGATCCTGCCCGTGCTCTTCGTCGGGCTCGTCGCGGACAGCTTCGTCGCGTTGCTCGTCGGCGGCTTCTTCCTCGGCCTCGGCGGCACCGCGTTCGCCGTCGGCGTCCCGTTCGTCAACGCCTGGTACCCGCCCGCCCGCCGTGGCACCGCCATCGGGATCTTCGGCATGGGCATGGGCGGCACCGCGATCTCCGCGTTCACGACGGTCCGCATCCGCGACGCGTGGGGCGACGCCGCGCCGTTCCTCCTCGTCGCCGCCGTCCTCGCCGTGTTCGCCGTCGTGGCGTGGCTCCTGCTGCGCGTCCCGCCCGGCCGCGCGACCGCCCCCGCCGGCGGCTTCTGGTCCCGCACGTGGGCCACGTTCCGCCTGCCCGCGACCCTCCAGCTCTCGTGGCTCTACGCCGTCGGCTTCGGCGGGTTCGTCGCGTTCTCCGTCTACCTGCCCACGTTCCTCGTCAACGCCTACGACCTCACCGCCTCCGACGCCGCCGCCCGCACCGCGGGGTTCGTCGTGCTCGCCGTCGTCATGCGGCCTGTCGGCGGGGCGCTGTCCGACCGGTTCGGCGGCGTCCCCGTGTCGGTCGCGTGCTTCGCCGTCGTGACGGCGCTCGCGGCGGTCGTCGCGTTCCAGCCGTCGCTCGTGCCCGTCGGCACCATCGCGTTCCTCGGTCTCGCCGCCGCGCTCGGCGCGTCGTCGGGCGCGACGTTCGCGCTCGTCGCCAAGGTCGCGCCGGTCGAGAAGGTCGGCGCCGTCACCGGGCTGGTGGGCGCGGCCGGCGGCCTCGGCGGCTTCATCCCGCCGCTGCTCATGGGTGCCGTCTACCAGCTCGAGGGCACCTACGGCCTCGGCTTCGCGCTCCTCGCCCTCACCGCGCTCCTCACCCTGCTGTTCACCCTCGGACCCGTCCGCCGCGGCGTCCAGGCCCGCGCCTCCGCCTCGACCTGATCCCCCGAACACGCCCGTCGGTGCCGAAGGAGACCCCGGTCTGCCGAGGTCGAACCCTGGTCCCGCGAGGTAGAACCCTGGTGGGACCAGGGTTCTACCTCGCGCGACCACGGTTCTACCTCGCGTAGAGGGCTTTCGCTCGCGAGGTCAGGGGGACGCGGGAGAGGCCGGGCCGCGGGCGACGAGGCGTGGGAGGAGGAACCAGAGGCCGACGAGCAGGACGAGCGCGCAGGCGCTCGACCACAGGGCCGCGGTGCGGTTCACGACGACGTCGACCACGAGCAGGACCGTGCCGGTGACGACGAACGCGAGGACGAGCACGCCGACGCGGGCGATGCGGTCGCTCATCGTGACGAGCGCCGTCTTGCGGTGCTTGCGGAACAGCGCGCGGTGCAGGCTCACGGGCGTGACGAACAGGCCGGTGGACAGCACGGCGAGCGCCACCAGGGTGAGGTAGACGCCGGTCTGGAACGCGTCGAGGTCGCCGAAGCGCTGCTGGAACGGCAGCGTGAGCAGGAACCCCGTGAGGATCTGCACGCCCATCTGCATGACGCGCAGCTCCTGGAGCAGCTCCGACCAGTTGCGGTCCGAGCGCTCGTCGGCCGACTCGTCACGCCCGTCGCTGACCTGCGAGGTCATGGGTCCTCCCTCGTGCCGCCGCTGGGATAATCTTCCTCCTGCTGGGGTCAGGAATCGGCTCCGTCCTGATCGATCCCCGGGGACCCCCATCGATGGACGCTGCCCTGCCCTCCGACGTCGCGGAACCTGACGACGTCGTCCCTCCGGCTCTCGCCGACCTCCTCGCCGCGCTCGGCCCGGGCGACCCGCAGCCGGTCGGCCGCTTCCGCGTCGACGTCGCCACGGACACGTGGTGGTGGTCGGACGAGGTGTACGAGATGCACGGGTTCGCGCCCGGCGAGGTCGTGCCGACGACGGCGCTCGTCCTGTCGCACAAGCACCCCGAGGACCGCGACCGCGTCGCGAGCGAGCTCGCGCAGGCGGCGCGCACCGGGGAGCCGTTCGGTTCCATGCACCGCATCGTGGACGCGACGGGCCGGACTCGCACGCTCGCCGTGGCGGCGCAGGGCCGCCGCCTCGACGGCGGGGCGCCGTGGGCGGCGGTCGTGGGGTACTTCGTGGACCTGACGACCGCGCACGAGGAGGCGGCGCGTCGTGAGGCGACGGCGTCGATCCGCGCGGCCGACGCGTCCCGCTCGGCGATCGAGCAGGCGAAGGGCGTCCTGATGACGGCGTTCGCGATCGGTCCGGACGACGCGTTCGAGGTGCTCCGCCGACGCTCGAACGACGCGAACGTGCCCGTGCGCGATCTCGCGCGCCGACTGGTCGCGGGTGTCGTCGACAGGTCGGTCACGGGCGCCGGCGTCGTGGACGACGACACCCGTCGTCGCATCGACCTGCTCCTCGGGTCGGTCGGCGAGGCCGACGAGAGGCCCCGGCGCACGCCCGACTGACCCGCCCGGGGCCCGACCGCCCGGCCGCGGCGCGCGACGGCGCAGCGCGTCGACGCGGCGTCCCGCGTCAGTCCGCCCCGACGCCGGGGATGCGCCGCGTCTCGACGACCTGGCGCGCGATGTCGACGAGCTTGATGTTCGCGTCCTGGGACACGCGGCTCAGGACCGCGAACGCGCGCCCGGCGGTGAGCGAGTAGCGCTCCATGACGATGCCCTGGGCCTGCCCGATGAGGGTGCGGGTCTGGACGGCCGACTGGAGCTGCTCCTCGGTGCGCGCGGCCGAGATCGCGGCCGCCGCGACGGCGGCGAACGTCGACGCGAGGTGGTGGGCGTCGGCGTCGAACGCGTCGTGGCTCGTGGAGTACATGTTGAGCGCGCCGTGCGCGTTCTCCGACGTGTAGAGCTGCACGCACAGCATCGACCGGACCCCGAGCTCGCGCGCGACGGCGGGCGCCCACGACGGCCAGCGCGCGTCGGTCTCGATGTCGCCCGACTCGACGAGCGCGTGGTCGTGCACGGCGTCGAGGCACGGGCCCTCCCGGAGCTCGTACTGGAGCTCGTCCCCGCGCGCGACGAGCGGGTCGGAGACGGCGGGGCTCTCGATGCGTCCCCGCGTGACGAGCGAGATGCCCGCGGACTCGCACCCGTCCACCATCGACACGGCGAGCTCGACGACGCGGTCGAGGGTCTGCTGGAGGGTCGGCTCGTCGGCGAGAGCCCGCGCGGCGTCGGCCACGAGGCCGGCGATGCTCTGCTCGTCGGCACCGCCCACGATCTCCGGCACCCCGGCGACGATCTCGGCCTGCGGCGCGGGAACGGTGGCGCCAGGGCCTGCGGGCATCCCGACGGTGCCCTGCTCGACGCTCTGCTCGATGCTCGTCATCTCGGCCTCCTCACGGCTTCCGGCCCCAGGGTAGATCGCGCGCGCGGCTGCCGGTAGCCGGGTCGCAGGCCTCGCCCGTCCCGTCCGCGGTCGGCGCGGGCGAGGCCTGCGACGGGCTAGAAGACGGGCTTGCCCCCCGTCACCCCGAGCACGGTGCCGGAGACGTAGCTCGCGTCCGTCGGGGAGGCGAGGAAGACGAACGCCGGCGCGACCTCCGCCGGCTGCCCGGCCCGCCCCAGCGGGGTGTCCTGCCCGAACTTCTCGATCTTCTCCTCGGGCTGGGTCGCCGGCTGGAGCGGTGTCCAGATGGGACCGGGGGCCACCGCGTTCACCCGGATGCCGCGCGGCCCGAGCTCCGCGGCCAAGTTCACCGTGAGGTTGTTGATCGCGGCCTTGGTCGACGCGTAGTCGAGCAGCGACGTCGAGGGCTGGTACGCCTGGATCGACGAGTTGTTGACGATCGACGCCCCCTCGCCCAGGTGCTCGAGCGCCGACTGCGTGACCCAGAGCAGCGCGTAGAGGTTCGTCTTGAGGACGCGGTCGATCTCGTCCGTCGTGACGTCCTCGATCGACTCGCGCCGCGCCATCTGGAACCCGGCGTTGTTGACGAGCACGTGGAGACCGCCGAGCTCTGCGACGGCGCGTCCCGGCAGGGCACGCGCGGTGGCCTCGTCCGTGATGTCGCCGGGGAGCAGGGCGCACGTGCGTCCCGCCTCGCGCACCCAGCGCGCCGTCTCCTCGGCGTCCTCCTGCTCCTCGGGCAGGTAGCCGATCGCGACGTCGGCCCCCTCGCGCGCGAACGCGATCGCGACGGCGCGGCCGATGCCCGAGTCGCCGCCCGTCACGAGCGCCCGCAGGCCCTCGAGCCGCCCGGTCCCTCGGTACGACTCCTCCCCGTGGTCGGGCGGCGGGTCCATGGGAGCGGTGAGCCCGGGGGGCTCCTGCTGCTGCGCCGGGAACGCGGTCTCGTCCGTCATGTGGTCCCTCCCTCTCGTCGTGGTGCGTGCAGGCCGCCCGCTCAGGAGCGCGCGGGCTCGCGGCGTCGCGCGAGCTGCGCCTCGTGCGCGCGGGGGCGCGCGACCGGGCGCACGGCGGCGAGGGCACCCGCGACGGTCGCCTCCGCCGTCGGGCCGACCCCGCCCGCCTTGCTCAGCGCGCGCATGACCTGCGCCGCGGTCTCCTGGACCGGGACGCCCGCCTCGCCCGCGGCCTCGACGAGGAGCTGGCCCGCCGCGACGTCGTCGACGCCGTGCACGGCCATGAGCACGCCCTTGACCTGCTCGACGGCAGCCTGGCTGACGAACGCGCGCGTCACGGCGCGCTGCGACTCGCGCTCGAGCGCCTCCTTGTGGGTCGGGCTGACGTCGACGACGTAGCCCGCGATCTCGACGACGCGTCCCCGCGCGTCCCGGCGTCCCTGACCCGTCACGACGACGGAGCGGGCCTTGCCGTGCCCGTCGACGATGCGGTGCGCGCACGAGAAGGGCCGGCCGGACCGGATCGCCTCCGTCGCGACCCGCACCACGCGGGCGCGGTCGTCGGGGTGCTTGCGCGAGCGCAGGGCGTCCAGGCTGGGCTCGACGTCGCCCGGCGTCCAGCCGTGCATCGTGTACACCTCGTCCGACCACCACCACGTCCCGGTGCCGAGCTCGACGCGGTACTGCCCCACGAGGAGGTGCGTGCCCACGGCGAGCACCTCGGCGAGGGCTGCAGGGCGCACGGGAGCGGTCTGCTCGGGGCTGGGGGTGGTGATCACGGGGATCGAGGTCATGGTGTCCTCCCAAGGTTCGGGGGGCTGCGGGCCGCTTCATGACTCCGGTCCCCAACCTAGCCCACCCGTGGGCGGTCGGCACCCGCGCTCGGCTACGGTGCGGGGCATGACCCGCGAGCCGCGCCGGACGATCGCCCAGCACGCCGACGACGCGGTCGCGCTCGTCCGCCCGACGCCGACGACGGACCTCCCGCTCGAGGACGCGGTCGGGGCGGTCCTCGCCGCCGACGTCGTCTCGACGCTCGACGCGCCCGCGTTCGACGCGTCCGCGATGGACGGCTACGCGGTGCGGTCGGCGGACGTGGCGGGGGCCACGGCGGGCTCCCCGGTGGCGCTGCGCGTCGTCGGCGACGTCGCGGCGGGGGCACGCGGTCTGGACGCCCGGCTCGGGGCGGGCGAGGCGGTCCGGATCATGACGGGCGCGCCCGTTCCGCCCGGCGCGGACGTCGTCGTGCCGGTCGAGCGCACGTCGACCGGGCGGTTCACGCCCGGCGAGCCCGGGAGCGGCCCGACGGCGGTCGAGATCCACGACGCGTCGCGGAGCAACGTGCGGGCGCGGGGCGAGGACGTGCGCCGTGGGGACGTCGTCGTCGCCGCGGGCGTCGTGCTGACGGCGCGACACGTCTCGGTCGCGGCGTCCGCGGGGCACGCGACAGTGCGGGTCCACCGGGCACCGCGTGTGGCCGTGCTCTCGACGGGCAGCGAGCTCGTGGCGCCGGGGACCGCGCCCGGCCCGGGGCGGATCCCCGACTCCAACTCGGTCCTGCTCGCCGCGTCCGCACGGGCGGCCGGGGCGCACGTGGCGCGGCGGGGCGCGGTCGGCGACACCGCGGGCACGCTCGTCGACGCCCTCGACGACCTGCTCGGCGCGTTCGACGGCGCACCGCCCGACCTGCTCGTCAGCACGGGCGGGGTGAGCGCGGGCGCGTTCGACGTCGTGCGCGAGGTCCTCGACCCCACGACCCGGCGCGGGACGGCGTGGGAGGGCGCGGTCGACGACGCCCGGCTCGTCGCGGTCGGGATGCAGCCCGGCAAGCCGCAGGGCCTCGCGCGGTGGCGCGGCGTCCCGTGGCTCGCGCTACCCGGCAACCCGGTGAGCGCGTTCGTCTCGTTCGAGCTGTTCGTCCGGCCCGTCCTCGACCGCCTGCGGGGCGTCCCCGGCACGGGCCGCGCGCTCGTGGAGCGCGTCGCCGCGGAGGGCTGGTCGTCGCCGTCCGGGCGCGAGCAGCTCGTGCTCGTGCGGCACACCGCGCCCGACGGCGGTCAGGTCGTCCCCGCGGGTCGGCACCGCGACCGGGGTGGGGACCCCGCGGAGGCGCGGGGGTCCGGGTCCCACCGGGTGAGCGCGCTCGCGCACGCCGACGCGCTCGCGGTCGTCGGCGCCGACGTCACGTCGGTCGAGCCCGGCGACGCCGTCCGGGTCCTGCTCCTGGACTGACCCGGGTCACTTCTGCGCGGGCGGCGGGTGACCCTCGGACGCCTGCACGACGACGATCCCCTGCCCGGAGAGCGCGAGCTGGTACGCCTCGCCGGAGCCGCGGCCGATCGCGGCGGCGAGCTTCGCCGTCTTGCGGATCGACGACTGCAACGACGTGGACCACAGGACCGCGGCCTGCATGTCGACGAACGTCGGCACGTCGACGTCGAGCACGACGGGCGTGCCGAACGCCGTCACGGCCAGCGCCCCGGTGCCGGTGAAGGTCGTGTTGAACAGCCCGCCGCTGAGCATCGAGGCCCCCTCGACGCGGTTGATGTCCCACGTCAGGGAGCTCTCGAACGCGAGCACGTTCGCGCCGTTGACGGTCACGCCCTCGTCCTCCAGGTGCAGCACGAACACCTGGTCCGCCTCCTGCGCGAGGAAGACGTCGCCGCTTCCGGACACCTTCATGAGCGACATGCCCTCACCCGTGAACGCCTTCTTGAACATCTTGCCGAGACCGCCGCTGCCCTCGTACGCGAAGTCGACGTCGCCCTGGTAGGCGACCATCGAGCCCTGCTTCGCGAAGAAGAACCCGCCCGTGCCGCGAAGGTCCACCTTGAGCATCCGGTCGTTCTGGAGCTGGAAGGAGCCGGGCTCGACGGAGCGCTCGGCGTGGTCGAGGAGTGAGCTGCGCATGGACCGATCCTCTCGGGTGCGGGCCGCCGTCGCACGCGCGGGCCCTCCGACCCGTCCGCCCGGCGGGTCGCGCGTGCGAGAGTGGCGCCATGAGCTCCCCGCACGGCTTCACGCACCTGGACGACCGCGGCCACGCGCGCATGGTCGACGTCACCGCCAAGCAGCCCACCGTCCGCTCCGCGACGGCGACCGGCGTCGTGCGGTGCTCCCCCGAGATCGTCGCGGCGCTGCGCGACGGCACCGTCCCCAAGGGCGACGTGCTCGCCGTCGCGCGCATCGCGGGCATCGCGGGCGCCAAGCGCACGGCGGAGCTGCTGCCGCTCGCGCACGTCATCGGGGTGCACGGCGCGGTCGTCGACCTCGTCGTGGGCGACCACGGCGTCGACGTCACCGCGACCGTGCGCACCGCCGACCGCACGGGCGTCGAGATGGAGGCGCTCACCGCCGTCGCCGTCGCCGGGCTCGCGGTCGTCGACATGGTCAAGGGGCTCGACAAGTCCGTTGAGCTCACGGACGTGCGCCTCGTCGCCAAGACCGGCGGCAAGTCCGGCGACTGGCACCGCGAACCGTGACCCGCCTCGGCCCTGACGAGGTCGACTTCGACGCCGTCGTGCTGGCCGGGGGCCGGGCGGAGCGGCTGGGGACGCCCAAGCCGGGCGTCGTCGTCGGGGGTCGTCCCCTGCTGGAGCACGCGCTCGCGGCGACGTCCGGCGCGGGGCGGACGGTCGTCGTCGGGCCGGACGAGCTCGCCGACCCCGACCGCTACGCCCTGACGCGCGAGGACCCGCCCTTCGGGGGGCCCGTCGCCGGTATCGCCGCCGGGCTGAGCGCCCTGCCCGGGCCCGACGACGGCGGCGCGGTCTGGGTGCTCGTCCTCGCGTGCGACGTCCCCCGAGCCGCGGAGGCGGTGCCCGCGCTGCTCGCCGCGGCACGCCACCGGACGGACGAGGTGGCGGTGCACGCGGTGCGCGGCGGGCGCGACCAGTGGCTCGTCGGGCTGTACGAACGGGCGGCACTGCACGCTGCCCTCGCCGCCCTGCCCGCGGTGCACGGCGCGTCGGTGCGCAACCTGCTCTCCGGGCTCCCCGCGCTCGCGGTCCCCGACGAGGACGGCGCCACCGACGACGTCGACACGTGGGAGGATGCCCGCGAGCAGGACCGCCGCCTGGGCGCGGGGGCGGTACCGCCGCCCGACGAGACCCCGCACGACCCGCACGACGGCAGGAGGCCACGATGACGAACCTCGAACGCTGGGTCGACGCCCTCGCACAGGACCTCGACCTGGACCCGCAGGTGGTCGACATCGGCGCGATCCTCGACCTCGCGCGCGACGCCGCGCACGGCATCGAGCGCCCCGCGGCCCCGCTCACGACGTTCGTCGCGGGCTACGTCGCCGGGCTCGCGGCCCACGACGCCTCGGGCCGCACCGTGCAGGAGGTCCTCGACCGCGCCGCCGCGCTCGCGCTCGCGTGGACGCCGGAGCCCGAGCTGCCCGGCACCGCGGCGCAGGCCGAGACGCGGGACTGAGGGATGGCGACCGTCCGCTACTTCGCCGGAGCCCGCGACGCCGCCGGCACGGAGACCGAGACCGTCGACGCGACGACGGTCGGCGAGCTGCACGCGGCGCTCGTCGCGCGCCACGCGGCGCTCGCGGACGTCCTCCCGCGCTGCTCGCTCCTCGTCGACGGCGTCCGAGCGCCGCACGACGACACCCCGGTGCCTGCGGACGCGACCATCGACGTCCTCCCCCCCTTCGCCGGCGGCTGACCCGGCCCCGCCGAACAGGCGATCCTGGTTCGTCACGCTCCGCGGACCCGCCGGAAGCGCCTGCTCGGGCGGGCTGGATCGCCTGGTCGTCAGTGGTCGCCGCCGTCGAGCTGGGCGAGGACGTGCGGCAGGAGGGGCTCGAGGACCGCCCAGCCGTCGCGCACGCCGCCCGTCGAGCCGGGCAGGTTCACGACGAGGACCCGACCCGCCGGTCCTGACGTGATTCCCGCGAGGCCGCGCGAAAGCACCGCCGCGGGCACGTGCTCCGCACCGCGTCGGCGCAGCTCCTCCGCGATCCCGGGGACCTCCCGCTCCAGGACCTCGCGCGTCCCCTCGGGCGTGAGGTCGCGCGGCCCGACGCCGGTCCCCCCGGTCGTGAGCACGACGCGCGCTCCCCCGGACACCGCCCGGGCGACGGCATCACGGACCGAGGTCACGCCGTCGGGCACGAGGTCCGTGGCAACCGCCCAGCCTGCCGCGCCGAGGAACCCCGCGAGCAGCGGCCCCGAACGGTCCTCGGCCTCGCCGCGGGAGCAGCGGTCGGACACGGTGACGACGGCGACGGTCGCGTCCGCGGGCCGTCCGGTGGGTGCGCTCATGGCGCCACGGTAGCGAGCCGGGGGACGTCACCGGGTCGGTGCCGCCGATCGTTGCTCGGCGCGCGCGATCTGCCTCGTCTGGGCATAGTTGCTGTGGACCGACCCGCCGTCCCCTGCTCGCCCAGGAGGCTCGAGATGTCGTACCTCTCCGTGCCGTCAACGCTGCCGGTACGCGATTCCTCGTGGTTCCGACCGCGACACCGCGCGGGCGGCGGGAGCACGCCATGACGACGACGTCCGACGGACCGGTCGAGGACGCCCTCCTGCGGCTCGGCAAGCACCTGCGGCGGGGCCAGGTGTCGGACGACCTGCGGCAGGTGTTCCTCACCGGCGGTCGTCAGGGCGACGTGTTCTACCGCGACCGCTGGTCCCACGACAAGGTCGTGCGCTCCACCCACGGCGTGAACTGCACCGGGTCCTGCTCCTGGAAGGTCTACGTCAAGGACGGCATCATCACCTGGGAGACCCAGCAGACCGACTATCCCTCCGTCGGCCCCGACTCCCCCGAGTACGAACCCCGCGGCTGCCCCCGCGGCGCCGCGTTCTCCTGGTACACCTACTCCCCCACCCGCGTGCGCTACCCCTACGTCCGCGCCACCCTGCTCGACCTGTACCGGCGCGCGAAGAGCACGGTCGGCGGCGACCCCGTGCTCGCGTGGGCGAAGGTCACGTCCGACCCGGAGTCGGCGCGCGCCTACAAGTCCGCGCGCGGCAAGGGCGGCCTCGTGCGCGCGACCTGGGACGAGGCCGCCGAGATCGTCGCCGCAGCCCACGTGCACACCATCAAGACCTACGGCCCCGACCGCGTCGCCGGGTTTTCCCCCATCCCCGCCATGTCGATGGTGTCGCACGGTGTCGGCGCCCGGTTCGTGCAGATGCTCGGCGGCACCATGCTGTCGTTCTACGACTGGTACGCCGACCTCCCGGTCGCCTCGCCCCAGGTGTTCGGCGACCAGACCGACGTGCCGGAGTCCGCGGACTGGTGGAACTCGACGTACTGCATCATGTGGGGCTCCAACGTCCCGGTCACCCGCACACCGGACGCCCACTTCATGACCGAGGCCCGCTACCGCGGCCAGAAGGTGATCGTCGTGTCGCCCGACTACGCCGACAACACCAAGTTCGCCGACGAGTGGCTCGCGCCCCACCCCGGCACGGACGGCGCCCTCGCCCAGGCCATGGGCCACGTCATCCTCACCGAGCACTACGCGCAGCGCCGCACCCCGCAGTTCGCGGAGTACGCGGCGCGCTTCACCGACCTCCCGAACCTCGTCGTCCTCGACGAGCACGACGACGGCTCGGGGTCGCGCGCGGCGTACGTGCCCGGGAAGTTCCTCACCGCGGCGGACCTGCCCGACGGCGTCGGGCACCCGGGCGACGACGACGCCGCCGCGCCCAACGCGCAGTTCAAGACCGTCGTGCTCGACGCCGACGGCACCCCGCGCGTCCCGAACGGCAGCCTGGGCCACCGCTACGGCGAGGCCGACGCGGGCCGCTGGAACCTCGACCTCGGCGACATCGACCCCCTCCTGTCCGTCGCCGACGCCCACGGTGTCTTCTGGGGCGCCCCGCAATCCGCTCCCACCCGCGACACCGTCCCCGAGCGCGCATCGTCGACCGACCAGGGTTCTCCCTCGGCGAGGGGTGAGACGACGGCAGAGGCGGTGGGGGCGGCGTCGGATGCGAAGGGCGTAAAAGCCGCGCTCGGGAACGCACGGCCGACAGGCCAGGGCGACGGCGCGGCCAGCCCGAGCACCGACGCCACCCCCACCGCCGGACCCAGCCCGAGCACGGGCACCACGTACGAGACGGTCGCCGTCGCGCTGCCGCGGTTCGACCTCGACCCGGCACCGGGCGACGACGCCGCCGCGCACCTGGGCGGCGCGGGCGTCGTCGTGCGTGGCGTCCCGGCCCGGCGCGTCGGCGGGCGGCTCGTGACGACGGTGCTGGACCTGCTGCTCGCGCAGTACGGCGTGAACCGCCCGGAGCTGGGCCTGCCCGGCGAGTGGCCCGCGGGCTACGACGACGACGCGTCGCCCGCGACGCCGGCGTGGCAGGAGCGCTTCACCGGGGTGCCCGCCGCGGCGGCGGAGCGCATCGGGCGCGAGTTCGCGCAGAACGCGCTGGACTCGGGCGGCCGGTCGATGATCATCATGGGCGCGGGGACCAACCACTGGTTCCACTCCGACACGATCTACCGCGCGATGCTCGCGCTGACGACGCTCACCGGCTGCCAGGGCGTGAACGGCGGCGGGTGGGCGCACTACGTGGGGCAGGAGAAGTGTCGCCCGGTGACCGGGTGGGCGCAGTACGCGGGTGGCCTGGACTGGTCGCGTCCGCCGCGGCAGATGATCGGCACCGCGTTCTGGTACCTCGCGACGGACCAGTGGCGCTACGACGGCCTGCCCGCGGACGCCCTCGCGTCGCCGCTCGCTCAGGGGCAGTTCTCGGGCCGCACGACGGCGGACACGCTCGTCGAGTCGGCGCAGCGCGGCTGGATGCCGAGCTACCCGACGTTCGACCGCAACCCGCTCGACCTCGTGGACGAGGCGCGCGCGGCGGGCAAGGAGCCGGCGCAGCACGTGGTCGACGAGCTCAAGGCCGGGACCCTGCGGTTCGCGTGCGAGGACCCGGACGACCCGGCGAACTTCCCGCGCGTCGTGACGGTGTGGCGCGCGAACATCCTCGGCTCGTCGGGCAAGGGCAACGAGTACTTCCTCCAGCACCTCCTCGGCACGGACGCCGCGGTCAACGCGGCGGAGTCGGGCCCCGAGCGTCGGCCGCGGTCGATGACGTGGCGGGACGAAGCACCGCAGGGCAAGCTCGACCTGCTCGTCACGCTCGACTTCCGCATGACGTCCACGACGCTGTTCTCCGACGTCGTGCTGCCGGCGGCGACCTGGTACGAGAAGCACGACCTGTCGTCCACGGACATGCACCCGTTCGTGCACTCGTTCAACCCGGCGATCAACCCGCCGTGGCAGACGCGCACGGACTTCGACATCTTCCACACGCTCGCGGGGAAGGTGTCCGAGCTCGCGGTGACGCACCTCGGGGTCCGCGAGGACCTCGTCGCCGCGCCGCTCGCGCACGACACCCCGGACGAGATGGCCGTCCCGCACGGTGCGCTCAGCGACTCGGGCCTGCCCGTGACGGAGCGCGAGCTCGTGCCGGGCGTGACGATGCCGAAGCTCGTGGTCGTCGAGCGCGACTACCCGGCGTTCGCCGCGCGCATGGCCGCGCTCGGTCCGCTCACCGAGAAGGCGGGCATGGTCACCAAGGGCGTGCACTTCTCGCCCGCACCCGAGGTCGCCGACCTCGGACGTCGCAACGGCCTCGTCCAGGACGGTCCGGCTGCGGGACGCCCGCGCCTGGACCGGGACACGCACGCGTGCGAGATGATCCTCGCGCTGTCGGGGACGACGAACGGCCGGCTCGCGGTGCAGGGGTTCGAGCACGTCGAGCAGCGCACGGGCACGCGCCTGGCCGACCTCGCCCTCGACGAGCAGGGCAAGCGCGTGACCTTCCCGGACGTGCAGTCGCGCCCGACGCCGGTCATCACGTCTCCCGAGTGGTCCGGCTCCGAGCACGGGGGCCGCCGGTACTCGGCGTTCGTCGTCAACGTGGAGCGGCTCAAACCGTGGCACACCCTGACGGGCCGCCAGCACCTCTACCTCGACCACGACTGGATGATCGAGCTCGGCGAGCACATGCCGATCTTCCGACCACCGTTGGACATGCACCGCCTCTTCGGCGACTCGCCCGTGATGGGCGACACCTCGCCGTCGGGCTATCCCGCGTCGGGCGGTCACGCCGAGGTCGCGGTGCGGTACCTGACCCCGCACAACAAGTGGTCGATCCACTCCGAGTACCAGGACAACCTCTTCATGCTGTCCCTCTCGCGCGGCGGTCCGAACGTCTGGATGTCGCCCGCCGACGCCGCCAAGATCGGCGTCGCGGACAACGAGTGGATCGAGGCGTACAACCGCAACGGGGTCGTGGTCGCGCGGGCGGTCGTCTCGCACCGGATGCCCGAGGGCACGGTCTACATGCACCACGCCACCGACCGCACGATCGACGTGCCGCTCGCCGAGACGTCCGGGCTGCGCGGCGGGATCCACAACTCGCTCACGCGCATCCTGCTCAAGCCGACGCACCTCGCGGGCGGCTACGCCCAGCTCTCCTACGCGTTCAACTACCTCGGGCCCACCGGGAACCAGCGCGACGAGATGACCGTCATCCGCCGACGCAGCCAGGAGGTGCGGTACTCGTGACACTCACCAGGACCGGAACAGCGCGGGGCCAGGCCGCGGGCAGGGTGTCGTCGGCACGGGAGGGGGTGGCGTCGTGCGGGTGATGGCGCAGATGTCGATGGTGATGAACCTGGACAAGTGCATCGGGTGTCACACGTGCTCGGTCACGTGCAAGCAGGCCTGGACCAACCGCACCGGGGTCGAGTACGTGTGGTTCAACAACGTCGAGACCCGCCCCGGCCTGGGCTACCCCCGCACCTACCAGGACCAGGACCGCTGGCAGGGCGGCTGGGTCCGCACCAAGAAGGGCAAGCTCAAGCTCCGCGCCGGCGGCCGGCTCAAGAAGCTCGCCACGATCTTCTCCAACCCCGTCCTGCCCTCGATCCACGACTACTACGAACCCTGGACCTACGAGTACGACATGCTCCTGTCCGCCCCCCAAGGAGCGCACACCCCCGTCGCGCGGCCGAAGTCGCTGCTCACGGGCAAGGACATGAACATCTCCTGGTCGGCGAACTGGGACGACGACCTCGCCGGGTCCACCGCGACCATGGACCAGGACCCGATCCTGCAACACATGTCCGAGCACGTCGCGACCGAGCTCGACAAGACGTTCATGTTCTACCTGCCCCGCATCTGCGAGCACTGCCTCAACCCCGCCTGCGTCGCGTCCTGCCCGTCCGGGGCCATGTACAAGCGGGCCGAGGACGGCATCGTCCTGGTGGACCAGGACGCCTGCCGGGGTTGGCGCATGTGCGTCACCGGCTGCCCCTACAAGAAGGTCTACTTCAACCACAAGACCGGCAAGGCCGAGAAGTGCACCCTGTGCTACCCCCGCCTCGAGGTCGGCCTGCCCACCGTGTGCTCCGAGACGTGCGTCGGACGCCTGCGCTACCTCGGCCTGGTCCTGTACGACGCCGACCGCGTGACCGAGGCCGCCGCGGTCGAGGACGAGCACGACCTCCTCGCCTCCCAGCGCGCCGTCTTCCTCGACCCGAACGACCCCGAAGTGATCGCCGCCGCCCGCGCCGAGGGCATCCCCGAGGACTGGATCACCGCCGCCCAGAACTCCCCCATCTGGGACCTCATCAGCCGGTACGAGATCGCCCTGCCGCTGCACCCCGAGTACCGCACCCTGCCCATGGTCTGGTACATCCCACCCCTGTCCCCCGTCGTCGACGTCGTCACCGCCTCCGGCAACGACGGCGAGGACGGACGCACCCTGTTCGCCGCCATCTCCCAGCTGCGCATCCCCCTGGAGTACCTCGCCGGACTGTTCACCGCGGGCGACACCGCCCCCGTCGAACGCGTCCTACGCCGCCTCGCCGCCATGCGCTCCTACATGCGCGACATCAACCTCGGCCGCGACGCCGACGAACAGACCGCGGCCGCCGTCGGCATGACCGGCACCCAGGTCCAGGACATGTACCGCCTCCTGGCCATCGCCAAGTACGAAGACCGGTACGTCATCCCCACCGCCCACACCGAGATCGCCCGCGAGCTCGACGAGCTGTCCTGCTCCCTCGACTTCGACGGCGGCCCCGGCATGGGCGGCATGGGCCTCACCGGCGGCGGGCCGTTCGGCGAGACGTCCGGGAGCCCGGTGCCCGTCGCCGTCGAGAACTTCCACGTGCTCCAGTCCCGCCAGACGGCGGACTCCGCGTACGGACCCTCGACACCGGGACGCGTGAACCTCCTCAACTGGGACGGCAACGGCCGCCCGCCGGGGCTCTTCCCACCCGGCGAGGACGCGACGACCGGAGGCACCGGCGCGGGCACGGGGACGGGCGGTGTCACGCCCGGCGCCCCCGGCTCGCTGCCCGGCGGCCGGCAGGACGCGCGGCACGACACGATCCCCGGTCCCGAGCGCCCGACCGGTGGACCCGCACCGGGGCCCGGTCCCGGCGTCGAACCCGACGGGGGCACCCGATGAGGACGCGCTCGCTGCTCCCGACCCCGGCTCTGCGTCCCGGGGCGCGCCCCCGCGGGCCGCAGCCCGACCACCTGGCTCCCGTCGCGGCGTCGGGCACCCAGCGACGCACGACCCACATGGCGGCGTCCGTCCTGCTCGCCTACCCCGACGCGGACCTGCTCGACGCGGCCGACGCCGTCCGGGCGTCGACGCCGGGACTGCCCCCGCCCGTCCGCGAGCGCCTCGACGCGTTCTGCGGGGTGCTGCAGGCGTGCGCGGACCCGCAGGACCTGCGCGACCTCCAGTCGCGCTACGTCGCGACGTTCGACCTCAAGCGCAAGTGCGCGATGTACCTGTCGTACTACGCCGCGGGTGACACCCGGCGGCGCGGGACCGCGCTCGTCGCGTTCGTCGAGGCGTACCGGGCCGCGGGCTGGGAGGTCACGGGCTCGGAGCTGCCGGACTACCTGCCGACCGTGCTCGAGTTCTCGGCCCGCACGCAGGGCGACGACGCGACGATCGCGGCGGGGCTGCTCGCCTCGCACCGCGACGGGATCGAGGTGCTGCGGACCGCGCTGGAGAGCATGGCGAGCCCGTGGACCGGCCTGGTCGAGGCGGTGTGCCTCACGCTGCCGCCGCTCGACGAGCGGACGCAGCAGCGGTACGTCGAGCTCGTGACGGCGGGACCGCCCGCCGAGCTCGTGGGGATGGAGCCGTTCGCGCTGGAGCCGTACGGTGCCGGGGCCGACCGAACCGGAGGTGCGGTGCGATGAGCGGGGTGAGCACGGGCGAGATCCTGCTGTGGGTCGTGTTCCCGTACGTGACGTTCGCGGTGTTCGTCGTGGGGTCGATCTGGCGGTACCGGTACGACAAGTTCGGCTGGACCACGCGGTCGAGCGAGCTCTACGAGAAGCGGCTGCTGCGGCTCGGCTCGCCGCTGTTCCACTTCGGGCTGCTGTTCGTGATCCTCGGGCACCTCATGGGGCTGGTCATCCCCAAGTCGTGGACGGAGGCGGTGGGCATCAAGGAGGTCGCCTACCACTTCGTCGCCACGTACATGGGGTCGATCGCGGCGGTCGCGCTCGTCGCCGGGCTGCTCATCCTCATCTACCGACGCCGCACCACGGGACCCGTCTTCCGCGCGACGACGCGCATGGACAAGACCATGTACGTGTTCCTCGCGGCGTCGATCCTGCTCGGGTCGTGGGCGACCGTGCAGACGCAGCTCCTCGCCGGCGGCCACGGGTACGACTACCGGGAGACGATCTCCCCCTGGTTCCGCTCGCTCTGGTACCTCCAGCCGCAGCCCGCGCTCATGGAGGGCGTGCCCGCGGCGTTCCAGCTCCACATCGTCGCCGCCAACCTGCTGTTCATCCTGTGGCCGTTCACGCGGCTCGTGCACGCGTTCTCCGCGCCCGCGCCGTACCTGTTCCGCCCGTACGTCGTGTACCGGTCGCGCGAGGCCTCGGTCGCCGCGCGCGCCCCGCGGCCCGGCTGGGACCCCTCGGAGCGCCCGCGCGGGCGATGATCCCGGGCAACCCCGCCGCGCCCGCGGAGTACCAGGTCAGCGCCCAGAAATCACCCCGGCGCCCCGAGCACCCACCGGGCACCACCGGGCACCACCGGGTGAAAAGGGCGCCGCGGCGACCACGGAACGCCCCGACGCCCCCTCCTTCCAGGGGCGGTCACCCCGACCGTGACCGTCACCCGGAAGAGGTTCGAGCATGTCCACCACCGCCCCGACGACCGCCGGCCGTCCCCGCGCCGTCCGCCCGTCCGCGTCGTCGACCACGCCCCCTGCCCCGCGCCGCGTCGCCGTCCTGACCGAGCGTCTGACCGGTCACGTCGACACGGCCGTCACCGCGACCGCGCGGTTCCTCACCCGCTGGTCCGTCCCCGCGCTGCGCGTCGCCCTCGGGCTCGTGTTCCTCGGGTTCGGCGTCCTGAAGTTCTTCCCCGGTGCGAGCCCGGCGGAGTCGATCGCGGCACGGACCGTCGAGACGCTCACGTTCGGCCTCGTCGGCGGGACGGCGGCGGTGATCTTCACCGCGGTCCTCGAGACGTTCATCGGCCTGACCCTCATCACGGGCAGGCTGCTGCGCACCGGGCTGGTCGCGCTCGCCGTCGCGATGGCCGGCATCCTGTCGCCGATCGTGCTGTTCGCCGACGAGCTCTTCGGCGACGGCGTGACCCTCCTGGGCCAGTACGTCCTCAAGGACGTCGTGCTCGTCACCGGCGCGGCCGTCGTCGCCGCGGTCGCCCTCGGTGCCCGGCTCAAGCTCGACGCATGACACCTCGGCGCTCCCACGCCCACCCTGACCCGACGAACAGGACCCCGTGACCGGTACCGGTCACGGGGTCCTGTCTGTCGGGGTGCCGACCTCGCCGTCGCGAGGTAGAGCCTCCGGTCGCGACGTAGAACGCGACGAGCTCTATCCCGCGACCGGACGTTCTACCTCGGCGGGAGACGGGCGCAGCCCCGTCAGGCGAGCGCGATCGTCAGGTACGCGCTGTTCGGGTCGTCCGTGTAGTCGGCGAACGGCGCGCACGGCTCGAAGCCGTGGCGGACGTAGAGCCTTCGGGCGGGCGCGAAGTAGTCCTCCGTACCCGTCTCCAGGCTCACGCGGTCGAGGCCCCGGTCGCGCGCGACGTCGAGCAGGTGCGCGAGGACCGTGGCGGCGACGCCCCGGCCCCGCGCGGCGGCCGTCGTGCGCATCGACTTGAGCTCGCCCAGCGTCGCGTCGTGCTGCTTGAGCGCGCCGCACCCCAGGAGCCCGCCGTCCGTGGCGCGCGCGGTGACGAACGTGATGTCCGACGCGCGCAGCCGCTCCACGTCCAGCGCGTGGACGCTCTCCGGCGGCGACGTCGCGTGCATGTCGTCCAGGTGCTCCTGCAGCAGCGCCAGCACGTCCTCGGCCGTCGGGTCCTCGACGGCGACGCGCACGTCCGCCCGGGTCGTCGTCTCGCTCACGGCCCGAGCGTGCCACACGGCCCCGGACGCCCGTCGTCGCGTCCGGAGGCGAGCGCTGCGCCGACATCGAGCGCCGCGTCCGTGGACGAGCGATGCGTCCGTGGACGCCTCGCTCGCACCGTGGCGCAGCAGCCGTCCTGGCCGGTCGGCCGTCGCGCGCGAGGTCAGGAGTCGAGCGACGCGAGCGCCTCGTCGACGGCCGTCCAGAGCTGGCGGCGGACGTCGAGGTCCTCCGTCTCCGTGTCGGGGTCGCCCCAGGGCTGGTCCAGCCAGGGCGGCGTCGCGACGAAGTGGCTCGCTCCGTCGCCCCGGATCGCGACGGTCGTCCCGGCGTCACGGTCCGCGAGACTGCTCTCCGCGCGCCGCAGGAACGCGCACGAGTCCCAGAGCTCGTCCTCGGTGCCGCACGCGAGCACGACCGGACCGTCGATCCCCTCGAGCGGGATCCGGGCCTCTGGGCTCGCCGCGGTCTGCGCGTGCACGTCCGAGGAGCACGGGAGGGGCTCCCCGTCCAGCGTCCAGGCAGAGCGCGAGAAGTCCGGGTACCCGCACATCACGGCGTCGGCGCCGACCGGGGCGATCGCACCGTGCACGAGCTCCGGCCGGTTCGCCGCGAGCCACAGCGCCATCTCTCCGCCGCGCGAGACGCCGAACGCGAGGACGGCGTCGCCGTCCACGCCCGGCTGCTCCCGGAGCCAGGCGAGGGCGTCGAGGAACGTCTCGGCCGGCACCTCCTCGAGCGACGACGGCTGGTCCACACCCTTGAAGTAGCCGATGCCGAGCGCGGGGTACCCGAGGCCGGCGACCGCCTCGGCGACCATCCGCCCGGTCTCCGACCCGCCCTCCGACCCGCCGAACGCGAGGACGGCGGGCCGTGGGTCGTCGGCGGAGAGCCCGTCCGGGACCGCGTAGACCCCGGGGAACCCCTCCGACGCGGTCTCCCGGGTCGTGACCTCGGACGTCGGTGTCGGCCCGTCGGTGGGCGTGCCCGACGTCGGGGCCGTGGTCGGGTCGTCGGGCGCCGCGCCCGCGGTGCACGCGGTGAGCGTGAGGGCGACGACGGCGGCCGCGAGGACGGCGAGCGCCCCCCGTCGATCCGCGGGGACGGCGGCGGGACGGGCGCGTCGTCGCAGGGCCATGCGTCACCCTAGCGAGCGCTGTGGCGAGACATGGGGAGCGCCCGCTCGCCGCCTGCGTCGTTTGTCACGGTCCGGCGACGTGACACTCCGCAGGTGCGGGTCTATCGTCGCGTTCATGCCGCACTTTCGGATTCGCGAGGCCGCAGGCCTGCTCGGGGTGAGTGACGACACCGTCCGACGCTGGGTCGATGCCGGGGACCTCGCCGCGAGCGCCGACGACGCCGGGCGCAAGGTCGTCGACGGCGCGGAGCTCGCGCGCTTCGCCGTCGCCCAGTCGCACCCGACGCCCGACCCGTCCGGCGTGGCGCGCTCGGCGCGCAACCGGTTCGTCGGGATCGTGACGGGCGTCGTGAGCGACGCCGTCATGTCCCAGGTCGAGATGCTCTGCGGGGGTCAGCGCGTGGTCTCGCTCATGAGCACCGAGGCCGTGCGCGAGCTGCGCCTCGAGCCCGGGAGCCTGGCCGTCGCGGTCGTCAAGGCGACGACCGTCATCGTCGAGACCCCGGGAGGAACCGCGTGAGCGCGTCCGCACGCCCCCGCACGACCACCCGCACGACCGCCTCCCGCCGCCGCGCCCGAGGAGCCCTCGCCGGGCTCGGGACGGCGGTCCTCGTCGCCGCGCTCGCCGCGTGCGGCACGGGCGGGGGCGCCCGGGAGGACGTCGCGTCGTCGGACGGCGCCACGGACCCCGCGAGCACTCCGGCCGAGGAGCGCACGCTCACGGTCCTCGCCGCGGCGTCGCTCCGCGACGTGTTCACGGACCTCGCGGGCGACTTCGAGGCCGAGCACGAGGGCGTGACCGTGGCGCTGTCGTTCGCCGGGTCGTCCGACCTGGGCGACCAGATCCTCGCCGGGGCGCCGGCCGACGTCTTCGCGTCCGCAGACGAGCGCACCATGACCCGGGTCGTCGACGCGGGCGACGCGTCCGACCCCGTCGCGTTCGCGACGAACACGCTGACGGTCGTCACCCCGCCCGGCAACCCCGCGGGCGTCGAGACGTTCGCCGACCTCGCGCGCGACGACGTCAAGGTCGTCGTGTGCGCGCCGGAGGTCCCGTGCGGCGGCGCGACCGACACGGTCGCCGAGGCGGCGGGCGTCACGATCCACCGCGTGAGCGAGGAGGCCAACGTCACCGACGTGCTCGCCAAGGTGACGTCGGGCGAGGCCGACGCCGGACTCGTGTACGTCACGGACGCGACGCTCGCGGGCGACGCCGTCGACGTGGTCGACGTGCCCGAGACCGACGCCGCGCTCAACGTCTACCCGATCGCGCTCGTCGCGGCGGCCGAGGAGGCCGGCCCGGAGCAGGTCGCGCTCGCGCGGGCGTGGGTCGACCTCGTGACCGGCGACGCCGGGCAGGCCGCGCTCGCCGCCGCGGGCTTCGGCGCCCCTGACGCGGCGACGCCGTGACGTCCGCACCACCCCGCAGGTCCTGATGCGCGGGCTCCCGCGCTGGGTCCTCGTCCCCGCGCTGCTCGGCGCGCTGTTCGTCGTCGTCCCCGTGGTGGCGATGGTCGCGCGCGTCGAGCTGGCGCCGGGGCCGGACGGGACCGGCGGCTTCTGGGCCCTCGTGACGTCCCCGGCCGCGCTCGACGCGCTCGGCCTGTCCCTGCGCACCGCGCTCGTCGCGACGCTGTGCTGCGTGCTGCTCGGCACGCCCATGGCGCTCGTCCTCGCGCGCACGACGTTCCCCGGGCAGCGCGTCGCGCGCGCCCTCGTGCTGCTGCCGCTCGTCCTGCCGCCCGTGGTCGGCGGCATCGCGCTGCTCCACACGTTCGGGCGCCGCGGGCTGATCGGCCAGCACCTCGAGGTGCTGGGGATCGAGATCGCGTTCACCACGACGGCCGTGGTCCTGGCCCAGACGTTCGTGGCGCTGCCGTTCCTCGTGCTGAGCCTCGAGGGCGCGCTGCGCACGCAGGACACGCGCCTCGAGGACGTCGCCGCGACGCTCGGCGCCCGCCCGACGACGGTGCTGCGCCGCGTCACGCTCCCCCGCGTCCTGCCGGGGCTGCTGTCGGGCGCGGTGCTCGCGTTCGCGCGGGCGCTCGGGGAGTTCGGCGCGACCATCACCTTCGCGGGCGCGCTCCAGGGCGTCACGCAGACCCTGCCGCTCGAGATCTACCTCCAGCGCAGCGCCGACCCGGACGCCGCCGTCGCGCTCTCGTTCGTGCTCGTCGTCGTCGCGGTGCTCATCACGGCGGCCGTCCACGGTCCGCGCGTGCTCGGCGGCCCGGACGCCCGGACGGCCCGCCCGCGGCGAGGCGCCCGCGGGGCCCGCGCGGCGGGCACCCTGCCCGACGCCGGCCCGGTCGTCCGGGAGGACGTCTCGCCCGCGAGCGCTCCGGCACCCGCCGCGGCGCCGGCGCCGCGCGACGATGCAGCCCCCGCCGCACTCGCCGTGCGTGCCCTCGTGCCGGAGCGCGGGCTCGACGTCGACCTCACCCTCGCGCCGGGCGAGGTCGTCGCGGTGCTCGGTGCGAACGGCGCGGGCAAGTCGACGCTCGTGCAGGTCGTCGCAGGCCTCCTCCCACCCGGCGACGCGCACGACGCCCGGGTCGCCGTCGGGGACGACGACGTCACGCGGGTCGCGCCGCGCCGTCGCCGGCTCGCGTGGCTGAGCCAGCGGCCGCTGCTGTTCGAGAACCTGTCGGTCGAGGACAACGTCGCGTTCGGCCCCCGGGCACGGGGCGTGCCGCGCGCCCGCGCCCGGCGCGAGGCCCGGGCCGCGCTGGGGCACGTCGGCGCCGCCGACCTCGCGACCCGGCGCTCGACCGACCTCTCCGGCGGGCAGGCGCAGCGCGTCGCGATCGCCCGGGCGCTCGTCACCGACCCGCGCGTGCTCCTGCTCGACGAGCCGCTCGCCTCGCTCGACGTCGGCGTCGCGCAGCACGTGCGGTCGGTGCTGCACCACGCGCAGCGCGACCGACCCCGCACGACGCTCCTGGTGACCCACGACCTGCTCGACGTGCTGCTGCTGGCGGACCGCGTCGTCGTGCTGGAGGACGGCCGCGTCGTCGAGGACGGCCCGGTGGACCGGGTCCTCACGCGCCCGCGGTCCCGGTTCGCGGCCCGCCTCGCGGGCGTCAACCTGCTCGCGGGGAGCGTCGTGCACGTCGCCGTGCCGGAGCCCGTCACGGTGGGGAGCCTCGGGACGGGGCCGGGCAGGCAGGGCTCCGGCGGGGCGGACGCGGCTCTCGTCCCGACCGAGGCGGGACCGGACGAGGAGGCCGCCGCACGCGAGGCGACCCTCGCCGTCGACGGCACGCAGGTCCGTGTGCGCGGGACGGCGGACGAGCCGCTCGCCGCCGGGGACGGGGCCGTCGCGGTGTTCGAGCCGCGCACGGTCGCCGTCCACCGGGCGACGCCCGAGGGCAGTCCCCGCAACGCGTACCGGGTGGTCGTCACGAGCGTCGAGCCGCACGGTCCGCTGCTGCGCGTGTGGGGGCGCGTGACCGGCGAGGGCACGGGCGACCCGGCCGCGGGGGCGACGACCGTCGTCGGGCACGACGCCCCGCACCTGGCTGCGGACCTCACGCCGCGAGCCGTCGCCGAGCTGCGCCTGGTCCCGGGCGAGCGCGTCTGGTTCGTCGTCAAGGCGGCCGAGGTCCGCGTCCACCCCCGCTGACACGCCGAACCCGGGGTCGTTCCCCACGACGCGCCGGTCGTGAGGAACGACCCCGGGTTCGGCACCGCGGGTGTCAGACGGCGGCCGGTGCCTCCGGAGCGGGGGCGACGACCGCGTCCTCCGGGGTGGGCCGCGCGCCGCGGGACCACTCGCCGCCGCGCGCCGTGACCGCGACGAGCAGGACGACGAGCCCGACGGCCGTCATCGCCGCACCCGCCCACAGGGGCGACGTGAAGCCGAGCCCGGCGGCGATGGTCAGGCCGCCGATCCAGGCGCCGAGCGCGTTGCCGACGTTGAACGCGGCGATGTTCGCGCCCGACGCGAGGGTCGGCGCAGCCTGCGCGTAGGACATGACGCGCATCTGGAGCCCGGGGACGGTCGCGAACCCGAAGGCGCCCATGAGGACGAGGCTCACGACGGTCATCACCTGGCTCGTCGCGGTGAGCGCGAAGACGCCCAGCACCACGGTGAGCGCCGCGAACAGCACGACGAGCGTCGTGCCGAGGCGGCGGTCGGCCGCGCGCCCACCGACGAGGTTGCCGACGAACAGCCCGCCGCCGAACAGCACGAGCAGCCACGGGACCGACGCCGACGTGAAACCGCCCACCTCGGTGAGCGTGAACGCGATGTACGTGAACGCACCGAACATGCCGCCGAAGCCGAGCACCGTGATCGCGATCGAGAACCACACCTGGGCGCTGCGGAACGCGGCGAGCTCGCCACGCAGCCCCGTGCTGCCCGACGCGCGGTCCGCCCGGGGTGCGGTGGGCTCGCCAGGTGCGGGCACGCCGTCGGGCGAGCCGACGCGCGACGGGACGAGGAGCGCGATGCCCGCGAGCGCGACGACGCCGATGGCGGTGATGGCCCAGAACGTCGCGCGCCACCCGGCAGCCTGCCCGAGGAACGTGCCGAACGGGACGCCGAGCACGTTGGCGATGGTGAGCCCGGCGAACATGATCGAGATGGCGCCGGCGCGCTTCTCGGGCGCGACGAGGTCGGCCGCCACGACCGCGCCGATCCCGAAGAACGCGCCGTGGCACAGTGCCGCGACGACGCGCCCGAGGAGCATGACCTCGTACGTCGGCGCGACGGCGGACAGCAGGTTGCCCGCGATGAACAGGACCATGAGGCCGAGCAGGGCCTTCTTGCGGTCGACGCGCGTGAGGGCGGCGGTGAGGCCGATCGCGCCGACGGCGACGGACAGCGCGTAGCCCGAGATGAGGTAGCCGGCGACGGACTCGGTGACCCCGAAGTCGGCGGCCACCTCGGGGAGCAGCCCCATGATGACGAACTCGGTGAGCCCGATGCCGAAGCCCCCGATGGCGAGGGCCCAGAGGGCGACTGGCATGACGATCTCCTGGTGCGGGACGTGGGCGGCGTCAGGTGGTCAGAAGCGTTGCGCACGCGTTCACCTGGCGCCTGCACTAGTTGCAGGCGCTCGCTATCGATAGTTGCACACGCCGATTAGTTGCACAAGCGCTATAGTTGGGGGGTCACGCTCGCACCCGAGGAGGACGCCATGGGCATCGCCGACGACGCCGTCGAAGTCCGCGCACAGGGCTGGCGCACGCTCGCCGCGCTGCACGGGCTCATCGATGCCGCGCTCGAGCGCGCCCTGCAGTCGGAGCACGACCTCTCGGTCGTCGAGTACACCGTCCTCGACGCGCTCTCCCGGCAGGACGGCTGGCACATGCGCATGCAGCAGCTCGCGCGCGCCGCCGCCCTCTCCCCCAGCGCGACCACCCGGCTGGTCAACCGGCTCGAGGACCGCGGGCTCCTCACGCGCATCCTGTGCCAGGACGACCGCCGGGGGATCTACACCGAGCTCACGCCCGCGGGCGAGGCCCTGCTGCTCGCCGCGCGGCCCACCCACGACGCGACTCTCGAGGCCGCCCTGCACGACGCGACCCAGGCTCCCGAGCTCGCGTCGCTCGTCGACGCGCTGCACGCCCTCCCGGCCTCCGCCGGCGCGGCGTAGCGCGCGCGGGGCAGTTCGCGCGGCGCACCCCGCGCGGCGTCGCCCCGGCGCGCGGCAGACCCGCGCAGGCGCGCGAGCGACCGTCGGGTCACGCCTCGCGGTCGACCCCGCCGAGCGCGGCGCGGACCTCGCCGACGATCGCCGCCATCGCCGCCTCGGCGGCGCGCGCGTCGCCGTCCGCGACGGCGCGCGCGACGGCCTCGTGCTGGTCCAGCGCCTCGGGGACGGGGGACGCGGGCATGAGGCCCAGGTGGGTGCGGCCGCTGAGCACCGCGGCCACGACCCCGGCGAGCGCGCCGAACATCTCGTTGCCGCTCGCGCGCAGCAGCAGCTCGTGAAAGCGCACGTCGAGCGCGAGGAACTCCTCGAGGTCCCCCGCCTCGCCGAGCATCCGCATGCGCGCCGCCGCCGCCACGAGCTCGGCACGCTCGTCGTCGGTCGCGTGCACCGCGGCCCCCGCCGCGGCGAGCGGCTCGACGGCGTGCCGCAGCTCGGTGAGCGTGCGGAGCTGGGGATCGCGCCCCGGGCCCTCCAGGCGCCAGCGGATGACGCGCGGGTCGAGCACGTTCCACTCGTCCATGCCGAGGACGACGAGCCCGACGCGCCGCTTCGACCGCACGAGGCCGAGCCCTTCGAGCAGCCGCATGACCTCGCGCGCGACGGTGCGCGAGACGCCGAACTCGGACCCGATCGACTCGAGCGTGAGCGGCGCGCCCGGCAGGACGTCTCCGCTGGTGATGCGACGTCCGAGGGCGTCGAGCACGGTGGTGTGCAGGACCGTCGTCGCCATGGCCAGCAGCCTAGTGGCGCCCATTGGTGATATCAATCACTTGCCAAAGGTGCTACCAATGCTCCACAGTGGACCGCAGTGGGGACCACGACGGTCGCCACCCGGGACGGGACCGCACCACGAGAGACCCCGCACCGGACGCCCCACCCGACACGGAAGTCGACACATGGACACGGACGTCAGCACCACGGTCCACGCCGGAAGCGCCGCGACCAGCCAGGACCCGGTAGAGCCCACACAGCCGCCCCAGCACCTCGTCGTCATGGGCGTCGCGGGCTCGGGCAAGACGACGGTCGCGACGCTGCTCGCGCAGCGCCTCGGGACCGAGTACGCCGAGGCCGACCAGTTCCACCCCGAGGCCAACATCGCGAAGATGAGCGCGGGCACGCCGCTCACCGACGAGGACCGGTGGCCGTGGCTCGAGGCGATCCGTGACTGGCTGAGCGCCGAGGCCGACGCCGGACGCTCCGGCGTCGTGACCTGCTCCGCGCTCAAGCGCTCCTACCGCGACCTGCTGCGCACCGCGCGGGGCCGCGTCTGCTTCGTCCACCTCGACGGCAGCCCCGACCTCCTCGCCGAGCGCATGGAGCACCGCAGCGGCCACTTCATGCCGCCCTCGCTCCTGCCCTCGCAGCTCGCCACGCTCGAGCCCCTGGACGACGACGAGCCGGGCTTCACGGTCGACGTCACGCGCACGCCCGAGGAGATCGCCGACCTCGTGCTCGACCGGCGGACCGGCTGC
The DNA here is from genome assembly GCF_009708005.2 of Cellulosimicrobium protaetiae. NCBI lineage: Bacteria > Bacillati > Actinomycetota > Actinomycetes > Micrococcales > Promicromonosporaceae > Cellulosimicrobium > Cellulosimicrobium protaetiae. Next base: position 1,032,082 of record NZ_CP052757.1, on the reverse strand, counting down.
GGCGACCCACGGCCCGCGGCCGGCTGACCGGCAACCCAGACCCAGACCCAGACCCAGACCCAGACCCAGACCCAGACCCAGACCCAGACGACCGTCGACGGAGACACCATGCCCCCCGAGGACTGGACCCAGACCCTGACCGCCGGACCGCTGCTCGCGATCGCCGCGGGCGCCGTCGCGCTCCTGCTGTTCCTCATCATCAAGCTCAAGCTCCACGCGTTCCTCGCGCTGATCCTCGTCAGCCTGCTCACGGCCGTCGTGGCCGGCATCCCCACGGGGTCGATCATCGAGGTGCTCACCGCGGGATTCGGCACCACGCTCGCCACGGTCGCGCTGCTCGTCGGTCTCGGCGCGATGCTCGGCCGGCTCGTCGAGACGAGCGGGGGCGCCCAGGTCATGGCCGACTTCCTCATCGGGAAGTTCGGCGAGAAGCGGGCGCCGTTCGCGCTCGGACTCGCGTCGCTCCTCTTCGGCTTCCCGATCTTCTTCGACGCCGGCCTCGTCGTCATGCTGCCCATCGTGTTCTCCGTGGGCCGCCGGCTGGGCGGCTCCCTCTTGCTCTACGGCCTGCCCGTGGCGGGTGCCTTCTCCGTCATGCACATCTACGTGCCGCCGCACCCCGGACCCGTTGCCGCGACCGAGTTCCTCGGCGCGAACGTCGGCATCGTCATCCTCCTGGGGCTCGTCGTCGCGATCCCCACCTGGTACGTGACGAGCTACCTGTTCGGCCGCTACGTCGGACGCCGCATCGAGCTGCCCATCCCCGCGATCCTGGGCGAGGCCGACGAGGACCAGCTCGAGAACCCGCCGAAGTTCGGCACCGTCGTCGCGATCCTCCTGCTCCCGCTCGTGCTGATCTTCGCCAACACCGGGCTCGACGCCCTGCGCGCCGCCGGCGCCGTCGACGCGGAGAACCCGGCGGTGCAGACGCTGCGCGCCATCGGCGCGACGCCGGTTGCGCTGCTCATCACGGTGCTCGTCGCCGCCTGGGTACTGGGCCGCCGTCGCGGCGTCTCCGGGACGGCGCTGGAGAAGACCCTCGACTCCGCGCTCGGCCCGGTGTGCTCGGTCATCCTCATCACCGGGGCCGGCGGCATGTTCGGGGGCGTGCTGCGCGCGACCGGCATCGGCGACGCGCTCGCCGACGTGCTCGGCGACCTGGGGCTGCCGGTCATCGTGGCCGGGTTCCTCATCGCGGCGATCCTGCGCGTCGCGCAGGGCTCCGCGACCGTCGCGCTGACCACTGCCGCCGGGCTCATCGCCCCCGCCGTGGAGGCGGGCGGCTTCAACGCGATCGAGCTCGCCGCGGTCGTCGTGTCGGTCGCCGCCGGGTCCGTGGTGCTCAGCCACGTCAACGACTCCGGATTCTGGCTCGTGGGCCGGTTCTTCGACATGGACGTCAAGACGACGCTCCGCACCTGGACGGTCATGGAGACGGCCATCGGCCTCATGGGCTTCGCCATCGCGGCGCTCGTCTTCGCCGTCGCCTGACGGCCCGCGCGCGGCTCACGCCGGGTCGTGCCGCGCGTGGAAGTCCCGCAGCGCGGCGCCGACCTCCTCGGGGCGCTCGAACGGCAACGAGTGGGTCGCGCCCGGCCAGACGCGGGCCTCGACGTCGGCGACGTTCTCCCGTGCGCGGGAGACGGCCGCGTCGGGGTCCGCGTTCACCGCGCTGTCCCCTGCCATCGCCGCCCAGACGGGCACGGCGAGAGCGCGGAGCCGGTCCGCCGTGAAGAGCGCCGGGAACGACCGCCGGGAGCGGTAGTGGCGGGTCCCCGCCGCGATCACGGCCGTCACCGGGTCGTCCGGGTCGATCCGGTCGGTCCCGCCGATGCGGGCCAGCGCGGCGTCGCGCCAGCGCTGCGGCAGGAAGGGCACGGTCGACGGGATCGACAGCAGCACCACCTGCCAGCGGATGCGCGAGAAGGTCTGCACGGGGTCGAGCAGGCTCAGCGACGCCACGCGTCCCGGGCGCCGCACCGCGAGGTTCGTCGCGCTCCACCCACCGAACGAGTGGCCGACGACGTGCACCCGGTCCGCGCCGATCCCGGCCAGGGCCTGGTCGATCCACGCGGCCTGGGCGTCCGGCGTCCGCAGCGGCGCAGTCTGCACGCTCAGCCCCGCGTCGCCGAGGGCGTCGACCGCGTAGACGGGACGCTCCTCGAGCAGTGCGGGGAGGTTCGTCCCCCACATGGGGACGGCCGCGCCCCAGCCCGGCAGGAGGAGCGCCGGGGTCCGGTCGTGCGTGCCGGCGACACCGGCCGACGGTGCGAAGCGGTACGCGCGGACGGTCCCGTAGTCCGTCGGAACGTCCCACGTGCGCTCCGGCGGCGGCAGCTCGGCCATCGCCACGCGGTAGGCGGACTCGAACGCTTCCCGGCCGGCGTCGTCGCGCCATCCTCCGATGCCGGACGTGCGGGCGCCGCGCAGAGCGGTCGTCTTCTCGGCCATGCGGCCACCGTCCCATCCCGCCCGTAGCAATGCAAGTGCATCGTAATGATCGGCGGCATGCGAGGATCGACCCGTGCCTCGCGACGTGGACCACGACCAGCGCCGCCGCGAGATCGTCGTCGCGGTGTGGACGATCGTCGCGCGCCGGGGCATCGAGGGCGTCACGCTGCGCGGGGTCGCCGCCGAGGCGGGCGTCTCCATGGGCCGGGTCCAGCACTACTTCGGCACCCGGGACGAGCTCGTGCGGCACGCGTGCCGCCTCATGGTCGAGGGCGCCCAGGCCGAGCACGCCGCGCAGGGCGAGGCGCTCCCGCCCGTCGAACGGCTGCGGCTGCTCGTCCACCGTGCCGTCCCGACGACTCCCGGCTTCACCCGGGGCGTCGCCGTCTGGACCGCTTTCCACGCGAAGAGCGTCGACGACCCCGAGATCGCGACGATCCTCGCCGACGCGCACCGGGGCGGCATCCTCGAGGGTGCGGCCCTCGTCGTGGAGGCTCGCGGACGGGGCGACCTGCCCGACGGCGAGGACGCCGACGCGCTCGCGCTGCGCCTCCTCGCCCTCGCCGAGGGCTACGGCGCGCGCGTGCTCGTCGGCAGCCTCGACGCCGCCGACGCCCTCGCGGCTCTGGACCGGGAGATCGGCCGGATCGGCGGGGCTCCCGACGCACGGTGAGGACCGCCCGGGCACGCGGCCCGGGCGGTCCTGCTGTGCGGGGCGTCAGCTCCGCTCGGTGAAGACCGAGGTGTAGGCCTCAGGGTCCGCGACCCAGGACTTCCGGCGGAAGCGCTGGAGCGACAGGCCGACGAGCGTGAGCAGCCCGGCCATCACGAGCAGCCCGAGGTCGCCGCCCGCACCGGTGGTGGCGAGGGCCGTCGGGGCCGACGCCATGACGGTCGAACCGCCGGTCGCGGCCGTCGCACCGTTCCCGGTGACCGGGTTCAGCACACGGGTCACGGTGCCGTCCGTGCCGTCCGAGGTCCCCGGGTCAACAGGGCCCGTCGGGTCCGTCGGGTCCGTCGGGTCCGTCGGGTCCGTCGGGTCGGTGGGGTCCGTCGGGTCCGTCGGGTCCGTCGGGTCCGTCGGCACGACGGCGGCCGTCGGGCACGCCGCCGAGGCGTCGCCCAGCAGACCGACACCCACGCCGCAGACCGTGACGGGGACCGTCACCGGCAGGTCGACGTCGAGGTCGGGCAGCGCGCCGAGCACGCCGTCGTCCCCGAGAACTCCGTCGAGCAGGCCGTCGTCGCCGAGCGCGCCGTCCAGCAGACCGTCGCTCGACGTACCACCGCCGAGCAGGTCGTCCACGAGGCCGTCCTCGCCGAGGACTCCGTCGAGGAGGTCGTCGTCCCCGCCGAGCACACCGTCACCCAGGAGACCGTCGCCGAGCAGGTCGTCGACGAGCCCGCCGTCGCCCAGGACGCCGTCGAGCAGGCCCGAGCCGTCGGACACGTCGTCGGAGCCGGCCCCGTCGCCGGAGCCCGCACCGGCGCCACCGCCGACCGTCGCGTCACCACCGACGCCGACCGCGACACCCGAGACGTCCACGGGGATGGTCACCGGCACGTCGACGTCCACGTCCGAGCCGGACCCCGCCGCACCGTCCTCGGTGCCGCCGGCCGGAACCGCCGGAGCGGCCTGAGCCGCCTGAGCCGGCGTGACCGCCGCGTCACCCAGGACGCCCACCGCGACACCGGACACGTCCACGGGGACCGTCACCGGCACGTCGACGTCCACGTCCGCCGCGTCCGCCGGGGCGGGCTCGGGGGCGGGGGCTGGTGCTGGTGCGGGCTCCGGGTCAGCGGCCGGCTCCACCGCGGCGTCGCCCAGGACGCCGACGGCGACACCCGACACGTCCACGGGGATCGTCACCGGGATGTCGACGTCCACGTCCGCCGGACCCGCCGGAGCGGGCTCCGGAGCGGGTGCCGGCTCGGCGGCCGGCGCGGGGGTCGAGGTCACGGTCGCGTCGCCGAGGGCGCCCACCGCGACGTCGGACACGGTCACGGGGACGTGCACGGGCACGTCCACCGACACGTCGGGCAGGACCTCGGTCACCTGGCTCAACGGAGCCTCGACCGACACGTCCAGCCCGAGGTCGCCGAGGAGGTCGCCCTCGGCTGCGTGGGCCGCTCCGGCCCCGACGACCACGAGGCCGCCTGTGACGAGCGCTGTGCGCAGCGCGCGCCGAACGAAGGTGTGCATGATCGTTCTCTCTCCTGCTCAGAAGGTGGTGGCGCACGACGGCGCCGGGTCGCGTCTGCCGCGCGGGGCGCAGCGGCGGACCACCTCAGGCAGGAGAGACGGGGACCTCGAAGAACGTCGAGGGGTGCTTCGACCGCGCGTCGTCGACGACGGCGGTCCAGGACGAGAGCGCGGGGGCGTCGGCACCGTGGCCGACCGCGGCGAGATCGCCGCCCGAACCGGCGCGCTGCGCGCTGCCGGAGGGGGCGGGAGTGGTGCCGAGCCCGCCGTCGGCGGGGATGCCGCCGGGTGCTGCGGGACCGCCCGCAGGCGCGACCGTACCCGGTGGCGCGTCGACCGCGGCGAGGGTGACCCCGCCGTCGGCTCCCGAGCGCGACGCACCGACGGACGCCGGCGGGCCCGCGCGATCCGCACCGGGCGGTGGCGCGGGCCGCAGCCCGTCGGCTGGGGAGGGCGGCGCCGAAGGTGTCGGAGCACCGAGGACGGGGTCGGGCGGATCAGAGCTGCCGGGGACGGACGGACCCGGTGCCTCCGAGCCCGTCCCGGGCGATTCGGGCAGCACGGGCGCGAGCGGGTCCAGCGGCGCGAGCGGCCCGGTGACGGGACCGAGCACCGGGTCGGTGATCGGTGCCAGGACGTCGAGGACCGGGGCCAGCGCCTCCAGGACGGGCGTCACCGGGTCGAGCGCCGGCGAGACGGTCTCGAGGACGGGGTTCACCACGGGTGCGACCGTCTCGACGACCGGCGTCACGGCCGGCACGACCGCGTCGAGGACGGGCGTGGTCACGGGCGCGACGGCGTCGGTCACGGGCTGCACGACGGGCGCCACCGGCGCCACGACCTGCTCGACCACGGGAGCGACCGGCTCGACCACCTGCTCCACCACCGGGGCGACAGGCCGCACGACCTCCTCGACCACGGGAGCGGCCGGGGTCACGACCTTCTCGACGACCGGGGCGACCGGCTGGACGACGGGGGCGACGACGTCACGCACGACCGGCTTCACGATCTCCTGCACGACCGGGTCGACGACGTTCTGGACCGTCGAGGTCACGGGAGACAGGGCCTTGCCGAGCCCGAGCGGGTCGTCCGCGGCGGACGCACCGCCCGCGGTCGCGACCGAGAGTGCGAACCCGACCCCGAGGCCGCCACCGGCCACGAGCGCGCGCACGAGCCAGCGACGGGCGGCGGGTGCGCGCCTGCCCTGCGCGTCGTGCGTCGCGTCCATCGTGTGCCCCGTGGGTCGTCGGTGCAGCGAAGGGCGGGGCCCGCAGGCCCGCCCGTGGTCACCGTAGGCACGCCCGTGCGGCGCTCACCACCGGGAGCGCCCGATTTCACCCGACGGTTGCCCCGAACACCAGGCCGAGGAGGTAGGTGGCCGCCGCCGCACCGAAGCCGATGGCGATCTGCCGCAGGGCGCGCGTCAGCGGCGAGGTCCCCGAGAGCAGGCCGACCGTGGCACCGGTCGCGAGGAGCGCGATCCCCACGAGGAGGGTGGCCACGCCCACGGCCACGAGGCCTGTGAGGCCGAAGAGGTAGGGCAGCACCGGGATGAGCGCACCCGACGCGAAGAACAGGAACGACGACACCGCCGCTCCCATCGCGGTGCCGTGCGTCTCGTGCTCCTCCGCGCTCGGCGGCGGTGCGATGACGGTCTGCTGCGTGTACGTCGCGAGGACGTCGGCGGCGTGCGCCTCGGCCTCGCCCGGCGCCATGCCGCGTGCCCGGTAGACGAGCGCGAGCTCGTTGGCGTCGACGTCGAGGTCGGGGAGCGCGGCCGACGCCTGGGGGCTGGGCGTCGAGGCGTCCAGGAGCTCGCGCTGCGAGCGCACCGACACGTACTCCCCCGCGCCCATGGACAGCGCGCCCGCGAGCAGGCCCGCGAGGCCGGAGAGCAGGACCGTGCTGTTCGACGCTCCCGACGCGCCGATGCCGAGGATCAGCGCGAGGTTGGAGACGAGCCCGTCGTTCGCACCGAACACCGCGGCGCGGAACGTTCCCGACATCCGGTTGCGCCCGCGCGTCGCGAGCCCCCGCACGACCTCCTCGTGGATCCGCTCGTCCGCGGCCATCGTGGGCGTCGCGTCGGCGTCGGTCTCGTACGTCGAGCGCGCCTCGGCGCGCTGCGCGAGCGCGAGGACGAACACGCCGCCGAAGCGGCGTGCGAGCCAGCCGAGGGTCCGCGTGCGCCAGTCGCCCGGCAGGGGCTTGCCGACGTCGTCGCCGAGCAGGTCGAGCCAGTGCTGCTCGTGCCGCTTCTCCGCCTCCGCGAGCGCGAGGAGGATGTCGCGCTCCTCCCCGCCGCGTCGGCTCGCGAGGTCCCGGTACACCGCCGCCTCGGCCCGCTCGTCGGCGAGGAAGCGGCGCCACCGCCGGATCTCCTGCGGTGTCGGGCGACGCGTGGCGGTGTCGGGCACGTCGGGCGTCGACCCGCGCGGCTCGCCCGCAGGCGCGCCGGAGCCGGTCTCGGGTGAGGGGGACATGCCTCCATGATGGCGATTTTCGGCCTCTCCGTGTTTCGCGGCACCGAAGTCGCGGCGTCGCGGACCCGCGACCGCCCGTTCCGTACGGCCGCGTCCGAGGCCGCGCCGGACGACGGCGGCGCGGGTGCGTGGTTGGATCGGGAGCATGACCACTGGAGAGAACGAGCTGTCCCGCCCCGAGGTCGACGCCCCGGAGGGCCCCGCGCCCACCGAGCTCGTCGTCGAGGACATCACCGTCGGCGACGGCCCCGAGGCCACGCCGGGCGCGACCGTGAACGTGCACTACCTCGGCGTCGAGTACGAGACCGGCGAGGAGTTCGACGCCTCGTGGAACCGCGGGCAGTCGATCAACTTCCCCCTGCGCAGCCTCATCGCGGGCTGGCAGCAGGGCATCCCCGGCATGAAGGTCGGCGGGCGGCGCAAGCTCGTCGTGCCGCCCGAGCTCGCCTACGGCCCCGCGGGCGGCGGCCACCGCCTGTCGGGCAAGACGCTGATCTTCGTCATCGACCTCCTCGGCGTGTCCTGACCGACCCGTCGACGAGCAGAGGGCCCCGGTCGTCGACCGGGGCCCTCGTGCTCTCCGCCCCGCCGAGGTAGAACCGCGGTCGCGCGAGGTAGAACCCTGGTGGGCCGGGGTAGAACCGTGGTTGCTTCTTGCCCGACGGCGCGTGGCTGGGTGGGGTGGTCGGGGTGTGTGGTGGTGCCGCGTCTACCATCCGCCGCTCGTTCCTCGCGGCTCCCGCCAGGCCCGACCACGACGCGGCACCACCACCCACCCCGACCGGCTTCGTCTCACCCCGGTCTGTGCACGCCTCCGGCGACTGCCCGCGGGCGGCCTCGGGGCGCGCGACCCGGCCGGCGCCGGAGCCGCGGCCCTCGGTGGCCCGACCGCAGCGGGTCACCGCCCGCCGTCGGACATCAGGAAGCACGCGACGACCGACCGCAGCGGGCGGCCGGTCGTCGTCGGGCACGACCACGGTTCTACCTCGGGTAACCACGGTTCTACCTCGCGCGACCGCGGTTCTGCCTCGGGCGATCAGGGTTCTAGCTCGCCCGGCCGGTGCAGGAGGCGAGGGTGGCGTCCTGCTCGGTGGGGACGACGGCCGGCGTCGGGGACGCGGCCGGGGCCGGCGCAGCAGCGACGGTCGCCGTCCTCTCCCGGCGGGACGCGCGGAGGCGGACCACGGTGTCGACGAGGACGCCGAGCAGGATCCCGCCGACGACACCCACGACGACGGCGAGGAGCGGGCTGTCACCGATCCACGCCGCGGCGAGCGTGCCGATGAGGACCGAGTAGGTCGCCCACGCCGCCGAGGCCACGGCGGAGAGCGCCATGAAGCGGCGGCGCGAGAACCCGACGGCGCCCGCGGTGACGTTGACCGCCGTCCGCCCGACGGGAACGAACCGGGCACCCAGGACGACGGACGCACCACGTCGGTCGAGCGACCGCGTCGCCCACGCGACGGCCCGTCGACCGCGCGAGCCACGCAGCGCCGGCAGCGCCCGCGTGCCGAGCGCCCGCCCGAGCGTGAAGGCGAGCTGGTCGCCGCACCACGCACCGAGCGCGGCGACGAGCAGCACGAGCCCCCAGGCCACGCCCCCGCCGGACTGCGCCCCCACCGCGAGCATCACGATCACGGTCTCGCCGGGGATCGGCGGGAAGAACCCGTCGCCCGCGGTCGTCGCGAAGAGCGTCGGCAACGCCCACACGGAGTCGACGAGCGCGAGCAGCCACGCCTCGACCTGTCCCCACAGCTCCACGACCCACGCGACCATGCGTCCCAGCCTCGACCGCGTGCACGTCCCGCACCATGGGGTATCCCCCCGGTTCCTCCCTGAGGCGACCCCGACCGGTCGCCTGCGGACGGGTGGTCCCACGACCCTCCGGTCCGGGGGACAATGTGGCTCGACGCATTCGCCTCCCCGCGCCGCAGCCGGCGGGCGGGGACGTCCGTGATCGAGGAGCGCTGTGATCACTGTCAGCACCGACGGCTCGTGCCTGAGCAACCCGGGCGGCGCCATCGGGTGGGCGTGGATCAACCACGACGGCACGTTCGACTCCGGCGGCGCCGTGAGCGGGACCAACCAGGTCGCCGAGCTCACCGCGCTGCTCCAGGCCGTCCGCGCGCACCCCGGCGCGGAGCCCCTGCTCATCGAGTCCGACTCGCAGTACGCGATCAAGTGCGCGTCCGAGTGGGTCGTCGCGTGGAAGCGCAAGGGGTGGCGCACCGCGGGCGGCCAGCCCGTCAAGAACCTGGAGCTCGTCCAGGCGATCGACCGTGTCATCACCGAGCGCGCCGGGCCCGTCCGGTTCCGCTGGGTGCGCGGCCACGTCGGCGACCCGTTCAACGAGCGCGCCGACCAGCTCGCCGGGCTCGCCGCCCAGGACTGGGCCGCGGGGCGCGGCGACCTCGACGGGACGCTCGTGCCCGAGCTGGGCGACCCGACGCGACGGGGTGGCCGCGTGCCAGCCGGCGCGCCGACGTCGACGGCCACCGCTCCGAGCCAGTCGCCCGCGCCCGCCACGAAGCAGGCGGAACCCGCGTGGGACATGGACACCCTGTTCGACTGAGGCGGCGCGGACGTCGCGCATCATGGGTCCGTGACACGTACCCCCGCCGCCCTCGTCCGTGAGTTCTTCGCCGTCGTCCGCTCGGGCGACGCCCCAGGGCGCGCGGGCGAGTTCCTCGCACCGCTCGTCGCGGCGCACCAGGTGACGTCCGAGGCGCCCACGACGGTGCACCGGACGCCCGCACAGTACGCCGAGCACGTCGAGGAGATGCTCGCCGCGTACGGGCGGTTCGCCCTGACGGTCGACGAGCTGCTCGCCGACGGTGATCGCGTGTACGTGCGCTGGACCCAGCGTGGCCGCCACGTCGGCGAGGTGGACGGCCACGCCCCCACCGGGGCGGAGGTCGTGCAGGTCGCGAGCTGCGTCTACCGCGTCGCGGACGACCGCGTGGTGGAGTACTGGATGCAGATCGACCGCGCCGGTCTCGCGGTACAGCTCGGTGTGGAGCGCGGTCCCGCCGGACCGTCGGCGGCGGGTGCGACGATGGTCCGGTGACCGTCCTGCCGAGCACGGGCCCCGGGCCCGCCGAGCCCGCGGTCGGCGACCTCCCGGGACCGGTCGCGCAGCCCGGCGAGACGCTCGTCCGCCGGGTGCGGTCCGAGCGCCCCCTCGACCTGCAGCTCACGCTCGACCGGCTCTCCCGCGGACCCTACGACCCGACGTTCCGGCGCACGCCGTCCGGCGACGTGTGGCGCACGACGCGGATGCCCGCCGGGCCCACGACGTGCCGCCTCGTGCAGACCGGGCCGCGCGACGTCGTCGGGCACGCCTGGGGTCCGGGTGCCGAGGAGGCGCTCGACGCCCTTCCGCACCTGCTCGGCGAACGCGACGACGACTCCGGCTTCACCCCGCCCCCGCCGCTGCGCGACGCGCACCGGCGCAGCCCCGGGCTGCGCGTCCCCCGCACCGGGCGCGTGCTGGAGGCGCTCGTGCCGGCGATCCTCGAGCAGCGCGTGCAGACTGTCGCGGCGTGGCGCTCGTGGGGCTGGCTCCTGCGCCGGTACGGCGAGCGCGCGCCCGGCCCCGCGGGCGACGCCGGGATGCTCGTCGTGCCCGACGCCGCGACGTGGGCACGCGTCCCGTCGTGGGACTGGCACCGGGCGAACGTCGACCCGGGCCGGGCGCGGACCGTCGTCGCGGCCGCGCGCGTCGCCCGCCGCCTGGAGGAGTGCGGGGCGCTGCTCGACGCCCAGGGTGCCGCCGCCGCGCACGCCCGGCTCCGGGCCGTGCCGGGCGTCGGCGTGTGGACCGCGGCCGAGGTCGCGCAGCGCGCCCTCGGCGATGCCGACGCCGTGTCCGTCGGCGACTACCACCTGGCGAAGGCGGTCGGCTGGGCGCTCGTCGGAGAGCGCGTCGACGACGACCGCATGCTCGAGCTCCTCGCGCCCTACGCGCCGCACCGCTACCGCGTCGTGCGACTCCTGGAGATCTCGGGCAGGGGCCACGCCCCGCGGCGCGGCCCCCGCCTCTCGATCCAGGACCACCGGCACCACTGACCCGGCCGACGGCCCCGGGTCAGAGCGTGATCGTCATCCCGTGCTGCTCGAACCCGACGGTGAGACGGTCCACGACGCACAGGGCGGCCCGGTCCCGCGCGGTCGTGCGGATCCCCGCCTCGCGCTCCCAGGCCTCACGGCCCTCGAGGCAGAGCTCGCCCGGGAGGGCGAACGGCTGGTCCGGGTCGGTCGCCCGAGCCATCGCCGCGAGCGCTTCCTCCTGCCCGGGCAGGTCGAGCGTCGCCGGCGTGACGGTCAGCCGCTCCGGTCCGGCCGTCGCGGGACCGGAGCCGTCCCACGTCGCGACGCACTCCGCCGCGAAGCAGGCTCCGCCGACCCCCCCGTTCCCGTCGCCGTCGGACGAGAGCACGCCGTACAGCTCCGGGACCGTGCCCGACGCGACGTCGAGCGTGAGCGCCCAGAGCGAGGAGCCCGCGAACGTGACGTCGGCGTGGGTGAACTCCGCTCCGGTCTCGACCCGCGACAGCAGCACGGGCACGGTCCACTCGCGCACGTCGCCCGCCGTGGCGAAGGGCTCCTGCAGCAGGAGGGAGAGGTCGGGCTCCCCCAGCCGCTGCATGCTGCCGAGCACGAGCGCCCGGCCCTCGTCGGGGCTGACGAGCACCGCCGACCCGGTCTCCGGGACGGTCCACACGGGTGCGGGGGCCGCGGGCGCGTCCACGAGGGACGCGAGCGCGACGTCGTCCCCGGAGTAGACGTCGATCCGCCCCGCGGACCCGCCCGTCCCCGGGGCGACCGCGAGGAGGAACCGCTCGCCGTCCGCCCACGACCCGAGCCCGGTGTCGACGACCGTGCGGCCGTCCGCACGCTCGTACGTACGGGCGCCGGGGTCCATGAGCTGCACGCCCTCGATCGGGGTGAGGTCGGGAGCGGCGGGCGCCGAGGACGCCGCCGCCGTCAGCGCCGGAACCTGATCCGCGTCGCGCAGCGCCGGGACCCCGACGGTCCCGCCGACGACGAGCGCCGCCGCGAGGCCCGCGCCGGTCACGGCGTTCCGTGCCCGGCGCCGGTGCCCGGCGCGTCGCACGATCCCGAGCGCCTGCTCACCGGAGACCGGGGCGCCGGGGACCGCCGTCCCGGCGAGGCCGCGCAGCCTGCTCCCGTACTCGTCTTCCGTGCTCATCCCTGCTCCCCCTCCATGGCTGTGTCCACCGACCGGCGGTCGGTGTCGTGGCTGCGCAGATCCCCCAGGATCGTGCGGAGCCGGGCGATCCCTCGCGCGGACGCGGACTTCACCGTGCCCACCGGCACGCCGAGCTCCGCCGCGGTCTCGGCCTCGCTGAGGTCGAGCAGGTGCCGCAGCACCACGACCCGGCGCTGCCTGACGGGGAGCTGCCGCAGGGCACGCACGAGCTCGTCGCGCACCCCCAGCTCGTCGCTCGCGTCACCGCGGGCGCCGAGCCCGGCGTGCACCGCCTCCTCCGTGAGCAGCACGGTCGGCCGCGCCCTGCGCCACGAGTCGATCCGCGCGTTCGAGAGCACGCGCCGCGCGTACATCGCCGGGTCGCCGGCGCGTGCCCGCGACCAGGAGCGGTACGTGCGCTCGAGGGTCGTCTGCAGGAGCTCCTCCGCCCGGTACCGGTCCCCGGCGAGGAACAGCGCGAGGCGGTGGAGCCCCTGCCCGTGCCGGTCGACGAAGGCGACGAACTCCGCGTCGCGGTCCGCCTTGGTGACGACGACGTCGATGCATCCCCCTGGCGACGCATCCACCTCGTCGAACCCCACCTCTGCGGCCGTCACGTGCGCTCGCCCTCCGTCGTCCGGCTGCGCACGGGTTCTTCCGTGCACGCCTCTTCACACGCGACGGCCCGCCGGGAGGTTCCATCGCGCCGAGAACTCGTCGCTCGTCGTCGCCCGACGTGTCGGCCACGACGCACGACGGCCCGGTACCGGAGGGTTCCGGTACCGGGCCGTCGGGCGGTCCGTGCGGTGCGGGGCCGGGCTCGCGCCCGGCCCGGACGGTCGGTGCTCACTCGGGGAGAGCGCACGTCCCGTCCACGCAGACGGCGGCGTCGTCGGCGCCCACGAGCGTGAGCGCGGGTGCGGGCTCACGGTGCGGGGCCGCGGCGTCGGCGGCGCTCACGCTCATGAGCGTGGTGCGTCGCGGGTTGGCGATGGAGTGGTACAGGTTCGTGGCGGTGTCGGTCATCTGAGGCCTCCTCGTGGGATTCACGGGCGCCGGTGCGCGTGTGGAGCCGGCGGCGGTGCGGGCTGCGTCCCAGTCTCGGTGATACCGAGTCGCAGGTCTACCGCACCGGATGTGAGATACGTCGCTCTCCGAACCTCGTCTCGCAGAGCGGGACGCGGTCAGGCGGCGTCGCGTTCGGCGACGGCCTGCTGCAGCACCTGGACGAACACCGCCGGGTCCTGCGCGCCCGAGACCCCGTACCGGCCGTCGACCACGAAGAACGGCACCCCGTTGATGCCGTAGGCGCGCGCCTGGTCGATGTCCGCCTGCACGTCCTCGGCGTAGCGGCCGTCCTCGAGGGCCGCGACGACCTCGGCACGGTCGAGCCCGACCTCGGCCGCGAGGTCCGCGAGGTCCTGGACCCGGCCGACGTGCTTGCCCTCCTCGAAGTACGCCTTGAGGAGGCGCTCCTTCGTCTCGACCTGCTTGCCGTGCGCCTTCGCGTGGTGCAGCAGCTCGTGGGCGGTGAGGGTCTTCGTGTGCTTGAGCGCGTCGAAGTCGTAGCTCAGGCCCTCGGCGGCGGCGAGCTGCGTCATCTGGGCGAGCATCTGCTCGACCTGCGCGGCCGGCATGCCCTTGTGGCCCGCGAGGAAGTCCACCTCGGTGCCGTCGAAGTCGACGGGAGTGTCCGGCGCGAGCTCGAACGAGTGGTACTCGATCTCGACCTGCGGCCCGTCACCCGCCTCCGCGAGCCGGCCGAGCGCCGTCTCGAGGCGCCGCTTGCCGACGTAGCACCAGGGGCACGCGACGTCGGACCAGATGTCGATCTTCACCGTGGGGGCCGACGCGTCCGTCGCGACGGGGCTGTTCGTGGTCATGTGACAGTTCAACCATCTGGACGACCGCACGATTCCCTCGCGAGCCGGCGTCAGCGCGTGACGTGCGCCGCACGGTAGAGGTCCTGCAGCACCATGATCTCGGCGCCGTGGTGGATCAGCTCGCGGTTCATGTGCGCCACGAGGTGGGCGAACGGCGCCTGCGCGTCGATCTCCGTCGCCTGGCTCAGCCCGACCGTGAACGCGCCCTCGTCCGGGAGCCCGTCGACGCCTGCCCGCCACCGGTCCACCTCGTGCCGCAGGCCGGCGACCGCCGGCCCGACCTCGCCCGAGAACGTCACCGCGTCCCGACGGCGCTCGTGGGGACCGAACGTCCACTCCCACCGCTCGAAGAACGCCTCGGTGAGGTGTGCGACGAGCCACGCGATCGTCCGCGGCTGCGGCGAGTCCGGTCCCTCGGGCCACTCCATCACCCAGTCGCCGACGCCGAGCGTGCGGGGCGTGCGCTCGGTGCCCCGCCGCACGACGCGCAGCGCGTCCGGCCCCGGCTCCCACTCGAGCTCCGCCTGGGTCAGCGTCGCGAGCCGTTCCGCGACCTCGAGCCACGAGAACCCGAGCTGGCCGCGCACGACCGCGAGCGTCGTCGGGACCGTGAGGACCGACCAGTCGAAGTCCGGGCTCCCGTACGCGACCTGCCCGTCCGCCGTCTCGTGCACCATGACGCCCTCCTCCAGGTCCGCGGCAGCGCTGCCGCCCGGGCTCGTCGGGCACGGGCGTTCCTGGTCGCCGACGGTACCCGCCGCCCCCGACACGTGCCCGCGCGACAATGGTCCCGACCGTCCTTCCTCCCCACCCCCCCGGAGCCCTCGTGCGCGTCCGCCCCCGCACCGTCCTGCTCGTCGCGACCGGGATCGCCGTCGTCCTGCTCGGCGCCCTCGTCGTGTTCCTCGCGATCAACGGGGTCGACGGCATCCCCGACTGAACCCGCGCCGACGCGCGCTCCCGGCCGCGCGGGGTGATCCTGCTGGAGGACCCCGTCAGGAAGGCCGACCCGTGACCACGAACGACACCTCCCCCGACCCGCAGCTCGTCCTCGTGCGCCACGGCGAGACGGAGTGGAGCGCGAGCGGGCGGCACACCGGGCGCTCCGACATCCCGCTCACGGTCGCCGGCGAGCATCAGGCGGTCGCCGCGGGCGTGTGGCTGCAGGCCTGGGCCGATCGTCGGGGACGGCGTCCCGCGGCCGTCGTCTCCAGCCCGCGCCAGCGCGCACGACGCACCGCCGACCTCGCCGGGTTCCCCGAGGCGGCGACCGACGACGACCTCGCCGAGTGGGACTACGGGCCGGTCGAGGGCATGACGGCGGTCGCGGTGGGCGAGCAGCTCGGGCACGAGTGGCTGATCTTCCGGGACGGCGTGAACGTCCTCGCGGCCGCGAACGGGCACCGCGGCGAGGAGCTGGCCGAGGTCGCCGCCCGGGCGGGTCGCGCGCTGGACCGCGTGGAGCCGACGCTCCGGGGCGGTCAGGACGTCGTGCTGTTCGCCCACGGTCACCTGCTCCGCGTCCTCGCGACCGTGTGGCTCGGGGTCGACCCGGGCCTCGGCGCGCGGTTCGAGCTCGGCACGGCGGCGATCTGCCTGCTCGGGTACGGGCACGGGCTGCGGACGGTCGAGGGCTGGAACCTCTCGGCGCCCGTCTGAGCGCACGACCGGACGCAGGCACCCGTCAGTGCCGTCGCCCGCCCGGACGCCCCTCCCGGCGCGGGGCCCGAGGTGGCACGATGCTCCCCATGGGTCTGAGCGAGAAGCACCTCACCGAGGGCGAGCACGTCGTCATGGAGCTCAAGGAGCACGCGAAGGCCCTGTTCTGGCCGTTCGTGCTGCTGGTCGCGCTCGTGGCAGCCGTCGTCGTGACGGTCGTGCTCGTCCCGGACGATGTCGTGCGCTGGGTGGTCGCGGGCCTCGCGCTCGTCGCGGCTGTCGTCTGGGTCCTCGTGCCGTGGCTGCGGTGGCGCACCACCGAGTACACGGTGACGAACAAGCGCATCGCGATGCGCTCGGGGATCATCACGCGCACCGGGCGCGACATCCCGCTCTACCGCATCAACGACGTCAACTACGAGAAGGGCCCGATCGACCGGATCTTCGGGTGCGGGACGCTCGTCATCTCCGACGCGACGGACAAGCCGGGCCTGAACCTCCACGACGTGCCCGACGTCGAGGACGTGCAGGTCCGCCTCCACGACCTGCTCTTCACCGCCGACGACGGCTCCGACGACGGCGAGTGGCCCCCGAACGAGCCCCCGCGCGGCCCCCGCTCGCCTCGCATCCCGCGCGCGGAGCGCTGACGGCTCAGTCCTCGATGCCCTGCCCGACCGCGATCTCGGCGCGGGCCAGCATCTCGTCCGTCAGCGCGACGTCGCCCTCGAGGTGGGCGACGATGAGGCGGCGCGCGACGTCCACCGCGCGCTCGGGGTCCGCGCCGCGCGCGTTCCACGCCCCGAACCAGTCGGCGAGGGTCACGCCGTGCTCGGGCCGGTAGCACACCGTCACCGCGTCCCCCGCGCGCAGCTCGCCGTTGCGCACGACCCGCAGGTACGCGCCCGTCCTGTTCGCGGTGGTGAAGCGCTTGACCCACCTGTCCTCGCCGAGCCGGCGCGCGAACGTCGAGCACGGTGTACGGGGCTGGGTGACCTCGAGCAGCGCGGTACCGACGGACCACCGCTCCCCCACGACGGCCTCGCTCACGGGGATGCCTCGCACACGCAGGTTCTCGCCGAACAGGCCGGGCGGGATCTCGCGCTCGAGCTGCCCGACCCACCAGTCCGCGTCGTCTTGCCCGTACGCGTACACGGCCTGCTCCTCGCCGCCGTGGTTCGCCCGGTCGGCCTGGAGGTCGGCGTAGAGCCCGAGCCGGCGCACCTTCACGGGCCCGTCGACGGGCCGCTTGTCGATCGCCGTGACGCCGACGGGGCCAGCGTCGGGCAGGAGCGCGTGCACGCGGCACACGGCGAGGACCTCCCCCGTCGGCGCGCTCGACGCGAGGTCCGTGGCGAGGTCGGTCGCCGGGGTCGCGACGGGGTGCGAGGTGGGGGCTGAGGGCGCTGCGGGGGACATTCCTCGATTCTCGCAGCGCGGGGGCCGCCGAGCACGGGCATACCGCGGCGGGGGGCGGGACGGTCGGCGCCCCGAGCCGGACGGGCAGGGCGGGGACCAAGGTCACGGGACGTGTCCTCGCCCGCCCGGGTAGCGTCGGCGGCATGAGCGCCGCCCGACCGTCCCGCTGGGAGCAGAAGACCACCGCCGACCCGTCGCACTCCACGTGGTACGTCGAACGGTTCCGGGCCATGGCGGCGCGCGGCGCCGACCTCGCGGGCGAGGCCCGGCTGGTCGACGCGATGCTCCCCCGCGGCTCGCGGGTGCTGGACGCCGGGTGCGGGCCGGGCCGGGTCGGGGCGGAGCTGTTCGCCCGCGGCCACGCGGTCGTCGGGGTCGACGTCGACCCGGTGCTCGTCGAGGCGGCGCGCACCGACCACCCGGGCCCCGACTGGCGCGTCGGCGACCTCGCGGACCTCGACCTGCCCGCCGAGGGCGTCACCGCGCCGTTCGACGCGATCGTGTGCGCGGGGAACGTCATGACGTTCCTCGCCCCGGGAACCGAGGTCGAGGTGCTGCGCCGCTTCCGCGCGCACCTCGCGCCCGGCGGTCGGGCCGTCGTCGGCTTCGGCGCCGGGCGGGGCTACGCGCCCGAGCGGTTCCTCGCCGACGCCGACGAGGCCGGGTTGCACCTCGACGTCGCGCTCGCCACGTGGGACCTGCGCCCGTGGTCCGCGGACGCCGACTTCCTCGTGGCGGTCCTGTCCGCGCCCGAGGGCGCCACCGGCTGAGCGACGCGGACGGGCCGGCCGTCAGGCGGGATGGAACGTGAACGTCACGACCCCGGCGGACGTGCCCGGCTCACCCTCCACGTCGTCGACGTGGAGCATGCCCGCGCCGTGCAGGTCGATCGCGTCCCCGAGGTCGACCCGCAGGACGTCCTCGCCGCGGGGCGAGCGGACCGCGATCTGCGCGAGCGCGCGTCCGGCACCGACCCCGATGCGCATCACCCCCACCCGTACGTCGGCGAACGACGCCTGCGCCCCCTGGGGGACGCGGGCCCTGCGCAGCTCGTCGTCCATGCGTCAGCCTCCCGTGTAGACGGAGTCGAAGTTGTCCTTGTACTCCTGCTCGGTGAGCCAGAGGTCGCCGACCTTCTGCTCGCCGTCCAGCATGCCGCCGCCGGGTCCCCACGGGTTGACGACGTGGATCTTCAGCTCGCCGTCGACCTCCTTGACCTCGGTGACGACGTACGCGTGGTTGGGGACGATCCGGCTGTCGTCGACCTCGTCCTCCCAGAACCAGAACGCGTCGTCGTCCTCCGTCCCCACGGCCACCGGCCCGTCCTGGAGCCGGTCCTGGATGTCGGAGAGGCTGAGCTCGCCCGACCGCTCGGCCGGGCGGCCGGTGATGGCCTCGAACGCGTCGTCGGAGTGCCCGCCGTCGATGTCCTGGTAGTCGCCGCCGAAGTACTCGGCCGCCGCCTTCTCGTAGATCGACACCCAGTTCGGCGCGCCGTCCTGGCCGCCGACGCCGTTCTCCGGGACGGTCGGCTCGACGACGATCTCGACCGGCTCGCCGTCCTCGTACATCGTCACCGTGTACGTGCCGTCGTCGTTGAGCCGGATGTGCTCGCGCAGGAACTCCGGGTCGGTCGTGGTGACGGCACCGAGCCCGGCGAGGAACCAGCAGTCCCCGACCTGGCCCTGGTTGATGTCGTGGATCGAGAAGTCCTCGTTCTCGAGGTCGATCGGCGGGACGTCCTCGTAGTCGCCGAGGTCGTCGGTGAGGCCGGGGTCGCCGGGCCGGTCGCCGTCCTCGCCCGGCGTGCCGCGGTCGCCGCCGCCCCCGCCTCCGCCGGGGCCGCCCCCGCCCGGACCGCCGGTGCCGTCGGTGCTCGCGACCTCCTGCTGGTCCGCCTGGCGCACGACGGCGGTCGCGGCGTCCCCGAGGACCGCGCCCACCGCCGCGACGGCCGGGCCGTGCGACGTGGACCACTCCCCGCGCAGCGCGTCGCCGTCCGGCCCCTCCCAGGGGCTCGACGTCACCAGCGCGTCGAGCTCGCCCCGCAGCGTCGCCAGCCGGTCGGCGGCCTCCGACAGCCGCTGCCCGAGCCGTCGCAGCTCCGCGACGTCCGCGCCGTACATCCCGCTCATGTCTCCCCCTCGCCCGCAGGTCGCCGTGACGGTACCGCCGTCGCCGCGCCGCGGCCATGGGCTGCCCTCCCCATGCCGCGGCGGGCCGCGCGCCGGGGCCCCGCTGGTAGCGTCCCCCGCGGACGACGCGCTCGACGAGCCGAGGGGGACCATGACGGAGCGATCCACGACACGACACCGCGGCGCCGGGGCGACGACGCGGGCCGCACGGGCGGTGCTCGCGCTGGGCGCCCTCGCCACGCTCGCCGCGTGCGGCGGCGACGCCGAGCCGACGGAGCCGCCGCCCGCCCCGGACGCCGTCGCCGCCTACGAGCAGGCACGGCAGGACGTCCTCGCCGCCGTCCAGGACGTCTACGGCGCGGACGGCTGGACCGTGGACGACGGCCCCGGCGCGCAGGAGCAGCCGGACGGGCGCTGCGTCGTCTTCCTCCCCGACGCCAAGCTCAGGGAGGAGGTCGCGGACCCGTACGACCTGCTCGCGGACGTCCCCGACGTGATCGCCCCGGTGCTCGCCGAGCACGGCCTCGGCGAGCCGTCGGACGTCGTGTATCCCGAGCACGGCGGGTCTGCGTACGTCGAGACGGAGGACGCCGCGGGGTGGTCGGTACGCGTCACCGTCGACGGCGACCTGGTGCGCCTCGACGCCTCCGGGCCGGTCGACCTCGACCCGTGCGACGCGGCCGGGCTGCCGGAGGTCGGCTGAGCCGTGCCGTCGTACCGCGTGACCCTCGCCGTGGGTCTGCTGCACCCGGGCGCCGACCCCGAGGCCGTGCTCCCGGCCGCCGCCGAGGCGGCCCGCGCCTTGACCACGGTCGAGGCGTACGACGTCAGTGTCGTGCGGGGCGAGGCGCGCGTCACCGTCCGGTTCCTCGCAGACACGGACGCGTCCGCGCACGCGGTCGCCGACGCGGTCGAGACCGGCGTGCGCGCGCACGCCGCGACGTCGGGCGGTCGGCTCACCCGCAGGTGGGGAGCCCGCTGGCACCCCGCCTGACCACGTGCCGGCGCCCGGGGCGACGTGGGCGCGGGACCACCGTCGCCGCGTCGGTACAGTGGGCGCGCATGAGCGCCGTCGGCACCGAGATCACCGAGGACCGCGTGCGCGAGGCGCTGCGCGAGCAGCATCCCGACCTGGCGGGGCTGCCGCTCCGCGAGGTCGCGGGCGGGTGGGGCAACCAGATGTGGCGGCTCGGCGACGACCTGGCCGTGCGGGTGCAGCGCATGGACCCGACGCCGGAGCTCCAGCTCAAGGAGCGGCGGTGGCTGCCCGTCCTCGCCCCGACCCTGCCCCTCCCCGTCCCCGTCCCCGTGCGGCACGGCGAGCCGTCCGCACCCCTCGCGCGGCACTGGACGGTCATGACCTGGGTGCCCGGCGAGCCGCTCGACCACGGCACGATCACCCGGGGCGCGTACGCCGCCGACGCGCTGGCGGGCTTCCTCCGCGCCCTGCACGTCCCGGCGCCCGCCGACGCGCCCGCGTCCACGGACCGGGGCGCCCACCCCCGCGACGCCACGGACGGCTTCGAGGGGTTCCTCCGCGCCGTCGCGCCCGAGGACGCCGCCGCCGTCCGGTCCGTCTGGGCCGACGCCGTCGCGGCCCCGGAGTGGGAGGGGCCGCCCGTGTGGGTGCACGGGGACCTGCACCCCGCGAACGTCGTCGTCGCGGACGGGACGCTCGCGGGCGTCGTCGACTTCGGCGACCTGTTCGCGGGCGACCCGGCGTGGGACATCGCCGCCGCATGGGTGCTGCTGCCCGCCGGCGCCGCCGCGCGGTTCGTCGACGCCTACGCGCGTGCCGACGAGGCGACGGTCCGGCGCGCCCGTGGTCTCGCGGCGCTCAAGTCCCTCTTCCTCCTGCTCATGGGGCAGAACGGGGACCGCGGGCTGCCCGGCGGCAAGGCCCACTGGGGGCCCGCGGGGCGTGCGGCGCTCGACCGCGTCCTGGCGGGCTGACGGCTCACCGGACGGCCAGGGCCTCCGTGGGAGAGAGCCGGGCCGCGCGCTCGGCCGGGTAGAGGCCCGCGACCACCCCGACCACGACCGTCGCGGCGAGGCCGCCGAGCGAGGCCCACGCCGGGACGTGGGTCGGCCACGCGCGCAGGGCCGCGTACGCGGTGGTCGCGACGACGCCGAGCACGACGCCCGCGGTCCCGCCCAGGAGCGCGAGCAGCAGGGACTCGGCGAGGAACTGGGCGCGGACGTGCTCGCGCGTCGCGCCGAGCGAGCGGCGCAGGCCGATCTCGCCGCGGCGCTCCAGCACCGAGACCACCATCGTGTTCGCGACCCCGACGCCGCCGACGAGCAGCGCGACCGCCCCGAGTCCCAGCAGGAGCCCCGTGAACGCCTCGTCCGCCGCCGCCCGCGCCGCGAGCGCGTCGGACGGTCGCGACACCCTGACCTCGTGGGGAGCCGCCGGGTTCGCGGTCGCCGCGAGCACGGCGCGCACGTCCGCGACCGACGCCTCCTCGGAACGGGTGTACACCGTGGTCGGGTGCCCGTCGAAGCCGAGCACCTCGGCCGCGACGGGGCGGCCCACGAGCGCCGCCGTGTCGATCTCCGGGGCGAGCACCACGGGGTCGAGGACCCCGACGACGGTGAACCGCTCGCCCCCGACGAGCACCTGCACCTCGGGGTCGGCGTGACCGATCCCGAGGAGCCGGGCCGTGGTCGCGCCGAGCACGACCGCCGGGTACCGGGCGGTCGCGGCGTTCAGCCACGCCCCCGAGGCGACCGTCGCGCCGAGCGCGGGAGGCAGGTCGAGGTCCGCGGCGTACGTCGCGATGCCGCCCGTCTCGACCGCGGGCACGAGGTCGCTGCGGTACACCGCGGCGTCGACCGCCCCCACGGACGACACGTCCGTCACGGGCCCGATGCGGGCGATCATGGCCGGGGCCTCGTCGGGCAGGGCGGCCGCGCCACCGAGGAGGTCGTCGCCGGGGACGACGCGCAGCAGGTCGGTGCCGAGCCGGTCGAGCTGCCGGTCCAGCTCGACCCGACCGGAGCTGGAGATGCCCACCACGGCGACCATCGCCGCGATCCCGATCGCGATCCCCAGCGCGGAGAGGACGACCCGCGCGGGGCGCGCCCGCAGCCCGGCCCCACCCACGCGCAGGAGGTCGGCGGCGCGCAGCCGCGCCGGCACGAGCGCGCTCACGCGTGCACCCGCCCGTCGCGCAGGACGACGCGCCGCCGCGCGCTCGCCGCGACCTCGGCGTCGTGCGTGATGACGACGACGGTCGTCCCGTCGCGGTGCAGCCCGGCGAGGAGGGCCATGACCTCGCCGCCCGACGCGGAGTCGAGGTTGCCGGTGGGCTCGTCGGCGAGCAGGAGCGCGGGCGACCCCGCCACGGCGCGCGCGACCGCGACCCGCTGGCGCTCGCCGCCCGACAGCTCGTGCGGCCGGTGCGCGAGCCGGTGGCCCAGCCCGACCCGCTCCAGCGCCTCGACGGCGAGGCGCCGACGTCGCGCCGGCGCGACGCCCTGGTAGAGCATCCCGTCGGCCACGTTCTCGACCGCGCTCACCCCGGCGGCGAGGTGGAACTGCTGGAACACGAACCCGATGCGGCGCGCACGCAGCGCGGACAGGCCGCGGTCGGAGAGACGCGAGACGTCGTGCCCGTCGACGCGGACCGTGCCGGCGCTCGGGCGGTCGAGCGTCCCGACGATCTGGAGCAGCGTGGACTTGCCCGAGCCGGACGGGCCCACGACGGCGACGAAGTCGCCCTCCTCGACCGTGAGGTCGGCGTCCCGGAGCGCCACGACGCCGTCGTACTCCTTGGTGACGGCGTCGAGCTCGACGACGGCGCTCATCCCGGGACCACCACCCGGTCGCCCGCGGCGAGGCCGGCCCCGGACACCTCGACGCGACCGTCCGCGAACAGCCCGGTCTCGACCGCGACGAGCGCCGTCCCGCCGTCGTCGACGCGCTCCACCGCGTAGCCGCCCTCGGCGAGCGCGAGCAGCGCTGCGACCGGCACGGTGAGCACGTCGTCGCGCCGGTCCGCCGCGAACGCGACACGCGCGGTCGACGCGACCGGCGCGTCGTCCCCCGCGAGCGCCGCCGGGTCGTCGGGCGTCACCGTCGCTCGCAGCACCGTGGTGCCGTCCTCCTCGCCGGCCACGCCCGGCGGGCCGGGGACCACGACGGTCTCGACGCGCGCGACGGTCGCGGGGAGCACGGAGCCGTCGGGCAACGTCACCGAGACCGTCGCGCCCGCGACGGCGAACCGTGCGTCGCGCGGGTCGAGGTCGACCGTGACCACGCGCTCCTGCCCCGCGACGACGACCAGGTCGCCCGCGGCGTCGTCCCCGACCTCGGCGACCAGGTCGGCGACCAGCACGGCGTCGGGCGCGTAGTGCACGACCCCCGGCTCGACGACGCCCGTCCGCGCCACGCCCAGGTCCGCCTGCCACGCCCGCACGGCCACGGCGGTGGCGGACGTGAAGCGGTCGTCGACGTCGAAGCCCGTCCGGCCGAGGGCCGCGAGGTTCTCCTCGAGCTGGCGCACGTCGGGTCCCGAGACGCCCTCCTGGAGCGTCCGGTACGCGGGCAGGTCCCCGAGCAGCAGGACCGTCGGCACCTCGTCGACCCGGTAGAGCTGCTCCCCGCGCCCGACGACGGCGCCCGCCACGGGGAGCCACGTGACCACGCCGGACGCAGCGCGGAGCGTCCGGCGCCCGACGAGCCCGACCTCGCCCGGCTCCTCGGTCGTCGCCACGAGGTCCTGGCGCGTGACCTCCGTGGTCGCGGGTGCGACCGCACCCACCGGCCCGTCGGACGGCCCGAACCCGAACCCGTCCGCCGCGGCGGCCACGAGTCCGAGACCGGCCAGCGTCGCCGCGCCGAGCACCGCCCATCCCGCGCGGCGCGCCACGGTCGCGCGCCCGCCCGGCCGCGGGCTCATCCCTGGCCCTCCCCGGCCGGCGCGCGGCTCTCCGTGCACGCGTCGAGCGCGGTCGTGTACTCCGGCGACGACGGGTCGACGCCGCTCCCCGCGGGCATGTCGACGACGCCCTCGGGGTTCGGGTCGGGGAATCCCTCGACGCCGTGGTCACGCATGCAGGCGGCGAGCTCGCGCAGGCGGGCGAGCTGCTCCGGGTCCGCGTCCGGCGGGGCTCCGCCGCCCGGGAGGTAGCGCCCGCACGCCGCGAACGCGGCGTCGGCCTCGGCGCGCGAGACGCCGTCGGGGTAGGTGTAGGTGAACTCGCCGTCCGAGCTCGTCGGCGGCGGGATCGGAGCGCCCTGCTCCTCCATGCACGCGCTGAGGCCCGCCGGGTCGCCGTCGACCGACGGCTCCGACGGGGTGCTCGTCGGCGTCCCGGTCGTCGCGTCGTCGAGCGACGCGACCGACGGCGCGTCGCTCGTGGCGCCCGGTGCGCACCCGACCGGGAGTGTCACGAGCAGCCCGACGATCAGCGCGAGGGCCGGCAGGACCGGCGCCCGCCCTCGGCGCCTCCGTCCGGTCGTCGGTCCGGCCGTCGGTCCGGTCGGTCCGGACATCGCTGCGGTCCTCCTCGACCTGGTCATGAGCGCCTCCTCGGCGGTGGGGAGCAGGACGTGGCCGTCCTCCTGGCCCTCCACCCCACCGGACGGCGCGTTTCCCGGGCGTGACCGGTCCCGGTAACGCCCGCGCAACGGGCGGCACGCGACACTGTGCGGATGCGCATCCTGGTCGCCGAGGACGAGCCCTTGCTCGCGGACGCCGTCGCCGAGTGGCTCCGCGGCGCGGCGCACGCCGTCGACGTGGTGGGAGACGGCGCGAGCGCGCTCGAACGCGTCGCCGTCCACGACTACGACCTCGTCGTCCTCGACCGCGACCTGCCCGTCGTGCACGGCGACGACGTGTGCCGGCACGTCGCGGCGTCCGCACCGACCACGCGCGTCCTCATGCTCACCGCGGCCGGGAGCGTGGAGGACCGGGTCGCGGGCCTCGCGATGGGTGCGGACGACTACCTCGCCAAGCCGTTCGCGTTCGCCGAGCTCGGCGCGCGTGTGCAGGCGCTGGGCCGACGGTCGCGACCCGCGGCTCCCCCGGTCCTGTCGCGCGCGGGTGTCCGGGTCGACCTGCACCACCGCCAGGTCGTGCGCGACGGCCGCTACGTGCCGCTGTCGCGCAAGGAGTTCGCCGTCCTCGTCGAGCTCCTGCTCGCGGACGGGGGGTTCGTCTCGGCGGAGCGGCTGCTGGAGAAGGCGTGGGACGAGAACGTCGACCCCCTCACGGGCGTGGTCCGGGTGACGATCCTCAAGCTGCGCCGCAAGCTCGGCGAGCCCGCGATCATCGAGACCGGGGCCGGCGTGGGGTACCGGATCCGGTGAGCCGGTCCGGGTCGAGAGGTCCGCGCCTGACGCTGCGCGCCCGGCTCACGGTCGTGCACGCCGCGCTGTTCGTCGTCGCGGGCGCCGTCGTGCTCGCGCTCACCTGGGCGCTCGTGCGGCAGCGGCTCGTGGGCGAGGCGTCGCTCGTCAGCGCGTCGTTCTGCTGCACCGCACCCGACGAGTCGCCCGTCGCCCCCGGGCAGGAGATCACCTACGAGGTGCTGGTCGGGCTCGTCGGCGCGGCGCGGGGCGAGGCACTGACCGCGGTGCTGACCCAGGGGGCGCTCGCGCTCGTCACGGTGGGTGCGCTCGCCGCGTGGGCGGGGTGGCTGCTCGCCGGGCGGATGCTGCGGCCCCTGTCGACGATCACCGCGACGGCGCACCGCATCGCCGAGTCCCCCGACGCCGCCCGGCGCATGCACGAGCGGATCGGGATGGACGGCCCGCGCGACGAGGTCACGGAGCTCGCGGACACGTTCGACGGCATGCTCGGGCGCCTCGACGACGCGTTCGACGCGCAGCGGCGGTTCGTCGCGAACGCGTCCCACGAGCTGCGCACGCCGCTGACCCTGCACCGCGCGCTCGTCGAGGTCGCGGTCGAGCGGCCCGGGGCGTCGGACGACGTGCGCCGCCTCGGCGAGTCCCTGCTGGACGTCACGGCCCGGCAGGAGCGGCTGCTCGACGGTCTGCTCCTCCTCGCCCGGTCCGAGCGCGGGCTCGCCGACCGCCGGTTCGTCGACCTCGCGGACGTCGTCGAGCACGTGCTGGACCCTCCGCCGGGCGCACCCGCGCCGGACCTCGGGGTCCGGGTGGAGGCGTCGTGCGACGAGGCCCCCACGTCCGGCGACCCGCTGCTTCTCGAGCAGCTCGTGCGCAACCTCGTGGAGAACGCCGTGCGGCACAACCTCCCGCACGGCTGGGTGCGGGTCACCACGCGGTCCGACGCCGCGGGCGACGCCGTGCTCGAGGTCGCCAACTCCGGTCCCCCGGTCGCGCCCGACGACCTCGCCGGCCTGTTCGAGCCCTTCCGGCGCCTCGGCGGGGAACGGACCGGCGCCGGCGCGGGGAGCGGGCTCGGCCTGTCGATCGTCCGCGCCGTCGTGGCAGCGCACGGTGGGGACGTGACGCTCGCCGCGCGGACGCAGGGCGGCCTCGTCGTGACCGTGCGGCTCCCCGGCGAGGCCTACGAGGTGGTCCCGGCAGACGCAGGGTGAACCCTCGCCGGGAACTCGGAGCGCCGGTCTCCGACCGGGCCCGCACCGTGGCGGCACAGAACCTACGCAACCGTAGGTTACGGTGGCGTAGTGAACACTCTGGCGACGAGGCCGTGGACCGACCGCTACGCCCCCGGCGTCCCGAAGGACGTCGAGGTCCCTGACGAGCCGGTCACGGCCGCCCTCTACCGCGCGGCCGAGCGCTGGCCGGACCGCGTCGCGGTCGACTTCTTCGGCGCGACAACGACCTACGCCCGGCTCGTCGCGCAGGTCGAGCGTGCCGCGAGCGCGCTGCACGACCTGGGCGTCCGGGGCGGCGACCGCGTCGCGCTCGTGCTCCCGAACAGCACGTCGCACGTCGTCGCGTTCTACGCCGTCCAGCGCCTCGGCGCCGTCGTCGTCGAGCACAACCCCACGTACACCGCCGACGAGCTCGCGCACCAGCTCGCCGACTCGGGGGCGAGCGTCGCCGTCGTGTGGACCAAGGCGGTGCCCGCCGTGCTCGACGCCCGCGCGCACGCGCCCGGGCTGCGGACCGTCGTCGGGCTCGACATCGCGCGCGACCTGCCGCGCGGCAGCCGCCTCGCGCTGCGCCTGCCCGTCGCGCGGGCGCGCACCCAGCGCGACGCGCTGCGCGGCCCCGTGCCGGCCGGCGTCCCCGACTGGCACGACCTCGTCCGCCGCGCGCGGGCGCTCCCGCCGGCGCTCCCCCACCCGGGTGCCGACGACGTCGCGCTCCTCCAGTACACGGGCGGCACCACCGGCACGCCCAAGGGCGCGGTGATCACGCACCGCAACCTCGTCGCGAACGTCGTGCAGGGCCAGGCGTGGGCGACGTTCGAGGAGGGCGCGGAGACGGTCTACGGCGTGCTGCCCTTCTTCCACGCGTTCGGCCTGACGTTCTGCCTCACGCTGCCCGCGCGCATCGGCGCGACGCTCGTCGCGTTCCCGAAGTTCGACCCGCAGGCGTTCGTCGCCGCGCAGGCGCGCCGCCCCGCGACGTTCTTGCCCGGCGTCGCCCCCATGTTCGACCGCATCGTCGACGCGGCGGACGCGGTGCCGGGCGCCGGCGGCGACCTGACCTCGATCCGCCTCGCGTTCGCGGGCGCCATGCCCATCACCGCCGAGACCGCGGCGCGCTGGGAGGACGCGACGGGCGGGCTGCTCATCGAGGGGTACGGCATGACCGAGACGTCGCCGATCTCGCTCGGCAACCCCTGCTCCGACGACCGCCGCCCCGGGACGCTCGGCCTCCCCTTCCCCAGCACCGAGATCCGCGTCGTCGACGCCGACGCGCTCGACGCGGGCGACCTGCGCGACGCCGACCCCGAGCCGACGGACGATCCCGCGGCACCGCGCACCGTGCGCGGCGAGCTGCTCGTGCGCGGCCCGCAGGTGTTCCAGGGCTACTGGAACCGCCCCGAGGAGACCGCGCACCAGCTCCTGGACGACGGGTGGCTGCGTACCGGCGACGTCGTACGGGTCGCGCTCGACGGCCCCGACGCCGGGCTCGTCACGCTCGTCGACCGCATCAAGGAGATGATCGTCACCGGCGGGTTCAAGGTGTACCCCTCCCAGGTGGAGGACCACCTGCGCGGCATGCCCGGCGTCCGGGACGTCGCCGTCGTGGGCGTGCCGGGCGGCGGCTCGGACGAGCACGTCGCCGCCGTCGTCGTGCTCGACGACACGGACGGCGCCGGCTCACCCCCGCGCGTCGACCTCGCCGCCGTGCGCGAGTGGGGCGAGCAGCGTCTGGCCCGCTACGCCCTGCCGCGCACGCTCGCCGTCGTGCCGGAGCTCCCGCGCTCCCAGATCGGCAAGGTCCTGCGCCGCGTCGTGCGCGAGGACCTGCTGCACCGCGACGACGTCGAGCGCCACCGCCCCTGACCCCGAAGCAGACCCGACCCGCGGACCCAGAACCGTGGCCCCCGCGAGCAAGAACCCCGTCCCGCCGAAGTAGAACCCTGGTCGCGCGAGGTAGAACCCCGGTTCCGCCGAAGTAGAACCCTGGTCGCCCGACGTAGAACTGTGGTCCGCCGAGGTAGAACTGTGGTCGCGCGAGGTAGAACCGCCGTCGTGCCCAGCGACGACCGGCCGCCCGCGGCGGTCGTTCGTCACGTGCTCCCCGATGTCCGGCGGGCGGTGACCCGCCGCGGTCGGGCCACCGAGCGCCACGACTCCGGCGCCGGCCGGGTCGCGCGCCCGAGGCCGCCCGCGCGGCGCCAGCCCAGGGCGAGCCAAGGCCAGGGTGAGACGACGACGGTCGGGGTGGGTGGTGGTGCCGCGTCGTGGCGGGCCTGGCGGGAGCCGCGAGGAACGAGCGGCGGATGGTAGACGCGGCACCACCACCCACCCCGACCACCCACCCAGCCACGCGCCGTCGGGCACAAGAACCAGAGTTCTACCTCGGCCGACCACGGTTCTACCTCGCGCAACCAGGGTTCTACCTCGCGCAACCAGGGTTCTACCTCGGCAGACCAGGGTTCTACCTCGCGGAGCGAGCCGCCTGTTCGGCGTACGGGCGGGGTTCGCCGTAACCTGGCAGACGTCGTCGGCGACGTCCGCGACGCAGGCGGGCGAGCACCGGCGCTCTCCCCGCCCGTCGCCCCGAGGAGGCCCCGTGCCCGAGCCCGTCACCGTTGCGCCCGACCCGGCAGCCGCCGCCCGGACGCCGCACGTCGTGGTGGTCGGCGCGGGGTTCGCCGGTCTCGCCGTCGTCAAGGGGCTCGCGAAGGCGCCGGTGCGCGTGACGCTCGTCGACCGGCGCGTGTACAACACGTTCCAGCCGCTGCTCTACCAGGTCGCGACGGGCGGCCTGAACCCCGGCGACGTCACGTACTTCCTGCGCGGGCTGCGGCTCGGGCAGAAGAACGTGCGGGTCGTGCACGAGCACCTCGTCGAGGTCGACCACGAGGCGCGGCGCATCCGGCTGCTCAACGACGAGTGGGTCGACTTCGACTACCTGGTCCTCGCGAACGGCGTCACGGCGAACTTCTTCGGCACCCCGGGCGCCAAGGAGAACTCGTTCCCCATGTACTCGCGGTCCCAGGCGATGAAGATCCGCGACACGCTCTTCATCCGCCTCGAGAAGGCCGCGGCGAACCCGGGCACGGACGAGGGGCTGCGCGTCGTGGTCGTGGGCGGCGGCGCGACGGGCGTGGAGGTCGCGGGCGCGCTCGCCGAGCTGCGCACGGCGGGGCTGCGGCCCGCGTACCCCGAGATCCACGGGGACGCGTTCGAGGTGAAGATCGTCCAGCGTGGCCCCGAGGTGCTGAAGTCGTTCCACCCGAGCCTGCGCCGGTACGCGGCGGAGGAGCTGCGCCGTCGCCACGTGGGCCTGCACCTGGGTGCCGGCGTCGCCGAGGTGCTGCCGGACGCCGTCGTGCTCACGGACGGCACGCGCATCCGCTCCGACCTCACGGTGTGGTCGGCGGGCGTCCACCCGCACGAGGAGGTCGACGACTGGGGGCTGCCGCGCGGCGAGGGCGGGCGCGTCGTCGTGGGCGACGACCTCCAGGTGGAGGGGCTGCCCGGGGTCTTCGCCGCGGGCGACATCGCGATCTCGCCGGCCGGTCTGCCGCAGCTCGCGCAGCCCGCGATCCAGTCGGGCACGCAGGTCGCGCGCAACGTGCTCGCGCTGGTGGAGGGCCGGCCGACGACGTCCCTGCGGTACTTCGACAAGGGCACCATGGCGGTCATCGGGCGGCGCGCGGCGATCGCTGAGGTCGTCGGGAGGCTCCGGCTCACGCGGGGCGTCGCGTGGCTCGCGTGGCTGTTCGTCCACATCATGGGGCTCATCGGGCCGCGGAACCGCCTGACGACGCTCGCCGGCCTGGTCACGCGCTACGGGTTCCCCTTCCACCGCCGGCCGATCCCCATCGTCGGCGACGTGCCGACCGTCCGGCCGCCCAAGCGCCCCACGCCGGGACGGGACTGACACCCCGAGGATCACCCGGCGTCGGCGGCCCTCCGCCCCGCGCCCGCGGCGACCGTCACGTACCCTCGAAGACGCAAGGCAGTTCGCAGGGGCAACCGGGGGCACGTGTGGTGGCAGGACGAACGACGGCACCGTCGGCGACGACGTACCGGACGAGGAACAGGAACCGACGACGCGCGGGGCGCGTCGCCGTGCTCGCGGTCGTGGCCGCGACGGCGCTGGCCGGGTGCCGCGCCGAGGGTCTTCCCGGCGGGCCGGGCACCCCGCCGCCGTCCCCCAGCGCTGAGCCGACCACCGGACCGACCGCCGAGCCGACCGCGGCCCCGACCGACGGCCCCACCGAGACCCCGACCACCGGGCCGGGCCAGCCGGTGCCGCCCGGCGGGTCCGACGGCGTCGAGGTCTCGGTCGAGATCGAGCCCGCGTTCCCGATGCCGAACCTCGTCGAGACGAAGATCCGGCAGGCGCGCGCCGACCTGGCGCAGCGGGGCGCGTCGACGGTGGTGGTCGTGGACGCGCGCGACCCGGGCGCGGGTGCCCTGCCGGGCGTGTCGAACGGCTGGACGGTCTGCGTCCAGGACCCGGCGGCCGGCGACCTCCTGCGCGGCTCGGCCACGGTGACGTTGGCGGCCGCGCCGAACGCACGGAAGTGCCCCTGACACACCTCCCGCCCCCCTGACACGCTCCCCGGGTGGCGACGGCGTCCACGGGGTAGCACGGTGGACGCACACCGCCAGCAGACAGGAGTGCGCCGCATGAAGATCGCCCTCGTCGGAGCCCACGGCAAGGTGGGCCGGCTGCTCGTCCCGATCCTCGTCGACCACGGTGCTGCCGTCACCGGGATCGTGCGCGCCGAGGAGCAGCTCCCGCTCGTCCGCCGCCTGGGCGGCGAGCCGCTCCTGCTCGACGTCGAGCACGCCTCGGCCGACGAGCTCACGGCCGCGTTCGGCGGGTTCGACGCCGTCGTGTGGTCCGCGGGCGCGGGCGGCGGGAGCCCGGAGCGCACCTACGCCGTCGACCGCGACGCCGCGAGCCGCTCGATGGACGCCGCGGGCGCGGCGGAGGTGCCGCGGTACGTCATGGTGTCGTGGATCGGGTCGGTGCCAGACCACGGCGTCGACCCGGACTCGAGCTTCTTCCCCTACGCGGACGCGAAGCTCGCCGCCGACGACCACCTGCGCGGCACGGACCTCGACTGGACGATCCTCGGCCCGGGCACCCTCACGGACGACGACCCGACCGGCGCGATCCGCGTCGTCGGGGACGGCGCCGACGGGCTCGACGGGGCCGACGACGTCCCGGACGGCGCGGCCTCGCGGGTCTCGCGAGCGGACGTCGCGATGGTGGTGGCGCAGGCGCTGCGCACCCCGGCGTCCTCCGGTCGCTTCGTCCGCTTCACCGCGGGCGAGACCCCGGTCCTCGAGGCGCTCGACCGGTAGCGCTCAGCGTCGCCGGACGCGGCGCTCGACCCGGTCGTGCAGGTCGAGCGCGGTGCGGCGCCACGTCGCGGCGCGCGCCACGACCTGCCCGACGCTCGTGTCCTCCGCGCGCTCGTGAACGACCTCGACCCCGCGCTCGGCGGCGGTCTGCACGATCGTGTCGGTCGCGCCGCGGAGCGCGAGCTGGAGCAGGACGGACGTCGTGCTCGCCTGCGTCTCGCCCGTCCCGAACCGTCGCCGGTACACGACCTGGGTCACGACGCGGTCGAACATCGGGTCCGGCCGGTCACCGGTGCTGTCGCCCTCCCTGCCCAGGAGTGCCTGCGCGTCGGCGACCGCGTCGGCGCCGTCCTCGTCCGGCGGCAGGACGGCGAGGTAGAGGGAGAGCAGGAGCTCGCTGATCTTGCGCAGCACCCACGCACGGCCGGGCAGCGGCGGCAGCGCGACCACGTACTGCGCGAGGTTCACCTCGAGCGCCTCCGCGGACAGGCACGTCCACGCGGGTGCCGTGCGGACCTCGACCACGCGGTCCCACTCGACGTCCTTCCCGTCGAGGCCGACCCTCTCGGGGCCAATCGTCACGGCACCGAACCGGTCGAGCAGCGCGAGCGGCGCCGTCGCGAACCGCGGCACGTACGGGACGAGCCGCACGACGCCTTGTACCGACACGTCCCACTCGCGCTCCAGCGGGTACGACGGGCGCGGGTAGGCGGCGATCGCGCGCCGGACCCAGTCCGCGACGACCTCGTCGAGCCCGCCCTCGTCGGTCTCGTCCTCGGTCGTGCCCTCGGGCGCGTCCTCGGTCGCGTCCTCCGGCACGTCAGCGTCCCCGGCGAGCGCCTCGACCAGGGCGTCCTCGAGCTCCGCGTCCAGGCGCGGGTCGACGACGTCCGCCCCCTCGGCGCCGGCGGCGTCGTCCTCGGCCGCAGGACGCGTCGCCGCCACCGGCGTCGCGGTCGGGTCGTCACGTCGCGCCCGGCGGCCCGGCAGCGAGAACGTGGGCCGCGGGACCGCGGGCAGCGTCGGCCGGGGGATCGTCGGGAGCGTGGGGACGCGCAGGAGCCGGCGCTCGCCGAGCAGACGTGCGAGGGTGCCGCGGTCGTCGCCCGGCACGACCCCGGGCAGGTCCGGGCCGTCGCCCGGCTCGTCGTCCGTCGTCGTGAGGAACGGTTCCTTCGCCACGTGGCCCCCCGTCGTCGCACCCCACGGCGGGCGCACCGAGGGTCAGCGTAGACCTCGGTCGCACGCCGGGACGCCGGTGCCCGTGGGCGCCTGCACCTCGACCCCGCGGCATGGCAGGGCCGGGGCCGCCCCCACGTGGAGGACGACCCCGGCCCGCTGCGCCGCGCCTGTACGGTGGCGCCTGGTGCGGTGGCGTCAGCCGCAGTCGATCGCGTCGTAGGCGACGTCGTACCGCTGGTAGACCGGGTCGCCCCCGCGCCACTGGTACGCGGCGACGGTCGCCGTCCCCGCCGCGACGGACGTCGCCCGGGTGTTGAACGACTGGTACACGTTCTTGTCCGGCGCGAGGGACGACACCTTCTTCTCACCGAACGTGGTGATGAGTCGGACGTCTGCGGGGGCGTCCTCCCCGTTCGTCGCGCGCACCGCGACGTAGGCGGTCCCGTTGAGGCAGCGGGCCTGCGCCTCGATGCCGTCGACGCGCGGGTTGCCCACCCCGTTGACCGCGAACGTGTCCTCGGAGAGCGCCGCGACCGCGTGCCCGATCGCACGCGACATGATGTCGAGCGCCGTCGGGTCGACGTTGTCGATGGTGTCCGCCGGGGAGTGGTAGTTCGGGTCGTAGAAGATGCCCTCGGTGCCGCCGAACAGCGCGACCTCCTCGGCCGTCTTCGAGCCGTCCGCGCCGGTGAACAGGCCGGAAGCCGGGACGCCGTTCTCGATGAACGCCTGGTAGTCGGACCGGCCCGAGAACTCCGTGTCGACCCACGCCTGCCCGATGCCGTCGAAGTAGTCCGTGAACACGGCCTCGGTCTCGGCCGAGCCCGGGGGCACCGGCACGGGCGCCGGGTGCGTCGACTCGTTCGCGTCGTACACGCCGATGATGTAGTTCGGCGAGCCGACCATGTCGAAGTTCAGGTAGGTCGCGATGTCGTCGAGCGCCGCCGGGTCGTTCGCGACGAGGTCGTCGACGTAGTGGGTCGAGCCGCGCAGGCCGACCTCCTCCGCGCCCCACCACGCGAACCGGACGGCGTTCTCGACGTCCTGCCCGCCGTCGGTCGCGGCGGCGAGCTGGACGGCGACCTCGAGGATCGCGGCCGAGCCGGACCCGTTGTCGTTGATCCCCGCACCGTCCTCGACGCTGTCGAGGTGCGCGCCCGCCATGACGACGTTGTGGTCGCGACCGCCCGGGGTCTGGGCGAGCACGTTGAAGGACTCGAACTGCTCGACGTGCGTCTGCAGGTCGTACGTCGCCTCCGCGGGCGCGCCGCCCGCGATCGCGGCGAGGATCGCCTGGCCGTCGGCCTGCGTGATGCCGACCGTCGGGACCCACGCGTCGTTCTCCGCACCGAGCGTCGGGCTGAGAGCACCGTCGGTGTTGTTGTAGAGGATGACGGCGGCGGCCCCGGCGGTCGAGGCGTGCAGCACCTTGTCCGCGAACGGGCACGACCCGCGGCTGACGAGCGCGACGGCACCCGCCACGTCGATCCCGTCCCAGGTGTCGGCGGTGCAACCCTGCACGAGCGGGTCGCCGGGCTGCACGATCGGGCCCGTGACGCCGTCGTCCGGGGTGTCGGGAGCGAACTCGGCGGGGTACAGGTCGGACGTCACGGAGACGCCCGCCGCGGTGAGGGACAGGTCGTCGGTGACCAGGTCCTCGAAGGTGAAGTACTGGCGCTCGGGCTCGTAGCCGGCGGCGGCGAGCTCCTGCTCGACGTACGCGGCGCTGGCCTCGTAGCCGGGCGTCTCCATCGCGCGGTTGCCGCCGTTGGCGTCGGCGATGTCCTGGAAGTCCTGGAGCCGTTCCATGACCGCGTCGCCGGTGACGAGGTCCTCGAGCGGGGGCGGCCCGGCGGCGGCACGCAGGCCACCTCCGGGAGCGGCGCCGACGGGCGCCGCGGTCAGAGCCGCGAGCACGAGGCTCGCGGCGGCGACAGACGGGACGATCGTTCGTGGTCTCACGCATCCTCCTCGACAGTGGCCCCCGCCGACCGCCCCCGGTCGTGTCGGGGTCCGGCCGAGTCGCACACGAGACGCGACGCTGCGGAGGCTCGTGTGCTGGCGAGCGTAGGCCCGCAGGGGCGTGCGCGAAAGCCCTGCGCCCCACGGCGCCGGGTGTTCACGTGGCCGTCACGGTCCGGCGGGGCGGGACGGGGGTGGCGACGGTGTCGGGCAGAATGTGCCCCGTGCCCGGATTCGCCGTCGTCGACCTCGAGACCACGGGGTTCTCCCCGCGGCTCGGCGACCGGGTGGCCGAGGTCGCGGTGGTCCTCTTGGACGACGCGGGCCAGGTCGAGGACGAGTGGTGCACCCTGGTCAATCCCGAGCGCGACCTGGGGCCGCAGCACGTGCACGGCATCGCGGCTGCGGACGTCGCGCTCGCCCCGACGTTCGACCGCGTCGCCCCCGCCCTCCTGCGCCTCCTCGCCGGGCGCGTCCTCGTGGCGCACAACGCGGCGTTCGACACGCGGTTCCTGCGCGCGGAGATCGGGCGCGCCGGGATCTCTGCGGCGATCGACCCGGTCGCGTGCCTGTGCACGCAGCAGCTCGCCGGCCGCTACCTCACGGGCTCGCGCGCGCTGGCCGCGTGCTGCGCCACAGTCGGCGTCGTGCACGACGGCGTCCACTCGGCCCTGGGCGACGCCCGCGCCACCGCGGGGCTGCTCGGGCACTACCTCGACGTCGCGGCCGACGACGAGTGCTGGGACGTGGCGCGCGCCGCGGCCGACGGCGTGCGGTGGTCGCTGCCCGCCACGCTCCCCGACGTGGAACCCGTCCTGCGCGGGGCCAGCCGTGCGCGCGGCCACTGGCTCGCCGCGCTCGACGAGGTGGTGCCCCGCACCCCCGGTGGGCGTTCGCCCGACGCGTACGTGCGCCTGCTCGACGACGCCCTCCTCGACCGGTACGTGTCCCACGCCGAGCGGGCGGCGCTCGTCGCCGAGGCACGCCGCGCCGGTCTCGACCGCCCGGCCGTCGAACGGGTGCACCGGGACTATCTCGCCGCCCTCGCGACGGCGGAGGTCGCGGCGCGAGCCGGTACGACCGACCGCGGCGCCCGCGACGACGACGCCACGACCCTGCGCGACGATCCCGCGCTGCACGAGGTCGCCGGTCAGCTCGGCCTCGACGCCGACGACGTCGCGGGTGCCGTCGACGCGGCGCTCGGGGCGCGGCTCACGCAGGAGACGGCGGTCGGGCCGCGTCCGGCGTTCGTGCTCTCGGACGGCGCCGAGGTCGTGCTCACCGGGTCGATGTCCCGCCCGCGCGAGACCTGGGAGCGCGACGTGCGCGCCGCCGGTCTCTCCCCCTGGCCTTACGTGACGCGCCGTACCCGCCTCGTCGTCGCGGCCGACCCGGACTCGCTCTCGACGAAGGCCCGCACCGCCCGCCGCTACGGCATCCCCGTCGTCACCGAGGCGGCCTTCGCGGCCCTGCTCGCCACGCGGGACACCGCGAGCGGGCGCACGTCCGGCACCGGGGTGCGACGCTGGGCGTCATGAGCGAGGGCACCACGCCCGGCACCGCGGACGGCGCCGCAACCGACGTCGGCGCGCTCGTCGACGGGCTCTTCGCGCTGCCGCTCGAGCAGTTCGTCGTCGCCCGCACCGCGGCGGCGAAGGAGATCAAGGCGTCGGGGGACGCCGTCGGCGCGGAGCGCGTGGCGCGGCTCGCGAAGCCGACCGTGGCGGCGTGGGTCGTCAACCAGGTCGCGCGCGAGCGACCCGACGACGTCGCCGCGCTCGTCAGCCTCGGGGACGAGCTGCGCGACGCGACGGCGGACCGCGACCGCACGCGCATCAGGACGCTCGACCGGCTGCGGCGCGAGCGCGTCGAGCGCATCGTGGGCGAGATCCGCGACGCGGGCGAGGTCGCCGGCCGGGCGGTGTCCGCGACGGCGCTCGACCGGCTCGCCGAGACGCTCACCGCCGCGGTCATGGACCCGGACGCGGGGGCGCTCGTGCGCGCGGGGCGGCTCTCGCAGGCCCTCCAGCACGTCGGGTTCGGCATCGTCGACGAGGGCGGCGAGCCCGCCGACGTCGTCGAGCTGAGGGCATACGTCGGCGCGGCCGAGCGCGGCGGGTCCGGGACCGCGGAGAAGGAGGCGAGGGACGGGAGCGGAGCGCCCGGTGCCGGGTCCTCGCGCTCGGAGCCCTCCCGCGCGGACGACGAGCCGCCCGAGGACCCCGTCGCGGCTGCCGAGCGTGAGGTCGACGAGACCGCGGCCGAGGTCGACCGCCGGGAGGCCGAGCGCGACGAGGCCGACGCCGCGGTGCGCGCGGCAGGCGACGCCGTCGGCGACGTGGAGGACGCGCTGGGGCGTGTGGAGGACGAGCTGGCCCGGCTCGCCGACGAGCGCGAGGAGCTGCGTGCGCGGCTCGCCGACGCGCGCGACACCGAGGCCACGGCCCGCGAGTCGCTCGACGCGGCCGACGCACGGCTCGACGCCGCCGAGGAGCGCGCCGCGGCCGCCCGCAAGAGGAGGCGCACCGTGCGGCGTGCCTGAACGAGCCTCCCGGGCAACGACTCGCGGCGACGTCCTCCCTACGGGCTCCCGGTCCAGGTGCCGCCGTCGTCGAGCGTCACCGTGCCGCCGGTCAGCTCACCCTCGATGCACGCCACGAGAGCCTCCGCGGTATCCCGCGTCGTGCGCGGCGCGAGCCGGACGGCCCAGGAGGACGACGGCAGGTCGGCCGTCCCCCACTCCTCAACGACCGCGGTCCCCGACGTGTCGAGGCACCCCCGCCAGTCGCCCTCCGCGTGGCTGAGCGCGACGACCCAGGTGTGCCCGCCGGGCAGCTCGTCGTCCGCGCCGCCGCAGGCCGTCGCGCTCACGACCGTCGCCGCGACGGCCGTCCATGCCGCGGCCCGCCGCCGTGCGGCGCCCCTGCGTCGTCGCCCGTCCATGCGTACCGTCCGTCCCGCCCGCCTGCCCACGTCGCGTCACCCTGTCCGCGACCGCGGCCAGGATAGTGATTCCCCGTACGCCGGTGCGGGAGAACCACACGATCTGCCGCCGGCCGTTGACCGGGCGGAGGCCGCGGCGGGACCGTCGCCCCATGGCCCGCACCGCACGCGACGACGAGGTCGCCACCCGATCGATCCCCGCTCCGGCCCCGCCCTCGGCACCGCGCGCGGCCGCACCGCGGTCGCACCATCCCCGCGCGGTGTTCGTCGGAGCCCTCGTCGGGGTCTGCGCCGTGCTCGCCGGAGCGCCCGCGAGCGCCGCGGCGAACGACGCGGGGAGTGACGTCGTCGTGCACGTGGAGACGGCGAACGAGCTGCGCGCGGCCCTGACGTCCGCCACGCCGGGGCAGACGATCGAGCTCGCGGACGGGACGTACGTCGGCAACTTCAAGGTCACGGGCCGGGCGGGGACCGCGAGCGCCCCGGTCATGCTGCGCGGGAGCGCCGCGGCCGTGCTGCGGACGTCGAGCGGGGGTGGGAACGTCCTGCACCTCACCGACGCCGACCACTGGACCGTTCTGGGCGTCACTCTCCAGCACGCGCAGAAGGGCATCATGGTCGACTCGTCCGACCACGTGACGATCGACGGGGTCACCGTGCACGACCTCGACATGGAGGGCATCCACTTCCGGTCGTCGAGCTCGTACGGGGTCGTGCGCGGCTCGACGATCCACGACACGGGCCAGAACCGGCGCGGCATGGGCGAGGGCGTGTACGTCGGCTCGGCGAACGACTACTCCGACCGGTCGGACCACGTGCAGATCCTCGACAACACCATCGGGCCGCGGGTGCGCGGCGAGAACGTCGACGTCAAGGAGGGGACGACGGGCGGACGGATCGCGGGCAACACGTTCGTCGGAGACGGGCTCACGGGCGCGAACTACGACGACTCGTGGGTCGACGTGAAGGGGAACGACTACGTCGTCGAGGACAACGTGGGGACGGCGACGACGAAGTCGGGCTTCCAGACCCACCAGCAGTCGCCCGGGTGGGGCTGCGGGACGGTGTTCCGCGGCAACCACGCCGACCTCAACGGCGCGGCGGGCAGCGGTCGGTACGCGATCGAGGTCACCGTGCACGACCCCGTGACCTGCCCGGTCACCGTCACGGACGACAACACGGTCGTCGGCGGCGACGGCCTCGTGAACCCCGGCGTCCCCGTGGTGCCCGCCGACGGCACGCCGACGCCCGGTCCCACCGAGGAACCGACGCCGGACCCCACCGACCCGGCCGAGCCGCAGCCGACGGACACTCCGGACCCCGAGCCCGAGCACCCCGAGGAGTGCGACGACCCGACGCTCACCGCATGGTCCGCGACGACGGTCTACGTCGGTGGCGACCGCGTGCTGCACGGCGGGAGCCTGTGGCAGGCGCGCTGGTGGACCCGGGGCGAGACGCCGTCGTACACCGAGTGGGGCGTGTGGCAGCACCACGCGCTGTGCTGAGGTCCCGGGGGCACGTTCGTCGTGCGCGAACGCGGGATTGAGCGAGGCGCGCTCAAGGTTGGACGGGTCAGGACGCCACGGGCCGACCGTGGCACGACAGACCTGGAGGACCACCATGATCAGCACCTACACCGTGGCACCGTTCCGCCCGCTGCCCACCGAGCGCGTCGTGCGCCAGCTCTGGACGCGGCCCTCGGGTGCCCCCGTCGCCCGGCCCGGCTACGCGCCGGCCGCCGACGTCTACCGCGAGGGCGACGACCTCGTCGCCCGCTTCGACCTGCCGGGCGTCGACCCGGAGCGCGACGTGACCGTCGAGCTCGAGGGCCGTCGCCTCGTCGTCCGCGGCGAGCGACGCGACCAGCGCGCGGTCGAGTCCCCCGGGGCCGACGACGCCGCGGACGGCGAGCAGGCCGAGGGCGAGCAGACCGACGCGCAGCCCGAGGCTCAGGCCGAGGCGGGCGCCGCCGTCGCCGAGGCAGCCCCGGCCGGGCGGCGCATCCGTGAGGTGCGGTTCGGCGAGTTCCGCCGCACCGTCACCCTGCCGAAGACGGCGGAGGCCGACGCCGTCCGCGCGTCGTACGACGCGGGCGTGCTCACCGTGACCGTCGCCGGCGTGTTCGCCGGCCGCGCTCCCCAGCGCATCGAGGTCACGCGCGCGGCCTGACGCCGCCGGTGCGACGCGCGGCGTCGCACCGGCCATGACCCCCGGTCGCGCCCGCCCCTGCGCGACCGGGCCCGAGGACGAGGCCGGCACCCCAGCGGTGCCGGCCTCGTCCGACGTCCCGGTGGGCACCTCTCCCCATGAGCGGCCGTTCCCGCACAGGGCCCCGGTCAACTACTCTTCCGGCCATGCCGAGCCCCACGTCCCCGCGCTCGACCGTGCCCGCTCCCGGGGCCATGCCGTCCCGCCCGCGTCGCGCGGCCCCGGCCGTCGGCCTGGTCGCTCTCGCCCTCGTCCTCGGTGCGTGCAGCGGCGACGCCGACGAGGGCCCGACGCCCGTCGCGGTCGGCGCCCAGGAGTACAAGCCCGCCCTCGAGGCGCGGCTCCCCGTCCCCGGCTCCCCCGACGACGAGGTGACGCTCGGGCTGGTCTCGCTCACCGCCGACGGCTCGACCGTCGAGCTCAAGGTCCTCATGACGCCGCACTTCGCCGGCGACGACCCGACCGAGACCCACTCGGTCTACGAGATGTTCGGCCAGGACCACAACCCGCGGATCGTCGACGTCGACGCGCTCACCCAGTACGAGGTCGTGTCCGGGTCCGGCACCGACCTCGCGACGGACGTCGTCCACGCCGCCTCCGTGAACGGGCGCCCCGTGCTGTACCAGGCGTGGTTCCCGCGGCCCGAGGGCGACCCGGCCGCGGTCGACGTGCGGCTCCACGACTCCTGGCCGACGTTCGAGGACGTCCCGGTGACGTGGGAGAGCGAGGAGTGAGGCGGCGCAGGGCGGGGCTCGCGACGTCGGCGGTTCTCGTCGCCGCGCTCGTCGTCGGTGCCCCCGTGGCGGCCCCCGCGACCGCCGCCACGGACGACGGCACCGAGGGCTTCGTCCCCGGCGTCGACCCGCTGACCCTCGACGACCTCGGCGGGCCGCCCAGCCGCGAGGACCTCGACCGGGCGACGAAGCGTCTCGACCCCGGGACGGCGACGACGTTCGAGCTCGACGGCGCGGTCACGTCGTTCGAGTACGTCGAGGTCGTGGAGGACGAGGTCGTCGTCACCCTGGAGACGGACGTGCTGTTCGACGTCGACTCCGCGGAGCTGTCCGACGCGGCCGTCGCCCGGGTCCAGGAGATCGCGGCCGAGCTGCCCGACGGCGTGACCGCGAGCGTCCTCGGGCACACGGACTCCGTGGGCGAGGACGCGGACAACCTGGACCTCTCGCAGCGCCGCGCGCAGGCCGTGGCCGACGCGGCCGGCGTCGCCCGGCCCGACGTCACCTTCGACGTCCAGGGGCTCGGGGAGTCGCAGCTCAAGGTCGACGAGGCGGGCGACGACGTCGCCGACGACCGCGCGCAGAACCGCCGCGTCGAGCTCCGCTACTCCGGGACCACGCCCGGGGAGTCCGGCATCGAGATCGAGGAGCACGAGCTCGAGCCGGTGACCGCGCTCTACGAGCCGGGCGACGGCCCCCGCGCCGACCTGGTCGAGGACGCGGAGACGGTCGTGGAGACCACCGTCGTCGTGCCGAACGACGAGGGGCGCGTGGAGGAGGTGCGGGTCGCCGTCGAACCGATCGTCGTCCGCGGCTCCGTCATGCGGCTGCGCGTCCAGCTCACCCCGCTGGGGCCGGTCGACGGCGAGGCGG
The DNA here is from genome assembly GCF_009708005.2 of Cellulosimicrobium protaetiae. Taxonomy (NCBI): domain Bacteria; kingdom Bacillati; phylum Actinomycetota; class Actinomycetes; order Micrococcales; family Promicromonosporaceae; genus Cellulosimicrobium; species Cellulosimicrobium protaetiae. The sequence continues at coordinate 989,832 of NZ_CP052757.1, read as the reverse complement.
ACCGGATCACCGTGTACGACCTCACGGGCCAGGGCTCGCTGCGGCCGTCCGCCGTCGACCCGTACGCGCTCGTCTCCTACACGCCGGTGCGCGGGAGCGGCGCACGCGAGCTCGAGACGGACCCGCTCTTCGCGCGCACCGTCGTCGACCGCCCCGTCCGGTACGAGGTGTACCTGCCGCGCCCGGTCGACGAGTCGCTGCGGTCGCTCTACGTGAACGTCGTGCCCACGTGGCCGACGTTCGAGGACGTCCCGCTCGTCTGGGAGTGACCGGCGCTACCGCCCGAGGAACGACCGCAGCGCCTCGGTGACGAGCGCGTGGTCGTCGCCCTGGGCGAGACCCGACACGGTCACGACGCCGACGATCCCCACGCCCTCGACCCGCACGGGGAAGGCGCCGCCGTGGGCGGCGTACTCCTGCAGCGGGAGCTGGTGCTGGTCGGCGAACGTCGTCCCCTTCGCGCGGGCCCGCAGCCCCACGAGGTACGACGACGCCCCGAACCGCTCGACGACCCGCACCTTGCGCTGGACCCAGGAGTCGTTGTCCGGCGTCGTGCCCTCGCGCGCGGCGTGGAACACCTGCTGCGGACCCTTGCGGACGTCGATCGTCACGGGCAGGTCGCGCTCGTCCGCGAGCTCGACGAGGAGGCACCCGAGGCGCCACGCGTCGTCGTGCGTGAACGTGCTCAGCACGAGGTCGCGCTCGTCCGACTCGACGGAGGCGAGGAGTGCGGCGAGGTCGTCGGGCGTCGTCGTCATGCCGTCATCGTGGCACGATCGCGCCGTGACGACGACGCCGCCCCCGCCCGCCCACGGCACCTTCGACCCGCTCGACCACTCCCTCCTCGACCGCGCGTCGGGCGTGCTGCTCGCCCAGGCGGCGGGCGACGCGCTGGGCGTGCCGTACGAGTTCGCGCAGCCGCCGGGCCCCGGGCAGCGCGACGCCGTCGCGGTCATGCGCGGCGGTGGCCTCGGACCGTACGCGCCGGGCGAGTGGAGCGACGACACCCAGATGTCGGTGTGCGTCGCCCGGGTCACCGCGGCCCGTGACGTGCTCTCCCCCGTTCCCGACGCGTTCGGCGCGACGCCGCTCGACGAGGTCGCCGCAGCCTTCGAGGCCTGGCGGACCGGAGGGGCGACCGACGTCGGGACGCAGACCGCCGCCGTGCTGCGCGACGCCGCCGCCCGCCGGGGACCCGCCGCGACGCGCCTGCGCGACGCTGCGCGCGCCCTGCACGCCGCGACCGGGCGGACGGCCGGGAACGGTGCGCTCATGCGCACGGGCGTCGTCGGGCTCGTCGCGCTCACCGACCGGGACGAGACCGCGCGGGCCGCGCGCGCCGTCGCGGAGGTCACGCACACCGACCCGCTCGCGGCGGAGTCGTGCGTGCTGTGGTCGGAGGCGGTGCGGGTCGCGGTGACCGAGGAGCGGCTCGACGTGCGCGCGGGCCTGGACCTGCTCGACGCCGACGCGGCGGCGCGCTGGTCGGCGTGGATCACGGACGCCGAGCTCCCCCGACCGGCGGCCGACCTGCGGCAGAACGGCTTCACCGTCACCGCGCTGCAGGCGGCGTGGCACGCGATCGCGACGACGTCCGGCGCCGAGGGACCGAGCTTCGCCCACCGCAACCACGTCGTGGCCGCGCTCCAGAAGGCGGTCGGTCTCGGCGGCGACACCGACACCGTCGCCGCGATCGCGGGCTCGCTGCTCGGCGCCCGCTACGGCGCGCGGTCCGTCCCCGACGAATGGGCGTCCGCCGTGCACGGCTGGCCCGGCATCGGGGTCCGCGTGCTCACGGCCCTCGCCCGCCGCACCGCGCAGGGCGGCCTCGCCCGCGCCGGGGGCCTCGCCCTGCCCGACGGCGGCACCGCCCCCGCGCAGTGGTGCCCCGTGTGCGGCACCCGGCAGCGCGAGAACCCCCGCTACCCCCGGCACGTGTGCGCCTGGTGCTCCGCCGCCGTCACCGACGAGGCAGGCCGGCCGGTGTCCCTGAGCAACGTGGACCTCGGCGGCGGGTACCAGGCGCACTACCTCGACGGGTCGCCCGCGACCGGCGCGGTACGGGGTGGGCGCGTCTGGATCGGTGGCGTCGAGCACCGGGCGCGTGACGCCCGGTTCGGCGGGATCGTCGTCGAACCGCTCGCCGACGCGCCCTGAGACTCGGGCGTCCTGGCGCGCCGAACCCGGGGTCGTTCCCCAGCGCACGCTCGCGCTGGGGAACGACCCCGGGTTCGGCGGGGTGGCTCAGCCGCAGGCGACCGCCGGGTAGGCGACGTCCTGCGCGGACGAGGCGCCGCCGTCGGGCAGGGTTCCCGTCACCGTGACGGACCCCGCCTCGGCAGCCGCCGACCGCGCCGAGAACGACTGGTACGCGGCCTTGCCCGGCGCGACCGCGGCGACCGTCCGCGCGCCGAACGGCGTCGTCAGCGTGACGTCCGCCGGGACGTCGCCCGTGTTCGTCGCGCGGACCGCGACGTACGCGGTGCCGGCGAGGCAGCGCGCGCTGGTCTCGACGTCGAGCGCCGGGCCCGAGGCGTCCGCCCGCTGGAGCGTCACCTGGTCGACGACGCGCTGCGACCCGGTCGCGTAGGTCGTGACCGTGAGCGACGTCGGCGTGACGTCGAGGTCGGAGTAGCTCGCCTCGCGCGACTGCTCCCAGCGGGCCGTCCACGGCTTCGCGCCGTCGAAGTCGTAGAACTTCGAGCCCGACGACGAGTTGCCCGTGAGGTAGAGGACCTGGTCCTCGTCGGGGGTCAGGACGTCACCCTCGGCGGGCGCCTCGGCGGGGACGACGGGCGTCGTGCCCTCCATGAGGTACGAGCGCGTGTAGATGTGGTCGTGGCCCGCGAGCACGAGGTCGACGCCGAGGTCGCTGAAGACGGGCGACAGCGCGTCGCGCATCCGCACCACGTCGGTGTCGCGCGAGTGGAACGCCTGGCTGTAGAGCGAGTGGTGGAACGTCACGACGACCCAGTCGTACGCGTCGCCGTGCGTGCCGACCACGTCGCGCAGGAACGCCTCGTGCCCGGCGATCTGCTCGGTCGACGAGTCGTTCGAGTCGATCGCGACGACGAGCACGTTGTTGTACGCGTACCAGTAGTCGCGGCGCTGCTCGGCCGAGAGGTTCGGCATCGCGTAGTGCTGGTCGTAGAGCGCGGACGCGGTGTCGTGGTTGCCGTCCTGGACGGCGAAGCGCAGCTCGCGCATCTGGCGCGGCGCGAGGAAGCCGGTGTACTGCTGGGTGCTGCCCGCGTGCTCCACCTGGTCCCCGGCGGAGATGAGGAACGCCGTGTCGGGGTGCCGCGCGGTCATGCTGTCGAGGTTCTCGGCCCAGCGGGTGGCGTCGTTCGCGGCGTTGCCGCTCGCGCCGATCTGCGCGTCGCCGATGAACAGCGCGCTGAACTCGTCGCCGAACGTGCCCGTGGTGAACGTCGTCGGCTCGGACCAGCCGGTCGTCGCGCTGCCCACGCGGTACACGTACGCGGTGTCCTCCTCGAGACCGGCGATGGTCGCGTGGTGGTACGTCGCGCCGTCCGCAGCGGTGCCGTTCCGGGACGACGACGTCGCGGCGGCCTGCCAGTCGACCTCGCCGCCCGCCTCGTCGGCACGGGCCCACCGGACCTCGCCCGCGCCGGGCAGGGTCGAGAACCACGCGACGTTCGCCTGCGTCTCGTCCGCGCCGACGTTGAGGGCGACGTCGCGCACCTCGCCGTGGGTCGGGACGAGCGAGCGGACGTCGAGGTAGATGTCCGAGCTCGTGGGCGCGTCCTGGTAGAGCGCGACGGAGATCGTGTTCTCGCCCGGCACGAACGCGTCGGACGGGACGACGAACGTGCCCGTCACCGGGTCGGTGCGGCCGTTGCCGTGGTACTGGAGGTTCTCGGTGATCTCGCGGCCGTCGTCGCCGAGGCGCACGACCTCCTCGCCGTTCACGTAGACGATCGCGGCGTCGTCGTAGACGATCTCGCCCTCGAACGCGGGGACGCCGTCGAGGTCCGCCGCGGTGAGCTCCACGTCGGTGCGGAAGAAGAACGTGGGGACGTCCGTCGTCGTGCCCTCGATGTACTGGGTGAGGAGCGTGGTGATCGGGAACGCGGCGCCGATCCCCGTCGCGGCGCCGCGCTTGGCGCCGAACGCGCCGGTCGCGGACTTCCAGGCGGAGTCGTCGAACGCCGTGGTCGTCCACACCTGCTGGTCCGCGGAGCCGGCCGCGGGGTTCGTGTTGTCGTCGAGGTAGCGCCAGGTCGTGCCGGACGTCGAGAGGAGGGACTCGTCGGCGGCGGCCGTCGGCGTCGCGGTCGCGGCGACGAGCACCGTCCCCACGAGGGAGACGGCGAGCGCCGAGGCCGCCGCGCGCGTCAGCGCGCCGGGCAGCCGGGAGGTCTGCGGGTTCATGGGTTCCTTCGCGGGTCAGGGGTCCGCGCGGCGACGACCGTCGGACCACCGTGGCGGCGACGAACCCGTGTGGGAAGCGCTGTCACCGTAGGGAGCCCGGGTGGCGCGCATCCGTCGCCCGGGTGAACACCGGCGGACCGACCGGCGAACTCGGTGCACCCGCTCCGGGAGCCGGGGGCGTGGGGTCGCGCAGGGACCGGCGTCGACCCGCGCCCGGCCGAGGGCCGACCGGTCAGGAGATGACGAGGCTCGCGATCAGGCCGTCGCGCAGGAGGATCGTGAACGTCGCCGGCCCGTTGTACCCGTCGCCGGACACCGTGAGGTCCAGCAGCACCTCGTCCGCGGACGCGCCGTCGCGCAGCCCGGTTACGTCGAATCGCGACCGCTTGCCGATGTTGTCCGTGCGGTCCCAGCTCGCGAGCTCGTCGTGCCCGCGGAACTGACGTCCCCAGTCGTCGAGGAAGCCGTCGTCGGTGAACGCGGTGAGGAAGCGCGCCGAGTCGCCCGCGTTGGTCGCGTCGACGAGCGTGCGCAGGGCGGGCGGGAGGTCGGGCGTCGAGTCGCTCATGACCTCACTGTGCCCCCGTCACCGCCCGACGACGACCCGGACGTGGTCCTCGGCGGCGGTGGCGAGGTCCCCGCGGAGGGCGTCGAACAGCGCGACGCTCGCCGCTCCCGGCCAGTCGGCGGGCAGCCACGAGCCCGGCAGGCCGGGGTCCGCGTACGGGACGGGTCGCCAGTCGTCGACCGCGCGCACCCACCGGGCGAACGCGGCGCGGGGCGAGGCGCCGACGTCCTGGGGCGACGTGTCGTCGGGGGACGCGACGTCGGGGGACGCGACGTCGGGCGCCGCGACGTCGGGCGCCGTGCCGCTGGGCGCCGCGCCGCCGTGGCGCGCGAGGAAGTCGCGGTGCAGCGCCGCGACGCGGTCGAGGTCCCACCAGCGCGCGGCGGCGTCGGCGAACGGCCCGGCGACTCGTGGCGGTCCGGTCACGAACACCGTCGCGGCCTCGCGCACACCCAGGGCGACGAGGACCTCCTCCACCTCGTCCGCGAGGTGGCCGGGCACGATCCACAGGCCGTCCGCGACGGTGCCGGCACCGATCCACGCGAGGTGCCGCCGGAGCTGGTGGCGCGCGGCGCGCCGCTCCTCCGGCAGCGAGAACGACACGAGGCACCACGGGTCGTCGTCGCCCTGCTGCCGGTACGCGAAGATCCGCCGGTCGCCGCGCGCGAGCATCGAGCCGGCCCCGGGCGCGAGCCGGTACCCGGCGCGTCCGTCAACGGTCTCGGGGACCAGCAGCCCCTTGGCCTTGACGCGCGAGATCGCGCCGCGCGCACCGACCGCCGGGACGCCGAGCGCACCGAGCAGCTCGACGAGGTCGGCCACCGCGACCGCGCCCCCGAGGTCACGCAGGTACAGACCGACGACGCTGCGCAGCAGCGACGTCGCGCTCCCGGGACGGGAGTCGAGGTCGTCGAGGATCACGCGACCCCGTCCGGGCCGGTCGCGTCCCCGCCCAGGCCTGCGGCGTCCCTGTCCGGGCCCGTCGCACTCCCGGCCGTGCCCGAGACACGGGCCACCGCGACCGCGCGGCCGTCGAGGACCTCCCGCAGCGCGTCGCGCACGGCCTCGACGCCGACACGCACCTCGTCGAACGACGTCGACAGCGGGGACAGCCCGAGGCGCAGCCCGTCGGGGCGTCGGAAGTCGGGGATCACGCCGCGCTCCCACAGCAGCGGGAGCGTCGCCTCGAACGCGTAGTGGTCGACGGTGACGTGGCTCCCCCGCCGGGCCGGGTCGCGCGGGGACGCGTAGCGCGCTCCGAGCGGGAGCAGCAGGTCGTCCACGAGCGCCGTCGCGTGCTCGGTGAGCGCGACGGACTTCGCCCGCACCGCCGCGATCCCCGCGTCGTCGATCAGGTCGAGCATGTCCTGCATCGCGAGCATCCCGACGATCGCGGGCGTCCCGGAGAGGAAGCGCCGGACGCCGTCGTGCGGCGCGTACGCCGGGCCCATCTCGAACGGCGCCGCGCTGCCCATCCAGCCCTGGATCGGCTGGGTCAGCGCGTCCTGGAGGTCGGCCCGCACGTAGCCGAACGCGGGCGCGCCCGGCCCGCCGTTCAGGTACTTGTACGTGCAGCCCGCGGCGAGGTCGACGCCCCACGCGTCGAGCTCGACCGGCAGCGCCCCGACCGAGTGGCACAGGTCCCACAGGACGAGCGCCCCGGCGTCGTGCGCGAGCGCGGTGATCGCGGCGGCGTCGCTCACGTACCCCGACCGGTACGCGACGTGGCTGAGCAGCACGAGCGCCGTCCGGTCGGAGAGGACGCCGGCGACCTGCTCGGGCGTCACGCCTGCGTCGTGCTCGGGCGTGATCCACCGCAGCGTCGCGCCGTGCTCGCGCGCGACGCCCTCCAGCACGTAGCGGTCGGTCGGGAAGTTGCCGGCGTCGAGCACGATCTCGTCGCGGCCCGCGACCTGCGGCGCCGACAGCGCCGCCCGGACCAGCTTGTAGAGGATCACGGTCGTCGAGTCGCCGACGAACGTCTGGCCGGGTGCCGCGCCGAGCGTCACCGCGCCGATCCGGTCGCCGAGCGTCAGCGGGAGGTCGTACCACTCCTCGTCCCAGCCCCGGATGAGCCGCGCGCCCCACCGCTCGGTCGCAAACCGCGCGAGGCGGTCCGCGCTCGCCCGGGTCGGGCGCCCGAGCGAGTTGCCGTCGAGGTACGCCGTGACCTCGTCGGAGTCGACGAACGCGTCCCGGAACCGCGCGAGCGGGTCGGCGGCGTCGAGCGCGGCGGCAAGGGCGGCGTGGTCCTCGGTCATGGTCATCCTTCGGGGTCGGGGTCGGGGTCGGTTCCAGGCTCGTCCGGGTCCGGGTCGGCGTCCGGGAACTCCTGGCCCGGAGCGGGGTCCGTTGCGCGGTCCCGCTCGACGACGACGGCGCGCGCGAGCCACGCGGCGACGTCGTCGGGGTCGTCGGGGTCGGGTGGGTCGCCGGGGACCCACGTCGCGAGCGCGGCGTTCCGGCGCCCCGTCTCGACGTGCGGCGCGCGAGCGGGTGTGCGGCGCCCGGCCGGGGCGTCGCGCGTGAGGGCCGCGACGAGGTCGTGCGCGTCGAGACCGGCCGCCGCGAGCGCCCGCAGCTCGCGCGGGTTCACACCGAGCGGCAGCGGACCGTTGCCGAGGTCGGTCCCGTAGACGACGGTGCCTCCGAGCGCGACGAAGCGCCGCACGTTGTCGACCGCGACGCCCTGCTCTGCCCTCGGGCTCCCCCACCCGTGGACGTCGAGCGTGCTCACCCAGCTCACCCCCGCCCCGCCGAACACGACATGAGGGTCGTTGTCCGGCTCCTTTCGACCGCCAGGTCGTGTTCGACGGCGGGCAGGGTCGTGCTCGGCGTCGGGCCGCGGCGAGTCGGGGCGCGGGCGGGCCGACGCGCGGGGGCGCGCCATCGCACGCAGGAGGTCGTCGCGCAGGTGCTCGCTGAACGGGGCGTGCGCGAAGCGGTCGACGCCGGCCTCGAACGCGCGCGCCGCCATGCCCTGCCCCTCGACGTGCGCGACGACGTCCCGGCCCCGTGCGTGGGCGTGGCCGACGAGCGCGGCGAGCGTGACGTCGTCGGGCACCGGCCCGGCGTCGGAGTGCAAGGCGACCTTGACGAACGACGCGCCCGCGGCAACCTGGCGGTCGACGGCGGCGACGGCCTCGTCGGGCGTCGCGACCTCTTCGACCGACCCGGTGGGTGCCCACGACCGGTCCGACGGGTAGCCGCCCGGCGCGGTGAGGAACGCGCCCGCGAACGCGACCTCGGGGAAGCCGGGAGTGCCGGGCCACCTGCGCGCGACGTCGGGCACCCACCCGAGGTCGTGCACGACGGCGATCCCGCCGCGCCGCACCGCGACGGGGTCGACGAGGCCGAGGTGCACGTGCGCGTCGACAAGCGGCGGGAGCCAGGTGCCGCCGTCGCCCGGCCGGCCGAGGGGAGCGCCGGTCACGACCGCCCGATCTCCGTGCGCACCGCGAACAGCTCGGGAAAGAACGTGAGGTCGAGCGCCTTCTGGAGGAACCCGACGCCGCTCGACCCGCCCGTGCCGCGCTTGGTGCCGATGATCCGCAGCACGGTCTTCATGTGCCGGAACCGCCAGAGCTGGAAGTTGTCCTCGAGGTCGACGAGCTCCTCGCACGTCTCGTACGCCGACCAGTGCGCCTCGGGGTCGTCGTAGATGCGCCGGAAGACCTCGACGAGGTCGTCGTCGAGGGTGTGCGCGACGGTCAGATCGCGGTCCAGCACGTGCTGCGGGACGTCGTGCCCGTGGCGGGCGAGGTGACGCAGGAACTCGTCGTAGACGCTCGGCTCGGCCAGCAGCCGGGCGAGCTCGGCGCGGGCCTCGGGCTCGGCGTCGAACACCGCGAGCATGCGCGCGTTCTTGTTGCCCAGCAGGAACTCGACCGCGCGGTACTGCCACGACTGGAAGCCCGACGCATGGCCGAGGAACCCGCGGAACTGCGCGTACTCGCTGGGTGTGAGCGTCGCGAGGACGGACCACTGCTCGGTGAGCGTGCGCTGCACGTGCTTGACGCGCGCGATGCGCTTGAGCGCGACCCCGAGCTCGTCGGCCGCGAGGAGGTCGCGCGCGGACCGCAGCTCGTGAAGCACGAGCTTGAGCCAGAGCTCGGTCGTCTGGTGCTGGACGATGAACAGCATCTCGTCGTGGTGCTCGGGGTCGCTCACCGGATCCTGCGCCGCGAGCAGCGTGTCGAGGTGCAGGTACGACCCGTACGTCATCTGCTCGCGCAGGTCGGTGACGATGTCGGACTCGAGCGCGCGCTCGTTCGGCGCGGGCAGCGGTGCGTCGGCGGCCATCCCGTCAGGCTATGTCACGAACGTGACGACCGCTAGATCCGTGCGATGCCTCGCGGATGTCGCCCTGATCGAATCATTGCGTCATGCCGACCAGTCGGTAGAGGTCAGTCGTCCGCCGCGGCGCGTCGCTCCTCCTCGGCGACGGACTCGCCCGTCGGGTCCTCGGCGACGAGGTCGTCCAGCGCGGCCCCGCCCAGCGGGCCGTCGCTCAGGCCCACGAGCCGCCAGCCCGACGTCGGGTCGCCCTCGACCTCGACGAGCCCGGTGTTCGCGAGCGGGGTCCGGGCGAGCAGGTCGAGGTCGACCCCCGCGACGCGCGCGCACGCCCATGCGCGGATCGCCGCCCCGTGCGACACGACGACGGCGGTCCGCCACCCCGTGCGCACGACGCTCGCGACGGCGTCGTCGTAGCGAGCGAGGAACTCCGCGCCGTCGGGGCCACCGGGCATGCGTCGGCCCGGCTCGCCACGCCCCCACGCGAACACCGTCTCGAGGTACGTCATGTGGTCGTCGTGCTCGGCCGACATCTCCAGGTCGCCCGCGTCGACCTCGCGGAACCCGTCGAGCTCGAGCGGGTCGTAGCCGTGCCGCTCGGCCAGCGGCGCGGCCGTGAGGTGCGTGCGCACGAGCGTCGACACCGCGACGCCCTCGACGACGCGGTCGGCGAGCGCGTCCGGGATCGCCGCCGCCTGGCGCGCGCCGAGCGCGGTGAGGCCCGGGCCGGGCAGGGCGGTGTCGAGCAGGCCGGCGACGTTGGACGGGGTCTGTCCGTGGCGGACGAGCAGCAGGCGCATGGTTCTCCGGATCTCGGGGGTACTCCCGCCACCCTACGAGCCACCCCACGAGGAGCGGCGCCGTGGCACGCTGGGGCCATGTCCCGCCGCGAGCTCGTCGTCCTCGGGACGGCCAGCATGGTCCCGACCCGCACGCGCAACCACAACGGCTACGTGCTGTTCTGGGACGACGAGGCGATCCTCTTCGACCCCGGCGAGGGGACGCAGCGCCAGATGTCGTTCGCGGGCGTGTCCGCGACCGACCTCACGCGCATCGCGATCACGCACCTGCACGGCGACCACAGCCTCGGCCTGGCGGGCGTCTCGCAGCGCATCAGCGGCGACGGCGTGCGGCACACGATCGGGGTGACCTACCCGGCGTCGGGCCAGCGGTGGGTGGACCACCTGCTCGACGCGAGCGCCCACTTCCGCCGCGGCCACCTGGAGCTCCAGCCCCTGACGACGGACGGCGTCGTCCCGCCCGTCACCGGCCGCCCCGAGCCGGGGTTCACGCTGCGCGCGGAACGCCTCGACCACACCCTGGAGGCGATGGGCTACCGCCTGGACGAGCCCGACGGCCGGTCGCTCGACCCCGCCCTGCTCGCGCGGCACGGGCTGGCCGGGCCCGCGGTCGGCGAGCTGCAGCGGACCGGCGTCGTCACCGCCCCCGACGGCCGCACCGTCACGCTCGACGAGGTGAGCGCGCCGCGCCCCGGGCAGTCGTTCGCGTTCGTCATGGACACGCGCCTGTGCGACGCGGTGCACCGCCTCGCGGACGGTGTGGACCTGCTCGTCATCGAGTCGACGTTCCTCGACCGCGACCGGGACCAGGCCGAGCGCTGGGGGCATCTCACGGCGCGACAGGCGGCGACCGTCGCCGCCGAGGCGGGCGTGCGCTCGCTCGTGCTCACGCACTTCTCGCAGCGCTACCCCGACCCGACGGAGTTCTGGCGCGAGGCGCGCGAGGTGTTCGACGGCGAGCTCACGGTCGCACAGGACCTCGACCGCGTCCGTGTCCCCCACCGACGCCGACCCGGCTGACGGTCGACGCCGGTGCGGTCGCCGATGAGAAACGGGTCGGGCGGCCGTCTGACCACGGGTGGACGCCAGTGCGCCCCGGAGCGCACCACGGGAGGGGAACGCGATGAGACCGCTGCGGTACTCGATCAACGTCACGCTCGACGGCTGCTGCCACCACGAGGCGGGGCTCCCGCCGGACGAGGAGTCGATGCGCTACTGGACCGCCGAGATGGAGCGCGCCGACGCGCTCCTGTTCGGCCGGGTGACCTACGAGATGATGGAGTCCGCCTGGCGGCGTCCGGCCACGGGCGCGTGGCCCGACTGGATGGACGAGTGGGAGGTCCCGTTCGCCGAGGCCATCGACGGGGCACGGAAGCACGTCGTGTCGAGCACGTTGACCGACCCCGACTGGAACGCCGAGCTGGTCCGGGGTGATCTGGGGCCCGCGGTCGAGCGGCTCAAGCAGGAGCCGGGCGAGGGCCTGTGGGTGGGCGGCGTGACGCTCCCCCTGGCGCTGGCCGACCTGGGGCTGATCGACGAGTACGAGCTCGTCGTGCAGCCGGTCCTCGCCGGGCACGGGCCGACGCTGCTCGCCGGTCTGCGGGAACGCATCCAGCTCGAGCTCGTCGGCCGTCGGGAGTTCCGGTCGGGGGCCGTGGCCGTGCGCTACCGGCCCGTGACCCGGTGACGGTGGGGCGGAGCCGCACGGCCCCGCCCCACCACCCCGGGTCCCGCGGGACGTCCTAGACGTCCCGGCCCGCGAGCCAGCCCGCGAGGCGGTCCGGCCGGTCGGTGATGATCGCGTCCACGCCGAGCTCGACGGCGTCCGCCCAGTGCGCGGTCTCGTCGAGCGTCCACACCGCGACCTCGAGACCGGCGTCGTGCAGGCGCTGCACGAGCCCCGGGTCCTCGAGGAGGAGCAGGCCCATCGGGTTGCACGTCACGACGTCGAGCTCGGCGCAGCGGGCGAGCACGTCGTCGTCGAGCGACGCGACGAGCAGCCCGCGGCGCAGGCCCGGGTCCGCCTCGCGCAGGGCCGCGACCGTCTCGGGCCAGAAGCTCTGCCCGACGACCCGGTCCGCGATGCCCGCGAACCGGATCGGGCCCGTGACGCGCCGCACCTGCTCCGCCGTCCACGACCCCTTGAGCTCGAGCAGCAGGTCCATCCCCGGCCGGCGGACGAGGAGGTCGACCACCTCGGCGAACGTCGGCACGCGCTGGCCGCCGAACGCCGGCGAGAACCACGACCCGGCGTCGAGCGCCCGGATCGCCGCGCGGTCCAGCCGCGCGACCGTGCCGCTGCCCGACGTCGTCGCGTCGACCGTGTCGTCGTGGATGACGACCGGCTCGCCGTCCGCCGTGAGCTGCACGTCGATCTCGATGCTGTGCGCCCCGGCCCGCCACGCCGCCTCGAACGCGGCGAGCGTGTTCTGCGGAGCGACCGAGCTGTTGCCGCGGTGGGCGATGACGCGCGGGCGCCCGGCCCGCTCGGACACTGCGCCGGTGGGCGCCGTCGCGGTCACGGTCGCCGTCACAGGTAGGGCTCGACGTTCTCGGTGTACGCCGTCTCGATGCGCGGCGTGACCGACTCGAACGCGGTCGCCGGGTCGACGCCCTCGATGACGATCTGCTCGATCGCCTCGTTGAGCAGCGCGTCGGCGCCGGGGACGAACACGCGGACGTCGTCCTGGATGCGTGCCTTGTCGGCGAGCTGGTCGACCGCGGTGCGGAACTGCGGCGTCGTCTCGTAGATGGCCTTCATCGTGTCGGACTCGACGGCCGACGTGCGCACCGGCATGTAGCCGGTGTTCTGCGAGAAGTACGCGGTGTTGTCGGTGTTCGTGAGGAACGCGAGGAACATCGCCGCGGCGAGCTGCTCCTCGGGCGACTTCGACGACGGGATCGCGAGGCCGGTGCCGCCCGTCGGGGTGCCGCCGCCGGCCGGGCCGTCGGGCAGGTACGCCGTGCCGACCTCGAACGACGCCGCGTCGAGCGCGCCCTTGAGCGAGCCCGTCGAGCCGATCGTCGAGGCGATGAGACCGGACGAGAAGTCGGCCATCGCGTCGTCCGCGGAGAGCGTCGCGACGCCCTTCTCGTGGAACAGCTCGTGCAGGAACTGGCCGCCCGCGACCGACTCCTCCGAGTCGAGCGTGAGGTCGAACCCGTCGGAGTACGCGCCGCCCTGGCCCCAGATCATGTTCTCGAACCACCACGCGCCCCACGACGGCCCGGTGGACAGGCCGAACGTCGACCCGCCGGCCGGGACGAGCGGCTTGACGGACGCGTCCCAGGCCTCGAGCTCCTCCCACGTCTCGGGGCCGCGGTCGGGCAGGCCGGCCGCCGTCCACAGGTCCTTGTTGTAGTAGAACAGCGGCGTCGAGCGCGCGTAGGGCACGGCCCAGTGCTGGTCGTCGTACTCGTAGTCCGCGTAGAGCGCGGGCTGGAAGTCGTCGGCGTCGGCCTCGACGAACTCGAGCACGTCGTCGAGCGGCAGGATCTGGTCGTTGAGGTGGTAGCGGAACCACCACACGTCGGACGCGATGACGACGTCGGGCAGCTCGTCGGTCTGCGACGCGGCCTGGAAGCGCTGCGCGACCTCGTCGTAGTTCGCGCCCGCGGTGACGAGCTCGACCGAGATCCCGGACTCCTCCTCGAACCGGTCGATCAGCTCCTGCTCGATCTCCTGCGACGTGCCGGGGTGGTTGCTCCACCACGTGATCTCGGACGCCGGCTCGACGGCGGACCAGTCGACGGCCTCGGCCGTCGCCTCGTCGCCCGCGGTGGCGGCGCCGTCGGCCCCGGCCACGCTCGGCCCGGCGCACGCGGTGAGCGCGAGGGCGGTGACCGCCGTGACGGCGGTGGCTGCGGCGCGGGCCCGACGACGGCGCGCGGGCCGGGGTGCGGTGCGGTGGGACACAGGTGCTCCTTCAGGTCGTGCACCGGGTCTCGGTGCGCTTCGGGGAACCCGGACCGCTGCGGGCGGACCGGGGAGCTCGGTGGTGGTGGGCGGGCCCGCGGCCCGCCCGGGGTGGGCGCCGTCGTCGGGCACGACGGCGCGGGATGGGTCAGCCGGTGACCGCGCCGGCCGTGAGGCCGGCGACGAGGCGGCGCTGCAGGACGAGGAAGACGACGAGGATCGGCAGCGTCACGACGACCGTCGCGGCGAGCAGCACGCCCCAGTTCGTCATGCCGTCGGTGTTCTGGAGCAGCGTGAGGCCGACGGGGAGGGTCATCTTGTCCGGGCGGTCGATGACGAGGAACGGCCACAGGTAGTCGTTCCACTCCGTCACGACGGACACGAGCGCGACTGCCGCGAGCGTCGGCGTGCTCATCGGCACGACGAACCGCCACAGCTTGCGCCAGTGGCCCGCGCCGTCGAGCTCTGCGGCCTCGAGGATCGAGCGCGGCAGCGTGAGGAAGTGCTGGCGGAACAGGAACGTCCCGAACGCGCTCGCGAGGCCGGGCACGAGGATGCCCTGGTAGGTGTTGAGCCACCCGAGGCTCGCGACGAGCGTGTAGTTGGGGATGATCGTGATCTGCGGCGGGATCATGAGCGTCGCGATGACGAGCCCGAACACGACCTTCTTGAACGGGAAGTCGAGGAACACGAGCGCGTACGCGCACGTGAGCCCCAGCGCGACCTTGAGGCCCGCGCCCACGACCGTGATCCCGACGCTGTTGGCCAGCAGCCGCCCGAGCGGGACCGAGTCCGCCGCCTGCGCGTAGTTGTCGAGGTTGACGCTGCCCGGGAGCCACTGCAGCGGGACGGTGTACAGCTCCGCGGGCGTCTTCATGCTCGCGAGCACCATCCACAGCAGCGGCGCGCCGAGCACGACGGTCGCGAGGACCAGGGCGAGGTAGCCGCCCGGCTGGAGGCTGCGGCGTCGGGCCGACGTGGTGCGCGGGCCCGGAGCGGTCAGCGCGGCCGGGGTGGCGGGCGCGGTCTCGGGGCGCCCGGTCGAGGTGGGCGCGACGGCGCTCATGCGTAGTGGACCTTCCGCTGGACGAACCGCATCTGCACCGCGGTCACCGCGAGCAGCACGAGGAAGAGGATCGTGGCGACCGCCGACGCGTACCCGGCGCGACCGTTGACGAAGCTCTCCTCGTAGATCGAGTACATGAGCGTCGTCGTCGAACCGAGCGGGCCGCCCTGCGTCATCGCCTTGATGATGTCGAAGGACTGCAGCGACGCGAGGAGCATCGTCACGACGAGGAAGAACGTCGTCGGGGTGAGCAGCGGCAGGATGATCGACCGCAGCGTCCGGGCCGACGACGCACCGTCGAGCGCCGCGGCGTCCCGGAGGTCCTGCGGCACCGACTGCAGGACCGCCAGGTAGATGAGGGCGACGTACCCGAGGTTCTTCCACAGGTAGACCACGACGATCATCACGAGCGGCCACGGGCGCTGCGTGTACCACTGCGGCGACGCGACGCCGACCCAGCCGAGCAGCTCCTGGACCAGCCCGTAGCGCGGGTCGAACATGAACAGCCACAGGATCCCGACCGCGAAGCCCGACAGCACGTACGGCGCGAACGCGACGGTCCGGGCGACGCCGCGGCCCTTGAGGCGGCGGTTGAGCAGCAGCGCCAGGCCCAGGCCGAGGACCATCGCGCCACCGACCGTCGCGACCGTGAAGACGAGCGTCGTGGTGACGATCCGGCCCGTCGTCGGCGCGGTGAACCACTCGACGTAGTTGCCCAGCCCCACCTGGCGCGCGACCGGCGACCCGAGGTTCCACTGCAGCGTCGAGAGGTAGAAGCTCTGCAGCAGCGGCCGGTACACGAACACCAGCAGGAGCACGAGGTTCGGCCCCGCGAGCAGCAGCACCCACAGCAGGTTCCGCCGACGGCGTCGCGCACCCAGGCGGCTGCGGTGCAGCGCCTGCGCCTCACGGTCGGCGGGGTCGGACGGCGCAGGGCCGCCGGGTCGGCCGGGTGCGGCCGGGCCCGAGGCCCGGGCGGCGGCGCGCGGCGCGCCCGAGGAACCCGGGGACTCCGGGGTGAGGACGGTGGTCACAGCAAGGATCCGCTCGTACGAGGGGTGAGGTCACGGCCGGCACGGAACCCGTCCTGCGGGTGGGCGGCCACGGCGAGCATAGGAAGCGGCCGCGCCCTTTTTGCCCTGTGATGTCCAGGTACGGATCGAGGCTTCGGGCAACGTTCATGCACCCGTGCCCGACGCGCCACGCAGCCCTGTGGAGAGGCAACGTCACGGACACCTGCGCGGCCGTCGTCCACAGGGCGGGACGGACGGTTCCGCCCGGCGCGCGGTTTCGCTAGGTTCTGGGAGGTTCGCGCGGCGCTGCCCAGCCACTCGCGCGGCCACCGCTCGACGCCGACCAGCAGGGGGTCTTCGTGAGTCCGTCCGTCCGTGTGCCGTCCCACGCCGTCGTGCCCGTGAGGGCGACCGACCCGCCACGTTCCTGGCCGTCCGCCCGACGGCGGGCACTCACCCTCGGCGTCGCGCTCGTCGTGGGGTGCATGGCCGCCGCGTGCTCCGGCAGCACCGAGCCCGACCCGACGCCGATCGAGACGTCGGCGGAACCGTCACCGACGGAGACACCCGAGCCGTCGCCGACCGAGACCGGCCCGGTCAAGCCGGAACGACCCACCGCGATGGACCGCGACGACGCCGAGGGCGCCGCCGCGGCCGCGGAGTACTTCCTCGAGCTCTACCCGTACATCATGACCTCGAGCGATACCGCCGAGTGGGAAGCCATGTCTCATCAGGAGTGCGGCTACTGCTCGGAGAGCCTCGCCAATGCGCGCTGGCTGTCGGACTCAGGTTCGGTCTTCACCGGGGGCGAGACCACCGTCGAGATCCTGACCAGTTACGCACGCGACTCGCAGACCGGGATCTTTCCCCTCGATGTTCGCACCCACCAAGAACCGATCGAGGTGAGCGACGCCACTGGCCAGAGCGTCGAGACCGTTCCACGGGACACCGTCGAACTACGAATCGAGATGGGGCGGAACACCGGATCCTGGGTGGTCGTAGAGGTTGCGCCTATGCCCAAGGACGAGGGGTGAGAAGAATGCGGCGCACAGTGCTCGCGGCTCTTGCCACCATAGCCATCCTCTTCACGGCGAGCCAGGCATTCGCGGCGGGCGAGACAACCCGCAGTCGGACAGACGACAGCCCTCCGACAAACTCGGTGCCGCCCGCATCGCCTGCGCCCGAGGCCCCGGCGGGCTTCGGAAACAGAGCGCAGGCGGCCGGGCAGAGCGTGACGGTCGACGCTGAGGTGGCGACCGCTGGCGGTGGGACCTACGAGACTGGCGGATCTGCCGGCGGTCCGGCGACGGAGCGGTACTACCGTGCCGCGCAGACCACCTGCTCGGTCTTCAACGGTCTGGACGACCCGACGTCGGACCTATCCGGTCGCTGCGCGGACTGGGAACGCCTGATCGCCGAAGGGCTGGAGTGCGACCAGAGCTCGTACTACCTCGGCGCGCTCTACCGCCAGACCCGCGAGATCGGGACCGACGGCACACCAGGCGAGTGGTCCGCAGCCGGGGACCCCGTGGCCGAACACTCCTGCATCACCCCGGCCGACCTCGCCGACGAAGCCGCACGCGCCCTGGCGACCCTGACCATCACCCCGTCCCCCGTCATCGTGCAGCCCCCGGACGGCTGGACCCTGGTCAACGTCCCCACCATCACCTACACCGAGCCGGGCGAGCAGGTGCTGGACACCACCCTGCTCGGCATCCCCGTCCAGATCCGCGCCACCCCCCGCACCTACACCTGGGACTACGGCGACGGCACCACCCCGCTCGCCACCACCGACCCCGGCGCCGCCTACCCCCACCACACCGTCGCGCACACCTACGACCAGCCCGCCGACCAGGTTCAGATCTCCTTGACCACGACCTGGTCCGGGCAGTTCCGCATCACCGGCACGCCGAACTGGACCGACGTCACGGGCACCGCCACGACCACCAGCACCGCCGACCCTCTGCGCGTCTACGAAGCCCGGTCTCGCCTCGTCACCGACGACCTGCCCGGATGATGGCGCGGAGATCGTCGGCACGCACCGGCGTCGTGCACAGCCGCCCACATCGCCACGGCGTCAGCCAGCACCCGTCGGATCGAACCGAGCGCCCCGGGTCGGCCCTCCCTGGGCCGCCCCCTCGACCTGTCGTCCTGGGGCGGAATTCGCTCGCCGGCGTCCTGGTCGCGCTCGTGCTCGGCGGGTGCACGGCCCACCTCGCCGGGCCGCCGACGTCACCGTCCCCGACAGACTCCGTCCCGGGTACCGGGTCGTCAACCGAGGCCGCCACGGATCACGCCGTGCCGACCCTCGACGCCGTCCTCGGCGCCCGGGTGCCGAGCCTGTGCGACTTCCCGCCCGGTCGCCTCGTCGACGGCGTGCTCGAGGGCACCGCTCCGGACGGGCCCGAGGGCGGGGTGTGGCTGGAGGACGAGGTCGTGCACGGTTCGCTCGGCCCCGAGGCGGTGCCCGTGGCCGTGGGCGTGTTCTCCTGCCACCACGGCGGGTCCGCCTGGCCGCAGGTGCTCGGCGTGCTCGAGGCCGGGCCCGAGGAGTCCACGGCGCAGGTCACCCACGTGCTCAGCCCGTTCGAGGAGACGCAGTTCGGGCGCGAGTGGGTCGAGGACGTCACCTTCGTGGACGGAGCGGTCGAGGTCCGCTGGTGGACGGGAACCGACGAGGACTCGCTCGCGATGGGCGACTCCCCCGCGTCCGCGCGATACGTGCTGGACGGCGACGCGCTCACCCCGACCGACGTCGTCGTCCACACCGCGGAAGGAGCGACGTTCGAGCTCCTCGAGGCTCTCGACGCGCGCGACGCCGGCGCCGCGACCGCCCTTGCCGACGAGGCCATCCACGCCGACCTGCGGGCGCTCGTCGAGCACGGGGAGACGATGCGCGAACCGGAGTGCACGCACGAGGACCGGGGACGGTGGTCGTGCCGCACGCTCACGAGCGGTGGCTGGTACGGCGTCCTCACGTGGGAGACCGCCGGCTGGGGACCGTGGTCCTTGACCGGGCTGGAGATCAGCGGGGAGTGAGCGCGGCCGGGACGCTCGTCCCGGCCACGCCGCACCTCACCACCAGGCGGACTCCCGGAGCACCAGCTCGCCGTCCTGCACCGAGAGCTCCACCGCGTAGTCGATCTCGACCTCGCCCGTGTACGGCTCGGGGCTCTCCCGCCCGAAGAGGCGACCCGGCTGCGCGGGCAGGGTGCCCGACGTCGTCGCGAGACCGTCGGAGACGTGCACCCGCACGGTCGACGCGTCGAGCTGCTCGGCCTCGAAGGTCGGCTCCGTCGCGAGCGTCCACGTCACGTCCTGCGCCTCGGAGGCGCCGTAGGACCAGTCGTACACGGGGCACCCGTCGGGCCGTGCGCTCGTCGCCGCCAGGCAGCCGTCGAGCTGCTCCCGTGCCTGCTCGACGGCTGCCTCGAGCGCCGCCTCGGTCAGCGAGTACCGCAACGGCAGGTCGTCGGCGGAGCCGACGGGACGGGGCGGGACGCCCGGCGCCGTCACGAGCAGCGTCGCCGTGGACGACTGCAGGTTCGGTCCGGCGTCGGGCAGCGTCACCTCCCACCGGCCGGGGAACGCGACGAACGACGGCGACGACGGGTCGGTCACGTCCACCTCGACACCGTTCACGACCACCGTCGCGGAGCCCTCCCCGGGGAGGGCACCGAGATCGACGACGGACACCGGGGGCGCGACGATCTCCCAGTCGTCGAAGACCCCGAACCTGCTGCCCACCCGACGCACCGTGAAGTCGTGCTCCGACTTCACACCGTCCTGGTCCCAGGCCACCGTGACCACCGCCGTCCCGGCAGCCCGATCACGCTCGACGCCGAGGACGCGCGCACCCGAGGGGCGGGCTTCCGCGTCCTCGTACACGGCGTGCGTCAGGAGCACGCGCTCGGCGCGCGCGACGTCCGGGTCGGCGAGCGCGAGCGCCCTCGACGCGTCGCCCGCCTCGAGCGCGGCGAGGTACCGCTCGACGGGTCGCTCCGGTGCGAACACGGTCGAGGCCACCGCGCCGCGGGCGACCACGGCACCGACGACCACGACTGCGGCGAGCGCCACGACCGCGAGGATGCGCCGCGCGCTGCGCGGGTCGACGGCCCGCGCCTCGGGTGCGGGCACGCCTCCCGCTGCTCCACCGACCCGCACGGGATCGGCGGCGGCCGGCTGCTGCGGGGCCACCGCCGGCCCCGCACCGGTGGGGAGCGGGCCGACCGGAGGGAGGGCGGCGAGAGGCCGCGGAGCGAGCAGACGAACGACCCGGTGCGGCAGGGCGGCGCCGAGAACGGGGCCAGCGACGCGAGAGAGCGCCTCCGCGAGAAGGCCCCACAGCGCCGCGACGAGCACCGTCCACGGCGCGAGTCCCCACCCCATGGCCCCGGCGACCTCCTCGTAGCTGCTCTCGTAGCTCACCGTCGCCCGCACGCCCGCGAGCGGCACCGCGACGAGGGCGACGACGGTAAGCACCGTCGGGGTCGCCCAGGCGTCCTCCCACCGGGCCGCACGGCCGTCGACCAGCCTGCCGAGGTGCAGGCGCAGCGCCGCGACGACGGTGGCGACGACCGGGACGAGGACGAGCAGCCACGCGGCGCCGGGGACGTCAGGGTGCAGGAGCGTGTACGTCTCGACCTCCGCGTGCGGGCCTATCGAGACCGAGGTCGTCAGACCCCCGAGGCCCGCGACCCCGAGCGCCACGGCGACGAGGTTGGGCCCGACAAGCAGGAGGGCGATCGTCGCGCTCGCCGGGTCGCTGGCGGCGGCGGCGGCGGACGACAGGAACACGACGACCGCGGCGACCGCGACGAGCAGGACCGACGCCGCCGCCGCTGCGCCGCACGCGCGACGCAGCGCGAGGGGCGGCGTGACTCCGAGCCGCTCCGGGGCGATCGCCCAGCCCCCTCCGGTCGGGCGGCGCCGCAGCGTGTGCCCGACGGCGGTCGCGGCGGTCCCGAGCAGCGCACCGCCCGCGAGCGCGCCCCAGGGTTCGGCGCCGACGGTCCCGACCGTCGCGAAGTAGCCCGCGGGAAAGGTCAGCTGCACGGAGAGGGCGGTGACCGCGCCGGCCAGCCCCAGGACGGCCCCGGTCAGCCCGGCGTCCGTCCAGCGCTCGCGGGCCGTGCGCGGCGACGAGTCGGCACGCCACGTCGTGCCGGCGACGAGCGCCACCGCGATCAGGGTCGTCACCGTGAGCGGGACGGCGTACAGGTCGAACGAGCCGACCCCGGGCCACGACACCTCGAAGGGTGCGAAGAGTGCGGCGCTCAGCAGCAGGAGGACCGTGACAACGTAGGTGGTGAAGCCCATGTCCGGCGAGGAACCGGTGGGGACGGGTGCGACCACCGGGAGGTCGTCGGCGGGCGAGAGGTCGGCGAGCCGACCGGCCGCGACGAGGGCCGCGACGCCGAGGACGACCACGTTGCTGAACGCGAGACCGATCACGTACCCGAAGCCCGCGCGGGCTGCGGCCCGACCCAGCCGCGGCCCGGCGGTGGCCCAGCCCTGCCCTGCCCGTGGCAGACCGTCGCTCAGGACGGCGGGCTCCCCCCGTGTCGTCGTGTCGTCAGTGGCCGTCTCGTACCCGCCTCCACGCACCTCTCGGTGCTCCGGCGACCCTCCCGGCATCGCCGCCGCGACGTCCTGCTCCGTCATGTCCCCCCGCTCTCCGGGGCCCACGACGACGGACCGACCGGGCCCCCTGTCCGTTCGGATGCAGGCGACCCTAGGGCGCGAGCGGCGGTCACGACCAGCCCCGATGCCGCGCCTGTGGACAACTCGCACCGGGGCCGCCTGGAGAGCACCCGTGGTGCCGCTCATCGGCCGATCGGCACCACGGGCTCATCCCGGGATGCGCTACGCGAGGAGGGGAGCGTCCAGCTCGCGTGACGACGGGCCGTTCGCACCACTTGTCGAAAGGTCTCGCGGCACGAGAGCGCCTCGGTACATCCACCCCTCTTGCGAGTTATCACTGATAACCTCGAGTGCATGACGGATCTCCGAGCCGAGCGTGAGCGCGCAGGGCTGACGCAGGCGCGTCTGGCCGAGATCACCGGCATCGCGGCGTCCAACCTGTCGGCCTACGAGTCCGGCAAGCGTCAGGCGTCACCCGCGATGCTCGACCGGATTCGTCGCGCGATGATCCGGCCGTCGGATCGGCTGCGTGCCCACCGGGACGAGGTCCGGGACCTCATCCGTCGCAACGGTGGGCACAACCCACGGGTCTTCGGGTCCGTGGCACGCGGCGATGACACCCCGATGAGCGACGTCGACATCGTCGTCGACGTGCGTCCCGAGGACGCCTGGCGCTTCGTCTCGACGTCTCGCGAGCTGTCGGAGCTGCTCGGCGTTCACGTCGACGTGGTCACCGAGGGTGGGCTGCGCGCCAAGCATCGCGACGTCCTCGCCGAGGCCGTCCCGCTGTGAACGCTCGGACGCGGCGGTGGCTCCGCGACCTGGTGGAGCACGCCGAGGCCGTGGGGCGCCTCATCGCACGAGGCAAGGACGCCTACGACGCCGACGAGATGCTGCGCTACGCCGCCGAAGACCTCCTGATCCGACTCGGAGAGTGCGTCAGCAGGATCGACCGGGACGAGCCAGGATTCGTCGGCGCCCACCCCGACCTCGAGCTCCGGCGCGTCAAGGACGCGCGCAACGTCATCGCCCACGGCTACGACATCGTCGACACCGAGCTGCTCTGGGCGATCCTGGCGATCAACATCCCGGAGGTCGCACGGGGCGTCGACCATCTGATCGAGGAGCACCCGGACGCTTCGGACTGAGTCACCGCCCCGTTCGCCGTTGCCGCCCGTCGGCGATGAGGTCTAAACGGGCGACGAGTTCGTCATGGACCCCCTGTTCCGGCACCGCGACCATCACATCAGCCGCCGACGCGCTGCGCGTCTACGAGGCCCGGTCTCGGCTCGTCACCGACGACCTGCCCGACTGATTCCCGCCCCCGCACTCGACGACCGCCGTCGGGCGCTCCGTCCCACACGTCCGCACGGCCGCCGTCGGGCACCTTGCCACCGTGGCGTCCGCAGCAGAGACACGGGCGCCGTCGTGCACCGCACCGCACCGCACCGCACCGCACCACGAAATCGACCCCAGCGTTCGAGATCAACCTTCAGGAGGCCGATCTCGCGACGCTGGGGTCGATCTCGTCGGGCAGGCCCACGGCACCGCTCATCGGCCGAGCGGTACCGCGGGTCTTTCGAGGCTACGCGCAGGTGAGCGCGTCGTACGCGGCGGTCACCTCCGTCGTCGTCCCCGCGACGTCGGTGACGACGACCAGCGCCTCGCCCGCCGCGAGCGCGCCGCCGCGGACCTTGAACGACTGGTACGCGTTCTTGCCCGGGTCCACCTGGGAGAACGACCGCTCGCCGTGCTCGGTCCGGAGGGCGATCGCGACGGTCTCGTCGCCGTCGTTCGTCGCGCGCACGGCGAGGTACGGGGTGCCGCCGAGGCAGCGCGGCTGCGCGGTGACGGTGACCTGCGGGTCGACGGGCGGCACCTCGGCCGGGAAGACGTCGAGCGCGTCAAGCTCGGTGTACCAGGTGAGCTTGGTGAGGGCGACGGTGTTCCAGCCCTGCTGGAGCTCGACCTCGTGCGTGACCGACTGCCAGTTGCCCCACGTGGTGTGCGGGAAGGTGACGACCCCGGCGTCCGCGCCGTTCACCGTGACGGTGCTCGTCGAGGCGAGCGTGTAGCCACCCCGCTCGGAGCCGTTCGCGAACCGGACCCCCAGCGTGTACGGGCCCGCCTCGTCGGCGTGGACCTGGAGCGCGACGGAGCTGTCGAGGAAGTCGAGCCCGCCGACCTTCTGACCGCCGGACGCACCCGACGCGCTCCCGACAGAGCCGCGTGTGATGACGCCGTCCTCGAACTCGTACCGCGTCGCGTCGGACGGGATGACGGGCGGCGCGGACGGGCGCGGGTCGCGCGTCGCGGGGTAGACGTCGAACGCGTCGAGCTCGGTGTAGAACGTCCCGCGGGTCAGCGTGATCGTGTTGGTGCCCGCGACGAGGTCCACGACGTGCTCGGACGTCTGCCAGTTGCCCCACGTGGTGTGCGGGAAGACGACGGTCTCCGCGGCCCCGCCGTTGACGGACAGCGTGCTCGTCGACGGGACGCGGGTCGAGCCGTCGAAGGACCCGTTGGCGAACCGGATGCCCAGGAGGGCCGGGCCGGCCTCGTCGGCGTGGACCTCGACCGTCACGGACGAGTCGGCGAAGTCCAGGCCGCCGACCTTCGCCCCGCCCGACGCCCCGCCGTCGGCCACGACGCGCGCGTTCGTGACGACGCCGTCCTCGGCCTGGTAGCGGTCGGACGCCTGCGGGACGAACGGGACGCCGTCCGCGGTCCACTCGAGGTCCGCGACGTACATCGCGCGGTAGGTGAACGCCTCGTTCCAGCCGTGGAAGACGATCGCGTCGGAGCCGTCGGGCGCCGTCACGACGTCCTGCCCGCCCGGGCCGCGCACGTCGCCCTGGAAGCGGTCGCTCGTGAGGAGCTCGGTCGTGGCCTTGGTCCACGGGCCGGCGAGGCTCGACGCCGTCGCGTACGAGGTGCGGTAGCCGCCCCCGCCGAAGTCGTTGGCGGAGTAGAAGAGGTAGTACGTGCCGTCGCGCTCCAGGAGCGTCGGGCCCTCGACGACGCGACCCTCGTAGGCCGTGTCGACGCGGATCAGCTCGACGGGCGGGCCGGTGAGCGTCGCGCCGTCGGGCGAGAGCGGCTGGGCGAAGATGATGGCCGTCTTGCCCGCGCAGCAGTTCCCGTCGGCCTTCCACAGCAGGTAGAGCTGGTCGCCGTCGACGAACGTCGCGGCGTCGATCGCGCCGCCGAGGTCCTCCGTGCCGGCCTCGCCGTTGGGGCACACGATCGGGTCGTCGCCGACGGGGACGAAGGGGCCCTCCGGCGTGTCGGACAGCGCAACGCCGAGGCACTGGCGGGGCGACGTCGCGTCGCGCGCCGTGTAATACAGGGCGTAGCCGCCCTCGACTGCCGAGACCTCCGGGGCCCACACGCAGCGGTCGGTCGCGCCACCCGGCGAGAACGTGCACGACTCGCTGACCCAGGCTCCGAGGTCGGGCGCGACGTCGGTCGGTGCGCTCCACGTGACGAGGTCCGTCGACGTGCGGTGCTGCACGTTCTGACCCTGGTGGTTCGTCGCGTAGGCGTGGTAGACGCCGTCGACGAGCAGGATGTCGGGGTCGGGGAAGTTCGCGTCGACGACCGGGGAGATCGTCGGCTCGGCGACGGGCACCGCGGCCGGTGCGGCCGCCGGGGCCGGCGCCGCCGTGGCGGCGGCCGCGCCCGAGACCGCCAGCCCGAGCGCGATCAACGCACTCGTGACAGCGGTGGCACGCGAGCGCGCGCGGGACGAGAAGTACTTCATGGGGTGTCCTCTCGACGGTGAGGGGGCAAGAACCCGGGACGGCGTCGACCTCGGGGCTTCGAGTGTCCCGGGCGGACTCTCACAAGTCAACAACTTCTCGCACAACCAAACATGTCTTCGCTCCTGCGACTCCGTGACCCGGCGCCACGGTCACACCCTAGAAGCGATCGAGGACGTGGCCGTGGCGCCCGGTGAGGACCGACCCGCCGCGACGGGACGGCGGCGAGGTGCGATCAGCCCAGCGAGACCTCGACGCCGCCCGAGAACATCGAGTCGTGCAGGGAGAGCGTCGCGGGGACGGCGTCGACCGGGATGTCGAACACGACGACCCCCTCGACCGCGTTGCCCGGGTTGATGTCCGTGAGGAAGCTGTTCGTGTCGCCGAGGTAGATCGCTGCCGTGCTGTCGCTCTCGTGCGTGCGACCCTCGGTGTCGGTGAGCTGCTGGTTGCCGCCCGTGAACATCTGCGCCTCGTCGCCGATGTTCGTCACCGTCATGTGCACGAGCACGTACTGGCCCTGCGCCTCCTGGCTGAGGTACTGGTCGCCGACGCTCGGGACGCCGGTCTCCACCGACGTCACGGTGAACTCGAACTTGCCGTCGCGCACGGCCGTCCCGACGCCGGGCGCCGCGGGCGGCTCGGGTGCGGGTGCGGGCTCCTCGGCGGGTTCCTCCTCGGCGGGCGCGGTGTCCGCCTCGACGTCGGCGTCCTCGGGGCTGGTGGCCTCGGCACCCGCGTCCGCGACGGCGGCGGGCGCGGCCGGCTCGTCGTCGCCCCCGCCGCCGAGGCTCGCGCCCACGATCATGAGGAGCACGACGACGCCCAGCCCGGTGAGGATCTTGTGCCGTGCGAACCAGGACTTCCGGGGCGTGGGCGGGACGCCCGGCTGCCCGCCCGGCGCCGGGTAGCCGTGGACCGGGTAGCCCTGCGGCGGGTGCGCGCCGTAGGGCGGCATCGTGGGCCTCGCGGCCGGTCCCGACTGCGGATGGCCGCCGGGGGGTGGGGCGAACGAGGACTGCGGGCCGGTCGGCGGCACCGGAGGGTGCTGCTGCGGGTGCGGGGTGGGTGCGGACATCGTCGCCTCCTGCGTCGTGGTCGACGGCGCTCGGTCGGCGACGTCGTGCTGGTCTCGACGACGAGAGTGCGCGTCGTGGTCGATCCGGGGGATCCCCCGACCGGCTCGACCCGGCACCCCGACCGGTGGATCCCAAACCGCCGGCCCCGGCCGAACGATGGAGCCCCGCCGTCGGCGGGTGCCCGTAGGCTCGCGCCCATGCACCCGCCACCGCAGCAGCCCGGACCGCCTCCGGCCGGTCCGTACGGCGCCGGTGCTCCCCGCGGTGCCGGCGGCCCTCCGCCACGACACCCTGTCCCGTACGCGGGCCAGCCGACCCCGCCCGTGACCTGGGCGGGCCCGCCCCCGGGCGGCACACGGCCGCCGTCGGGCCCACCGCTCTCCTCGCACCCGTACCCGCCGCCGTACCACCACGCCGCCGGGCCCTACCCCGTCCGCCCCGCCACCGGGCCATCGCTGCTCGGCCGGGCGTGGTCCGTCCTGGGCACCGTCGCCGCGGCGACCGCGACGTTCTGCGTCGGGATCGTCAGCGCGACGTACGACAACATCGGGCTCGGCCCGGACCCTGCCGGGTGGCGGGTCGGGCTCACGCTGTTCTGGTGGGTGCTCGCGGCCGGGCTCGCGGCGGCCGTCGTGTGGCGCGACCGGCACGCCGTCGTCGTGTGCCTGGCCACCGCCGCCGCGGGCGTCCTGACCCCCGTCGGCGCGATGGCCCCGCTCGTCGCGCTGCCCTTCGTGATCGCGCGGGAGCGGCGGTGGAAGGTCGTCGCGCTGTGCACCGCCGCGACGACGCTCGCCGTCGGGGTCTCGTTCTGGCGCGACGCGGCACGCGACGGCGCTGCGGTGATCTTCTCCACGACACCGGTGGGGACCACCGCGACGTCCTACCTCGACCCGGTGGGGTACGTCGTGCTGACCCTGCTGTGCCTCGCCCTGTCCGTGGGGGCCGGGTTCCTGCGCCGGGCGCTCGGGCGTGCCGACGCCGCGCAGCAGGTCGCCGTCGCCGAGAACCGGCGCGCGGAGGCGCTCAGCACGCAGGCGGACGAGCTGCGCACCGAGCTGTCGCGCCAGGACGAGCGCGAGCTCATCGCGCGCGAGATGCACGACACGGTCGCGCACAACCTCTCCGTCGTCTCCCTCCAGGCGTCCGCGCTCGAGGTGACCACGAACGACCCCGGGGTGGTCGACGCCGCCCGCACCATGCGGTCCTCCGCACACCGCGCGCTCGACGAGATGCGCGCCCTCATCACGTCCCTGCGCGCCGGGTCGGAGCAGTACACCGGGTCCGCTCCCGCCCTGGGAGACCTCGCGACCCTGCTCGACGACGCCCGGACCGCGGGCGTCGACCTCGCGGCGACCGTGTTCGTCACCGACGCCGACGCCGCGCCCCCCGCGCTCACGCGGGCCGTGTACCGGGTGGTGCAGGAGTCCCTGACCAACGTCATGAAGCATGCGCCCGGGGCCAGGGCGGAGGTGGACGTCCGGGCGCGGCCCGGCGACGGCGTCACCATCACCGTGCGCAACGCGCTGACGCGCGACCTCGACCCGTACGCCACCCCGCTGCTCGGTGAGCCCGGCGCCACGGTCGGCGGCACCGGCGTGCCGGGCGGCGGTGCCGGGGTCGTGGGTATGCGCGAGCGGTGCGAGGCCGTGGGCGGCACGTTCGACGCCGGCGTGGACGGCGGCCGGTTCGTCGTGCGGGCCCGCCTGCCCTGGGACCCGCCGACGGAGCAGCCCGGCACCGGTCGGGGCCGCTGACCGTCGCTGCCCCGCGTGGGCGGTCACCGCTACTCTCGCGTCGTGATCCGGGTGATGGTCGTCGACGACGACGCGATGGTCCGCCGACTGCTGCGCACCATCCTGCAGGCGAGCGGGCTCTACGTCGTCGCCGAGGCCGCCGACGGCGACCAGGTCGTCACCGCGGTCCAGGCCCACCACCCGGACGTCGTCCTCATGGACCTGCGGATGCCACGCGTCGACGGGGTCGTCGCGACCCGCGCGGTTCGGGCGCTCCCCGACCCGCCCGGCGTGATCGCCATGACCTCGTTCGACACCGAGCAGATCATCCTCGACGCGGTCCGTGCCGGAGCCGACGGGTTCCTCGCCAAGGACGCCGAACCCGCGGAGATCGTCGCCGCGGTCCGCGCCGTCGCCGGGGGCGGCGGCGCGCTGTCGCCCCGCGCGGCGAAGACGATGATCACGCAGGTCGGGGCCGACACCGGTGCGGCCACCCGTCGCGTGGCCGGGGAGCGCCTGGCCGCGCTCACCGAGCGCGAGATGGACGTCGCACGCCTCCTCGTCGACGGGCTGTCCAACGGCGAGATCGCCGGTCGCCTCTACCTCGGCGAGGCGACCGTCAAGACTCACCTCTCCAGCGCCTGCTCCAAGGTCGGGGTGGCGAACCGCACCCAACTCGCCATCGTCGTCGCCCAGGCCACGGGGTAGCGCGCGCAACCCGTCGACTTGGCGACGACAGCGCGGCAGTCAGCGGTGCGACCGCGGCGCGGCCCCTCCCCGACGGCACTCCCCCGCGCGGGGGACGCGGAGCCTGATGCGTCGCCGGTAGCGTCGCCGGAGTGACCTTCTGCAGCATGGAGACCTGGTGAGCGCCGCGCTCGGCCTCGGCGACCGGCTGCGCGACCTCGCCGCGCTCCAGGGCGAGGTCGGGCTGCGCCGGCCCGACGGGCGCTGGCTCGTCCGCGCCAACGCGTCCGCCGCGAGCGCCCGGTTCGGCGACCAGACGCTCGTGCTGCTCCGCGCCCAGCTCGTCGGCATGGTCGCCGACGCCCTGCCCGACGGCGCGCTGCGGCTCGGCGTCGACGCCGCCGTCGTGGACCTCGGCGACGCGGGACGGCCCGCGCGCGTGCGGGTGCGCGACGCCGTCGAGCAGGGCCGTGACGTCGGACGGGACGGTGCCGTCGGGCGGAGCGGCGACGCGCCGCGACAGCGTGACGAGCGTTCGGACCAGGAGCCCTCGCCGGGATCGGCTGAGCGTCGACTACCGGTCACCGGGCGGTGCCGAGGAGATCGAGGCGGCGCTCGTCGTCGCGGCCGACGGCATAGACTCGCCGACCCGGCGACGCTGGTGGCCCGATGCGCCAGGGCCGGTCCCCGGCGGGTCGACGGCGTGGCGGCTCGTCGCCGAGGCACCGCCCGGCGAGCCGGGTGGTGCGGTCGGGAGCGAGAACGTGGGGTCGCGGCATCGTTCGCGGAGCTCCGCGACCGGCTCGCCGACGGGCACGCGCCGATCCCCGACCTGCTCGCGTCCGTCGACCCCGACCACGTGCTGTGCCACAAGCTCCGGCAGCTCCCCGCTCCCCCGACGTCGCTCGTGACCGGGCGCGTCGCGCTCGTCGGAGACGCGGCGAACGCGATGCTGCCGAACGTCGGGCAGGGCTGGTGCCAGGCGCTCGACGGCGCTGGATCCGCTGCTGCGGGCGTGCCCGAGGCGCTGCGCCTGTGGTCCGCGGAGCGGCGACCCCGTGTCACGAAGGTTATGGAGAGGTCGGCGCAGATGGGCGGATGTCGCGGTCGACGTCACCCGTCACGAGAAAGGTGCATGCTGATGCCAGCGCCCGGCTCGCCGGGCCGTTCAGCGTGGCGCTGGGTCGTGAACGCTGGGTGGCGTGCTCGGCTGGCGATCTCCTGAGGCATGACGGGGTCCTCTGGCGGGAACGTGGGCGGACGCCCCTAGGGTCGAGGCGTGATCAGGGTGCTGGTCGTCGACGACGCGATGGGTGCGACGGCCGCTGCGGACGATCCTGCGACCGGACGGCAAGAGGTGGTTGCCGAGGCGTCCGATCGGTGACGAGGTCGTCACGGCGGTCCAGGCGCACAACCGGACGTCGTACTCATGGACCTGCGGATGCCCCGGATGAGGGGGGCGCCGCGACTCGGAGCGTTAGGGCCCTAACACGCTTGCCTGGCGTGTCACCTTGACGTCGTTCGACACCGGGTCGGTCATCCTCGACGCCGTGCACGCCGGCGCCTAGGTGTACCCGGCCACGACGTTGGTTACAGCCTGCTGGTCGGGTACACCTAGGGCTTCCTCGCCAAGGGC
Organism: Cellulosimicrobium protaetiae; assembly: GCF_009708005.2. Taxonomy (NCBI): domain Bacteria; kingdom Bacillati; phylum Actinomycetota; class Actinomycetes; order Micrococcales; family Promicromonosporaceae; genus Cellulosimicrobium; species Cellulosimicrobium protaetiae. The sequence continues at coordinate 959,236 of NZ_CP052757.1, read as the reverse complement.
GCGTCGCCGGAAGAGATCGTGTCGGCCGTCCGTGCCATTGCCACTGGCGAAGGCGCGCTGTCACCACGCGCCCCGCGAACGGTGATGGCGCAGGCCAGCGTTGCACCCGGCGCAGCGGGGCACCGTGAAGCGATGGAGAAGCTGGCGACGCTCACGGAACGTTGAGCTCGACGTCGCCCGGCTCTTCGCGCGGGGTCTGTCCAACCAGGAGATCGCACAGCGGCTGTTCCTCGGCGAGGCCACGATCAAGCCTCATCTCGCGGCGGCGACTGAGAAGCTCGGCGTCACGAACCGCGTGCAGCTCGCGGTCGTCGTGACCCACGCTCCCTGACGATGGGTCGGGATGCGGCTGGATGCGCTGCTCGGAAATCGACGATTCGGACCCTAACAGCCAATCCGCCCGGGGCATGAACAGCGCGGCGTGTGAACAGCAGCAACTTTGCTATGAACTGCTCGCTGGGCTGAAAGCTCATACCTCCTCCGACGAGCCACGTCTCGTCAAGGCAGCACGAATCTCCGCCGCGATGGGTTCCACAATCACCCATCCGGCCGCACGGAGCTCGGCAAGCAGCTCAGGACCAAGGTTCGGAGCCTCGACCGTCAGACGACTTCCAGGCCATGCAAGTGAGAGCGGGACCCCGTCGCAGGCCTCTTCGCCCACGGTTGGCGCCTCGACTCCGTCCTCGGCCAGGTCGGCGATCTCGCGGAGCAGCTCGAGCTCACGGCTCGTCGCGATGGCCGCACACGCAGCCCAGCCCGGGTATGAGTCAAGTGTTGAGGTCGCGTCGATCGACGAGACCTGATTCGGCGCTGCGTATCGACCAAGCATGATTGTCTCGACTGCTTCGGCGACGGCGCGCAGACCATCAAGCGTGACGGTCGCACCCGCCGACTCAAACCTGCTTTCCCAGCTTGCGCCCGAGAACTGAACGATCTCCCGCGCCATGCCCTGCTTGGTCCGGGACAATATCCCTAGCCCCATCGCGGCATCGATGGCCGCGAAGAACGATCGCGGCTCAGTGCTCCCAGTCGAGAGCACTGGGGTCTCGAAACCGAGCCTCTGCGCGATCGACGCGATGACCTCCGCTTTTGTCGCACCCGCCCGGGCCGGCGTGGGCATCGGTGCCAGGACCGGCTCGGATGTCGAACTGGGCTGCCTAGCTCCCTTTCCGGTTCTTGCGCAGGTCGGCCATGAGGCGCTCGTCTGCCCGCACCATCCGGAATGCCTCGACAGGCGAGTGCACGAACGCACTCCTGAGGTGCGCGTCCACCGTCGAGGAAGGGACTCCGAGGGCGTCAACGATGCCGAGGGCTGTGTCCGCAATATACGCCCACTGCAGACCAGTCTGCGTCTTCGCCGGTCGCAACCATCCCGTGGCTGCGGCGGACTGAAGCGCGACCTCACGCTCGCGCATGCGGTCGTCGGTCCGCTCTCCGAGGACCGCCGCGGCGAACGTCGTTCCGAGCAGCGTTGCGACGAGAGGGAGTTCCTCCCAGCCGGTGGTCTTGCCACGCAGGGACTCGGGCCACACGATCGCCCCGTGGGCGCGCATTGCTGTGCCAAGGAGAGCGACAAGTTCACGGATGCGGGACTGCGTCCGCATGGGGTCGTTGCGCTCCCCGACGCGTTCAAGGAACGTGTCGATGTGCCGCGCGGTCGACTGCTTGCGTACGACGGCACCGTCCTGCTGGTCCTTGCGCTCCGTGGGGTCGGAGACCGCGAGGGACGAGAGCCAGGAGACGACCTTCGTCCGCTTGAACCGATCGGCGCTCATGCCGCACCCAGCGATGTACTCGCGGATCACGTGCACGTCGGCCTCAGCGGGCGCGAGGAACGGCGTCGCGACCTCCAGGCCCGGGCCGTCTCCCGCCATCGTCGCGAAAGCTCGCATGATGTCGAGCTCGTGGAAGACCGCGTTGCGAATCTCCTCCGCGTTCAGGTGCTTGCCCTGCTTGTTGTAGAGATTGAAGACCTCGTGAACCTGGCGCGGCGTGGCCTCCAGGTACTCGATGATCGGAACCTTGTAGTCGGTGGTCCCCTCAAAGACGTCGTAGATGGTGGCCTCGCCGCCTCCAACGAGTACCACCTCGTCCTGTACTTGGTGAAAGAACCGACCACCCATGCGCGCCAGCTCGGTTCCCTCTCCAAAGTCCTTCGCGAGCGGGAAGGGGAAGTAGAGCCGGCGTTCTTCAGCGAGCGTAAGGCTCTCCCCGGTCGCTGCCTTCCACGCCTGGCGAAACGAGGGGTAGTTGGTGCGGAAGAGATGCTCAAGGTTGAAGCCAGGGTGCGCTTTGTCAACCTCGCGCACGGTGCGCAGAGCGCTTGGGTGCTTTCCGACGAACCTGAGGATCGACGTCAGGCGCTGCTTCCCGTCGACCACCTCGTAGGGCGATGAAGCGATGGAATCCGGGCGCAGCACGATGATCGAAGGTAGGGGGATGCCGCGCAGGATGGACTCGATGAGGAGCTGCGCGTCCTTCGTCGGCCACACGTCGCCGCGCTGGTAGGTCGGGTTAAGCTCGAGCTTGTCCCGCTCGGCCTTGGCCACGAAGTTCTGGATCGTCCAGGTGTCGGCCTTCGCGCGGATCGGCTCCCGGCTCGTAGCGACCGACGCCTCGTCCCAGGCTTCGTACCAACGGTCCGACGCCACCTTCGGAGTCACTTCCTCCAGGTCGCCCAGGAACTTCTCTCGCAGTGCGTTCGCTCGCTCGACCCGCTCGAGCAGCGCTTCGAGTCCCTGCTGCGTGAGGCTGATCCCGTTGACCTCGACGTTTCCGTGAAGCCCACCCTTGCCGAGACAGGAGAAGAGATCCCGGAGGACCTCCTTCGTGCTCAGAAAGCTCTCGATCCTCTGGTCGAGACGGAGCCAGTCCTGAACGAGCTCCAGATAGTCGACCCAAGCCTCGCTGCCAAAGTCGATGTCGACAGCGTCAAAGGCTCGCGCGACGATCACGCCATCCGGCTCCGGGGAGTGCTGCGACAACGCTGCAAGGCTCTCGGCCAGTGTGCTCTCAAGCGTTCGCCGGTCGGAGTCGACCGTCGGCAGAATCGGCATCCAGTTGCTCCTTGAATCGGTTCCGAACTCGGGCCAGGGTATCCTGCCCGCCAGCACGACCAGATCGCGAGCGGGTGAAATGTGGCTGTTCCCTGTGCTGCTGTCGGTGATGGCTCGCATAATGACGCCGCAACCCAAGGAGGCGGACGCACGTGCGAGTGAGCAGGGCCGACTGGCAGGAGTACGTCCGGTGGAACGACGTCGTCGCTGACGTCCTCTTCCCCGAGAACGACGCGGCGACGCCCGCCTACCTCGATATCGAGGACCATGAGATCGCCAAGATGGGCGAACTGCTGAACATGGACGCAGACGGCGTCGTCGACGGACTCGTCGAGATCGTGGGGCGCACTATCGACCACGACTCGCCCGACGGTTTCGCCCGGCATCTCGAGCGCGTCCGAACGTGGCGCGATCGCTCACGCACGCACACCTACCCAGCGGTCGCGCTGCTCGCCGTCTTCTCGCTCGCGGCTGAGCGCATGGCGGCTGAGGGCGGTATGGCATCGACCAACTACTACGGTCGCCTCGCGGACCTGCTCGGCGGCAACAAAGAACGGTTGAGCCGTGGATACATGCACGTCGCCGAGCCGCTCTGGGAAGGGCTCAATCTCTGGCTCTCGACGCTGGGCGGCAGGAGAGGGACGCCGACCGCGTTCGCGCTGGGCAAGCGGTTCGTCGGCCTCCCACTCTCACAGGCGCTCGTCCGCGAGGCCGACCGCCGAAAGCTCGAGCGCTTCTTCGTGGAGTTCGACTTCGCGCCACGCTCGGAGGTACCCGGTTCGGAGCTGGAGCCCATTCTCGGCGCTTGGCTGGCGGACGAGCAGCGACGGGGTTCACACCTGGGAAAACTGTGGTCGAAGGTAGACCTTCGTGAACGGATCGCCGGCGTGGCGTCGGTCGAGCTCCAGTCGTGGAACGGTGTCGACGAGTCCGACGACACCAGCTCGGGGCCACGGGGACGAGCACTGATCGGCCTGCAGTTCCGAGGCTTTCCCAAGCGCAAGCTCCTGATATTCCCGCACTTCTTCGTCGTGGAGCCCGGGACGGCTCGCGGCGCCACGCTCAGGACGATAGACGGCGATCAGCCGATCTCCCTCATCCCGTCGCTCGACCTCCAAGGTTCGATGTCTCTCGACGATCCGGAGCAGATCGACCCGGCACACCTCCTCGAAGGCGTCCTCCAGATCACGGAGGAGCTGGGTGGCCAGGTGGTACATCCACCGCGCGCTGTCCTCGTGTTCCGCAAGGACGATCTCTCGGGCATCTGGCTGGAGACACGGCAGGTGCTGATGGGGGACGACGTCGTGGTGCTCACCGCGGACCGCACGGTCGAAAAGGTTCGTGGGCTGCTGAACGAGATCGCTAGGCCGGGTTGGACCGAAGGCACCACCCGGCCAGGGCTTCCGACCGGATGGACACTGTTCGAGGGAGTCGAGATCTTCGGTCGACCCTCGACACCACCCGAGAAGCTGAACCAGGACTTTCACGCACTCGTCCCGCTGACCAGCAGCCAGCTCAAGCTGTCCGGCGGGTTCGCGCTCCCCGGGGCCTCCCGTACCCGTTGGCACTCGGCTCACCCCCCCGAGGTCCGCGCGATGCACGACGGCGGCCCGTTCGACGTCCGGCTGCTCGACCTCGATGTGGAGAGCAGGGATGGCGGCGACCAGATGCTCGACTCGTGGCCCGACCGAGGCACCGGATTCGTGCTCGTCGACCTCGCGACCCAAGAGCTCCGGGACGGGCACTACGCGCTCGAGATGTTCGACGCGACACAGGTCCTCGCACGCAAGGAGTTCACGCTCCATTCCGCCGACGACCACGATGCTGCCCAGTGGCAGCGTCACGACTCGGTCACTCACGCCCTCGGTGAGCCACTCGCGGCGATCGGCGCCGGCACCAAGGAGGACAGCCCGTGCATCGTCCAGGGCGTCGTCGTCGCCGCCGAAGAGGAGCCCGAGGTCGAGGTCGGTGTACCAGCCGACCGCCCGTGGTGGGTCCCGGCACAGGACCAGGTCCGGAGGCCGTCGGTGGCGCTTCACCGCCCGGACGCCAAGTCTTGCTTCTTCACCGGCGCACACCGTCTCGAGATCACCGAGGTCGCGTACAACGACCGGTCGAAGACGCCGGTGACCGGGACGTGTTCGTACTGCGGGACGACGAAGAGGTACTCCGCGAACTACTACCGCAACCGGTCCGCGTTCGAGCGCAAGCTCGATGCAGGGTCCCACACCCGTCGCCCTATCGACGTCACCGGTCTCCCTCCAGTCGTGTCCGACTCCGCTACGAAGGCGGAGGACTGGGACATCGCGCTCGACGCACTGCGCTTCCTCGGCGGCGGGCCCGTCTCCTCGCTCGAGCGGGTCGCGCGCCAGCTTGACGCGAGCAGCCTGTTTGTTGCTGACTTCATCTCAACCCTCGAGGCCCTGGGACACATCGAAGTCCGCCGATCCTCGGAAACCTTGCAGCCCGAGGCTTGGGAGGTCGCGCCCACGGCGATCATCGATGCCGGAGGGTCACGCGTCCTCACCGGATTCTGGACCAAGGGGCTAGTAGCCGAGGTGATGCGGTCCTGCCGTGAGCATGGGCACGACGTCGTCGAGAGGACGTACGAGAGCGGCCTCACTCGCTATTCCACCGATGCTACGTCCGACGAGCTCGCAGACTGGCTCGATGTCGAGGATGTGCTCCTCGCGGGGCGGACCGGCAAGACCATCGCCGCATTCCTCCCCCGGCTCAGCGAGGTGGTTGCAGCCCTGCCACGCGCGCCATCACCCACCATGACCGAACTCCAGTGGTTCGACCCCGCCCGTGCAGCATGGGTCGACGTCGTCGGTTCAAGCTCGCCGGGCGCGTACCGGGTCGGACGCTACGCAGCGCGGTACTTCATCCGAACCGAGAAGGACCTCGAGTCAGGCACGCTCGCGCAGACCTCGGCCTACATGGCCAAGCACCACGCCGCATCCAGTCTCGCGGGCAGGCCGCTCCTCGCCTATGCGCGCCACGCCAAGTCCCTCGTCGTGCCGCTAGGAGCGCTGCTTCCCGGGATGTACGAGCGTGCCGTCGTGCTCGACTCCGCTGCTCCCCCGCAGAAGAACCGGGGTATGCACGTCTACCGCGATGTCAGCGAGGACGTCGCCGCCCGCATCACCTATCTCCTCGAGAACTGAGCACCATGGCCACACCAGTGAACCCCCTGTCCGTCGGACGCTCGATCAACGAGACCGTCCTCCGCTACATCGACACCGCCTTCTATCTCCGTGACTCCGGCCTGCGCGCCGAGCGCCGTCGGCTGCTCCTCGATGACGTTCGTCTGGTACCGGACCCGCTCATCGAGCCTGTTCTTCCCTACGACGGTGTGGTCGATGCGGTCCAGGCATGTCGCGACGTCGGCATGACGAACGACGAGGCATCCTGGCTCGTCCACGGTCTCTTCGGCACCACGCCAGGTGTGGCGGTCCGCCTTCGCCGCCATCAGGCCGACTCCCTGGCCGTCGCGCTCGGCGTGCACGGTCCGACGAACCCGGTTGTCACGTCCGGCACAGGTTCGGGAAAGACTGAAGCCTTTCTCCTACCGGTGCTGGCACGCCTCCTGATGGAGGCGCGGGGCTGGGCGTCTTCGAACCGTGTCAATGCGTGGTGGGACACCAGCCACTGGTCACCCGTTCGCAAGGACGAGCAACGTCCCGCTGCTGTCCGGACGATGGTCCTCTACCCGACCAACGCACTCGTCGAGGACCAGATGTCGCGGCTCCGCCGCACCGCGCGACGGATCGCGGACTTCGGTGGTCCCGCGCTCTGGTTCGGCCGCTATACCTCGGGCGCACCTGGTGGCACCCGACTGCCGTCGACAACGCGCAAGGACGAGAAGGTCACCGAAGTCGGCAAAGACCTGCGTCTTCTGGTCCAGGAGTACGAGGCACTTGCTTCCAACCCCGAGGTGCGCGACTTCCTGGCGGACCCGCGCCGGGCGGAGCTCATCACACGGTGGGACATGATCTCCGACCCACCCGACATCCTCGTCACCAACTACTCGATGTTGAACGTCATGCTCATGCGCCGGCTCGAGGAGCCGATCTTCGAGCAGACCCGCGACTGGCTGCAGTCCGACCCGTCCAACGTCTTCACCCTGGTGGTCGACGAACTGCACCTCTACCGCGGTACGCAGGGCTCTGAGGTCGCGCTCATCATACGCAACCTCATGATGCGGCTCGGGCTAGCCCCTGACTCTCCCCAGCTCCGGGTGATCGGCACGAGCGCATCGCTCGACGGCGATCGCTCTGACTACCTCGAGCGGTTCTTCGGCGTCCCCCGCTCGACGTTCAAGCAGATCTCCGGCGAGACGCGGGCCGTCATGGCGGACCTGCCTGTCGCGAGTTCCCGCCTGGTCTCCATGGACGCGGGGGCCCTGACCCATGTGCTCGCGGAGGCCTGCCGTGACGAGCGAGGCGTCGTTCGCGCCACAGACCTACCTACCATCGCAGCCCGCGCTTTCGGCCACGAAGGCACGGTTTCGGACGTCGCGCACGCGCTTGAGATCATCGCGGACGCGCCCGACGGAACGGGCATCCCGTTCCGGGCGCACTACTTCATGCGAACGATGCGCGGAATGTGGGCGTGCTCGAACTCCGGGTGTACGGAGATCGCCGCGGACGAAGCGCGAGAACGTCCCGGAATCGGACGGCTCTTTGCACGCCCCGTTCACCAGTGCCGCTGCGGCGGACGCGTCCTCGAGCTCGTCTACTGCGGCAAGTGCGGCGACGCCAGTCTCGGTGGCCACGTCGTGGCGACCGGCAGCGGTGGAGAATTCCTTGGCATCGACCCGTCCGACAGCGAGCTCGACCGGCCGAAGTTCCTCTTCGAACGACGCCGGAGCGAGTACCGGTGGTACTCACCGTTCACCGAGGGTCTGGGTACCTCGTGGAGCCACAGCGGTCCGAGGAAGGACGTCACGTTCCAGTTCTCCCGCGCGTTGCTCCACCCGGCCACCGGGTTCATCCAGTCCGGATCCGCTGGGGACGCGACGGGCACGTTCGTCACGGTGAAGAACCCTGACGACGAGTTTCTCCCTCCAGCGCTCCCGTCCCACTGCCCTCGATGCCTGCACACGCGGCGCCAGTCGGAGTTCAAGTCCGGACGCGTCGCCTCGGCACTCCGCGCCCACACGCAGGGCGCAACCCAGGCGACCCAGCTTCTCGTCGCCGAGATCTTCCGCGAGCTCGGCGACGAACAGGGCTCCAGCCGTACGATCGTCTTCACCGACTCCCGTGATGACGCCGCCCGCATGGCGGTGGGGCTCTCGATGAACCACTACAACGACCTCGTCCGGCAGGAGGTCGACCAGGCTCTGGCAGCCCCCGTAGAAAACGTCGCCATGATCCTGCGCGAGGGTCTCGCAGGGCGCCTCAGCGCCGACCAGACCGCATCGTTCGGCGAGCTCGCGCAGAAGCATCCCGAGATGGTGGCCGCGTACGCGGCGATCAACGCAGGATACGGAACACCTGATCAGTCCGCCGCGGTCGAGACCTTCGAGCGCAAGGTCGCGGCCGACCGGGCGCGGCCATGGACCGGCTTGGTCCGACACCTGAGCCGTCAGCTCGTCTCGCTCGGAGTGCCACCAGGCGGTCCGCGTGCGTCGCGCCTGACTCTCGACGAGTCCGGGACCCCGTGGTACCGGGCGTTCGAGCCTCCGTCGGCCGGCCTCTGGGCGCCGCTCTCGGACATGTCCGAACGGCAAGAGCACCAGAAGCGGTTCCATGCCTACATGACGACCTCGGTCGCAGAGGTGCTCGTCGGAGCCTCCCGTTCGGCACGCGACGCCGAGGACAACCTGGTCGCGTCCATCCTCCCTCGCGCCCTGGTGGACTCCGCCGACGACCTCCGGACAACGGCGATGCGCTCCGCGTTGCGCATCTACCTGTCAAGCGGACGCTGGGCGCCCCAGGACTCGGACGGCTTGTCGCGCGCGAATCTTCTACCACGCGACGTCACGAACTACCTCGGCCGCGCCGCCAAGGTGCTCGGGACGAGCGCCGACGACGTTGAGACCGAGTTTCAACAGGTTCTCGAGCCGATGCTGGTCGGGTCAGTGGTCGACCTTGCAACCGCCGACGTCCCGCTGCTCGTCGTTCCCGGTGCCGACGGCGTCTGGGTCTGCGCGACGTGCGGCCAACGCCATCTCCACGAGTCGGCCCGGACGTGCGTCCGCAACGGCTGCACGGGCGAGCTGGAGGAGCGCGAGCGCATCGACATCCTCGAAGAGGACTACTACGCGTGGCTCTCGAAGCAGAAGCCGCAGCGACTGGCGGTCGCGGAGCTCACGGGACAGACGCGTCCCCCAGAGGAGCAGCGGCGCCGTCAGCGGGTCTTTCGCGGCGCTCTCAAGCCAGCACCCGCGGAGAATCGCCTGACCTCTCCGCTCGACGTCCTTTCGGTGACGACGACCATGGAGGTCGGTGTCGACATCGGTTCGTTGCGCTCGACGGTGATGGGCAACATGCCGCCCAAGCGATTCAACTACCAGCAGCGCGTGGGCCGCGCCGGACGTCAGGGCCAGGCGTTCTCGTTCGCCGCGACGCTCTGCCGCGACCGGTCGCACGACGACTACTACTTTGCGAACCCGCGCCGGATCACCGGCGACCCGCCGCCCCAGCCGTTCCTCGACACCAACCGCGCGAAGATCCTCAAGCGCGTGGTCGCGGCTGAACTCCTCCGTCGCGCCTGTCGGGCGCTTCCGAACCCGCCCAAGGTGCTCCGCGAAAGTGTGCACGGCGCCTTCGGTCGTGCCGACGAGTGGAACGAAGGCTCGGAGGAAGGTTCACCGCCGATGCGCACGTTCGTCGAGGCGTGGCTCATGCACTCTTCCGACGTCGAGGAGGTCGTTCACCGACTTGCGAGCCACACAGGGCTCTCGGCGCATGCCGTCAGTGAGATCGTCGAGTGGGCACGAGACAGTCTTGTCCTCGACGTCGACAAGGTCGTCGAGTCGCCCGTCTTCACGCAGCCGGCGTTGAGCGAACGCCTGGCCAACGCCGGCGTGCTGCCGATGTTCGGGTTCCCGACCCGGGTACGCACCCTCTATCGGACCGGCGCCGACAACCGGCTGACGCTCGACGAGATCAGCGACCGCCCCCTCGACCAGGCGGTCTCGCTCTTCGCACCAGGCGCCGAGGTTGTCAGCGACGGGTGGGTGTACACGGTCAACGGCTTTGCCTCCGTCTACCGTGACGGAAGGGGTGCGGTGCGCACGAACGATCCGCTTCGTTCGTCGTTCGCGCTCGAACGCTGTGCCACCTGCGGCTCGTCGACGATCGCACCGGGCACCGCACCAGGTCTCCCCGAGGCTGCTGACCGAAAGGCCATGTGCCCCGTGTGCGCGGGAAGCGTCACACCGATGACGGTGTACCAGCCGGAAGGTTTCCGAACCCACCCAAAGGCCAAGGACGGAGAACTCGGTGACTCCCAGGTTGCGACCGCATCACGGCCGGTCCTCGAGTGGACCGACCTGGGCGGGATCCAGCCGGAGCGGTCCGGCGCGATGGACATCTGGCGCCTCGAGGACGCCAACCTGGTAACCGTCAACGACAACCGCCGCGCGCAGTTCGAGCTGTTCCGCCTCAGCGACAAGTCGGTCATCGTGCCAACCGTCGAGACCGACGGAATCTCCGTGCCGAAGGTCGGCCGTGGCGCGATCGGCGACGTCCGCACGACGGACGCGGCGCTGCTCCTGCTCAGGTCCGACCGCATCCCGAGCGAGGTGATTCCGACCGACCCAGCGGAATGTCCCTCCGGCCCCGCTGCGATGCTGTCGTTCGCAGAGGCGCTCCGCCGCGGTGCGCAAGCCGAGCTCGACATCGACCCGGACGAGCTCACGGTCGGGCTTCAGCCCCGCCGCTACGGCGACGGCACGCGCACGTCGGCGGTCTACATCGCCGACACGCTCGAGAACGGTGCCGGCTACGCCCTCGAGCTCGCAGGCCCAAGGATGGACGACGTCGTCCGGCAGATCGCCGACGGAACGAGTGCACGCTGGGCCGCACCCGCCCATGTCGAGTGCGACTCGTCGTGTCCCGATTGCCTCCGTTCCTGGGACAACCGGCATCTCCACCCGGTCCTCGACTGGCGGCTCGCGCTCGACGTCGCCGACCTCGCCCTCGGTCGTGAACTGAATCTCGGTCGTTGGTTCGACCTCGTCCCAGACGCCATCCACGCCTTTGACGCTGGGTTCAGGGCGATGTTCGAGGAGCGCTACACCGTCGACACGATCGACGATGTCCACGTGCTCGTCCATGGGAGCCGCGCAGCGGTAGTAGGCCACCCGCTGTGGAGCCGCACGGTCGACCACCAGACGGCTCGGCAGCGATCGGTAGCGGCAAGTCTCAACGCGAGCGGCCTCACCGTGGCGTGGACGGACGCGCGCACGCTGCGCCGCCGTGGGGTTCTCGTGGCGAAGGCGCTGGCAGACGGCTACGTCGACTGATGCCGCGGTGTCGAGCCTGACTACATGTGGTGCTGATGATCCGAGCGAGAGCTTGCGAAGGCCTTCAGCCACTCATCGCGGCCAGCGCCTCGACGACGTTGTCCGCGGCGCGGTCGGCCGGCTCATGCTCCCACACCCGGACGACAGTCCAGCCGAGCGAACGCAGTAGTCGGTCGCTGTCCGCGTCTCGGGCCCGATTGGCAGCGATCTTTGTCTTCCACCACTCACTGTTCGCTCGTGGGCTCGTTCCGTGCTCCGGACAACCATGCCAGAAGCATCCGTCGACGAAGACGGCCAACCGATGACGCGTGAAGGCTATGTCGATCGTCCTTCGGCGTTGACCTGGGATCGGCAGGGCGACGCGGTAGCGGAGCCCACGTGCGTGCAGCCGCCGCCGGAGCTCCATCTCGGGAGCCGTGTCGCGACGTCGGGCACGGCTCATCCGCAGCGACACCATCGGCGACGAAGAGCCAGGGTGCTGCGGCACGTGCTGGGCTTGCGCGCGCCCGGACTCAGGCTGCTCGGGTCTCACCATCGACGGGACCATCGTCAAGGAGCGTGAGCTGAGATGCCTCCGGATCGGAGAGGCTCGACGTTGCTGGCTCCCACCGACGCTTCCAGACATCAACGATCTCCGCTAGCCCCGGGTCCAGGTCCGCCGTCTCACTGAAGTGCTCGAGGAACTGCGACAGGGCGAACCCGACCGCACCCACGTGGACCGCGTTGCCGAGCTGCTTGTAGGACTTCGCGTCCGGCTGGATCTGAGTCATGATCTCCGCCACCTCGTCCGGGAAGCCCTGAAGCCTGGCGGCCTCTGCCGGAGCGATCCTACGACGCTCCTTCCCGAGGATGGGCGTCTGGTTGATGGCGACGAGCGCTGGAGTGTAGTTGTCCTTCTTGACCCGGATCCCGGACGGACGCATCTGGATCAAGCACTCATCAATTGAAGACGCGTCCTGCGCTTGCCACTCGAACTTCCACCGGCTCTCCGGGATCGATCCGTGCAGCGGCTTGATCGTCGCTTCAAGATCAGCCCGGTGCTCACCGATCGTTCGGATGTTGCTTTCGAGGAAGGCGTTCTTCCAGCCAAAGCCCTCTTGTGCCCGGGCGTTGGCGTCAGCTCGCTCTCGCGCAAGCCAGTTCGGGTCCATCACCCCGGTCCAGATCGGGTGGCCTGGCAGTCTGCGGACGCCGTCGCCGTCGCCCAGCTCGTTTCGCTTGACGACGCGACGCACGAAGTCGTCCCAGGCGTGGAGTGCCTTGGCGTCTCCAGGGCTGAGCTCCAGGCGTCGACGATCGCCGATGCGCTCGTCCGGGAGGACGACCGGCTCGCCCCCGTAGAGCGCGAGCCCCGTTTCCCTGAGGCTCCACGTCTGCGGGTCCCACGCGCCGTAGGAGAAGGATGAAAATGCCTCGACGTCCCGGACGAAAGGCCAGTTGTCGTCGGTCCAGCGAATTCGACCCTCAACGCTCTCGACGTCTCCGCCGAGCACTGTCCTGTGGATCGCCATGATGTAGATGCGCTCGCGCAGCTGCGGTGTCCCGCCCCTGTCGGGGTGGATCCGATGGGGCGAGATGACCGTCGGCTCCTCCGAGACGACGTATCCCAGGTCGAGGAGCGATTCGACGATCATCCTGAAGGTCGACTCTCGATGCTTGGGCCCGGCGAGGTTTCGGACGTTCTCGAGGAAGACGACCTTGGGTCGCTTCGCCCTGACGATCCGCAGGATGTTGTAGAAGAGAGTTCCACGTGTGGCGTCGAGGATGCCGGCCTGACGCCCGGACTTGCTGAATGCTTGACACGGGAATCCCGCTGCAAGAACGTCGTGCTCGGGGAACGCGGGAAGGTCATCGGTAGCGTTCGGCAGCTCCGTCTCCGGCACTACCGGCACGTCGGTGTTGATGTCACGCGCAAACGGGTACTCGACACCGCGTGCGCGGTCAGGCTGTCGCCACGCAGCCTCGTACACGGCCCTGGCGGAGTCGTCGAGTTCCGCGGCGTAGACGCACCGCCCGCCGAGTGTACCGAGTGCCGCATGAAATCCGCCGATGCCGGCGAACAGATCGACGAACGTGAACTGACGACCGGCGTTCAACTGTTCCTCCTGAGGCTTCCCGCGCATGTGACTCGTGGCGCGACGACCGACCTCGGTGCACGACCCAGGAGGCAGCTCGAACGCACGTTCAAGCTATCATCGCTCAGCCGGTGGAAGCTACCCGGCGCGGCTTCCCGGCGAGAGTCCTCGCCTACGTACGTCACCCGGACCCAGGTCTCGTCAACGTGCTCGATTGCGGTCGTGGACGGCCTCGAGCCTCGCGCGTGCCCCGGCACCGAGTCGCGACAGCCCGAACACTGCTGCCGTACGACGGAGGACGCCCTCGTCGTCGAGCTCGGGTTCAGCGTCGACCACCGCACGCATCGCGTTGGCGATCTCCTCCGGAGCGATCTCGTCGAACCGTCGTGTCCCGTCGGGGTCCGGGATGCGGTAGCCGGTCCACGTTCCGGGATCGATGTGCTGCGGCCAGGCGAAGGCGGCGTCCGCGCCCCGGCGGATCTGCGCTCGGGGCACGAGTCGCGCGATGTCGGCTGCTCTCGACGCGCGGACCGTGGTCAACCCGAAACGCCGACCGACGACCCGAACCAGTCGGTCTACCGCGACAGGCCCTTCTACGGTGATCACGTCCATGACCTGTGCCCGGACGGCGGCGGCAGCCCCACGGTCTGGCAGCGCGTCGAGCACCTCACGACTCCCCACGACCTCGCAGTGCGCGGGGACGAAGATGCTGACCTTGTCGTTCGACGAGGTCGGACGGGCGAGGTCCAGCCCGCTCCCTGACACGCCCGCGTTCGCGCCACCAGCGGCCCCGCCAGGCCACTCGATGTCCTGCGCCGGTGCGCTCGCCCTCGTGTCGGCGGCCGAGAAGTCAACAAGCAGGTTTTCAGGTGCGTCAAAGAGGTCGGGCGGCGCACCGAACAGGTTGTTCACCTGACCGTAGGTGAACGTCTCCGGCTCGGGTGCTGTGCGCACAGGCGCCAGGGCGGAAGACGCCGTCTCGATGTCGAGCTCCAGTTCCTCGGCGATGTCCTCGCTCGTGGCAAGCGCGAGGTCCACCGCGTCGACCTGAGCGAGGATCCGGTCGACGACCTCCTGGCGGTTCTGCAGCCACATCGGCCACCAGATCCGAGCCACTGCGGGCCAGCGCATGAGGTTCTGCAGCACCTCGACGGGGAGGACGTCCCGGTCGGAGACCGTTCTGCGTGATCTCCAGCTCTCCCCGTCGAGCAGCACGGGCAGCAGTAGCCGCTCCGGACGGTCAGGCCGGGCGAGGACGAGGTCCAGGCGGAAGTCGGAGAGCCCGACGTCGGTGAGAACGTGGAGCCCAGCCTCCCGGAGGGTTTCGGCGACGTCGTCGCGGTGCCGGTCGCGCACTGCAGTGCGGTCGAGTCCGGCGCCGACGTCGGCACGGAGGTTCGCGTCCCGGGCGAACAGCAGGAACTTCTTGAGGTCCTTGACGCCCTTGTACGTGGCGCTGTCTGCGTCGAGCTCATCGGGGTCGAAGCTGCAGAACACGATGTTCTTGCGCCGAGCCCGCGTGACGGCGACGTTGAGCCGCCTCTCGCCGCCGACGTTCGACAGCGGACCAAAGTTCAACGGAATCTTGCCGTTCGCCTGCTTCGAGAACGCGACCGAGAACAGCACGACGTCGCGCTCGTCTCCCTGGACCTGCTCCAGCGCCTTGACGAACAGCACGTTCGACGGGCCCATCGCCGACTCGTTGCACGCCGCGGTGATCGCCGGGTCACTCGTGTCCTTGAGCAGTTCCTCGATGAGCTGGCGCTGCTGCTCGTTGAAGGTCACGATGCCGATCGTCGGCGGGTTCGCGACGGAGAGAAGTTCTCGGACGGCCTCGACGACGGCGAGCGCCTCGTCGGCGTTGGTTCCTCTACCAGCGATGATCTTCTCGGTGGTTCCGAACTCGCGCTTCTCGCTGCTCCCGGCCCGGATGAACGACCCCGACACCCGGACGAGCTCGACCCCGGTCGTCGCGGAGAGCAGCGTCGGTGCAGGAAAGCTGCTGAGCTTGCCGTCGTAGTACGCCCCATTGCTGAACGCGATGAGCGCCTCGTCCTGGCTGCGATAGTGCCAGGAGAGCCGCAGCACCGGCACGCGCGCAAGCTCGCACTCGCTGAGGATCGACTCCTGGTCCTCGATGATCTCGAGCTCGGGGTCCTCGATCTCCTCGTCCGTCGCGGGCTGAGTACCCACCTTCCTGCTCGGGGGCATCTGCTTGCTGTCCCCCACCACGACGACGGCGCGGGCGCGTCCGATCGCCCCCACGGCCTCGGGGACGGTGATCTGCGACGCCTCGTCGAAGATCACCAGGTCGAAGTCCATGACGCCCGGCGCGACCAGGTCGACCACGGACGACGGGCTGGCCAGCACGAGCGGTGTCAGTTCTTGGACGGCGTCGCCGTAGCGCTTGAGGATCGCGCGCGTACCCAGCCGACCGCGCGTCTTCTCCAGCTCACGCGCGAGCCCGCCAGTGCGCATCCCGAGACCGTTTCCGCCGCGTCGTTCGAGGAGCGCCGCGGGCCCGCTCGTGGTCCATTGCCGCCTAGCCTCGGTCTCCGCCTCCGAGTAGGCGACGACACGCCGGTCGTGCGCCTCCGAGTCGAAGCGGTCGAGCCCTTCGGTGCGCAGGCGCTCGGCCTGCGAAGCTCGAGCGAGCCCACGCTCGAATGCCTCGTCCGCCTCGTCCGCCGGGAGGCTCCCGTCGAGGATCTGAGCACGGACGGTGTCCATCCCTGCTTCCACGAGCGGCTGGAGGGAGCCGACGAGCTCGGTCCATCGCTGGAGCGGGAGGAGCCGCTCATGGTCGATCTGGCCGCGCCAGGTGGGGGCGTCGCGCCGAGCGGCAGTCGCGAGGCTGGCCCCGGCGCGCCATACCTCGAGGTCAGCGGGCATCGCACCCAGGACCTCGAACGCGCTCGTCCACGCGTCCGCGTACGCCCGCAGACGCTCCAGGTGATGGCCGACCCCGGCGATGGCAAGCTCACGGACCGTTCGTCCCCACGGGGAGTCTTCACGGAGCGGTTCCGTCGCGCTGCGGAGCTCCTCGAACCGACGTCGCGCGCCATCGAGCACCCCATCGACGAACACGTTGATCCACCGACCCGGCGCGAGCCCCGGCGTCCGTGCCAGTGTCTCCACGCACCAGCGCGCGGTGTCCTGCGCGGCGATCAGTGCGCCCAGCGCGGCGCGGGCGTCCGCGGGAGCGACCACCGCCCCGCCCGGCAGGTAGGCCCGGAGAGGTTCGAGCACGGCCGTCTGCCGCTTCGCCCGACCGATGGGCCCTGACGCCGTCGCGGACTCGAAGGCGGCCCAGATCTGCCGGAGGTCCAGCGCGAGTGCGTCCGGGTGGAACCCGCCGAGATGTGCTCGTCGCTCGGCGACAGCTCGTTCGCAGGCTCCGAGGCTCTGGTGGGCGCTGTCGGGCCAGCTGGGTTGAAGCAACCCGTCGAGCTCGTGTCCGTGGGGAAGGAGAGGGTCGGCAGCGACCACCAGGAGCCGTAGCTGCCCTGGGGTGGTCGCCGCGTCCAGAGCGGTGCGCAGCGGTCCGGTGAGCGTGTCGCTCCACGCCAGACCGTCGAGGATCCCTCGCACGGTCGCTGTCGCAGTGGTCGTCACGTCATGCGCCCCGGCCGGAGCGCGACCCACCAAACGCCACGGGTGACCCCGGCGCACATCTGCCGTGGCGGCGAGCTGAGGCAGTCGGGAGAACGCGTCCCTCACCTGGTCCACCAGGTCCGGACGGTGAGTGACGACCTCGGACGGCACGTCGAGGACCGGACCGTCGCCGAGGACGAGCAACCTGTCGTGCGCACCGTAGGCCGACAGGCCGACGGGGTTCTCCCGGTGCAGCCGGGTCGGGTACTGACCGAGCTCGTAACGCGAGCTCTTGAGTCGCCGCTGGGCGCTCTCCATCGCCACGGGATCCGGGGTCGCACGCGTGCTCAGGGACCGCTTCAGGTGGTCTCGTACGACGGCTGAGCTGGACCCCTCGTGGTGGAGGTTGAGCGTGAACGGCGACATCCCGATGTCGTCGAGCCGGCGCTGCACCACGGAGAGCGCAGTCCCCTTCTCGGCCACGAACAGCACCTTCTGCCCGGCCTGGACGCACTCAGCAACCATGTTCGTGATGGTCTGGGACTTGCCCGTGCCGGGCGGCCCCTGGAGGACGAACGTGCGCCCCTCCTTCGCCCACTGGACGGCGAGCTTCTGCGTCGCGTCCGCAGGGATCGGGGTCTGGAGCTCTTCCAGCGCGGACGGGTCCACGCGACCGTCACCCACGATCACGGGGTCGATGTAGGGCTCTGCCGGCGTGTGCGTCAGGTGCTTGATCAACGGCTGCTCGAGGTAGGAGTCGCCGTGGTGGTGGAGATCGCTCCACATGCGGAACGCGGACAGGTCCAGGATGGCGAGGCGAGCCTCTGCGGCGACCGCGAAGGGCAGTCCGCGCTCGGCCACGGATCTCCCGACGGCCGAGAGGACCGCATCGACGTCGATGCCGGCCCGATCCGCGGCTGGTTCGGCGAGCTCAGGAACGGCCAGGTCGTGCTCGCGCCGCAGCCACTCGATCACGGCGGCGTTGGGAGTGGTCTGCGACGACGGGTCCAACGTCAGGGAGAAGCGACCGCGCGACCGGCGTTCGGCGAGATTCACCGGGACGAGGATCAGCGGCGCCTCGGCCACGGCACCGGCCTTGTGCGACCACTTGATCAGACCGAGGCACAAGAAGAGGGGGTTCATCCCCTTCTCGTCGCGAGCTTCCTTGGCACGGCGAGCCATGCTCCGCAGCTCGGAGACGAACTTGGTCCTCGTGACGGGCCCGTTGGACGACGCTGCGCGGCTGATCCGCTGGACGTAGAGCGAGCGGTCCTGGAGTCGACGCAGGAGCAGTTCGGCGTTCAGCCCGAGAGCGTTCCGGATCTCCTGCGCCCGGTCGACGTCGGACACCTCGCTCCCGTGCACGAGGTTGAAGTCGACGTCCTGGTTGAGCCGGTCTTCCAGCTCGCCGAGCGCGTCGCTGGGAAGGACGAGCGGCTGCACGGTGGGTCCGTGACCGAGGTTCAGCAGCGCGTTCCGTGCGTTGAGGCTGAACAGCGACGACTTCCACGTGCGAAAGCGCACGGGGTGGTGGTCGACCTGCCGTAGGCCCGGGATCCCGTCGTCCGTCGTGGGCGGCACGTGGTGAACCGTGGGGCGCTCGCCCTGGCGCTCCACGAGCACCTCCACGACACCGTCCGCCCGCGTGCTGATCGCGGGGAGCGGGCGCACTCCGTCTCTCCGAGCTGCGGCCACGTCGATGAGAGTGACCGCGCCCGCTGCACGACCGTCCGCGAGGGGGCCGGTTCGTGCGATCTCCGACGCTTGCCGAGCGGACACGGACTTGCCGACGGCGAAGGTCGTCGTCTCGATGAGGCCGAGGATCCCCGTCTCGACAAGGCTGCTGATCTCCGCGGCATCGGAAAGGACGGGCTTGCCGGGGTACCAGTCGTCCTGCGCGCCCTGATCGGGGTCCCGGCGCCAGTAGCCGACGAAGATGTGGCCGGGGACGAGCACGAGAACGGGCAGGACGCCGACGTGCTCGAGCACGGCCGCCATGAGGACGGTCGTGTCCATGCAGGTACCGAGTCCCCCGCGCGCGACGTCGCCGTGGTCCCGCACACGTTGTCCTGCGGACCTGTAGTCCCACCCGGGCGGGGGCTCCGAGTAGGCGATCCTGCGCGCCCTCAGCGTCTCGTAGACCGCGTCGACCGTGACGTCGGCACGCCGTGCGGCACGGAGGGGATCTGGGTCTTGGAATGCGTGGAATCCCGGGTCTCCCGTCTTGGCCCCGAGCACGTCCACCGCCTCTCGCGCGACGGCGGCAACCTCCGGATGGTTGGGCCGGACGAAAGTGGCGAGAAGTGCGCGGGAAAGACCGTCCCGAGCCCCGACCTGCAAGAGGCTCGCCAGACGAACCGTCTCGGCACGAGTCACGGACGCCGCGGACCCGTCGGCCAGGACCGCGAGCTCTCGTACCCGACGCTGGACGGCGCCCAGATGGGACAGCGTTCGACGTGGGTCGCCCTCCCAGTTCCAGAGGTCGCGGGGCTGCACGTCCACAGGGGTCGCCTTCTGCGCGAGGACCTCGCCACGCACGGACACGGTCACGACGCACTCGGCCGTCCGGCGCTCGTCGATCGACGCCATGACCGTGGCGGAGAGCGGTACGTGGACGCTGCCGAGGTGCAAGATCGGGGTGCGGACCGGTCCGTCGTGCACGACGACCGAGCCGTACCGCAGATCTCCGTCGAGAAGTGCGACCTCGACGCGTGCCTCGCTCAGCGGAGCGGAGACGGTGAGCGTGACCTCGCTGATCTGCGGGATCTTGGCGAGCGACGACGCCCACGACCACTCCTCGCTCACCAGGGTGTGCAGACGCACCCTCGCGTCCGTCAGGTGGGCCTCGGACTGGGGTTGGTCGCTGTCCAGCACGTCCGTCACTCGAGGCTCCTGCTCGTCTCACGATCACGTTCTCCGGACGCCGCGCCGGTGATCGAGGCGACTGTAGCGCTCGGGTCCTTGGATCAGGGCTCTTGAGCACTCCGGGATATTTCACCACGGGTGAAATCTCTCCATTCACCGATGGACGTGACGGTCGAGGAAGGAAGCAGTTCTTCACCCTCTCCGGGGACAAACGGAACCGAACCACGGATATCCTCGGGGCAGTCTGCCTGGCCGCCGCCGTGTCGTCGGCCCTGAGCGACCGCACCGCTGGTGCACCGATACCGAGCACGACCGAGGGACTGAGCGTGGCAGCAACGACCGAGTCACGAACCGCCGAGTTCACCGCGGCCCCGGGGTCGACGGTGGTGATCCGGGACGAGGAGTGGCTGGTCACCCAGATCGAGCCGACGACGGACGGGCACTTCGTCCACGTCGTGGGGTTGTCGGAGCTGGTGCGTGACACGGAGGCGGTCTTCTCGACCGCGCTCGACGACGTCGCGGTCGCGGACCCGGCGGAGACGACGGTCGTGGCGGACGGTTCGCCCAGGTACCGCACGTCGCGCCTGTGGCTCGAGGCGATGCTGCGCAAGACGCCGGTCCCGATCGCGGACCCGGCGCTCACGACGGCGCACCGGGCGCTGGCGGACCCGCTGCCGTACCAGTTCGCGGCGGTGCGCAAGGCTCTGGACCCGGACAACCTGCGTCCCCGCATCTTGCTGGCGGACGCGGTGGGCCTGGGCAAGACGCTCGAGATCGGCATGATCTTGTCGGAGCTCGCGCGGCGGGGGCGGGGCGAGCGGATCCTCGTCGTGACGCCGAAGCACGTGCTGGAGCAGATGCAGTTCGAGCTGTGGACGCGTTTCGCCCTGCCGTTCGTCCGCCTGGACAGCACGGGTATCCAGCGCATCCGGCAGAGGCTGCCGGCGAACCGCAACCCGTTCGCGTTCTTCAAGCGGGTCATCATCTCGATCGACACGTTGAAGTCGGACAAGTACGTGGCGCACCTGCGCAAGCACCGGTGGGACGCGGTCGTGATCGACGAGTCGCACAACGTGACGAACTCTTCGACGCAGAACTTTCGCCTCGCGACGATGCTCTCCCGCCAGACGGACGCGCTCGTCCTCGCCAGCGCCACCCCGCACAACGGTGACCCCAGGTCGTTCGCGGCGCTGGTCCGGATGCTGGAGCCGTCCGCCGTCAAGCCCGACGGCGTCGAGCTGGACGAGAAGCAGGTGGAGCGGCTGATCGTCCGTCGGCACCGGCACTCGCCCGAGGTCGCGTCGGTCGTGGGGGCCGACTGGGCGGAGCGCAGGGAACCGCAGAACGTGCTCGTCCCGGCGTCGCCTGTCGAGGAGGAGATCGCGGTCGAGCTGGAGCGCACGTGGCTCTGGCCGGCCGGTGGTGCGAGCCCGTACTCCGGCAAGGGCGGTGCCACGCTCTTCCCGTGGACGCTCGCCAAGGCGTTCTTGTCCTCCCCCGCCGCGCTGGAGGAGTCGGTCCGCAAGCGGCTGCGCGTCCTGGAGGGTGGCAGGCAGGAGTCCGACGACGAGGACTCGCTCGTCGCCCCGGACACCACGGACGGTAGCCCCGTGCCCGACGGCGCGGCGCACCTTCCCGGCCTGGCCTCGCCCGGCCCGGGAGCGGCGTCGGGTACCGGCACGCGGGGCGCCGAGCGTGCCGCGCTCACGCGCCTGCACGGCCTCGCCCGCCGCTCGCTCACCGAGCCGTCGGCGAAGTACGACGCGCTGCTCGACCATCTGCGGGGCATCGGCGTCCGCAAGGGTGCGGAGATGCGCGCGGTGGTCTTCGCGGAGCGTGTCGCGACCCTGGGCTGGCTCCGGAAGAAGCTCGGGCAGGACCTCGGGCTGACGGAGGAGAACGTCGTCGTGCTGCACGGCGGTCTGTCCGACGTCGACCAGCAGGCGATCGTCGAGTCGTTCAAGCTCGCGTCGTCCCCGATCCGCGTGCTGGTGACGGGCGACGTGGCGTCCGAGGGCGTGAACCTGCACAGCCACTGCCACCACCTGGTGCACTACGACATCCCGTGGTCCCTGATCCGTATCGAGCAGCGCAACGGCCGCATCGACCGGTACGGGCAGAAGCACGCCCCGCAGATCACCAGCCTCCTGCTGGACCCACAGACGACGACGCGGTTCGGTGGTGACCTTCGTGTGCTCACGCGTCTGGTGGAGCGCGAGCACCACGCGCACCGGGCTCTGGGCGACACGGCGTCGCTCATGGGCGAGTACTCGGTGAAGGCCGAGGAGAAGGCGATCGCCGACGTGCTCCGGCAGGCGAAGTCGCTGGAGCACGTCGTGAAGGAGGTCGAGGAGGTCGTCGCCGACGACGGTCCCGCCGGCCTCCTGGCGCGTCTGATGGGCATGGGCGCCGCGGCTCCCGCCGAGCCGGAGACCTCCGCCCCGACGGTGGAGACCGGCGGCAGCACAGGCGTCTACGACGACGAGCTGTCGTTCCTGGAGGACGCGCTCACCCAGATCTGCACGACGCCGGGGCAGGAGCCGCCGAACGGCGTCGCGTGGAAGACGTACCCCCAGCAGTCCCTCGCCTCGCTCAAGCCGCCGCGCGACCTGCAGCAGCGGCTGGAGGTGCTGCCCCAGTCGTACCTCGCGGACCGGAACGTGACCGAGACGCTGCGGCTCGCGACGGCGACCGCGCGCGGCACCCAGGAGCTGGTGAACGCGAAGAGCGCGGAGTCGCGCTCCACCTGGCCGGAGGCGCACTTCCTCGGGCCGCTGCACCCGGTGGTCGACTGGGCGTCCGACCGTGTGCTCTCGACGTTGCAGCGCCGCCAGGTGTTCGCGGTGCGCGGCGGCGTCGAGGACCTCACGGTGCTGGTGCAGGCGGCGTTGTACAACGTGCGGGGTCAGGTCGTCGCGACGTCGTACCAGACGGTCGCGTTCCCCAACCCGGATAGCCCGTCGTTCGGCCTCGCGTCACAGCACGCGTCGTCGGCCGACGCCGTCGCGTACCTGCGCGTGGGCACCACCAACACGGGAGCGATCCCGGGCGCGGAGGCGCTCCAGCCGTTCGTCCGCCAGGCCGTCGCGTCCGCGGAGGCGTCGGTGGGCGACCAGATCGAGTCGATCCGCGCCGAGACGCAGGACCGCGTCGAGGCGTGGCTGCGACGCAGCCAGCACTGGCGCATGGAGGCGTCGGCACTCATCGGCCGCGAGGCCGCGGCGGCGAGGTCCGGCATCGCGAGCCGCCAGTCCGACGTCGACGAGGAGACCCGCCTCGCGCGGGAGATGGTGCCGCACCGCACCCTGCTGCGACCCCTGCTCGTCGTCGTCCCCGTCGACCAGCCCGACACCGAGGAGAACCACTGATGGCCGCGAGCGACGCGATCGTCGTCGGCGAGGACTGGATCAGCGAGCACTACGTCGGGTCGGACGGCAAGCAGTCCTTCCGGACGCGGGTGCTGGAGCGCCGCAAGGCGTGGGACGACGCCGAGAAGGAGGGCGAGCAGACGACGCGTGCCCGGTTCGTGGGTGCGCGGGCGAGCCTGCTGTCGACGCTGGCGGGGCTGGGCGAGGAGGGCGGCCGGTTCGCGGTGCTGCCCGAGCTGTACGCAGAGCTGCGCAGGGTGCTCGGCTACACGTCGGTAGCGCTGCAGTCGAAGCAGGACGGCCCGGTCGAGCGCGTCCACGCGACCGGCCTGGAAGCCGCGGCTCCCCTGGTGATCGTCGAGGCGGTGGCGGTCAAGGACGTCGAGGCCCTGCTCGCCAAGGGCGACCGGGACAAGCCGTCGCCCCGCGACCGGACACTGCTCGAGCCGTACGCCGTCGACGACACGACGCAGATCCACTCGGTGGCGCGGCTGCTGTCGTACCTGTTCGTGCAGGACGACGCGCCCGAGTTCGCGCTCGTCCTGGCGGGCGGGTGGATGCTCGTCGCGGAGAAGGCGCGCTGGGCGGAGGGCCGCTACCTCGCCGTCGACCTGCAGCTCGTGGCCGAGCGGGCGGACGACAAGCGCGGCGGGGAGACGGACACGGCACTGACGTGCGTCGACGCGGCGTCGCTCGCCCCGGACCCCGAGGGCAACCTGTGGTGGCCGGGCGTGCTGGACGAGTCGGTGAAGCACACCGTCGGAGTGTCGAAGGACCTGCGCGAGGGCGTGCGGCTGTCCATCGAGATCATCGCGAACGAGGTGGTGCGGCGCCGTGCCGCGCAGGGTCTGGACCCGCTGCCGCAGGCCGAGGCGCAGGAGCTCGCCGGGCAGTCGCTGCGCTTCCTGTACCGGATCCTGTTCCTCCTGTTCGCGGAGGCGTCCCCGGAGCTGGGCGTGCTGCCCGTCGGCGACCCGACGTACGAGCAGGGCTACAGCCTGGACCGGCTGCGCGAGCTGACGCTCGTGAACATCGCCGATCACCGCTCGCAGGACGGCACGCACCTCTACCAGTCGCTGGGCACGCTGTTCCGGCTCGTCGACGCCGGTCACGACGGCGCGGGGGGTGCGGCACGGGACGAGCGGGTCGACGGCGAGGTGCACCGGGTGGACGACGGGGCCGACGGCCTGACGTTCCAGCCGCTCAAGGCGGACCTCTTCCTGCCGTCGAAGACCGCGCACATCGACGCCGTCGGGCTGGGGAACGCGGCGCTGCAGCAGGTGCTGCGGCACCTGCTGCTGAGCAAGGAGTCGAAGGGCAAGGACCGCGGGTTCATCTCGTACGCCGAGCTCGGCATCAACCAGCTCGGTGCCGTGTACGAGGGGCTCATGAGCTACACGGGCTTCTTCGCCACCGAGGACCTGCACGAGGTCGCCAAGGACGGCAACGCGGAGAAGGGCTCGTGGGTGGTGCCCGTCGTGCGGTCGCAGTCGATCGCACCGAAGGACTTCGTCACCGCGCCCGACCCGGTCACGGGCGAGCAGAAGCCGGTCGTGCACGAGCAGGGCACGTTCGTGTTCCGGCTCGCGGGCCGGGAGCGGCAGCAGTCGGCGTCGTACTACACGCCCGAGGTGCTGACCCGGTTCACGGTGTCGCAGGCTCTCGTCGAGCTCATCGGGCCGGACGAGGTCAAGGAGGGCTCCGTCGAGTGGGAGGGCCGCGAGGTCCCCCGCAAGATGTCGGCGCGCGAGATCCTCGACCTCACGGTGTGCGAGCCGGCCCTCGGCTCCGGCGCGTTCGCCATCGAGGCGGTGCGTCAGCTCGCCGCCGCGTACCTGCGGCGCAAGCAGGACGAGACCGGCGAGCGGATCGACCCCGACCGCTACGCCGCCGAGCTCCAGAAGGTCAAGGCGCACATCGCCCTGCACAACGTGTACGGGGTGGACCTCAACGGGACCGCCGTCGAGCTCGCCGAGATCTCCCTGTGGCTCGACACGATGGGCGAGGGCCTGCAGGCGCCGTGGTTCGGCCTGCATCTCAAGCGCGGCAACTCCCTCATCGGTGCCCGACGCGCGGTGTACCGCCGCGACCAGCTCGCCAAGCGGGCGTGGCTCACCGCGGTACCCACGGACGTGCCGCTCTCTCCGTCCGACGCCGACCGCGCCGCCGGGCGGTCGAGCTCGCTCGGCGACGTGGGCGGGAGGATCCACCACTTCCTGCTCCCCGCCGCGGGCTGGGGCTCGGCAGTCGAGGCGAAGGAAGCCAAGGAACTCGCCCCCGAGGCGCTGGCCCGCCTCAAGGCGTGGCGCAAGACCGTGCTCGTGACGCCGTCGAAGAAGCAGGCTGACGAGTTGGTCAACCTCGCCCACCGCGTCGAGGCGCTCTGGGACCTCGCCCACCCGCGGCTCCGCATCGCCGAGGACCAGATCCGTCGGTCCATCGACGTGTGGGGAGCCGACGACCTGCCCGTCGGCGGCGCCGTCACGCGCAAGCAGATCGAAGAGGCGCTGGCCGACGCGAAGGGCGCCTACCAGCGGCTCCGACTCGTCATGGACGCGTGGTCGGCACTGTGGTTCTGGCCGCTGACTGATGGGTCAACCCGGGTCAAGTCTGACGACGGTTCCGAGGAGAGCATCGAACCGCCGACCCTGGACGAGTGGATCGGCGGCCTGCGCGCCGTGCTAGGCGTCCACGCCGAGAGCGGAGCCTCGGGGCGTGGACGGAAGTGGACCGGCGGCGACCAGACCCTTGCGTCGACTGCCGACTGGGACGAGCTCAACGAGGCCGAGGAGTTCGAGCTCTCGTTCGCCGGTGTCGCATCGCCGGAACGAGTGCTGCACGAGCACCCGTGGCTCGTCGTGTGCCAACGGGTTGCGGCTCAACAGGGGTTCTTCCACTGGGAGCTCGACTTTGCATCAGTGTTCGCCACGCGCGGTGGGTTCGACCTTCAGGTGGGTAACCCACCGTGGGTCCGGCCTGACTTCGACGAAGCCGCAGCGCTAGGCGAGTACGAAGTGGCCTTCGCACTGGAAGGGAAGCTGGCGACGGGCCGAGCAAGCGATCTGCGCAGCGCCACGCTCGAGTTGCCTGCCGCCCGGGACTTCTATCTCGATTCGCTCACTGCGACGGTCGCCACTCGGGAAGCCGTGTCGAGCCCGACCGACTACCCATACCTCGTCGGCCTCCGCCCTGATCTCTACCGCTGCTTCATGGAGCAGACCTGGCGCCACATCGCGACTAGCGGCTCCATCGGCCTCATCCACCCCGAGACCCACTTCACGGATGAGAAGGCCGGTCCACTTCGCGCAGTGACCTACCGCCGCCTCCGCCGACACTGGCAGTTCATCAACGAGCTAGTCCTCTTCGAGATCCACCACCTGGTCAGCTACGGCGTGCACGTCTACGGCACCTCCCGTGCCCCGCACTTCCTTCAAGCCGCCTCGCTCTATCACCCTGACACCGTCGAACGGTCTTTCGACCACCAAGGCCTGGGCGAGGAGCCCGGCCTCAAGGATCCCGACGGCCGATGGGACGTGAGACCCCATGCTGCTCGTGTCATTGCAGTCGATGAGGCGATTCTTCGAACCTGGCACGCGACTCTCGAGGACGCAGACGTACCGACGAGTCGCAGTCGCGTGGTCTACGCCGTAAACAAGGCGACCGCTTCGGCCCTCGACAAGATCTCTGCCGCTGAGCGCATCAAGTCACTCGACCTCACCTTCTCCCAGGGGTGGAATGAGACGACTGACTTCAAGCGCGGCCTCTTCGAGAAATCCTGGGACGTCGCTGACTGTTGGGAGGACGCGATTATTCAGGGGCCGCACCTCCACGTGGCGAACCCCGCGTACAAGACGCCCAACGAGACGATGGCGAACAACCTCGACTGGTCCGCCGTCGACCTCGAAGCGCTCGGCGCGAGGGCGATCCCGGCGACGTCGTACAAGCCGCGCGGCGACCGCAAGACCTACGACGCGGCGTACACGCACTGGACCCGCGACGTCGTCGTCGGCCCGGACAGCAAGCCCATCGACGGCTCCCCCGCCGTAGACCCGAAGTACGTCCGCCACGTGGAGACCGCCAGCCGCGCCGACGGCACCGCCGTCCGCACCGAGACCGTCTCCGCCCGCGCCTTCTACCGTATTGCCTGGCGGACGATGGCTGCGCCCACTGGCGAACGCACGCTAATCCCCGCCCTGCTACCGCCCGGTGTCACCCATGTGGATGGCGGATTCAGCGCTGGGCTCCCGGCGGGAAGTTATCGGACCCTCGTTGACGTCGCTGGATTTGCGAGTTCACTGGTTCTTGATGCGACAACCCGAGTGGTGCCGAAGAAGCACATTCGCGCGGCACAGTTGGAGCGCCTCCCATTTGTGTCGAGCCATTTCGACCGAGAGATCCGGCTGAGAGCCCTTCGCCTCAATTGTGTCACTGGCGCCTACGCCGACCTGTGGGCCGAGTGCTACGACACGGCGTTCCGCGACGACTCGTGGACCGGTCTGCCGGAGCGTACGGGCTGGGTGGACCTCGGCGACGTCGGCCCGGAGTGGACGCCGGAGACGCCGCTGCGCCGGGCGGAGGACCGTCGGCAGGCGCTGCTGGAGATCGACGCCCTGGTGGCGCTGTCGCTGGGCCTGACCGCGGACGAGCTGTGCACGATCTACCGCACCCAGTTCCCGGTGCTGTACGGCTACGACCGCAACCGCGACCACTACGACGACAACGGCCGCCTCGTCCCGAACACCGTCCTGACCACGTGGCGCAAGAAGGGCGGCAACGACGGCCGCTTCTCGGAGGACGACCTCACCGCCGTCCACCCGGGCAGCGGCGTCGCCTACACCTACGACCTCCCGTTCCAGACCCTCGACCGCGAGGCCCACATGCGCCAGGCCTACGCCGAGTTCGAGCGCCGCCTCGCGGCACGAGCCGAGCCGGCCACGCCGGAGTAGACGCCAGCAGGAACGCACGAATCAGCAATCCGCACGCCAGCGACATCAACCGCCCCGCGAGACCATGAAGGACGAGGAACGCTCGAGTGGAAACGAACGTCCGGACCCCGCAGCAGATCTTCATCCAGCCGCAGCAGATCGTGGTCCCTCTCTTCCAGCGCCCGTACGTGTGGGAGGAGGAGGACCAGTGGGAGCCGCTGTGGCAGGACGTGGTCCGGATCGCGTCGATCCGGCACAGCGGCTCGATCGGGGCGAGCCACTTTCTGGGGGCCGTGGTCGTCCAGGCGGAGGAGTCCGCGATGGGGAACCTCATCGTGCGAAACGTCATCGACGGCCAGCAGCGGCTGACCACTCTTCAGCTCCTCATGGACGCCGCCGGGGCCGCCTTCGAGGAGCGCGGGCTCGACCGGTACAGCACCCAGCTCGAAGCCCTGACGCACAACAATCCCGCGTTCGTGGACGACGAGGAGCAGCGCCTCAAGGTGCGGCACACCAACCGCGACCGTGCGGCGTTCGACGACGTCATGAACGCGGAACCGCCGGTCACCCACGACGACCTGCCGCACTCGACGTCCCGCATCACGGCGGCGCACGCGTACTTCGCCCGCTGCGTCGGCGAGTGGCTGGACGGGGAGGGCGACGTCAGTGCCGGGGCACGGCCGGACGACGTCACGCAGCGGGCAGAGCTCCTGGCCGGCGTGCTGTCGAACGGCATCCAGTTCGTCGTCATCGACCTGCAGGCGAACGAGGACTCCCAGGCCATCTTCGAAACCCTCAACGCTCGCGGTACTCCCCTGACGGCCGCCGACCTGGTCAAGAACCTCGTCTTCCAGCGCCTCGCGAAGGAGGGTGCGGACGCACGATCGGCGTACCGGGACGTGTGGCCCTTCGACTCCGCGTTCTGGGACTCCGAGATCACCGTCGGGCGTGCGACGTCGACGCACGCGGCCCTGTTCATCAACCAGTGGCTCGCGGCGACGGTCGCCGAGGAAGTGCGCCCGAGGGCGACCTTCACGCGGTTCAAGCACTACATGGAGCACGAGGCCGGGCGCCCGATGCTCGACGTCCTCATGGACATGCGCGCGCAAGCCGAGCTCTACGAACGCTGGACCCGCGCCGTCGGGGACACCCGCCGGAGCCTCGACCCGGTCGAGATGTGCATGTACCGGTCGCGCGCGATCGGATCGGCGGCGCTGACTCCGATCCTGCTCAGGCTGCACCCGGCGGACGACACCCTGCCCGACGACGTCGTGTTCGGCGTCGTGCGCCTCGTCGAGAGCTGGCTCGTGCGTCGCACCCTGCTGCGGCTCACCTCGACATCCCTGGGCCGCGCCGTCGCCGAGGTCCTCCGAGCGATGCGAGGCGTCCCGGCGGAGGGTCTCGTCGAGCGCGTCGAGGACACCCTGCGGTCCTTCCGCGTCACCTCCACCTACTGGCCGGGCGACGCCGAGATCCGCCAGGTGTTCGAGGAGGAGCGAGCCTACCGACGCTTCTCGCGGACCCGGCTGCGGATGTTCCTCGAGGCCGCCGAGAACCAGCTCCGAGGCGAGTACGACGCGCAGCAGGTACCACGCGGCGCGTACCCGATCGAGCACCTGCTCCCGCAGTCCTGGGAGAGGAAGTGGCCCGTCGACAACCTTCAGGACGAGATCGCGCGCAACGCCCACGTGCACCGGCTGGGCAACCTCACCCTCCTGACGGGCAAGCTCAACTCGTCCGCGTCGAACGCCGCGTGGCTCGGCCGCGGCGGCAAGCGCGCGAAGATCGCGCAGCACGACGTCCTGCTGCTGAACAGCCGCCTGCTGACGATGAGCGAGACCGGCTGGGACGAGGAGCACATCGACGTCCGGACCCAGATCCTCCTCGACGGGATGCTCGCGGTGTGGCCGGTACCAGACGCCCATACCGGTGAGGTCACGGACGCCCGGACGAGCGGTCAGGTGAGCGTCACGGTGGCCGAGCTCGTCCATGCCGGGATGATCGCAGCCGGCACCATCCTGCGGCCGCGGTCCGGGACCTGGGGCGCCAAGACCGCCGTCGTGACCGAGGCCGGACTGATCGTCGTGGACGATCAGACGTTCGACACCCCGTCACGCGCCGGCCGCTACGTGCGCGGCGGGGTCACCAACGGCTGGACGTTCTGGTCGCTGGAGGACGGGCGTCGGCTCGCGGACGTCCGGCAGCAGTTTCGACCAGAGGCGCCGTCGGCACCCGACGAGGCCGCCCGCCACTGGGACCCCGAGACCGACCTCGACGACGCGTCGGAGTACTGGGCGGAGATCGGCGACCGGGCACGGAGCATCTTCGCCGCACTGGTCGCCGCCGCTCCCGAGCCGGTCCCCGCGCCCGTCCTCGCCGAACGGGTGGGAGAGGAGAGCGTCCGATCCCTGGCCGGCGCGCTCGCGTTCACGGACCGTGCGGCGGCGAAGCGCGGGCACCGCATGCCGTCCCGCTTCGTCGAAGGCAACCCGAGCTCGTACTGGATGGACGAGTCGACGGCCGAGACCTTCGCGGCCGTCATCAATGCGGTGGAGGAGGAGCGCGCGGAGCTGCCCGAGTTCTCCGACGACTGGACCGAGGCGATCCGATCCGGCACGGAAGACGAGGCAGCACTCCTCCGCGTCCTTTCCGAGATCGACGGCATGCCCGTACCGGCGGTCGGCGACGAGCTCGTCGAGGGCATTCCCGTGTCGCTCTCGTGGCCGAATCTCAGGCTGACGGCCACCGTCGACACCCTCGCCGCCGCCGACCGGGATCTGATCGAGTCGTCCGGATGGGTCCTGGTCCCGTTCGACGCCGACGCCGTGGAGCGGGCGGTCAAGGCGGCCGTTCTCGCCGCCACGTCGAGATGACGGCTTCATGAGCGGGTGAAAATCGTCTCGCACCTCTCATATCGGAATGCGTCGTGTGTAGGTTCGACCCGTCGTCGGTGGACGAGGCTGGGGCGCGTCCGGGAAGAAGGAGCCACATGGCACGTCGGTCCGTCACGAGCAGCTGGTCGCGCCCCGCTACAGGCCGCCAGATCGCAGCGCTGAAAGCGCACGGGAACTACGACGGCAAGTACTACTCGGCAGGCCGAGCGAGCCAGACGATCAGCCGATCGGTCCGCGGTTCGTCGGGCGTGAGCACCTCCGCCCCGCGCTCCTGGGACGCTCCGGCCTTCCCGACTTCCACCGCGCGGCTCCTCGCGGATCTCCTGCAGGTGCCGAACGAGCTCGACGCGCTCATCGGCGCGGCCCAGGGTCCGGACTTGTCGAGCCGCTCCACGACCGATGACGACCCCGTCGAGTCCATCGAGATCACGGTCGTCCCGGACGAGTCCGCGCCGACAGAACCCCGCATTACGTTCGAGTCGACCGTCGTAAGAAATCCCGAGTGGTCGGAGGCCGCGGTCCTCGGCGTCCGGTTCATGAGCAACGTCCGGTTCTCCAAGGGGATCGCATCCCGACAAGAATCCTCCGCGCCTCAGTTCATGAGTGGTGTCGAGTTCGATGGCTAGTCCCGAGGCCACGCGGATCGACCCCGTCGAGCTCGTGGGGGCAGAGTCACGGCTCTTCGTCGACACCAACGTCTTCATGGACACCGACCCACGACGCGAGGGCGGCCTCCGGAATCTCCTCGAGCGGATCGCACCAGCGATCCTGCAGCACGACCGGCCGGTGATCGTCCCCACGAAGGTCATCGACGAGCTCACAGCGAAGAGCCGCGCAAGCACCGCCGATCTCGACGAGCCCGGCGCCGCTGCAACCCGGAAGGCGAAGAACGCGCTCGTCTTCCTCCGTTCGGCGGAGGCCGCCGGACTCGTCCGCAACGATCTCGGCGACGGGTCCAACCCCTACGCCGACGACCTGTTCGTCGATCTGTTCGAGGCGTACTCGCCGAAGTACGCGATGTTCCTGATCACGAACGATGTCACGCTGCTCCTCCGGATCAACCTTCTGGGCCGTAGCAGCACACACCCGGTGCGCGCGGGGAGTCTCACCCCCGACGGTCTGATGGAGTGCGAAGACCCTCGGGTCCTCTACGGGCGCGGGCAGCGCAAGCTCCGCCGCATCAGCACCGCCCTGGAGACTGGTGGGGGAACCCGCAAGGACCACCTCGAGGCGGCATCGCTGAAGTCCGTGCTCCTCGCGTACGGCGACGCGTTCGACCTGTCTGCGGAAGAGGACTCGCGGAACGGTCGCCCGAGAACGTCCCACGGCACCAGCAGCGACGTCCCACCGCGGCCCCGACCCTCACCCTTCGCTGCCGACGCCGCGTACCAGGGTCCCGACGAGGTGCTGCCCGTCCGCGACATCCCGAGCGAGGGCGACCATGTCCGCGTGGTGTCGCCGGGGAACACGTACGAGTGCACGCTGCTCGGCAGGCTCGGTGAGGGAGGCGAGGGCAGCGTCTACGCAGTGTCTGACACCCACGTCGTGAAGATCTTCGACGGCGACCACATCACGGTCCATCGCGAGGAGAAGATCCGGCTGCTCGTCGGTCGGCAGCTGGACGAACCGGGAATCTGCTTCCCCCAGGCGTTCGTCACCGACCTGGACGGCGCGTTCGTCGGCTACCTCATGCCGAGAGCGAGCGGGCGAGAGTTCTCCAAGTCCCTGTTCAACCCGAGACGGTTCAGGAACGAGTATCCCGGCTGGACCAAGTCGGATCTGGTCGACGTCGCGATCTCCTTCCTGGAGAAGGTTGACTACCTGCACTCCCAGAACATCCTCCTCGGCGACATCAACCCCAAGAACCTCCTCGTCGACGCCAACAAGGACGTCTGGGTCATCGACGCCGACTCGTGGCAGCTCGAGGGATTCCCGTGCCCCGTCGGAACCGAGATGTTCAGCGCTCCATCGGTGATCGGGAGACGCTATCCGGACTTCCTGCGCACCATCGAGGACGAGCGCTTCGCCGTCGCGACGATGCTGTTCATGATCCTCATCACGGGGCAGTTCCCGTACGCCAGGTCCGGCTCGGACGGCGACATCGTCAGACTCATCAAGGAGGGCAACTTTGCCTTCCAGTACAAGGAGAACTCGAACCAGGACCAACCCGCAGGGAACTGGCGCTTCATGTGGAGCCACCTGCAAGTCGGCGTCAAGGGACTGTTCTGGCACACCTTCCACCGTGACGGCGACCGCTACGACGACCGCCCCACGGATCAGGAGTGGCTCACGGCCTTCCGTGGTTACAGGAGGTATCTCGGCAGCCCCGCGAACTTCGATCCGCTCTCGAACGACGTCTATCCGACGCGGTTCAAGGCGATGTCTCCGGACACACCCCTGTACGAGTGCTCCGGGTGCGGGGCGTCGATGGCCGGCATCTGGAGCGACACCACCAAGTCCTACGCGACCCCCTCCCTCTGCCTCAAGTGCAAGGAGCATCAACCTGCGTGCGCCGATTGCGGACGGCGCCGATCGTCGCTCAAGGACGGGCGGTGCTACGACTGCAACCAGGGCACCTGCGCGTCCTGCGGCCGCGGCATCCGCAAGCAGTACCTCGTCCGCGGTCGGTGCAACGCGTGTCAAACGATCGCCTGCAAGGGCTGCGGCCTCGAGTCCGAGAGGTCGACGCTCTCTTCCGGCCGTTGTGCCCGCTGTCGGGCCGCGGACGCCGCTCGCCGAGCGGAGCAGCAGAAGAGGGGACGGACCATCGATCCGACCCGCCTGTGCACACGTTGCGGCAAGACGTTCATCACCCACGGCAACGTCGAGTGGCATCAGACGAACAACAAGCCCGTACCGACTGCCCACCGGCGCGACGCCCCTGCGTGCGTACCGGTCCAGTCGCGTCCGGGCACCGGGGCCCCGAAGCCGTCGACAGACGGCAAGGCAGAGGGCTCCGGCGGGTGCTTCGTGGCGACAGCCGTCTACGGCTCATACGACTGCCCCGAGGTCTGGGTCCTGAGGCGCTGGAGGGACACTCGCCTCCGAACGACCGCTCCTGGACGACTGTTCGTCCGCTGCTACTACCGGTGGAGCCCGCCTCTGGTAGCTCATGTCGGGGAGAAGCCGTGGTTCACGACCCCCGTCCTCCACCTGCTGAACCGCGTCGTCAGGACGCTCAAGCGATCCGGGTTCGGTGACGAGCCCTACCAAGACCGTGATCCCATCGGGTCGGAAGTTCGACGACCCGGTGGCAACCCGACCGAGGGAGACGTACGTGGCGCAGCTCAACATTGAGACAGAGGACCTGGTCGAGAACCCGACGCCCCGCGTGCCGGTCGCCATCTGCATCGACACCAGCGGCTCGATGTCCGGTGACCCGATCCGCGAGCTCGTGGCCGGTGTCAACCAGTTCTACGACGCGATCGATGAGGACGACGACGCCCACGACGCCGCCGAGGTGTGCATCGTCGAGTTCAACTCGGGGGCGAAGGTCATCCAGGAGTTCGCGAGCGTCGAACGTCTTCAGCGGATCACGACCATCGCGCCGACAGGTCGCACCTACATGGGTGAAGGGGTCAACCTCGCCCTGGACACGCTCGATGCGCGCAAGCGGCTCTACTCGGACAACGGCGTCCTCTACTACCAGCCATGGCTCGTCCTCATGACCGACGGTGGACCGAACGGTGACCGCGCCGCGCTCGATCGCGCAGTGCAGCGCGTGACGGACCTCGCCGGGAACAAGAAGCTCACCGTCTTCGCGATCGGAATCGGGGCAGGCGCCGACATGGACGTCCTGGCACGGTTCAGCCCGACGCGTCCGCCACTCCGCCTCCAGGGTCTCCACTTCAAGGAGTTCTTCGAGTGGCTCTCCAAGTCCGTGGCACGCGTCTCTCAGTCGAGCCCTGGCGACACCGTCAAGCTGGACCTCGCGGGTCTCGCCGGATGGGCGGAGCTGTAGTTGTTCAAAGAGTTCCACCACCAAGTGCGGGGGCGGGGTCACGCCGAGGACGGGACCGTGTGCCAGGACCGCACCCAGTACCTGTCGCGCGGAGGGGTTCAGGCGATCTGCCTGTCCGACGGTGCGGGAACGGCGACCCGGTCGGAGTACGGGGCACAGGCGATCACCGATGCAGGTTCTCGCTTCCTCGTCGACAACTTCGAGGAGCTCATCGCGAACGACGACGGCCGTGCCGTCAAGGAGGCGGTCTCCCAGCACCTCCTGGGCGTACTCGCACGAACCGCGGACCGCCTTGGCTGCCAGGTCGCGGACCTCGCAGCCACGTTTCTCGCGGTGGCCGTCTCGGGCGACAGGTTCATCGCCGTGCACACCGGGGACGGTGTGATCGGATATGTGAAGGACGGCACGCTGCGGTTGATGTCCTCACCCGACAACTCCGAGTTCGCGAACCAGACGACCTTCGTCACCACGCGAGGAGCGGCCACGAGCACGCGCCTGTTTCGCGGTGAGACTGACGAGATCTCTGGTTTCATCGTGATGAGTGACGGCACCGGAGCCAGCCTGTACAACTCGCGCTCGGCGACGCTCGCACGAGCCTGCTCCACGCTCATCTCGGTTGTGGGCAGGGCTCCCACCGCTCAGGTACGGAACCCCACCTTCAAGAAGCAGCTGCGGCGGGTCGTCGACACCACCATCCGGAACCGGACGAAGGACGACTGTTCGCTGGCGATCCTGGCACGAGCCTCGAATGCCGGGCACCTTGACACACCGTGACGATGCACCACGTGCGACGTGGTTCATGTGCGTGCTTCTGTGCTGGTCAGACCGCCAAGAGCCTGTCGGTGGGCAGGTCTAGGTTCGCTCCATGCAGATCGCCCAACCTCCAGGCGCGCGTTCCTGTCGCTCCGGCGACGGACCAGGTGTCGGCGGCTCATGGAAGCACGTCGGCGACCCTTCCTTGCCGACCCCTATCGCTGAGCTGCGCGACGTCATCACGGCATGCGCACCGGTCGACAGGGCAGTGCTCTTCGCCGAGGTGACACACCTGCTCAACCGTGCCGAGAGCGGCGAGCTCGAGTTCGTCCGCGGGACGGGACGTGATCGCTCGGGTGACGTGGACCTGATGGAGACCACGGGCTGCGTCCTGGAGCTCCGGCTCACCACCCGGACCGGCGCCTCGAACGGGAGACGCCACGTGCGGTTCTACTTCATCGAGCCGTCGCGGCACGACCGCCTGCTCCTCGGTCTGAAGGTCGCTTCGAAGTCACCGGGTCGCATCGGTCTCGACGAGCAGACGCGGCACGCACTCGAGGCGCGATCCCGAGCAGAAGCGTGGGAGATCACACGGCAACAGGTCTAGGCACAGCAGCCACCGGGTGGGAGTATTACTCAAAGGTAATAGGAGGTGTGCAGTGGATCTCGCAGCAATGCTCGGCATCGACACGACCGACCCCATCCAGGAGCGGGCTGCCGCACAGGTCGCAGAGGACCAGGCGATGATCGATGCTCTCGTCAGCCATCGGCGGGCGACGTCGACGCAGCGCGACGTCGCCGACCTCATGGGAATCTCGCAGGCAGCGGTCGCACGGATCGAGGCCGCGAACCGTGATCCCCGACTGTCGACATTGCGCCGATACGCCGTCGCCGTCGGAAAGGTCGTCCGGCACACGGTCACGGACGTCTCCGATCCGGGGTGCTGGTCGACGGGCCGACACGAAGTTCGCCTCGTCGTCGCCGGAGACTCCGGCGTGGGCAGTTCTCGCTTCTACACAGAGAACGCGCCGCACGAATCCGAGATCTTGCACGCAGTCTCGCGAGACCATCGGACCGGCACTACCCGCCAGATGCGCGTGTCGCTTGGCGATGCGCGCGGCACTGACCTGGCGGCCTACGCAGGCGCGACACGTGCGACTGTCTGAACGCGGCTTCGGTGGCATCGAAGCCATCTTCACGCTTGCCCTCGGTGCCGAACGGCGTCGGATCGGCCCGGACCCCGAGACCCTCGACATCTCGATCGGGATGGAGATCAACCCGATCGAGCAGACCGTGCTCTGGCGGGTCGACTACCGGGTAGACGTCCGCGACCAGCGCGTCGAGGACGACTCCCCCGACCGTGGCGTGTTCGGAGTGCACGCTGCCTACGCGGTGGCACTCTCACCGGATGTCGAGCTGGACGACCACGGATCGCTCGTCAGCGCGCTCTGGCCGCACGCCCGAGCAGAACTGATCAACCTCATCCCACCCGTCGCCGGCAAGAGCCTTGGCCTGCCGATGTCCTTGGACCTCGCGGCGGTGGAAGCAGACCGCATGGCTGGCGAGTGAGGCGCTTCGAGCTATTTCGAGCTCGCAGCGGAGGCCCCCGAAGCCGTTGATCTCATGCCCTTGAGCTTCGACTCGAGCACGACCATGATGATGGGCTTCAGGTAGCTGAGCAGAGGCCCGATCTTGTCGGGGTCGATCTTTCCCGACGCGATTCGGTCGCACAGGAAGAGCCACGCCTCACCGGCCGCGTAGGTCCAGGCGCTCGCGACAGCTGCATTGATCACCGATCCCACGCCCGGGATGGCCTTGACAAGGCTCGCGGCCGCGGCACGGCCCGTCAGCTGCAGAGCCAGCTGGAAGAGCGCCGTACCTCCACCGAGCACGCCCTTGAGGCTCAGCCCGTACATGCGGGCGACCTGCCCCATCATGCCGAGTTGGATCGGCGCCAGGACGGCGGCGGTGGCGACGGGCACCGGGATGGCTGCTGCGCCTGCGGCCGAGGCAGCTGCGGCAGCGATCAGCCCGCGCGCCGCGCGACGCTTCTTCTCCGCATCCAGCTTCTGCGCGGCGTCGATCGCGTCTCGAAACGTCGCATCAGCGGCGGCACGCGTCTCGTCCAGGAGCTTGAGCAACCCCGCGGACGGAGTCCTCGAACGGGTGAAGCAGAGGGCCGGCTTCCCGTCGTGACGCATCCACAGGCCGTCGACGTTGTTCCAGATCCACCGGCCGAACTCGAGGATGTCCTCCATCTCGTCGTCGCGCACCTTGGTCACCACACCGATGACGGGGATGTTCCGCGACGCGAGCTCCGCGATCGCCTTGAGGTGCGCATCCTCGACTCGGCGTGTCCCCTGGTCCCAGCAGAACCATGCGAGATGGATACGGTCTTCCTCGGGCCCCTTCTGGATCGCGGTCAGATCATCCTTGATGATCGAGACTGGGTCGCGGCCATGTTTGCCCAGTTCGAAACCGGGGAAGTCGTAGAGTCGAAGTGTGCCGGCCTCGTTGTCATGAGGCTTGACCTCCTGGGTCACGGGAGCACCGACGCCGACCTCGGCACGGACCTCCCCGAAGATCGCGTTGACGAGGCTGGACTTGCCCGCCCCGGTGTTGCCCAGAACGGCGAGGTTGAAGCGCGGGACGACTTCATGGAGCTTCTCCCACCCGTCCGCAAGGTGTTCAGCAGCGTCGTCCTCGCTCAGGTCCGCGACGTCGTCGAGGCGAAACGCTTCGTGGGCGCGAGCAGCGCTGGGATCGCCCATCTCCGCGTACTGCTCCTGGGCTTCCTGCCACTGGCGGAGGAACTCATCGGCGATGTCGCTCTCACTCATGCCCGGAGGCTACCGGTCAACCGCGCAGCACATTCTCCCCGAACGGGTGAAATCCACGCGCCCGGACCGAACGCAGAAGTGCAGGCAACAGCTCTCTAGCCGCTCCGCCCGAGCAGGCATGCGATCGCCTCCGCGAAGGAACGACTCGCGATGACCGAGAATCTGACAGCATGCCTCCGTGAGTGAGCTCCTCCCCGTGTCCCAGGCCGAGTCCTTGCGCGCTGCGCTGCTGGAGTACCTGGGCACGACGTTCGCCCTCGCCGACGCGAGCACGCGGGCGTCGTTGGAGGATTTTCTCCGG
This sequence comes from Cellulosimicrobium protaetiae, assembly GCF_009708005.2. NCBI lineage: Bacteria > Bacillati > Actinomycetota > Actinomycetes > Micrococcales > Promicromonosporaceae > Cellulosimicrobium > Cellulosimicrobium protaetiae. The sequence continues at coordinate 920,128 of NZ_CP052757.1, read as the reverse complement.
TCACCGAGCACCGGTCTGTTCCGCGGTCCGTACGTGCGACTCCGGCTGCCTTTTCGGCCGGCCGAGCCCGGCTGGCGTGAGTCGTTGGACTGGTACGGCGGGTACCCGCAGCCGTACGGGCACCAGGCGGACGCGTTCCGGCGGCTCTCCTCGCTCGCCCCAGACGGTCGGCTGCGCCGCCCGCAGCCCACCTTGGTCACGACGGGCACGGGCTCGGGCAAGACAGAGTCGTTCCTCTACCCGATCCTCGACCACGTGCTGCGCGCGAAGAAGGCGGGGCTCGGCGGTATCAAGGCGGTCATCCTCTACCCGATGAACGCGCTCGCCAACGACCAGGCCAAGCGCCTCACCGAGCTGCTGACGTCGCCGTCGAACCCGGAGCTGCGCGGCATCACGGCGGCTCTGTACACGGGCGAGGAGGGCCCCACGCGGACGAAGGTGACGACGGCTGGGCTGATCACGGATCGCCCGGTGATCCGGGACTCGCCGCCCGACATCCTCCTGACGAACTACAAGATGCTCGACCAGCTGCTGCTGCGTCGGGACGACGCAAAGCTGTGGTCCGCGAGCGCCCGGTCCCTGCAGTACCTGGTGCTCGACGAGTTCCACACGTACGACGGCGCGCAGGGCACGGACGTCGCGATGCTGATCCGGCGGCTCGGCCTCGCGCTGAAGTCGTACTGGCCGACGGATCCCGCCGACCGCGTGGCGGCGGGACTCACGGACGCGGACGTCGCGCGCCCGCTGGGGATCGTCACACCCGTCGCGACGTCCGCGACGTTGGGCGACAAGGGCGATCCGTCGGCGATGCTCGACTTCGCGCGGACGGTGTTCGGCGAGGCGTTCGGGCCCGACTCGGTCGTCACGGAGTCGCGCCTGCCGCTCGACGAGTGGGTGGGCGACGCCGTGGAGCGCGCCGCTGCCCGCGGGTTGCGGGCGGTGGAGGTGGACGACGTCGTCGCTCGGCTCCTCCTCGACGACCTCGCCGCGGTCGACGTGACCGACGTCGGCGCCCTCACGCGCACGGTGCTGCGCAACCTGTTCCGCACGGACACCGGAGACGCCGGGTTCGTCGACCCGACGTCCGACCGACCCGATCTCTCGGGCGACTCGCACGACGCCCTCCTCTGGCTCGCGAAGGCGCACCCGATCGTCACCGGGGAACGTGGTCTGGTCCGGCTCGCCGCACAGGCGGTGGACCTGTCGGTGCTCGTCCGGGATGCGTTCCCGCCGTCGTCCGACCCGTCGTGGCCGGTCCGCGCGGAACAGACCCTCACCGCGCTGCTCTCCGCCTTGTCGCACCTGCGCGCGAGGACCGGTCGCGGCGCTCTGTCCGTCGACGTCCACCTGTGGACGCGCGAGCTGACCCGGCTCAACAGGACCACCGCGGGAGTGGCACAGTTCCGCTGGCAGGACGACGGCGTCGTCGTGCAGGACGCGGACGAGGACGGCCCGGGCGGCGGGACGCACGCGTTCCCCGCCCTGTACTGCCGCCACTGCGGCCGCTCGGGCTGGGGCGTCGCCCTCGCCCCGACCGGCACGGACCTGGACACGCACGACGACGACATCCGCGGCCGGCACCTTCGCGGCGACGACCGGTTCCGGGCCCTCGTCCACGCCCCCGCCGAGGGCGAGCGGGCCGAGGGCGGCGAGAAGGTCGAGGGACTGCGGTGGTTCCTCGTCGGCCAGCGCCGCCTCGTCTCCTCCCTGCCGGAGGGGGACGACACGGACGCCGGGGTCCTTCCCGTCCTCGTGCACCCGCTGGACGACGTCGGCGCGAAGCCCTCGAAGGACGACGACTGCCCGTCGTGCGGGCAGAAGGACGGCATCCGGTTCCTCGGGTCCGCGATCGCGACGCTGCTGTCCGTGTCGCTGTCCAGCCTGTTCGGCACGGCCGGGCTCGACCCGCGGGAGAAGCGGGCCCTCGTCTTCACCGACTCGGTGCAGGACGCCGCGCACCGCGCCGGGTTCGTCCAGTCCCGTTCGCACGCGCTCACCCTGCGTGCGGTGATGCGCCACGCCGTCGGCGACGACCCGGTCGACCTCGCCACCCTTGTGGACAAGATGATCGCCGACGCCGGCGACGACGGGAAGAAGCGGTACCGGCTGCTCCCGCCAGACCTCGCGGAGCGTGAGCCGTTCGCGCCGTTCTGGAAAAAGGGCCCGCGGGCCAAGGGCCAGGACAAGGTCCGGGACCGGGTGCGGCGTCGGCTCCTGCTCGACGTCCTCCTCGAGCACGGTCTGCGCTCCGCCGTCGGCCGGACGCTCGAGGCCACGGGGACGCTCGTCGCCGAGGTGCGCGTCGACCCACGCCCCCTGCTCGGCGCGGCACGCGCCGCGCTCGACGAGGTCGACCGGCAGGAGGTGCTCGACGGCTTCGCCCCCACCGACGCGGAGCTGCGCGCCTGGGTCCGCGGTGTCCTCGAGCACATGCGTACCCGGGGGGCGATCGAGCACGAGTGGTTCCACACGTTCAGGCAGGAGGACGGCAACCGGTGGTGGATCACCGGTGGCCGACGACGTCACGAAGGGATGCCTGGCTTCGGCAAGGGAGCCAGCGCACCCGGCTACCCGCGCGTCGGCGGCTCCGTCACCACCGGGGCCGGCGCGAAGGCCGCCGGGGACGACCTGGAACCCGTCGGCTCCGCACGCGGCTGGTACGCGGCCTGGACGGCCAAGTGCCTGCACGTCGACAAGACGGAGGCGGCGACGCTCGCGCGCCTGCTGATGAAGCACCTCGCGCGGCTCGACGTCGTCGCCGGTCTCCTCTCGTCGTCCGGCGCCACGACGTACCACCTCGCGCCCCGGAACGTCATCGTCCAGGTCGCGACGACGGACGCCCTCCGCGACGGTGCCCTGTGCCTCGAGTGCAGCGACTGCGGATCCACCGTCCCGGCAACGGCCACCGTCGTCGACCAGCTCGACGGGGCACCGTGCCTGGTCGCCCGCTGCACCGGGCGTCTGCGCCGGCACGCCGTCGCGGACAACTTCTACCGCCGGATGTACGAGGACTCCGACCCGGCGCGCGTCGTCGCACGCGAGCACACCAGCATGCTGGAGGACGAGGTCCGCCTCGCGTACGAGACGGCGTTCAAGGAGGAGGTGCCCGCGCCGGACGCCCCGAACGTCCTCGTCGCCACGCCGACGCTCGAGATGGGGATCGACATCGGCGAGCTGTCCGCCGTCATGCTGTCCTCCCTGCCCCGCACCGTCGCGTCGTACCTGCAGCGCGTCGGCCGCGCCGGGCGCGCGACCGGCAACGCCCTCGCGATCGCGTTCGTCACTGCCCGCGGCGACCAGCTGCCACGCTTCGCCGACCCCGGCAGCGTCATCAACGGTGCCGTACGACCGCCCGCCACCTACCTCGACGCCGAGGAGATCCTGCGCCGCCAGTACGTGGCCTCCGTCGCCGACGAGTTCGCCCGCCGTGCCGACGCACCGCACCCGCGCACCGCGTCCGACGCGCTCGGCAGCAGCGAACCGGGCTCGTTCCTCGGAGAGCTCGTCGCGCTGTCCGAGGCGGAGGGGCCCGCCCTTCTCAACCGGTTCCTGTGCGGTTTCGTCGACGTCTCCGACCCGGTGAAGGAGACGTTGCGCGCGTGGGCGCTGCCCACGGTGACCGCATCGGGCGAGAGCGTCCCGTCCGAGCTCGCCCGGCGCGCGCACACCGCCTCCCTCGCGTGGCGGGGACGGATGGAGACCCTCGCGCACCGCGAGAAGGAGATCCAGACCGCGATCAACGCCGCGGACGGGCTGCGCATCAAGGCCGACTCTCCCGCCGCGACCAGCGACGACGAACGCGCGCTGCGCACCGCGCAGGCCGCGCTCAAGCTCACCCAGTACCAGCAGGCGCGGGCCGCGACCGTGCACTGGGTAGGCGTGCTCGAGGAGCACGGGCTGCTCCCCAACTACACGCTGCTCGACGACTCCGTCGCGCTCGAAGTCTCCCTGTCCTGGGTGGACCCCGACTCCCAGGAGTTCCGCACCGAGCTCATGGAGCTGGGCCGCGGATCCGCCCAGGCATTGCGCGACTTCGCGCCCGGCTCCACCTTCTACGCACGCGGGTACGCCATCGCGGTCGACGCGCTCGACCTCGGGCGGGACGACGACGCCGTCCGCACCTGGGCCTGCTGCCCCCACTGCGGGTTCACGCACGACGTCACGGACGCCTCGGCACCGGGCGGCACGGCCGCGCTCGCGGCCTGCCCGCGCTGCGGCAGTCCGGCCCTCGCGGACGTGGCCCAGCAGATCGAGGTCGTCGAGCTCAAGCGCGTCTCGTCCGTGATCCGGCGCGAGGAGGCGACAATCGACGACCGGAGCGACGAACGCGAGCGCGAGCGGTTCACCATCCGCACCCTCGCCGACGTCGACCCCGCCGCCGTCACCCGGCAGTGGTTCGTCGAGGGCTACGGCTTCGGCGCCCGCTACCAGCGCGAGATGACCATCCGCTGGCTCAACCTCGGCCGGTCCTCCGCACAGGGCGCGACCCTCGAGCTCGCAGGGCAGCCCCACGACGTCGCGCTGTTCCGCGTCTGCGAACGGTGCGGCAAGCTCGACACCTCCACCGGTGCCAACCGCGCGTCGGAGCACCGCCCCTGGTGCCCCCTGCGACGGGCACGAGACGAGAGTGTCCGCACCGTCGCCCTGTCGCGGTCGCTCACCACCGAGGGTCTGGTGCTGCGGCTCCCCGAGTCCGTGACGCTGGGGGACGACTTCTCGCTCCCGTCGTTGCGTGCAGCCCTGCTCCTCGCGCTGCGAATCCGGATCGGCGGCGACCCGGACCACCTGGAGGTCACGGACGTCGTCGACCCCAGCCCCGCGGCGGGCAGCCCGGCCGAGGCCCTGCTCCTGCACGACGTCGTGCGCGGCGGCACCGGCTACCTCGCCGAGCTCTCCGACCACGACGCCGTGTGGACCATGCTGCGCGACGCCTGGCGACACCTCGAGGACTGCGCGTGCCAGCACGACGGCAGGCTCGCGTGCGACCGGTGCCTCCTGCCGCACGCCGCGCCGCACCAGGTCGGGCACGTCTCCCGGGCCACGGCCGCGCGCCACCTCAGGTCGATCCTGCTCGGCACGTCGCAGGTCGGCGACGACGAGGTCCCCGCGACGAGCCCGTGGACGGTCACGGTGGACGAGCCCGACGTCACCGACCCCGAGTCCCACATCGAGCTGCTCTTCCGCAAGGTGCTCCGCGAGCGCCTGGAGAAGATGGGCGCGACCATCACGGAGAAGCCGGGGCCCCAGGGCAACACCTGGTCGGTCACCATGCCCGGCGGCGCACACTGGCGGCTCGAACCACAGGTGCTCGTCCACGACGCCGGGACCAAGCCCGACTTCGTCCTGCGCAGCGACCGGCCCGACGTCCCGCCCACCGCCATCTACACCGACGGCTGGCAGTTCCACGCCTCCCCCGCCGTCAACCGCCTCGCCGACGACGCCACCAAGCGCCAGGCCCTGCGCGACCTCGGGTACCAGGTGCTCGCTTTCACGTGGGAGGACCTCGACCGCACGCACGCTTCCGCCGTCCCCGTGCCCTGGTTGCACCCGCAGGCACCCGCAGCCGTGCTGAGCGAGGCGAAGGACAAGCTCTCCCCCGCGACCGTCGGGCTGGTCTCGCGACCGCCGCTCGACCTCCTGCTGGACTGGGTCGAGCGACCCGACCGGCCCGCACGCGCCATGCTCTCCAGGTGGCTGCCGGCACTTGCCGGGATGAAGCTGTCCCCGGCGATGCACTCGAGCGACGTGAGCCTCGCACATCTCTCGCTCGCCGCGATCGACGGCCAGACACCGCCTGCCGGCCCTCGGTTCGCCGCCACGGGGCGCCAGGGATCCCTGGGCCTTGGTGTTCGGCCGTTCGTGGGGGACGCCCTGGAGATCGCCGTCGTCCTCGACGACGACCCCGAGGCGCTGGGTCAGGAGCACAAGGAGTCCTGGCGTGAGTGGCTGCGCCTGTCCAACCTGCTGAACTTCCGTGGGGACCTGCCGCTGCGGATCGCCACGCGTTCGATGCTCGCGGCTGGCGTCGCTACCTTGCCGTCCGCCGCAGAGGCGGAGGAGAGCAGTCGGGTCGAGTCCGCGCTGGCCGCCCTCCTCGAAGCCCACCCGGCCTGGCAGACGGCTCACACGATCGCGACCGCCGTCGAACGGGAGCTGCTCCAGCAGCTCCTGCCGCTCGCGGCCGACGGCGTGGAAGCCCCGACCATCGGCGACGAGTTCGGAGACGGTGTCCCCCTGTCGTTGTCGTGGCCGGACCGTAGGGTGACCGTGCAGACGGACGCTCTGGACGCCGCGACGCTCACTCAGCTCGACGCCGAGGGGTGGACGGTGCTTGAGCCCGACGCCGACGTCATCCGCACCGCCCTGACCGGCTGACCGGCCACCTGCCTCGACCGCACTGCCAGCGACACCCGACCCACCGACCCCGGAGACCAGCACCGATGCCGCAGATCATCCTCGGACCGTCGTTCGGCAAGCTCGACGGCGCCGTGCGCAAGGCCGCGTACGCGTTCCTCGAGAAGCTCCAGGAGAGCGACGCCACCGCGGGCCTGCACATCGAGCCGATCAACGGTTCGGCCGACCCCCGCGTCCGCACCGGACGGGTCAACGACTTCTGGCGTGCCCTGCTCGTCAAGGTCCAGGGTCAGGCCGCGGAGGCGCACTACGTCTACCTCGGCACCTACCCGCACGACGAGGCGATCGCCCGCGCCAAGACCGCCGTGGTCCGCGTCAACCCACGCAACGGCATCGCCGAGCTGGTCGAGGCCGCCGCGGCCGACACCGCGACCGAAGTGGCGGAGCCCGCCGCACCCCGGACCGGACGCACCCGGCCCCAGCCCGACGACGTCGACCTCACCACGTACCCGCTCCTCCAGACGCAGGGCGTGGCCGTCGCCGACCTCGTCGACCTCGGGATCGACGCCACGATCGCGGACGCCGCCCTGACGGTCGAGACCGAGGACGAGCTGCTCGCGCTCGCGGGACGGGCGCCCGCGACCTGGCAGGGGGACGCCCTGCTCGACCTCGCCACCGGTGCAGGCCTCGCGACCGTGCGGGACAAGCTCGGCCTGACAGTCCCCGCCGTCGAGCCCGACCCCGAGAGCGACGACCAGCTTCTCGACGCCCTCAAGCAGCCCGCGGCGCAGATGGACTTCGCGTTCATCGAGGACGACGCGGCCCTGCGTGCAGCGATCGAGGACGACAACTTCGGCCGCTGGCGCGTCTTCCTCCACCCCGAGCAGCGCGACCACGCCTTCAAGAACCGGTCCGGCTCGTTCCGGCTCTCGGGCGGAGCCGGAACCGGGAAGACGGTGGTCCTCCTCCACCGCGCACGACACCTCGCGAGGAAGAACCCGGCGGCCCGCGTCGTCCTCACCACGTACAACCGGACCCTGGCGTCGTCGCTGGAGGAGACCCTCCGGCTCCTCGACCCGACGCTCCCGATCGCGAAGAACCTCGGGGACCCCGGGGTGTACGTCGCCGGTGTCGACGCGCTCTCCCGCCGCGTGATCGCGAAGGCCGAGGACGTCCACGTCGCGTCGGCCGCCTGGGGCGAGACGGTCGCGTCCGTCCTCGGCCCGCGCTCGCCCTACGTCCTCGACCTCACCCCGGCGGCCCGGTGGGAGGCGGCACTCGCGTCCGCCGGCGCCGACCTCGCACCTGAGCTGCGGAGCCAGGCGTTCCTCCAGGCCGAGTACACGACGATCGTCGTCCCCCACCGCATCACCACACGGGACGAGTACCTGCGCGTCCGCCGTCCGGGGCGCGGCGTCGCGCTGAGCAGGGTCCAGCGCATGGCCGTGTGGCGCGTCGTCGAGGCCTACCGCGCGTCCGCGGACGCCGCGGGATCGACCGACTGGGACGAGAAGGCGATGGTCGCCGCGACGCACCTCGACGCCCAGGCCGCGGCCGGGGTGCCGCGCGTCGCGGACCACGTCCTCGTCGACGAGGCGCAGGACCTCGCACCCGCCCGCCTCGTCTTCCTGCGGGCACTCGTCGCCCAGGGACCGGACGACCTCTTCCTCGCCGAGGACTCGCAGCAGCGTATCTACGGGCAGAAGGTCGTGCTGTCCCGGTACGGGATCAACATCGTCGGCCGGTCCCGGCGCCTCACCCTCAACTACCGCACGACCGCACAAGTGCTGCGCTACGCCGTCGGCGTGCTGGCCGGGGAGGACTGGGTCGACATGGAGGCAGGGGACGCGGCCGCCACCGGCTACCGCTCCGCGCGGTCCGGGCCCGCGCCCCGAGAGGTCCGGGCGTCCTCGCTCCTCGACGAGTACGAACAGGCTGCCGAGCTCGTCCGCGGCTGGCGCGACGCCGGGGACGCCGGGGACGCCCCCGAGACGATCGGCGTGCTCGTCCGCACCAAGAACACCGGCGACAAGGTCGTCCACGCGCTGAGCGAGCGTGGCGTCAAGGCGAAGTTCATCCAGGACGACGCCTCGACCGGGACCGGGAGCGTGCTCGTCATGACCATGCACCGCTCCAAGGGCATGGAGTTCAAGCGTGTCATCCTGTTCGGCGTCTCGTCGGACGAGCAGGGCTGGGGCTACGGGTTGTCGGCCCTGCCGGAGGCCGATCGCGCCGACGGCGAGCTGCGCGAACGGTCCCTGCTCTACGTCGCGGCGACCCGTGCACGCGACGAGCTCGCGGTCCTGTGGAACGGCCGCCGCAGCGATCTGCTCCCCGCCCACGCCGAGGCGGCAACCGTCTCCTGACCCGTTCCCGGCCCAGGACGGGCGCCGTCAGGCGTCCGCCCCCGAACCGACGGGAGCCCAGGCCTGCGCTTCCGTGAGCCGTCGTCGCACGGCCTCTCCTCCGACGCCCTCGATCCACGACCGGTCGCCGACGACGACGAGCAGCGAGCGGGCGCGTGACAGGCCCGTGTAGAGCATCTCTCGGGCTCGCGCCTCGTCCCGGACGCCGTTGACGGACAGCACGACCGCGGGACGTTCGAGGCCCTTGAACCCGAGGACGTGCCCGAAGAACACGTCCTCCTCCGCGAAGAACGCGTCCCAGTAGGCGGCGTACCCGCCGACGGTGACCTCGTTGACCTGGGCGGGGTGGCGGCGTCCCGTGGCCAGGAGCGCGACCTGGCCGGGGTTCCACCCTTCGTCGAGCAGCGCCTCGACGGCGTCGTCGGCGGCCTCCACGGCTGCGGCGGCGGGCACGTCGACGATCCGCACGCGGGGGCCGTTCATCCCTCGTGGGGTGAGGGTGTCGGGTGAGAGCGCGCCGAACACCTGGGCGATCTGCTTCGTGGAGCGCAGGTTCTCGCGCAGCGTCACGGGGACGAGCTGGAGCGGTACGTCGACACCCCGAGGGAAGACCCGTTGCGCGTCGTCGAGGAAGACGTAGAGCCCACCGTCGTCCGGGTCGCGCAGGCACCGCAGGAGCGACGGCCACCAGAGGTCGCCGAAGTCCTGCGCCTCGTCCACGACGACGGCGTCGAACAGGTCCGTCGACGGACGCTCGCCCGCGAGCCGGCCGAGCTCGGTCGGCAGGTGCCGCTCCCAGTAGTCCGGGTCGTCGTCGGCGCCGCGCTCGGCGCCCCAGCTCAGCGGCAGGTCGTGGAACAGTCCCACGTAGGCGGGCCGGTCGCGCGCCGGCCACGTCTGGGTGACGCGTTCGAGGTAGCGTCCGAGCCCCCGCGAGTAGCAGAGCAGGGCGACGCGCTCGCCCGCCCGTGCACGCCGTCGCGCCTGCTCGAGCGCGAGCCACGTCTTGCCCGCCCCCGCGCCGCCGACGACCCGCATCCTGCGCACCTCGGAGAGCGCGTCGAGGACGCGGGCCTGGTCGCGGGTCATCTGCTCCAGGCGCGTCTCGTGCTCCAGGGCGAGCGACAGGTGCTCCGCCTGGCTGGGGAAGCCGCTGGCGAGCGAGTCCACGAGGGCGGGGACGTCGTCGGCCGCGAGCCCGGCATGGCCCTGGCCGTGACGCTCGACGGCGCGCTTCACCCGCTCGGCGACGCCGCCCGACCGCTCCAGGTCGCCGCGGTCCACGAGCATGTCCCGTGGAAGGTCGACCGTCTCCCAGTCGCGCGGGACGTACCGGTGCGGGAACGCCACGAGGTGCGCGGTGCGCGCCTCCGCGGCCCACAGGTCGCGACGGCGCAGCAGGGCCTGCAGCGCGTGCCGTGCACCCTGGACCTGGCGCACCGGGTCGATGCGGTGCCGCCGGGGACCGTTGCCCTGGAACCAGGTGCCGTCGACCCGGTCGACGTGCCCGCCCTTGACCTCGATCGCGGCGAGCCCGACCCCTGGCCAGGCGACGAGCACGTCGATCTCGTACTCCTGCTCGTCCTCCTGCACGTGCACCCCGTGGAACAGCACGACGTCGTCGGGAAGCTGTTCGCGCAGAGCGTCCCACACGGCGCGCTCGGCGCCGCCGTCGTCGGGGAACGTCGGGTCGGGCGGGAACGCGAGCGGCATGTGCCGTTCGTACCGCACCGTGCCGACGACGTCACGGGCCTGACGACCTGCGGTCTCGCGCGTCACGGGATTTCACCCGCTGCGACCGCCACGGGGCTCGCGGGGTGCACGGCCCGTGCCCACGCGAGGAACGCGGCGCGGCGGGACACGGAGTCCGGCCCGCCACCACCACGGTGGCGCCAGTGGTCGAGTCGCGCAAAGTGCCGCACCGTCGTGGATGGCTGGGGCTCGACCCGGCCGTCGCGCTTCCTGCCCCAGAACGGTGCGCTCGTGTCGAGCTCGACGACGCCGAGGCCGCTCTCGCGCGCGCGCCGCCACCGCGTCGGGAAGACGAGCGTGACGTAGGCCTCCATGCGCCGCAGGGTCTGGTGGTCCTGCGTGATCCCGGTCAGGGGTTCGGCACCGAGCGACTTGGCGAGCGAGGCGTCGACCTTCTGGCACGCGTCGCAAACGCGTCGCTCGATGTGGAAGCGGCTCGTCATCTGGACGCGCTCGCTCAGGCAGACGTGGCAGAGACGCAGGAACGGGTTGAACGAGCACCCGCGCGACGGGACCGGGCGCGGGTGCCCGGTGTGGACCGGGCACACGAGGTGCCCCTCGTCGCTCACGAGCAGCTGGCACGCGTCGTCGGTACGGACCCACAGGGTCATGGTCGGGGTCGGGTTCATCGGAGCAGCCCTTCGGTCAGGGCCGACGGCACCCGGGCGCGCAGCAACGCACCGAGGCGGACGTCGACCTCGCACTTCCCTGACCGTTCGGCCAGGGCCGGTCTTCCTCCTGGGGCACCGTGCGCGAGGGGCGCGGTTGCCGGACCGGCACGCGGAGGGCGTCTCGCCAGTCACTCGTGACCTGGGCAGTTGTCTACCTCACCCGCTGATCGGAAGCAACCTCGCTCCCCGGGCTGGCCGGGCCGTGCACCGGCCGGAGTGGCTCCAGACCGGGGTGATCTCTCAGCGCCTGCTCGCCGTGCGTCCTGTACAGGGTCATCACCGCGGCGAAAGGGGCGTGGTCGCCAGTGAGCAAGAGCGGCTCGGTCGAGGAGAACTGGCAGACGAGGGCCCACCCGCCGGGTTCGGGGAATACCGCCGTCATCGCGGAGTAGTCGAACGACAGCCATCGCCCATGCACCTGGACCAGCAGCCGGTGGTTGCTCACGACGAGCCGGGAGACGCAGCGCTCACGCCACTGCTCTCGGGCCTGCGCCTGGGCGGCGCTACGCTCGGCGGCGTTGGCGATCGCCGTCACGGCAAGGCCGGTGAGGACGAACGACGGCCGCCCGTAGTAGAACCCCGACGTCTGCGTGTAGCTGACGGTCGTCCCGTAGTAGCGCGCGTACCCGGCGGGCACGTCGCAGAAGAACTCCTCGCCCGCGTACGGGACGACGTCCCACACCCGCAGCGTGGGCGGAACCTCCCGCGCGAGGAGTTGCCGGTGCAGGCCCTGGGCTTTCGCCCACGCGTGCGCGGCGGCGTCGCGCCGGCCGATCTCGGCACGCTCGGTCGCAGAGAACCGACCGCGGCTGCGCCGGTGCTCCCGGAATGTCCTGGCGCCCTTTGCGATCGCGACAGCGAGCAGGGCGACCGGCCCGAGGAACGCCACGGCGACCACCAGGAGCACGAGGAACGCCCACGCCCCGTGGTAGAGCTCGTGCCGGTTGAGCGCGTCGAGGACGAGGACGCAAGCGAGGAACACGGCGGGTGCGGCGACGAGCGGCACGACCCATCGTGCGTGCCGCCGGACTCGTCCCGCCCTCGCCGCCGCGCGCGGATCCTCCATGAAGCAGCCCCCTGCTCACGTCGTGCGTCGGGTACTCACCCGTCGTCTCTGGAGGCACGGTAGTCGACTCTCTTGAGGCAGAGAGTCGACGACCGCGTCGGCTCGCCTCGGCGGCCCACAGCCGGAGCTGCACCGCAGGACGGGCCGCACCTCGCGGCCCGTCCCACGGCGTCGGACCTTCAGTGCGCGACGACGGCGCCTCCCAGCGGGCCTGCCGTGGGCTGGGTCTCGCGCGCGTAGCAGTAGAACCCGGGCACGCGCGCTCCGGACCGGAACGTCACCTTGTTGAGCTGGCCACTCTGGCTCGCGATGACGGTCCACGGGAGAGGTCCACCCGCAGCCGCATCCACGAGCTGCTGCAGCGCCGCGCGCGACGAGTCCGCGTTGAGGTAGACCGGCACGCCGCACACGGTCGCCCAGACGACAGCGCGTCCACCGAACGTCCCCACGTCGGCGAGCGTCGGCGCGCCCGACGCGAGCACCGACCGCACGTGGTCCAGCAGGTGCCGCTCGTCGAACGGGTCGTCCTTCGTCCCGCGCGGGGCGGGCCGCACCGGTGCGGGCGCAGGGCTGCGACGACCGGTCGGAGTGCTCGCGCGCTCAGGCGCGGAGCCACCGGCCGCCGCGCGGTCCGCCTCGGTGTACGCGGCGTGCTGGTCGCGTGCCGCAGCGGGCGCCGCGCCGGCCCACACGGCGCCGCGCATCGCGGCCATGCTGCGCGACGTCGCGGCGTACGCCTGGTCGACGTTCGCCGTGTCGTACGTGAGCGACCGCTCGCGCTTCACACCGATCGACGCGCCGACCTCGATCGCGTCCTGGTTGGCGCCCATGTAGAGGAACGTCCAGCCGAACTGCTCCTCGCGCTCGGTGACGAGCGCCTTGATCGCGGCGTGCGTGTACTCCTTCGACGCGTTCTCGAGGCCGTCGGTCATGATGCCGACGATCACGGCGCCGGGCCGCTGCTCCTCGGGGAGCTGAGCGATACGCAGCGCGGTCGTCTGCACGAGGCGCCCGATGGAGTCGAGCAGCGCGGTCATGCCGCGCGGGCGCAGGTCGAGCGGGGGGACCTCGCGCACGTCGAGGTCGGTGTAGACCTCCTCGAACTCGTTGTCGAACTGCGCGAGCGTGACCGTGCAGCGGCCGGGCGCGTCGCGCTGCTCGGTGAGGAACAGGTCGAAGCCCTGCTCGGTGGCCTGCTTGATCGACTGCATCGAGCCGGACCGGTCGAGCAGCATGGCGAGGTGGGTGAGGGTCTGGTCAGGCATAGCGGTTCCCTTCGTCGTGCTGCTGGACGGACGGTGCGGCGGGCGGTCAGGTGCGGCGGCGGAACCTCAGGGGTTCGACGGCGGTCGTCGGCTCGGGCGGCGGTGTCCCGCGTTCGCGGTCATAGCGGGCGCGCGTGACGCCCTCGGCGGAGACGCGGCCGTCGGGGCCGGAGTAGCCCGCGAGCGCCGGTGTCCGTGCGATGCGGGGCGGCACCGTGTTGGGGGCGACGCCGGCCGCCTCGGCGACCGACCGCATCGACGACCCGGCGAGCAGCGCCTCGGCCATCGCCTCGTCGAGCGCGACGTCAAGCAGCGCGCGCGCTCGCGACAGCGGCTCGACCGCCTCGCCCGGCGCGGCGGTCGAGGCCTCGTCGAGCGCCGCGCGTGCGGCGTCGAGGCGAGGTCGAGCGTGTCGCGACGCGTTCGTGGTCATGCAGCGAACCTATGCGCAGTAACTGCACATGCGCAAGAGGTGCGCGCACATCGTGCTCGCACCCCCCGCTGGAGACGCAGCCCGGCGCCGGAGTTCCAGGCTCAGCCAGCGAGGTTCGAGCGCTCAGCCACCCCTCGCCGCGACGCTCCTCAGGGCTGCGGCGTACTCGACGAGATCGTTCTCGACGGTCGCGCGCACGATCTGCGGGTCGACCGTCGCGCACCCGTGAGCGATCCGCTTTCGCGTCGCCCAGATCACGCGCCAGGTCGCACCGAACGCCGACGCCCGCGCTTCCGCGCTCAGGTGCGACGCCGCCTCGATCGACGCAGCGAGGCGCAGGCAGACCGCGTCGACGACGACCTGACGACCCCACCCACCCTCGGCCACGTGGTGGCCGATCATCGCGAGGTGCTCGAGCGCGTCACGCGCGTGGTCGGCGTCGGTCCGCGTCACAAGGGGATCGCCTGGACGGTGGCGCGCACCTCCGGCCGGAGCGATCGCTCCGGCACGACGTCCACCGCGCGACCCAGGATCTCCTCGAGCTCGAGCTGGAGGGCGGCCAGCCCCATGAGGCCGACCGCGTCGTCCACGTCGACGAGGAGGTCGACGTCCGACTCGGGCGTGTCGGTGCCCGTCGCGACCGACCCGAACACACGGACGTTCCCCGCTCCGTGCCGAGCAGCCGCAGAGACCACCGCATCGCGCTTCCCCCGCAGCACGGTGTCGAGCACCGTCGGCGGTCCCGTGCTCGCCTCGACGTGCGCCGCGGCACCTGACTCGGCAGACCGGTCGAGCAGTCGCTTGATCTCCGGCTGACTCCTCCCGAGGCCTGCGGCGATGCGCCGCTGGCTCCATCCGAGCTCAGCCGCCTGTCGCGCACCTCGCTCGAGCGTCGCGCTCGCCTCGTCCCGCAGGGCGCGCGCCCTCGTCGCGAGCCCACCGAGATACGCCTCGAACGCGGCCTCGACGGACGACCCTTCCACCATCGCCACCTCCGATAGCCGATGCTATCGGCACCATAGCCCTCTCGTCACCCGTTCGCGGCGTCGCGCAGGATCCGCACGGCCCGGGGCCCGACCCCGTGCAGGGCGAGCAGGTCCGCGTCGCCCAGCCGGGCGACGTCGGACAGCGTGGTGATGCCCGCCCCGGCGAGCGCGCGCGTAGCGGGCCGACCGATGGCGGCGGGGAGGTCGCCGACCGACCCCGGCTCCGCGCCGTCGGCCGCGAGGAGGGCCGCGGCCAGGCGCCGGGGCGCACGGGCGAGCCACGCGCGCCGCACCCAGTGGTTGGCCTGCTGGCCGTCGAGGTCGGCGAGGGGTACGCCCGCGCCGAGCAGGTGGTCGCCGCGCGTCACCCGCGAGGCCGTCGGGTGCTCGGCGAGCAGCCGCGCGACGTCGTCGTCCCCCAGCCGGAGCTGCACGACGGCGGTCCTCGTCACCGTCGCGAACCGTCGCCCCCGCACGGTGAACGTGACCGTCCCGGCGGGCGCGTCCTCCGCCGTCTCGGGCAGGGCGAGCGCGGCCGCACGGACCTGGGAGAGCGTCGTCATGCCGCCACCCTGCCACGTGCTTCCGACCGTCGGTCCGGCAGACTGTCCACCGTGAGCAGCGACCGCCGACCCCGGCAGCCGTACCGGCCGAGCATGGTGTGGACGGCGGTGCGCGGCGGGGTGCGCGGGCGCGAGCGCCTGACGCCGGCCGTCGACTACCTCGCGGTGCTGCTGATCCTGATCGCGCTGTGCGGTGGCGCGGTGTGGTTCGCCGTGTGGCTCCTGCGGAACGACGAGGGGTTCGCGGCGGCCCTGATCGGCATCGTCGCCGTCGCCTTCGGCGGCGGGCTGGTGGCCTACGTGCGCGGGCCGTCGAAGGCGGCGGTCGTGCTGCGGCCGCACGAGGTCGAGCTGCCCGTGGGCGGTGCGGAGGTGGTCCGGGTCGTCGTGCGGTGGGACGACGTCGCGGCCGTGCGGGTCGTGACGGGCGAGCGGCGCCCGACCCTGCGGGTCGAGC
Source organism: Cellulosimicrobium protaetiae (assembly GCF_009708005.2). Lineage (NCBI taxonomy): Bacteria > Bacillati > Actinomycetota > Actinomycetes > Micrococcales > Promicromonosporaceae > Cellulosimicrobium > Cellulosimicrobium protaetiae. The sequence goes on along the minus strand of NZ_CP052757.1, from coordinate 904,215 downwards.
TGCACGACGGCGCGCGGGCCCGGCACGCCGACGGCGAGGACCTCCTCCAGGGCCGTCCCGCGCACGGGCCGGACCCGGACACGGTCGCCGTCACGGACGCGGAGGCGGTCGCCCGCGTGCTGCGGCACCTGATCGACCACCCCGAGGACCGTGCGCGTCTCGCGCAGCGCGGCGGCGTGGGCATCGTCCTCGCGTTCGTGCGCCCGGTCTACGGCGAGCCGGCCGGCTGACCCAGGCCGGGGAGCGGTCCCCATGGTCGGGGCAAAGGGGCCCGGGCTACGCTGCTCGGCGGACGGAGGGGGATCCATGACCGCAGGCATGTGGGGTGCGGACGTCGCAGGGCTGCGCCGGTTGGCGCAGGACGTCGAGGGCGCGGCGCAGTCGCTGACGTCGTTGACCGCGAACCTGTCGTCCGTGGTCGCGTCGACCGGGTGGACCGGGCGGGACGGCGACGGCTTCCGGGGCGCCTGGGACGGGATGTGCGTCGGGGCGCTGCGGTCGTGCGCGGCGACGCTCACGGACGCGGCCGGTGCGCTGCGCCGGGACGCCGACCAGCAGGACTCCGCAAGCTCCGGCGACACCGACGGCGCGGGCCCCGGCGGGACGTCCGGCGGTGGCGGCGGTGGTGGTGGCGGCGGTGGTCCGCTCGCGATGGCGGTGCCCGTCACCTTCACGCCGACCGCGCCGGCGAACCCCGGTGGCCCGGGCACCACCGGTCCCGGCGACGCACCGGGAGAGCCGGGCGGCGAGCAGTACGTCCTCGGGCCACCCACGCGCCCCGAGATCGAGTGGGACGAGGACTTCGAGTACGACTCCGACGACGACCCGACGTGGGACGACCGCACCTCGTGGGTCGAGTGGAACGCCAAGGCCGAGGCGACCCGCCTCCACCCGGGGCTGCAGGACGCGGGGTCGATCTACCGGCACTACCTGGGGAACTCCGGCGAGGACTACGAGTTCGACTACGCGGCCGCGTACGCGAACGACTCCGGCGTGGCGGCCAACGTCGACGCGGAGATCGCGAGCGCCCAGGCGGGGGCCGAGGAGCTCATCGCCCGGGGGAACACCGACTTCTCCATGACGGGCGACGCGTCGCAGGCTCCGAACTACGCCCAGACGGAGAACTGGCAGAAGACGATCGGCGGCTACCAGCAGTGGTCCAGCTCGGACGTGACGGTGGTGGGCGACCAGGCCACGATGGTCATCACCGTGCACGCGGAGGACCGCTACAACTTCAACGCCGGCCAGTCCGACATCGCGTCGGGCACGCCGGACGACGTCAACGGACGTTTCACCGAGCTCGGCTGGGCCCAGCCGTTCGACAGCAGCGGCAGCGTCCAGCTCACCGTCACGTGGACGGTCGGCGACGCGGGGTCGGCCGTGGTCGAGCCCGTCACGGAGGACCGATGAGCACCGCACGCACCGCGACCGCACGCACCCCGCGCCTCGCCGGCCCGACGGCGGTGCTCGCCGCGGTCCTCGCGCTCACGGCCTGCTCGCCGGGGACCGGACCGGGAGACCGCACCACCGACGGCACGAGGGAGACGACGATGGCCGACGAGCCCGCGAAGAACGGGACCGGCGAGGTCCGCACGGACCTGGAGCCGCTCACGAAGCGGTTCTCCGCGCTCGGTGCCCCGGTGGCGGCGACGTGGTTGTCCGGCACCGTCGGGGACGAGGGCGTGCCGGGCCCGACGACGTACTGGATCGACGCCGTCGTGCGGCTCGACCCGGCGGTCGCCCAGACCCTCGCGGACGAGACGGCGCCGCAGGAGACGACCGAGGTTCCCGCCGTCGTCGACGACCTGAGGGGCGACCTCCCCGACGGCCCGCTCCTGGCCGGTGACGCGCTCGACGCGCGGTTCGCCGAGTCGGGCTTCGTCGCGACGGCGTACCTCGACGTGGACGACGCGACCGTCGTGCTGGTGTCTCTCGGCGAGTAGCCGGCCGAGCACGACCTCACCCGCCCTCGAGCACGACATGAGCGTCGTCATACCGCCCAGAACGACCCTCATGTCGTGTTCGGCGCGGGGGGGAGGCGCGGGGCGGGTGGTCCGCGCACGACGACGGCCCGGGCCCGCACCTGGGTGCGGGGCCGGGCCGTCGTCGATCGGACTGGTTCGGTCGGACCGTCAGGTGTCGGTCAGCTGCGGCCGATGTCGGACAGCTCGGCAGCGGCGATGACGAGCTCACGCTCGGCGTCGTCGAGCACACCGTCCCACACGAGGTCCTCGGTCACGAGGCTCACGTGGTCCACGAACTCGCGGTGCGTCGAGTACTCGTCGGTCTCGGCGACGTGGTCGTTGACCGTGCAGCCGGTGCCGTCGTCGTAGTTCTGCACCGTGCTGTCGTGGCCGCCGATGATCACCGTCGGGCGGATGTCCGACCCGACGCAGCGGTCGCGGACGAGCTGCAGGACCGTGAAGGTCACCTCGCCCGTCGTCACGTTGCCGACGCCGTCGACCGCGCGGTAGCGGACGACGTGCTGGCCGTCGGCCGCGAACGCGACCGGGGCCGCGTAGCGCTGCCACGCGCCGTCGTTGGCCTGGAACTCGATGCGGTCGACGCCCGACTCCTCGTCGACCGCCGTGAGCGTGACGCGCGCGCTCGCGACGAAGTCGCCGTCGCGGGTGCGGCTGCCGCCGACGCCCGCCGTGACGACGGGGCCGTCGGTGTCGCCCGGCTCCTCGCCGCCCGCGATGACGAAGGAGACCGTCTGCGGCGCGGAGACGTTGCCCGCGACGTCGGTCGCGCGGTAGGTCACGGTGTGCGCACCGGGGGTCCGCACCGAGATCTGCTTCGCGTACGGGGTCCACTCGCCGCCGTCCACCTGGTACTCGACCGAGGCGACGCCCGAGTCGGCGTCCTTCGCGAGCAGGCGCACGAAGACGGTCGAGAGGTACTCGCCCGCCTCGTTCTTCTCGCCGCCCATCACGCGGTGGTCGACCGTGGGGGCGACGGTGTCGCTCCCGTCGCCCTCGACGACGGAGAACGTGACGCTCGCGGCCTCGGAGACGTTCCCCGCCTCGTCGGTCGCGCGGTACGCGAGGGTGTGCTGGCCCGGCTCGTCGACCACGACGGCCTCGGTGTACGGGGTCCAGCCCGCGCCGTCGAGGTCGTACTCGACGGACGCGACGCCCGACGCCTCGTCGGTCGCGGTGAGCAGCACGGACGCCGATCCCACGTAGGCGCCGGACTCGTCCTGCGTGCCGCTCACCTCGTGGGCGACGGTCGGTGCCGTCGTGTCCTCGCCGGCGTCGGCGACGACGACGAACTCCGTGACGGTGTCCTCGGACACGTTGCCCGCGACGTCGGTGGCCCGGTAGACGAGCGTGTGCTCGCCGGGCTCGTCGACGACGACGGGCTCGGTGTACGGGGCCCAGCCGGCGCCGTCGAGGTCGTACTCGACGCTCTCGACGCCGGACCCGTCGTCCGTCGCGGTGAGCGTCGCCGTGGCCGACCCGACGAACGCACCGTTGTCGTCCTGCGTGCCCGTGACCTCGGCGGTCACGGTCGGGGCGGTCGTGTCCTCCTCGCCGTCGGCGACGACGGTGAACGTCACGGAGCCGACCTCGGACACGTTGCCCGCGACGTCGGTCGCCCGGAACGTCACCGTGTGCTCGCCGAGCTCGGTGAACGGCACGGTCGTGGTGTACGGCAGCCACGCGCCGCCGTCGACCGCGTACACGACGGACGCGACGCCCGACCCCTCGTCCGAGGCGTGGAGCATGAACGCGGCGGTGCCGACGTACGCGCCGTCCTCGTCCTGCTGGCCCATGACCATGGGCTCGACGGTCGGGGCGGTGGTGTCCTCCTCGACGTCGCCCTCGACGACGGTGAACTGCGCGGTCTGGGCCTCGGAGGTGTTGCCCGCGGCGTCGGTCGCGCGGAACTGCAGGGTGTGCGCGCCGACCGCGTCGACGACGAACGGCTCGGTGTACGCCTGCCAGCCCGCGCCGTCCAGGTCGTACTCGACGCCGGCCACGCCGGAGTCGTCGTCGGTCGCGTCCAGCGTCACCGTGGCACCGCCGACGTACGCGCCGTCGCCGTCCTGCTCGCCGGTGACCTGGGCGGTCACGGACGGTGCCGTGGTGTCCTCGCCCCCGCCGCCGTCGGTGACGACGAGCTCGCCCCACATCTCGCCGTGCCCGGGGATGGCGCAGAAGTAGCGGTACGTCCCGGGCGTGAGGGTCACCTGCGCCTCGTGGAGACCGCCGTTGGCGTCGAACGGGCTCGCAAGGATGTTGAGGTTCACGTCGTGGTTGTAGCCCGGCGTCGACGTGTCGAACGTGAGCGTGTGGCTCATGCCGAACGTGCTGCCGGTCGCCAGGCTGTTCTCGAAGACGATCGTCGCGGGCCCTGCCTCGGCCGTGGCGGGGAAGGCCTTGTAGTCGGACACGCTGTTGTCCGCGGTCCAGGTGAGGACCTGCTCGGCGGCGACGGTGGCGTCGGCTGCGGACACGACGGCGGACGACGCCGACGCCGGTGCGGTGGGGGTCGCCGAGGCCGGGGCGACGGTGAGGACCGTCGTCGCGGTGAGTCCGGCGACCGTGGCGGCGAGGAACCGCCGCGCGCCGCGGCGGCGGGAGCCGCCGGGACTGGTACGTCGTTCCATGAGGGTGCACTCCTCCGGGGGTGTCTGAGAGTTCTGTCGGGCTGGTCGGGCGCTGGTCGGGGCGGGCCGTGCGGCCCGCCCCGGGGGCCGCCGTCGTGCGGCACGACGACGGCCCCGGGTCGGCGGGGACGGCCGGCTGGGCCGTCCCCGCCCGGGTGCTACAGGTCCGCCACCCGGATGTCGCGGAACTCGATGAGGTCCGAGTTCCCGTGGTTCTGCAGCCCGATGAACCCGCTGTCGAACTGGCGCAGGTCCGTCGGCGGGTCACCGGCCCGGGACGACTGCTGTCCCGGGGTGTTCTCCCACTCGTTGATGACGACGCCGTTGCGGATGATCGTGTACTGCTGGCCGACCACCCGGATCTCGTACTCGTTCCACTCGCCCTTCGGCTTCTCGCCGCCGGTGTTCAGGCCGAGCGGGTCGAAGTTGTAGACCGAGCCGGTCTTCTGCGGCTCGCCCGTCGGGCCGTCGTAGATCTGGATCTCGTGACCGCACGAGATCGCGACCCACGCCGGGGACTGACCCTCGGCGCACTCGGCGTCGCCGGGCTGGTTCGGGTTCGGGAACCGGGTGAACACGCCCGCGTTCGCGTGGTGGTCACCCGCCGAGACGTCGCGGTAGAGGAGCTTGACGGAGAAGTCTCCGAGCTCCTCGCCCGCGTACCAGAGCATCCCGAGCCCGCCCTGCGAGCGGATCGACCCGCCCGGCTCGAGCGTGAACTTCCCGCCCGGTGCCTGGAACCAGTCGTACAGCGACGCCTCGGTGCCGTCGAAGATCGTGCGGTACCCGCCCGGGTCCACGCCGATCTGCGAGCGCGCCGCGGCGTCGACGAGGCGAGCACGCTCGCGCTCGTCGATCCGGCTGTCGTCGTACAGGCTCTTCGCGACCGACTCGACGTGCGCCAGGAACCGGGCGTGGGTGCGCCACTCCTTCTCGTCCTGGAACAGGTCGGCGATGTTGCAGGCGCCCAGGTCGAGGTTCTCGACCGTGGAGTCGACGTCGCCGAAGAACACGGTCTCGCGCTCGTCGGGCAGCGTGCACGACGGCGAGCCGTCGGTCGTGACCGTGGCCGTCGACCCGTCCGCGTACGTCACGGTGAGCTTGGCCTCGTAGGTCCCGATGCGGGGGTACTTGTGCTTCGGGTTGGCCTTCGTGGAGGTCGAGCCGTCGCCGAACTCCCAGCGGTAGGAGACGCCGCCGGAACGCTCGCCGGTGAACTGCACCGTCAGCGGGTCGCCCTGGATGCTCGTCGCGGACGCCGCCGGGGCCGGGGTCGGAGCCCCGCCCTGGTACGTGATCCGCATGAGCTTCTGGTTCGGGTCGAGGCTGAAGAAGCCGCCCGCGTAGTCGACCAGGTACAGCGCGCCGTCCGGACCGAACTTCGCGTCCATCCAGCTCTGCAGCAGCCCGTCACCGCGGCCGCCCGGGATGATCTGGCGGAGGTCCTCCATGAACACGGGGGCGTCCAGGTTCTCCGGGTCGACCGTCACCGCGACGCGGTTGTTCGAGTTCGACTGGTCGCCGACGAACCACTTGCCCTCCCAGTACGACGGCCACGCGACGTCGGACTCCGGGTCGACCTGCGACTGCCGGAAGGTCGGGCCGGACATCACGGCCTGGCCGCCACCCCGCAGCCACGGGATGGTGTACGTCGCGTCGTCGTCCTCGTACGTCGGGATGCCGTTCCCGCGGTCCGGGAAGACCGGCCCGCCGCCCGAGGGCGAGTACCAGATCATGTTGTCCCGCACCGGCGGGAGGTCCACGAGGCCCGTGTTGCGCGGCGACGTGTTCTTCGGGTTGTCGCAGTCGTACCAGCCGGTGAGGACGCTCGCGTCCTCGTTGCTCCGGTCACGGTACGGCTGCTTGTTGCCCATGCAGTACGGCCAGCCCTGGTTGCCCGCGGACGTGATGATCGTCGCGGTCTCGTACTTGGCCGGGCCGAGCTCGGGGTTGGGGCTGCCGGCGTCCGGGCCCACCCAGGCCGCGGTCAGCCAGTCCGTGTCGGGGTCGATCTGCAGGCGCGAGATGTTGCGCACGCCCATGACGTAGATCTCGGGACGCGTCTTGTCCGCGGGGTACTCGCCCACCGGGAACAGGTTGTCGTCCGGGATCGTGTAGGTGCCGTCGTCCTCGGGGTGGATCCGCAGGATCTTGCCGTTGAGGTCGTTCGTGTTGCCCGACGTGCGGCGCGCGTCCTGGAAGCTGATCCCCGCGTACTCCTGCGTCCAGTTGTTGCCGGAGTACCCGTTCGAGCCGCCGGACGAGTTGTTGTCGCCCGAGCCGATGTAGAGGTTGCCCTCGCTGTCGAACGCCATGCCGCCACCCGCGTGGCAGCAGCTGTGGATCTGCGTCTCCCACTCGAGCAGGTCGACCCGCGTGCTCTGGTCGATCGTCGGCGTCGCGGGGTCGTAGGTGAACCGCGAGACGGTCCGGTAGCCGACGCGACGCTCGCGGTCGATGTTCTCGTGCGGCATCCAGTACACGTAGAGCCAGTGGTTCGTCGCGAAGTCGGGGTCGGGCACGATGCCGAGCAGCCCCTCCTCGTTCTTCACGAGCTCGTCGCCGCTACCACGGTTGCCCATGACGTCGAGCGTCGTGAGCAGCTTCGCCTCACCCGTCTCCGGGTCCCACTGGTGGATCGTGCCGCAGCCGAGGCCCACGTTCGGGTCGCTCCACGGGACGATCGGGCCGGTGGCGCACGCGCCACGGCCGATGTAGAAGACCGTGCCGTCGGGCGCGATCGTCAGGCCGTGCTGCTCGCCGTTCTGGTCCAGCGTGCCCGCCGTGTTCACCTGGGACAGGCGCTCGGCCTTGTAGTTCGACGCGATGGTCGCCTGGCAGTCGCCGCGCACCACGCCCGTCGTCCACTGGAGCGCACCGAGCAGGTGCTCGCGGAACGTCTCGTCCTGCCAGCTCTCGGGCGTGCCGCCCATGCCGGTGAAGAACGAGCGGCCGCCGTCGTAGTCGCGGCACCAGGACAGGGGCTGGAACGGGTTGGTCGTCGGGCCGGCGTCGGGGCCGGGCTCGAGCGTCGCGACCGTGTGCACGTCACCGGTCGGGTCCTCGGCCCAGTCGAGCCACCGGTCCTCGCGGTCCCACGTGAGCGGGAGGTCCGCCGTCGCGGGGTGCTGGCGGTCGACCAGGTCGACCGTGCGCTCCTCGAGCGGGATCTCCGGGTCGGGCTGCTCGACGGAGTCGGGGCCGAAGATCGAGAGCTCTGCGAGCTGGATCTCGGCGTCGCCGGAGTTGGCGGTGACGTCCAGCCGGTACCAGCCGTACTCGGTCTCGTTCGCGACGTCGAACGTGCGCGGCTGGAAGCGCTGCGGGAAGTCCTCGTCGGTGCGCGTGTCGAGGTCGACCCACGTCTGCCCGTCGGTCGACCCCTGGAGCTTCCAGTTCTTCGGGTCGCGGCCCGCGGAGTCGTTCGCCGACGTGATGCCGTACTTCACGACCGCGACGGGCTGCTCCATGCGCAGCGTGAGCTGGCCCGTGCGGGCGAACGTCAGCCACTTGGTGCCGGGGTCGCCGTCGACGGCCTTGGCCGGGGTCTCGGCGGCCGGGCTGCGGCCGGTGCCGGTCGCCTCGGCGACCTTCTCCGCCGTCATCGTCGCGCCCTTGATCCGGGCGCCGACGAGGCCCTCGAACCACTTCGACGCCTCCTGGGCGCGCGCGGCGTCGCGCACGCCGAGGAATCCGCCGCCGCCGTTGACGTACGCCTGGAGCGCGGCCTCCTGCTCGCCGCTCAGCTCGATGCCCTCCGCGGAGAGCATGACGACGCCGCGGTACTCGCCGAGCGTCGCCTCGCTGAGCATCGCGGGGTCGGACGTCGCCTCGACGTCGAACCCGTTGGCGGCACCCAGCTCGGTCAGCGCCGCGGTCGCGGCGACGACAGGGTCGGTCTGCTCGTCGGGCGCGCCGTGGAACACGAGCACGCGCACGGGAGCGGTGGCCGCCGCGGCCGCGACGGACCCGGCCGTGGGGGCCCCGCTCGAGGCGACCGTGCTCGCCGGCGTCGTGGCGACGGGCTGGGCCGCCGCCGGGATCACGGCCGCGCTCGCGACGAGCGCGACGCCCGTCAGGCCGACCGTCAAGGCCCGTAGTGCTCCCGGTCGGGAGCGCCCCCTCGTAGGGGGTGTCGATCGTCTGGACAGCACTCTCCAACTCCTTCGTCATCGGTGCGACGCTCCCGGGTGGGCCGGGAGCCGATGGTGCTGGTGCGGGTCGGGCGGGAGGCCCGTGAGTCCCGCGTCAGTGGCCGGCGTGTCCCGTGAGGTCGACGACGGCCGGTCCGGTCCCGCCGGCGACGGCACCCCCGGTGGTGGGGGTGGCCCCCGACGGGGCGGCGCCCGAGGGTGCCGACATCGTGTGGCTGCCGTGGCCCTGGAACCGGTCGATGGACTCCTGCGCGCCCGGCGGCATGGAGCCGTCGGCGTTGCGGACCAGGAAGATGCCCGCCATCCCGCCGTCGGAGTGGAACTGGACGTGGCAGTGGTACATCCACGCGCCCGGCCCGACGCCCAGACCGGCGACGACCTGGAACCCGAACGCGTCGCCCGGGTTGAGGTCCCGGTTGTCCACGACCTGGCTCGGGTCGTACTGGTCGGCGAGCAGCCCGGTCCGGTTGTTCGCCCACCGGTGGGCGTGCAGGTGGAACGTGTGGAGCTGGTTGCCGTGGCCGATGCAGATGAACTCGACGCGCTCGCCGAGCTTCGCCTCGAACATCGGCGTGTCCGGCGCGACCTTGTTGTTGATGGTCATGTCGTTGAAGACCATCGTGAACTGCTTCTGCGGCAGCACGTCGCCCACGCGGCGCACGACGAGCGCGCCGTAGAGACCGGCGGCGAGGCCCTGCGTGCCGTGGTCGCCCCACGCGTGGTCGTGGTAGTGCCAGTAGCCCGCGCTGCCCGGCATCCAGATGCCGCGGTCGCGCGCCATCTTCACGGTCGACCAGGTGTAGGTCCGCGTCTCGCCCGGCTCGTTGAACGAGTTGTTGAACGCGCTGCCGTCGCTGTTGACGTCGTAGTTCACGCCGTGCGGGTGGATCGAGAGGCGCTTGTCCGTCGTGTTGACGAGCGTGATCTCGAGCGTCTCGCCCTCCCACATCTCGAGGATCGGGCCGGGGACGCTCGCCTTGCCGCGCTCGAGGCCGTACCCGACGAGCGTGTCGGAGATGCGCTCGGCGTACATCGTGATCTTGCGGACCGTGCCCGTCGCGGCGGGGACGGCCGCGGCCGCCTGGGAGGGGGCGGCAGCGGAAGCGGGGCTGACGCTGCCGCCGGCGCCGAGCAGGAGCGCTGCCGCCGGGCTCGCGGCGACGACGCCGACCCCGGCGAGCAGGGTGCGGCGCGAGAGCGGTCGCGGTGGGGCCTCGGTCTCGGTCGTCGGCTCGGACATGGGTCTCCTTCGGGGGGCGCGAGGGGCCGTCCGGGCCGCTCGCGGGCGCGCCGGACCGGCGCGGCGCGTCACGGCGCCGCGCCTGTCGGCGCCCTGCGGGCGCGCGGACGGAACCCCGGGTCGGGGGTCGGGCAGGTGCGTGCACGCGGGGGACGTCCCCGCGTCGTTGCGGAACGAGGCGTGCTCTCGGTCGTGCGGGGCTCGACACGCGGGCGGAGGGAAACCGCCGCGGGGCGAGGTCCGGGGCCACCGTGGCCCCGCCGGGGACGCGCGTCGGTGTGCGCCCTCGGCTGTCGGTCCGGACGACGAGCTCCCCTGCGCCGACGTCCGGTCCCCTGGTCGGTTCCAGGGGCAACGAGGTTTATGACACCGCAGTCAGAGGGACATGTCAACAGGTAGGCGAAAGTTGTGTCGACAACAAGCAAAAGTCCCCGGTCAGTCGACACTTCTCGCGCGACGTCGCCCTGGACTCGCGCCGAGCACGACGAGCACGGGGTGGCCAGCCCGGTCCCGCGGGACCCGGGCAGCCACCCCGCGCTCAGGTGTCGTGCGGCGCGCGCGAGACGCGCGCCCGGTCAGGCGTCGAGCACCGCGCGCAGCGCCGCGGCGAACGCTGCCGGGTCGTTGTCCGGCGACCACTCGCTCACCATGAAGCCCCCGTGGTCCCCGGGGAACGTGACCGCGTCGACCCCGAGCAGCGCGGCCAGCGCGGCCCCGCCACGCCACGCGAGCGTGCCCTCGCCCTGCGCGCTCACGGCGGGCACGACCCGCGTCGCCGACGCCCGCAGCGCGTCCCCGTCCGGGGACCACGACGGCATGGTCGCGAGGTTCTTGCCGAGGAGCAGGTCGTCGCGCCCACCGTCGTCCTCGGTCGGGAACCCGAACATCGCCGGGTCGGGCGCGGGACGGTCGAGGTAGTCGGCCGGCAGCGGGCCCACGTGGCTCACGAGCGCGACGAACTTCGCCATCGCGGGCCCGAACCCCTCGCGGCGGTACGTCTCGACGATGTCGGCCTGGACCGCCGTCGCCGTCGCGGCGTCCTCGAGCAGCGGCGTGATCGGCGGCTCGTGCGAGACGAACGTCCGCACGTCCCCCGGGTACCGCTCGACCCACGACAGCCCGACGACGCCGCCCCCGCTCGACCCGAAGACGTCCACCGGCCCCAGGCCGACCGCCGACACCACGGCGTGCAGGTCGTCGGCGTGGGCCTCGACCGAGACCTCGCCGTCCGCCGCGAGCGTGCTGCGCTCGGTGCCGCGCGGGTCGTACGTCACGACCACCCGGTCGTCGAGCAGCCCCGCGAGCTGCTCGAACCCCGAGGCCGCCATGGGCGAGCCCATGACCACCACGGGCGGCCGGTCGCCCGCCACGTCCGGCGTCCGGACGTCGTAGGCGACGACGGCGCCGGGCACGTCCAGGGTGTAGGTCTTGCGCTCGCTCATGGCGTCCTCCGCGTCGTCGTGCCCGCGGCCGTGCACCGCGGGCTCCGAGCGTGCAGACGACGACCGTGCCGAGAACTCATCGGCGGCGGCCGGGCGCCCGGCCCGGCCGCCGCACGGGGCACGTCAGCTCGTCAGGCGCGTGAACTCGTCCTGGGAGACCTCCCGCAGGCCCTCGACCGACGGCGCGAGGAGGGCGAGCGACGCGTCGTCCCTCGGGTGCCAGGTGTAGTCCGACGTCGTGACCGCGAGGCTCGTCTCGGTGGCTCCGTCGATGAAGTAGTGCTCGGTCCGCTCGTCCGACAACGGCAGGTGCGTCTCGTCGTCGAAGCACGCGGCCCGCGTCCAGTCCACGGTGCCCGGCTCGTCGCCGACCCACATCGACGTCTCGCTCCTCGGGGCGGCCGACCCGGGACCGGAGATCTCGAAGCACGTCGCGGGGCGCCCGCCGACCGTCCGCGCCTCGGGGCCGCTCGTCACGACGTCCGGCTGGTCCGCGAGCGCCCGGATCGCGTCCATCTGCGCGGCCAGCTCCGTCAGCTGCGCGGTGAGCTGCTCCCGGATGGTGCCCGAGGGGATGTCGTCCCAGTTCTCCACCGGCAGCGTGAACCGCGTGTAGACGCCGGCCGCGGGGCTCACCCACCAGTAGGTCATCTGTCCCTCCGGGCCGGCCGGGTCGGCGTGCTTGACCTCCTCGACGCCCACCGTGCCGGCGGCGACCGACGCCACGAAGTCCTTCTCGGAGACCCACCGCGTCGCGCTCCCGTCGCCCGCCGTGAACTCCCGGCTCGCGGACGTGTCGAGCGCGGGCTCGCCCGGGTGCTGGACGCCGAACGTCGACCCGACCTCGAGGACCAGGGTCGAGAGGTCGATCTCCTCGACGGCGGTGCGCGCCCTCTCGACGTACGCGACGGCGGCGACCACGGTGCCCTCGTCGTCCGGGTCCTCGCCGACGACGCCGTCCCGCACCTCGGCGGTCGGCGACGGGGCAGCCACGGGTGCGGGCCGCACGTCGGGCCCGGTCCCCGGGACGAGGCCGGGCAGGGCGAGCGCGCTCGCGAGCACGACGGCGCCCGCGCCGCCGACGGCAGCCACCCGCACGGTCCGCCGTCGCCGGGTCAGCACCCCCGGCCGTTCGCCCGCCGTCCGGGCGTGGATCACGGCGAGGACGGCGTCGAGCGGGACGTCGGCGTCCGGGCGGGTGCTCTCGGTGCGCAGGCGGTGGATCGGGTCGTTCACGGGGTTGTCCCCTCTCGGGTCGAGGCGGTGGCACCGACGGTGGCGTACGACGGCGCGGCCGGTGGCGGCGACGCGGGCGGGCTCGGGGTCCGGCTCGGGGTCTCCGCGGACCGGTCGTGCTCGGCGTACAGGCGCGCCAGGCGCTCCTTGGCGCGCCGCACCCGCGCCGACGCGGTGTTGGGGCGGCACCCGAGCGCCTCGGCGAGCTCGGGGACGGAGAGGTCCTCGAGCACGAGGAGCCGCAGGACCTCCTGGTCGCGCGCGGGCAGTCGCGCGAGCAGCCTCTCGGCGGCGTCCTGCCCGACGACGTCGCCCGCGTGGTCGGGCACGCTCAGCGGGGAGACGCCCGTGACGCGGCGCACGAGCGCGGCCCGGCGCGACCCTGCACGCAGGTGGTTCGCCATGACGTTGCGCGTGACCCGCAGGAGCCAGCCGAGCTCGTACGGCGGGACCTCCGTGATCCGGCGCCAGGCCACCACGAACACCTCGCACACGACGTCCTCCGCGTCCTGCGGGGACAGCCGCGTCGCCGCGCACCGGTACACCGACCGCGCGTGGTCGCGGTAGAGGCGGTCGAGACGCGCCCGCGCCTTCGCCTCGGGGGGTGGGGACATCGGCCCTCGCTCCTGTCGTCGTCCTCGACGCCGCCCCTCGCGACGCTCCGCAAGGGGATGTCCGGCAGCGCGCCCAGGATGACAGCCCGGGCGGACCGGTCCGTGCGGCCGGGCGCGCCCTGCCACTACCCTCGCAGGATGCCGTCATCGAGGACCGTCCCCGCCGTCGTCGTCGCCGGAGCTCTCAGCGCGGTCCTGTGGGTGGTGACGGGACGCCTCGCCGACTGGCTCTCGGGCGCCGCGCACACCCTGCCCGGCAGCCTCGTCCGCACGCTCCTCCCCCACCCGACCGGTCCGGTCGCGGGAGGTGAGCCCGTCTCGGGGAGCACCCTGCTCGCGGCGGCGCTCGCGGGCGCGCTCGTCGCCCTCGGGACCCACGTCGCGCTGCGCCGTCTGCCGTCCGGCACCGGCCGCTGGGCGACGTTCCTCGCCGTCTGGTTCTCGACCGTGGCGGCGTCCGCGCTCGCCGCCACGGCCGTCTGGTTCGCGGGCGTCACGCTGCCCTGGCGGGCGGACACGATCACCGAGCTCGTCGCGACCGCGCTCGGCGGCTGGTGGGGACTCGTGAACGGGCTGCTCGTCGGGCTCGCGGTCGTGGTGACCCGGGCCCTGCTGGACCGGCGCGACGACCCGGCGGGCACGCGCCACACCCGCGGCCCGCGGACGGTGCGCGCCTGGCCCGCCGCCCTCGTCGCGGGCGCGGCGACGGCCGTGCTCTGGGCCGCCGCGGGGATCGGGCGCACGACGCTCCCGGGCTCGGCCGACCCGCAGTCGCCGTGGGGCGTGGCCCGCGACGTCGTGCTGCTGCCCTCCGCGCGTCTCGCCGTCGACCGGGACGCGCTCCTCGCCGACCCGGTGCACCTCGCGCTGCCGCTCGCCGTCGGACTGACGGTCGCCCTGCTCACCGCGCTCGCCGCACGCCGGCTGCCCCCGGTCGAGGGGACCGGGGCGCTGCTGCTCGCGACGTGGTGCGCGTGCGTGCTCGGCGCGGCGCTCGCCGCGGCCGTGCCGGTCGTCGTCTCGACCCTCGACGCCGGGGGCGCGCTGCCCGACGTCGGCCGCACGCTCCCCGTCCTCCAGGCCGGGCTGGCCTGGGGCCTGGTGTGCGGTGTCCTCGTGGCACCGCTCGCGGTCGTGGTGCACCGCGCCGCGGGCACCGTCCGGCACGACGACGGGGAGGTGGAGGAACCGTGGCCCGCGCCGACGGCCGCGGACGACACGCGCGAACCCGCCCCCACGGAGGAGCCGCCGACCGACGAGCCCGCCCCGGCGGCCGCGGACGCTCCCCGGGACGACGCTCCCCGGGAGGACGCGCGCGAACGCACCGAGGTGCCGGCGAACGCCTGACCGACCGCTCAGCCGCCGGTGGCGCCCACGACGACCGCGAGGACGACCCCGCCGACCGCGACGACGCCGCCGAAGATCGCCGCGACGAGCCCGATCTTCGTCGCGGGCGCCATCCGCTCCCGCAGGCCTAGACCCCGCGCCGCGTCATCGATGATCCGGCGCCCGGTCGCGGAGGAGTAGGCGTACGCCACGACCGGCCCGACCGTGCCGCCCTCCCGCCCGCCCACGACGGTCCGGGTCGAGAACGACCAGGTCCTCCCCTGGAACGACGACGCCCGCAGTCGCGCCCCGACGCGCGGCACAGGGCCGCCCTGCGGGCCCACGGTCCACTCGAGCTCGCTGTGCCGGTCGGTCGTCGCGTACCTGCCGTCCGGGGTCACGCGCACGACGTGCTCGAACGACTCGCGGAGCCCGCTCGCCGACAGGACTCCCCACCAGCGCGCGTCGGCGAGGTCGAGGACCATCGTGAACCCGTCCGGGCGGAGGTCGACGACCCGGTACGGCGTCTGCTCCAGGCGCTGTCCGACGGCGGCGGCGAGGTCTGCGGCGTCCGGCATGGGCCACATCGTACGGACCGGAGGTTCCGCGCCCGGCCACGCGATCGTCACCTGTGGGTCGCCGTCCCGAAACCCGCGCGCCCTAGCCTCGGCGGTGACCAGAAGACCGGGACGACCGGAGGGCACAGCGACGATGACCCTGACGATCACGCTCGTACGGCACGGGCAGACCTACCTCAACGCACGGCGCCACCTGCAGGGGTCGTGCGACTCCCCCCTGACCCGCACCGGCCGCGCCGGTGTGCGCGTCACCGCGCAGCACCTCGCGCGCCACGACTTCGCGGCCGTGTACTCCTCGCCGCAGGGCCGCGCCGTGCTCACGGCGATGGAGATCCTGCGCCACCACCCCGACCTCCCGCTCACGGTCGACCCCGACCTGCGCGAGCTGTCGTTCGGCTCGTACGAGCGGCGACCGGAGTCGCACCTCGACGCCGTCGAGCCGTGGGCCGAGCTCGTGCCGCGCGTGCTCGCCGGCACGCACCCCGGCGTCGGCGGCGGCGAGCCCGGCAAGGACTTCATGGCGCGCGTGCGCGACGTGTTCGCGCGGGTCGTCGCCGCGCACGACGACGCGTCCCGCCCCGGTGCGGCGCTCGACCGGCACGTGCTCGTCGTCGGGCACGGGCTCACGCTCGGCGCGTGGCTCGCGACGCTCGACCCCTCCGGTCTCGTCGCCCTGCCGAACGCGTCGGTCTCGACCGTCGAGGTGACCGACGGCGTCCCGCGCGTCCTCGCGGTCGGCGTCGACGTCGCCGGGCACGGTCACGTGGCCGCCCGCCCCGCGCCGTCGGGCACCCCGGTCCCGGCCTGAGCATCACCCCTACCCCGAGACAGCGACACCGGGCGTCGCTATCTCGCGGTGCGGCGGGCGGCGCGGGCGCGGGCGTCGTCGTGCGCGGCGCGCAGCAGGTCGAGGACGAGCGCCGTCGTGCGCTCGCCCGGGTTCACGACGCACACCCACCCGAGCGACCCGTACACCGGGTGCGGCACGACGACGTCGGTCGTCTCCGCCTCCGACGCCTCCCCGTCGCGCGGGTCGGTGCCGAGGAGCGCCCGGAACCGGTCGCGGCCGACGTGCACGTTGACCCTCCACCGGCCCTCCTCGTCGAGACGTGACGTGGTGTCGTCGGGGTAGTTCTTCGTGACGACCGTGCCGTACGGCTGCCCGTGCGGGATCACGCCGTCGGGGGCGAAGTAGAAGAAGTGGTCGCCCCACGCCAGGTCGGGGAACTCGCTGCCGGGACCGGGCGAGAGGACGAGGACGCCGTCGAACGACCGGACCGTTCCGAGGATCTGCTCCATACTCATGGTTCGAGTGTGTGCTTGAAGTCCTTGTGGAGGGTTGCGGAAGGTTGGCCATGGCCGGGTCGGGGCGCGGGCGCTCGGGAGCGACGGGACCGCTGCGGACGTCCGACGTCGCGCGCGCGACCGGCTGGTCCGTGCAGCAGGTGCGGGACCTGGAGGCGCTCGGCGTCCTGCCGCCCACCGGCCGGTCCGCGAACGGGTACCGCACCTTCGGTGCCGAGCACGTCCTGGCCCTGCGCGCGTACCGCGGTCTCGCGACCGCCGTCGGGCCGGTCGTCGCGCGCCGGGTGCTGCGGGACGTCCGTGCGCTCCCGCTCGACGAGGCGGCCGCGCTCGTCGGCGGGCTGCACGTGACCCTGGCGCGCGAACGGGAGGAGGCGCTCACCGCGAGGCGTGCGCTCCTCGCGATCGGCGCCGAGCCGGGGACGGCGGACCCCGACGCGCGCGGCGACGCCGGAGCCCTCACCATCACGCAGCTCGCGGCGGCGCTCGGCGTGCGCACGTCGACGCTGCGCTTCTGGGAGACGGAAGGACTCGTGGCGCCGGAGCGCGTCGCGACCCGCGGCGGCTCGGTCTCCGCCCGCCTCTATCCCCCGTCGGCGGTGCGCGAGGCCCGCGTCACGGTCGCGCTGCGCGCCGCCGGGTACCGGGTCCCGGAGGTGCGCGGCGCGATCGAGGCGCTCCGCCGCACCACCGGGCCGGAGGACGTCGCCGACCCGCTCGCCGCGCTCGACGGCCGGCTCGTCGCCGTCGCCCGCCGCACCGTCGCCCTGCTGGAGGCCGGCGCCGACGTCGCGCGCCTCCTCGCGCACGCCGACACCGACCCCGGTACGCCCCCGGGATAGCGACGCCCGGCCGAGAGAGCGACGTGCCGCGCGCCGAGTGCCGCTCTCCCGACCGGAGGTCGCTGTCTCAGCGAGATGGGGTCAGAGGTCGAGGAAGCGGCGGCGGTCCGACCGGGCCGAGCCGAGCCCCGCCCAGCCGGCGAGCGCGAGCACGCCGCCCGCGACCCACGCGACGATCTCCCATCCGGGCGAGCCGTCCTGCCCGACGACGGCGCCGTCCGTCATGAAGGTCACCGTCCCGAGGCCGAGCAACACCAGTCCGAGCACGAGCAGGACCACGTCGCGGGCTGTCTTCCCCGTCGCCCGCCGCGGGGCGCGCGCCTCGACCGCTGCCCGCTCGGCAGCGGTGAGCGGGGCCGTCGGGCCGAGGGGCTGGACGCGCTCCGCGCCGTGCCGGAACCGCTCGGGATCTCCGACCGCCTCGACGAGGGCCGAGGGCAGACCCAGCAGGTAGGCGAGCTCGGCGACCGGGTCGCCGGGCCAGGTCGACGCCGTGAGCAGCGCCCGCAGCCGCGCCGGGTCGCGGGGCTCGCCGAAGGCCTCGACGAGCGCCTCGTACGCGCCCTCCGACCCGGACGTCGACAGATCGGTCCAGCCGTCGTCCCACACCCCGTAGGCCCAGGGTCGCCCGGGGGTGACGACCGTCCAGGACACCGCCGTGCCCGCGCGCTCGATGCCGACGACGGCCTCGCCGGGACGCAGGCCGCGCTCGATCGTGCTGCGCGCCCGGAACTCGCCCGCGAGGGCCGCGGTGAACTCGTCGAGCACCCGCTCGTCGGTCGACCCCGGGACCGGCGGGGAAGGACGGGACGTCGCCCAGACGGTCGTGCGCTCGTCCGTCGCGCGCACCCATGCCGACGAGGCACGCCGCACGACCGCGCGCACGAACCCGGCGTCGGAACGGACGAGCTGCACGACGGCGTCCGGGGCGGCCGAGTCGGTCGTCGGAAGGTGGGCGACCTCGACGAACGCGTCGAGCAGGTCGTCGGGGTGGTCCAGCTCGCGCAGCCGGTCCGGCGCGGACGTCGCGTCGCGCAGCCCGACGAGCGCCGCGACGGCCGCGAGGACTCCGGCCGGGTCGCCGTCGAGACGCATCGTGTGGTCGGTGCCGCCCGGGTCGAGCGGGACCCAGGTGACGGCGACGGGGGCCGCGACGTGGTCGGGTCGGGCGGCGAGGATCGCGCTGACCCCGTCGGGCAGCTCGTCCGACCCGGCGTCGAGCTGCACGACCCACGGGGCCGCGACGAGCCCGTCCACGCGCGCGAGCGCCTCGGCGACGGACGCGGGCGCGGGCCGCTCGTCGGTGCTGGGCTCCGTGTCGACCTCGGCGAACGTCCAGCCGCGCTCGTCCGTGGGGCCGACCCGCCCGTGCTCGAGGTCCGCGGCGCGCAGACGGGCGAGGACCTGGTCGTGCGGGGTGCGGGTGACGACGTTCACGGCGTCATGATGCCGGACGACGGCACCCCCGCGGCGCGCTCACCGCCAGGCGAACGGGTGCCGGGTCAGCGGACCCGGTCGTAGACGAGGGCGAGCTCGCCCGTCGGACCCGCCTCCTGGTACGCGACGGCCCAGCGGGTGGACGGCAGGCCGTCCTCGAAGAGCCGTCCCCCGCTGCCCGCGATCTCGGGGACGACCACGAGGTAGAGCCGGTCGACGAGGTCGGCCGCGAGCAGGTCCTTGATGACGCCCGGGCTGCTGTTGACGAGGATGTCGCCCTCCCCGGAACGGCGGAGGTCGGCGACGACGTCGGCCGCCGGACCGTTCACGACGCGCGCGCGGTCCCACGGGGCCTCGGTCAGCGTGGTCGAGAGGACGACCTTCTCGGTGCCGACGAGCCAGCGCGCGTACGCGCGGTCCCGCGGGTCGGCGGAGTCGTCCTCGGCGACGGGCCCCCAGTAGCCCAGGAAACCCTCGGCGTTGCCCCGGCCCAGCACCGCCGTGGTCGCTCCGGCGCACATGCGGGCCATCTGGTCGCGCGCGGTGTCCGACGCGACGTAGGGGCCGATCGGGCTGAGGTCGCCCGGCCCGCCGGGGCCGTGGTAGCGCCCGTCGAGCGTGAGGGCGAGGTTCGCGGTGACGAGTCGTCCGGTCGGTGCGGTCATGACGTGCTCCTGTCGGTGTCGGTGTCGTTCTGGTGCGTGCCCGCGACGGTCGCCACGAGCGTGTCGAGGCTCTGCCCGAAGCCGATCTCGATCCCGGCGACGAAGTCGGCGGAGCCGACCGTGCTGTCGGAGACCCGGAAGCGGACGTCGAGGGTGGTGCCGGCCCCGTCGGGGCGGAGGTCGAGGTCGACGTGCGCGGTGAAGGCCACGCTCCCGTCGGGGAGCACCGGCGAGAGCCGGTACGCCAGGCGTTCCGCGGGCCGCGCCTCCACCACCCGGCCCTCGGCGCGCCCGACCACCTCGCCGGACGCGTCGACGTCCTCCGCGTCGCGGTACTCCTGCACGATCAGGCCGCCCGGCCGGGCCTCGAACACGAGCTCGGACACCCGCAGGTCGTCCGGCGTCCACCACCGCGCGAGGAGCGCGGCCTCGGTGAGGTGGCGCCACACCACGTCCGGCGTGGCGGCGAGCGCCCGGGTGAAGCCGAACGTGCGCCCGTCCGCCCACCCGGCCGCTCGGGCGGCCTCGCGCTCGTCGTCCATGGTGGCGCCGTACCGCGCGAAGGTCTCCAGCGACGGCGCGTGGTCCGCGGTCGCGGCGAGGGCGGAGAGCGTGGCGGCGACCTCACGGAGCGCTTCCGGGCGCAGCGCGTAGACGCGGCGCTGCCCGGAGCGCTGCGAGACGACGACGCCGGCGCGTTCGAGCGTCTGGAGGTGCTTGGTGGTCTGCGGCTGGCGCGCGTCGGCGAGCCGCGCGAGCACGCCCACCGCGCGGGGACGCTCCGCGAGGAGCGTGACGAGCCGCCACCGGACCGGGTCGGCGAGCGCGGCGAGGAGGGCGTCCATGGCGACAAGTATTCGCTGCCAGGAATATTCCTGTCAAGGAATATTTGCCGCAGGCTCAGAAGCCCTCGGGCGGCGTGAACTGCGACAGGGTGAGGACGGCGCCCTGCGGGTCACGGACCGTGGCCTCGCGCGTCCACTCCCCGTCCTCGGTCGACAGGACGGTGGCGCCCGCGCGCTCGGCGGTCGCGGCGGACGCGTCACGGTCGACGACGGCGAAGACGACGTCGTGCCGGGCCGGGCCGGGAGCCTCCAGGACTCCCGCCACGACGTCCCGGAAGCCGGGTGGGGCG
Source organism: Cellulosimicrobium protaetiae (assembly GCF_009708005.2). Lineage (NCBI taxonomy): Bacteria > Bacillati > Actinomycetota > Actinomycetes > Micrococcales > Promicromonosporaceae > Cellulosimicrobium > Cellulosimicrobium protaetiae. The sequence continues at coordinate 883,626 of NZ_CP052757.1, read as the reverse complement.
TTCTTCTGGTCCACGTCGATCTCGGGCCGGACCGTCCGGGCGAGATGGTCGCCGTACCCCTCGACCCGGGCCATGCCCGCACCGAGGTCCGGGTCGACCTCCCACCCGAACAGGGGGCCGTAGAAGTGCAGGGCGCGCGCGACGTCGGGCGTGCGCAGGACGCTGAAGTTCCACGTGCCGGGATCGTTGACGCGCTGCGCCCCGAGCCGCGTGCCGGGCTCCCACATCCGGAAGGTCGCGCCCTGCGGGTCGCGCACGGACGCCGTCCGGCCGGGCGGGCCGACCGTCGTCGGTCCGTCGAGGACCTCTCCGCCGAGGTCAGGGACGCCGCGCGACGAGGCGTCAACGTCGTCGACCGCGACGTACGTGATCCACTCCGGCAGGCCGGCCCCGGACGCGACCGCGGCGACGTCCTTCCCGCCGAGCGACGCCACGACGTACCGCTCCCCCGACCCGGGCGGGAGCCTCTCCTCGAACTCCCACCCGAACAGGGCGCCGTAGAACGCGAGCGCGGCGTCGACGTCGGGCTGCTCGGTGTCCACCCAGCACGGCACGCCGTGCGGGTAGGTACGCATCTCGTCCCGGGGCTGCGGCGTGGTGTCCATGCTCCACCGTCCCACCGGCCGCCGACATCGTCACCCCCGCACAGGCCACAGCCCGGCCGCTCCCGGACCGGCACCCCCGCACGTTCGCCCACCGGTCACCCGCCCGTCCTTCCCGCGCGCGACGCGTGTGCGTACGGTGGCGGGGAACCTCTCGACGACCACCGTCCCCGACGACGAGGAGCCACCGTGTCCACGAGACCCGTCCCCCACCACCGCGCGGCCCGGACCGCACTGGTCCCCGCCCTCGCCCTCGCCCTCGCCCTGACCGTGGGAGGCGTCGGCGCCGCCGCGAGCCCCGCCGTCGCGCACGGCGGCCACGGCAACGGCGGCGGCCACGGCCACGACCACGACCGCGGGACGCTGCGCGTCGCGACGTACAACGCGAGCCTCAACCGCGCCGCCGCGGGCGAGCTCGAGGCCGACCTCTCGACCCCCGACGACCCGCAGGCCGCGACGATCGCCGAGGTGCTCCAGCGCACGCGGCCCGACGTCGTGCTGCTCAACGAGTTCGACTTCGTGCCCGACGGCCGGGCGGTCGACCTGTTCCGCGACCACTACCTCGAGGTCCCGCAGGGCGGCGCGCAGGCGATCGAGTACCGGTACGCGTACGTCGCCCCGTCGAACACGGGCGTGCCCAGCGGGTTCGACCTCAACAACGACGGCACGGTCGGCGGGGGCGACGACGCGCTCGGCTTCGGGACGTTCGAGGGCCAGTACGGCATGGTCGTCCTCTCGCGGTACCCGATCGACACGCGCGGCGTCCGCACGTTCCAGGACTTCCTCTGGAAGGACATGCCCGGCGCGCTGCTCCCCGACGACCCGGCGACGGCCGCGCCCGCGGACTGGTTCACGCCCGAGGAGCTCGAGGTCGTGCGGCTGTCGAGCAAGTCGCACTGGGACGTGCCCGTGCGGGTCGGCCGCGAGACCGTGCACGTGCTCGCGTCCCACCCGACCCCGCCGACGTTCGACGGGCCCGAGGACCGCAACGGGCGCCGCAACCACGACGAGATCCGGTTCTGGGCCGACTACGTCACGCCAGGCAAGGCGTCGCGGTACGTGTACGACGACGACGGTCGTCGCGGCGGGCTGAAGCCCGGCGAGAGCTTCGTCGTCCTGGGCGACCAGAACGCCGACCCGCTCGACGGCGACTCCGTGGACGCGGCGATCGACCAGCTCCTCGACCACCGGCGCGTCCAGGACCCGGCCCCCCGCTCCGACGGCGGCGCCGAGGCCGCGACCCTCCAGGGCGGCGCGAACGCGGCCCACCTCGGCGACCCCGCGCTCGACACGGCCGACTTCGCGGACACCGCGCCCGGCAACCTGCGCGCGGACTACGTGCTGCCGTCGCGCGACCTGCGCGTGCGCGACGCCGGCGTGTTCTGGCCCGTCCAGGCGGACCCGCTGTCGCGCCTCACCGGCGTCTACCCGTTCCCGAGCAGCGACCACCGGCTCGTGTGGGTGGACCTGGCCGTCCGCCGCTGACGGGTACCGAGCCCGTCCGCCCGCGCACCGGCGGGGCGGACGGGCCGTCGCCCGGGGCGACGGTGCTGGACCGCTGCGCCCGCCGGGTGCACACTCGGAGGTCTGTGCTCACCGCCGACGCACAGGAGACTCCCGGCCGGCACCCTGCCGACCGCACGGCACGCCCTCGGCACACACCCGTGGCGCGCCACGTCGTCCGGCCCGACGACCACCACACCCACGTCCCCGGCGCGACGCGCTCGCGTGCTGCCCCGCAGCACGGCGACGACACCCCTGCCGCGCCCCGGGACCGCCGGACCTGGAGCACCCATGAGTAGACTCCGCACCGCCCTGCCCGCAGGGTTCGCCGCAGCGACCGCCCTCGTCCTCGTCGCCAGTCCTGCCGTCGCGCACGGCGGCGGCCGACCCGACCCCAAGCCCCCGGCCGTCACGGACGTCGTCGGCGGGCTCGTCGGCCCGCTGAGCGCCGCCGTCGGCCCACGCGGCACCACGTACGTCACGCAGGACTTCGCCGCGCTCGTCACGGCCGTCCGGCCCGACGGCACCACCACGGTGCTGCACGCCGCCGAGGGCGGGGCGGAGGCCGCCGGGGTCTCCTACGCCGACCGCACCCTGACGTTCACCGAGACCTTCTACGGCACGAGCCCCGTGTCGGAGTCCGCGGTCGTCAAGACGGTCCGGACCGACCGGGCAGGCAATCCCGTCGGGGAACCGACCGTGCTCGCCGACATCCACGCGTACGAGACGGCGAACAACCCCGACGGCGGAGTGTCCTACGGCCTGCTCGAGACCGACCCGGCGTGCGTCGCCCAGGTGCCCGCCGAACCCGTCTCTCCGTTGTACACCGGGCACCTCGACTCCCACCCGTACGCGACGACCTCGTCGCACGGCACGACCTACGTCGCCGACGCCGGGGCGAACGCGATCCTCGCGATCGACCGGCGCGGTGTGCGCACCGTCGCCGTCCTGCCCTCCCAGCCGTACGTCATCACCGCGGCCCTGGCGGCGGAGGTCGGCTGGCCGGAGTGCACGGTCGGGGAGACGTACTGGTTCGAGTCGGTCCCGACGGACGTCGAGGTCGGGCCGTGGGGTCAGCTCTACGTCTCGGTGCTGCCCGGGGGCCCGGAGGACCCGACGCTCGGAGGTCGCGGCATCGTCTACACGGTCGACCCGTGGCGCGGGAAGGTGCGCCAGCTCGCGAGCGGCTTCGTCGGCGCGACCGACCTCGCGGTCACCGAGCGCGGGACGGTGTACGTCGCCGAGATGTTCGGCGGCAAGATCTCCGTGATCGAGCGCGGGGCCCCGCGCACGCTCGTCGACGTGCCGCTCCCGGGCGCCGTCGAGTGGACCGGCAAGGGCCTCGTCGCCACGACGAACGCCCTCCCGGGCGAGGGCGCACCCCCGGACGGGCACCTCGTCACGGTGACGACCGGCCCGAGCCGCGGGCACGGGCACGGCGGCTGGCACCGCGGCTGGGGCGACGACGACCGGCACGGACCGGGGTCGTGGTTCGACCGCGGGAAGCGCTGACGGGTCGCTAGACGGCGGACGCCCGGGCGAGCGCGTCGAGGCTCGCCCGGACGTCCGCGTCCGTCGTCGCCCACGAGCTCACCGACACGCGGAGCACCGCGCGGTCGTGCCAGCGCGACCCGGACATCCAGGCCGTGCCGTCGTCGAGGACGCGCCGCACGACCTCCCGCGTGCGCGCGTCGTCGCCGAACGTCGCGCACACCTGGGTGAAGACGACGTCGTTGAGCACGACCGCGCCGTCGAGCGCCCGCATCCCGGCGGCGAACGTCGTCGCGTGCCGGCAGAACCCGTCCACGAGGTCCGCGACGCCGGAGCGACCCAGAGCGCGCAGCACCGCCCACACGGCGAACGCCCGCCCGCGGCGCGACAGCTCCGGCACCTTCTCGAACGGGTCGCCCGTGTCGCTCTGGATGAGGTAGTCGCCGTGCATCCCCATCGCCGCGCGCAGCGGGGCGGGGTCCGCGACGATCGCGAGCCCGCAGTCGTACGGCACGTTGAGGGTCTTGTGCGCGTCGGTGGCCCACGAGTCCGCGCCCTCGTACCCCGCGACGAGGCCCCGGTGCGTCGGCGACGCGGCGGCGAAGAGCCCGAACGCGCCGTCGACGTGCACCCACGCCCCGTGCCGGTGCGCGACCTCGACCGCCGCCCCGAACGGGTCGAACGCGCCCGAGTGCACGTTCCCCGCCTGCAGCACGACGATCGTGGGCCGCGAGGGAGAACCCTGGTCCCGCAAGGCAGGACCCCGGTCCGCCGAGGTAGAACCGTGGTCCGCCGAGGTAGAACCCTGGTCGGTCAGCGCCTCCTCGAGCGCGGCGACCGAGATCCGGCCCTGGTCGTCGGCGGCCACGACCTCGGGCGCGCCGAGCCCGAGGTACGACAGCGCGAGGTCGACCGACTCGTGCCGCTCGGCGCCCACGAGCACGCGGACGCGCGGGGCCCCGGTCAGGCCGTCGCGGCGCACGTCCCACCCGGCGCGCCGCAGGACCTCCCCGCGCGCGGCCGCGAGGCACGTGAAGTTCGCGGTCGTCGCGCCGGTGACGAACCCGACCGCGCCCGACGGCGGGAGGCCCAGCAGGTCGAGCAGCCACGCGCTGGTCACGTCCTCGACGGCGGTGTGCGCGGGGGTCACGGTGCGCAGCGCGGAGTTCTGGTCCCACGCGCTCGTGAGCCAGTCGGCCGCGAGCGCCGCCGGGTGGCTCCCGCCGATGACCATCCCGTAGAAGCGGCCGGACGGCATGGCCGTGAGCCCGGGCCCGCACGCGGTGGCGAGCAGGTCGACGACGTCCGCGGCCGACGTCGGGCCGTCCGGCAGGTCGGTGCCCAGGGCGGCGACGACGTCGGCCACGGTCGCCCGGGGCGGGACGGGCCGTGTCGCGAGGGAGTCGAGCCACGCGGCCGCGTGCTCGTGCGCCCGCAGGAGGGCGGTGTCGCGATCGTCCATGACCGCTCCTGACCGGGCCGGACCGACGCCGGCCCCTCCCGCCAGGCTGGACCCGCGTCGGGCGCGGGTCAACCGCGGTGGACCGGGACCGGCCACTCGACCGCCGTGGCGTCGATCTTGGACGCGCGTACTTCTTACGCCCAGGCAATCATCAGGCAACACACGGTGCCTAGCGTCAGGCGGGCCAGATGTTCCCCCGACGGAAGGCCCCCTGTTGAGAACGTTCACACTGACCCTGTCCGGCCGCGCCGTCGCGGCCGTCGTCGCGCTCGTGCTCGCGTGCGCCGCTCTCGCCGCGACAGTCGCGTACGCCGTCGCCGACTCCCGTGCGACCGCCGCCGCCGCGCGTGCCGCGGGCGCCGCGGCGCCGGTCCTCGCGTCCGGATCGGCCGCGGCCAACCCGCTCGGCATCACGTCCGCCCGGTACACGACGGCCACGGCGACCGCCGCGGCCGAGAAGCCGAAGGTCGTGGTCGTCGCGACGGGCGGGACCATGGCCGGCAAGGCGACCGGCCGCGACACGTTCACGAGCTACCGCGCCGGCACGTACCTCATGGAGGACATGCTGAACACGCTGCGGCCCGAGCTCGACGCCGTCGCCGACGTCACCGCCGTCCAGTTCGGCAACGCCGGCTCGTCCGGCTACTCGATCGAGCAGTTCCACGCGCTCACGCTCGAGGTGGAGAAGCAGCTCGAGACGGCGGACGCCGTCGTCGTGACGACCGGCACCGACACGCAGGAGGAGTTCGCCTACTGGCTCGACCTCACGGTCCAGTCGCGCAAGCCCGTGGTCACGTCCGGCTCGATGCGCCCGTGGGGGTCGGGCGCCGGGCCGGACTCGAGCCTCGTGTTCGGGACCGACGCGCCCGCGAACCTGTACAACGCGATCAAGGTCGCGGCGTCCCAGCAGACCTTCTGCTTCGGCACCGTGCTCATGCTCAACGACGAGATCCAGGCGGCCCGCGAGGTCACCAAGTCGAACTCGTACCGCACGGACACGTTCCAGACGCGCGAGTACGGCGTGCTCGGCTGGATCGACGGCGACAACATCACGCTCGGCCGCGCGCCGGCACGCGTGATGTCGTGCGACACGGAGGAGTGGTTCACGCCCTTCGACCTCGCGGAGGCCGACCCGAAGTCGCTCCCGCGCGTCGAGATCCTCATGTCGTACCAGCAGGCCGGCGGCGAGGCCGTGACGGCGTTCGCGAACGCGGGCGTCGCGGGGATCGTCACCGCGGGGACGGGCGCGGGCGGCATCTCGTCCGCGATGAGCCAGGCCCGTTCGGCCGCGATCCGCGACAAGGGGATGTGGTTCGTGTCGACGACGCGCACCGGGTCCGGGTCGTCGTACGGGAGCGGCAACGGCATCCTCGCGGGGGGCGACCTCACGGCCGTCAAGGCGCGCCTGCTGCTGCTCCTGTCCCGCGCGTTCACGGACGACTTCGCGACGGCCCAGGGCTGGTTCGCGACCTACGGCAACGCGTCGTTCGACCAGTCCGCGACCGCGGACGAGATCGGCGCCGAGCCGGGCGCGACCGCCGTCCTCTTCACCGGCACGGCGACCCCGTCGTGCAAGGCGGCGGGCAAGCAGCTCTGGCTCACGACGTCCGTGACGAACACGGACACGGTGCCGATCGACGTCCGGGTGAAGACCGTCTCGGGCGAGCACAAGTTCTCGAAGATCCCCGTCGGCGAGACGGTCGAGAAGACGTTCTCCGTCAAGGGCAAGACGCTCGACGCGGGCGAGGCGACGCTCACGGCGTACAAGAACGTCGACGGCCAGGGCGTCCAGACCGAGTCGACGGCGCCGTACCCGGAGACGACCTGCGGCTGACCTCCTGACCACACCCCGCCGAGCACGACATGAGGGTCGTCATCGCGTCGATAGCGACCCTCATGTCGTGCTCGAATGCGGGCACTGTCGTGGTCGAGCGCGGGCGGAGGGTGTGTCGCTCAGGCGGTACGACGGTCGGTCCTCCCGGCCTTCGGGTTTACGCAGGCGTCCTCACGAATCCCGTAGGGTGGACCGTGGTCGCGACGCCGCGGCCCGCCGCCGACGAAGGGGACCCCATGGCCGACCCGACGCCCTCGCTCATCCCGACGACGCACGCCTCGCCACCGGCGTCGGACCGCTCGCCGACGTTCGTCGTGACCGAGCAGCAGTTCGAGGCGATGTTCCCGGAGCGGAGCCCGTTCTACACCTACGCCGGCCTGGTCGCGGCGACGGCGGCGTACCCGGAGTTCGCGACGACGGGCGGTGAGCGGGTCGCGCGGCGCGAGGCGGCGGCGTTCCTCGCGAACGTGAGCCACGAGACGCACGGGCTGGTGCACGTCGTCGAGGTGAACACCGCGAACTACCCGCACTACTGCGACCCCGCGCAGCCGTACGGGTGCCCGGCCGGGCAGGACGCCTACTACGGCCGCGGCCCGCTCCAGCTCTCCTGGAACTTCAACTACCGGGCGGCCGGCGAGGCCCTCGGGATCGACCTCCTGGCCGACCCGTGGCTCGTCGAGCAGGACCCGACCGTCGCGTGGCAGACCGCGCTCTGGTACTGGAACACGCAGCCCGGCACCGCGTCGATGACGTGCCACGACGCGATCGTCGGCGAGCACGGCTTCGCCGAGACCATCCGCTCCATCAACGGCCCGCTCGAGTGCGAGGGCGGCAACCCCCGCCAGATGAACAACCGCGTCCGCCTCTTCCGCCACTACGTCGAGATCGTCGGCACCACGACGGGCGACCACCTCACCTGCTGAGCATCCCCGCCGCCCGCCCGACGTCGTCGCCCCCGCCACCCGCCGCCCCGTCACCCCGCGCCGAGCACGACCTGGGGGTCGTTGTCGACCGGACAACGACCCCCAGGTCGTGTTCGGCAGCGCGCAGGGTCGTGGTCGGCAGCGGCTGCGGTCAGCGGCAGGTGAGAGCCGCGTACGGGACGACGGCGGTGCGGCCCTCCGCGGTGACGGTCGCCTCGCCTGCGGGGACGGTCGCGGCGCGGACGGGGAACGACTGGTACGCGCTCGCGCCCGGGGCGACGTCCGCGACGAGCCGCGTGCCGTACGGCGTGGCGAGCTCGACGTCGACCGGCACGACGGCCGTGCTCGTCGCGCGCACCGCGACGTACGCCTTCCCGGCGAGGCACCTCGCCTCGGCCGTCACGGTCGCCGGCGGCTCGCCCGGGCCGGAGCCCGGCACGACGGCGTCCCACGCCACGCGCGCGACGAACACGTCCGCAGCGCCCGCGTTCGTCGTGCCCGCGGGGGCGCCGTACGTGAGCCCGGTGAGCAACGCGGCTCCCTCGCCGGTCGAGCCGACCGGGTCGGCTGAGTCGGCTGAGTTGGCCGAGCCCGGACCGAAGGAGGCCGGGGCCGGGGCCGCGAACAGGTTCGCGTCGTCCCACTCGTCGGCGCCGTCGCGCTCGCGCGAGCCGGTCTGCGTCGCCTCGCCCGGGGTGCCGTCGGCCGCGACGGGGAACGTCACGACGTCCACCCCGCCGACGGCCGTGCCCAGCGCGCCGTACGTCGTGCCGACGACGAGCACGGCGTCGTCCGCGCCGAGGATGCCCGTGACGCCGCGGTCGTCGGTCGACGTGCCGACCTGCGTCGTCCACAGGACCTCGCCCGCAGGGTCGAACGCCCGCACCACGACGTCGTTGTCCCCGAGGTTGCCGTCCTCGCCGAGCCCGCCGCGCGTGTGCCCGACCGCGACGACCGACCCGTCCGAGCGCGCGACGAGGCCGTTGACCTGGTCGTTCTCGCTCGTCGCGACGGCCCGCAGCCACGCCTGCCCGCCGTCGGCGTCGTACCGCGCGACCCAGCCGTCGTTCGCACCGGCATGCTCGGCACCGGGCATCCCGCCGCCCGACACCCCGCCCACGTACACCGCGCCGTCGGGCGACGCCGCGACCGCGAGCGCCTTGTCCTCGCCGGGGCCGCCCACCTGGCGCAGCCACAGCAGCTCGCCGTCGGCGGAGACCCGGCCCAGGAGCGCGTCCTTGTCCCCCGCGCTCGGGACGTCACCGACCGCACCGCTCGTGTACCCGGCGACGTAGGCGCCGCCCGTGCCGACGGACGCGACCGCGTAGAAGCGGTCGGCAGACCCCGGGTCGCCGGTCTGCAGCGTCCAGGCCCGCTCGCCGTCGGCGGTCACGGCGGCGACGAACCCGTCGTCGCGTGACGCCCCGGCGTGCTCGCCGTCGAGGTCCCCGCGCGTGTACCCGGCGACGAGCACGCCGCCGCCGGCGCCTGGCACGACGCCGTAGGCCCGGTCGTCCGCGCCCGTCACGACCGCGTGCCGCCAGACCTCGGCGCCCGCGGCGTCGCGCCGCACGACCACCGCGTCCAGCCCGCCCGCGGGCTCGTAACCGTCCCACGCCCCGGCGAGGTTCAGCGCGACGGCGGTGCCGCCGTCGGGCAGGGCCGTGACGCCGCCCGCGCGGTCGTCACCCGCGGAGCCGACGAGCTCGGCGTCCCACGGCGTCGCGGGGGTCGTGCGCAGGCGCGCCGAGACGTCGACGATCCCCTCGCGGAACGCGGGTCGCCACACGTCCCAGTCGTGGCCGCCGTCGAGCACGCGCAGCTCGGCCGTCACGCCGGGCACGCGACGCGCCTGGTTGTAGAGGCGCGCGGACTCGAAGTCGATGTCGTGCGTGGCCTCCGCGGGGTCGGGGTTGGCCCACTCGTCGTCGCCGACGGCGACGAACAGGTGCACCGAGAGCGCCGGGTCGAGCGCCGCAAGGGACGCCGGGTACGACAGCTCGGTGTACCGGTCGGCGTCGAAGAGCGCCGTGCCGACGCCGTAGGCGCCATAGTCCCGCGCGGACGAGTCCGCGGGGGGCTGCGGCACGTAGACCGCAGGGCTCAGCACGATGCCCGCGGAGAACGTGTCCTGGTGGGCGAGCGTGAACCGCAGCGCGCCCGCGCCGCCCATGGAGTAGCCGCCGACGGCGCGCGCCTCCCTGTCCTCGACCGTCCGGTACGTGGCGTCGACGTGCGCGACGAGGTCGCGCGTGAACGCCGTCTCGACCGCCGTGCCGGCACCGGCGCCCGTCGCGTCCCCGGTGTACGGCGAGTCCGTGTACCAGGAGCCGCGGTCGTTCCACGGTGCGTCGGGCATGACGACGACCATCGGCTGGATCTCCCCCGCCCCGATGAGCTCGTCCAGGTCGCCCGTGACCTGCTGCCACGCGGCCTGCGTGTCGCCCCGCCCGTGCAGCAGGTAGAGCGTCGGGTACTCCTGCTCGGCGTCGTCGTAGCCGGGCGGCAGGTAGACCGTGTAGTCGATCGGCCCGGCCGCGGAGTCGGCGACCCGCCCCGGCTCGACCGTGCCCTGCTCCGCGGCCGTCGCGGGCAGCGCGAGCCCCAGCCCGCCCAGCCCGACGGCGAGGGCCAGCGCGGTCCCGACCGCCGTCGTCCCGGGCCGTCGGCCCGGCCGTGGTGCCGCGTCGCGCGGCGCGGTACCTCGTGGTGCGACGTCTCGTGGTGCTGCGTCCATCGTGTCTCCTCGTCGAGATCCGGTGATGTGCTGCCCCCTCCCCCGCCCGCCGAGCACGACCTGAGGGTCGTGATCGGGCCGACAGCGACCTTCAAGTCGTGCTCGACCGCGGGCAGGGTCGTGCTCTGCCGGGCACTACCCGGCGGGGTGTTGCGCCGCGAGCGCGAGGACCGTGCGGGCTCGCTCGACCATCGCGACGTCGAGGAACGTGCCGTCCGCGAGCGCGACGACGCCCGTGCCCGACGCCGCGGCGTCGCCCACGCGCTCGACGACCTCGCGCGCGCGGTCCACCTCGTCCGGGGTCGGGAGGAACGCGTCGCGGATCGTGTCGAGCTGGCGCGGGTGGATCGCGGTGCGGCCGCAGAACCCGAGCGCGCGACCGACGCGGCACGACGCGGCGAGCCCGTCGAGGTCGCGCACGTGCGTGTACGCGGACATCGCGGGCGAGGGCAGCCCCGCCGCCCGGGCAGCCACGACGACCCGGCTCCGTGCCCACGCGAGCCCCGCCTCGTCGTCGACCCGCAGGTCGGAGCGGAGGTCCGCCTCGCCGAGCCCGAGCGACGCGACCTGCGGCGACGCCGTGGTGAGCTCGAACGCCCGCTCGACGCCGAGCGCCGACTCGACCAGCAGGTGCAGCGCCCGCCCCGGGAGCGCCGCCGCGAGCACCCGCACCTCGTCGGCGGACTCGACCTTCGGCACGCGCGCCCCGACGGCGAGCGGCAGCCCGGCGAGGGCTGCGACGTCGTCGGCGTGCCACGGCGTCGCCGGGTGGTTGATCCGCACCTGGACCCCGCGCGCGGCCGCCGCGTCGTCGAGCAGCGCGACGGCGTGCGCCCGCGCCTCGTCCTTGCGCGCCGGCGCGACGGCGTCCTCGAGGTCGACGAGCACGACGTCGGCCGCGGACGCGAGCGCCTTCGCGACCCGGTCCGGCCGGTCCGCGGGCACGTACAGCAGCGTCAGCGGCGGCGCGCCGCCCGACCGGTCGTCCCGGCCCGTCATACCGCCCCCTCCGCCCGGAGCTCCGCGACGCGCTCGGTCGAGAAGCCGAGCTCGCCGAGCACGGCGTCGGTGTCGGCGCCGTGCGCGCGGCCGGTGAAGCGGATGACGCCGTCGTTCTCGGACATCCGGAACAGCGGGCCCTGCATGAGCATCGGCCCGAGCTCGGGGTCCTCGATCTCGTGGATCGTGCCGAGCGCGCGGAACTGCGGGTCGTCGACGATGTCCTGGGCGTCGTAGATCGGCGCGACGGCGGCCTGGGCCTCCTCGAACGCGGCGACGACCTCGTCGCGCGTGCGCTGCGCGATCCAGCCGCCGACGGCCTCGTCGAGCAGGTCGGCGTGCTGCGCGCGCTCGACGCCGCTCGCAAACCAGGGCTCGTCGACGAGCTCGGGGCGACCCACGAGGCGCAGGACGCGCTCGGCGATGGACTGCGCCGACGTCGACACCGCGACCCACTGCCCGTCGCGCGTGCGATAGGTGTTGCGCGGCGCGTTGTTCGCGGACCGGTTGCCGGTGCGCGGCTGCACGGTGCGGAGCTGGTCCCAGCGCGTGATCTGCGGCCCGAGCATCGCGAGGATGGGCTCGATGATCGCCGTGTCGACGACCTGCCCGTGCCCGGTGCGCTCGCGCGTGGACAGCGCGACCATGACGGCGAACGCGGTCGCGAGCGACGCGACGCCGTCGGCGAGCCCGAACGGCGGGAGGGTCGGCGGGCCGTCGGGCTCGCCGGTCATCGCGGCGAACCCGCTCATCGCCTCGGCGAGCGTGCCGAACCCGGGGCGGGTGCGGTACGGCCCGACCTGCCCGAACCCGCTCACGCGCGCGAGCACGAGCCGCGGGTTGCGCGCGGACAGCTCGTCGTAGCCGAGGCCCCAGCGCTCGAGCGTGCCGGGCCGGAAGTTCTCGACGACGACGTCCGCCTCGGCGACGAGCGCGAGGAACACCTCGCGGCCGCCGTCGCTCCCGAGGTTCACCGTGACGGTGCGCTTGTTGCGCCCGAGCGTCTTCCACCACAGGTTCACGCCGTCCTTCGCGGCGCCGTGCGTGCGCGACGGGTCGGGCTTGGTCGGGTGCTCGACCTTGACGACGTCGGCGCCCAGGTCGCCGAGGTGCATCGCCGCCATGGGCCCGGCGAACAGCGTCGAGGCGTCCACGACGCGCAGGCCCGCGAGCGCGCCCGCGGCGGGGTCGCGCGAGACGCGCGGTGCGTCCGTCATGCCGTCACCTCCTCGGCGGGCTGGTCGGCGGCGAGGTCCCACGCGCAGCGGAACCCGACGGTCGCGCCGCGCGCGAGCCCCAGGCCGGGGACGAGGAGCTTGACCGCGTAGTCCGGGGCGTGGCGCCCGCCCTCGACGTACCAGTCGGAGCCGTCGGCGCGGTAGTCGCTGCCGCCCTTGAGCATGACGAACCGCGTGCGGCCGTCGGAGTGCTCGGAGCCCGTCCAGCTCCACACGGCAGGCTCGCGGCGCGTCCAGCCGGGCTGCTCGGCCGCGAGCTGCCACTCGTCCTCGGTGGGCAGGCGCCCGCCGCGCCACGCGCAGTACGCACGTGCGTCGTCGAGGTCGACGAACGTCACGGGCTCGTCCTCCGTGCCCGGAGTGGGACGCCCGTCCGGCCAGTGCGCGAGGAAGCGGTGCGCGACCGCGGGCGCGTACCCGGTGGCGGCGAGGAACTCCGCGAACTCCGCGTTGGTCACGTCGCCCCCGACCGCGACCGGCGCGGCGAGCTCGCCGTCGCGCTGGAGGGTCCGCGCGTCGTGCAGGCGCGGCGGCAGCGGCTTCCACTCGTCGACGTACGGCGCGCCCTGGTACATGCCCGTCTCGCGCGCCCGGTACCGCACCGTCAGCACGTACGGCCCCGCGGGGACGACGACGGCGCCTGGCTCGGGCGCGCCCGTCGCCGCGGTCCCGCCCTGCCCGACGGCGGCGCTCGGCCCGGTCCGGTCCGTCACCCCGGCCGTCCCCAGCCCGACGTCGCCGCCCGATGCGAGCCGTCGCGCGATCCGGTACGGGAACCGCGCGTCGGGGTCGTGGGGCGCGGACTCGTCGAGCGAGGCGACGACGTCGCGCAGGTGCGGCAGCCAGTCGGGCTCACCGGCGCCGTCGGCCACGTGCAGCACCGCGGCGACCCCCCGCCCCGGCACCCGCACGTCGCGCCGAGCCCGGGGCTCTTCCCCACCGACCGCCCCGGCTGGGGAGGGACCCAGGGTTCGACGGGAGGGCTGGTCGGCCGGGAGCAGCGGGCCGTCGTAGTCCGAGTCGCCGCGGTTCACCAGCGTCCACAGGGTGGTGCCGTCGAGCTCCCAGCGCGACGCGTACACGCCTGCCGCCTCGGCCTCGGGGGCGAGCTCGGCGAGCGGCGTCCACTCGCCGTCGAGCAGCAGCGGCCGCGCCGCGCGCTGCACCGTGACCAGGCGCTTGACCGTCGCGGCGTCGCGCGGCGACCAGCCGACCCAGACGCCGAACACGACCTCCCACACCATGACGCCCACGCCGTTGAGCCACGCGGACTGGAGCTCCTCGGAGTGGTCGCGGTGCCAGCGGCGCACGTGGTGCTGCATGTGCCGGCGCTCGTACCAGTGCGCGCGCAGCACGCCGGGCACGGGCGAGTCGGCGAAGAACTGCGCCCACGACGACGAGTGGTCCTCGATGCGCTCGACCGGCAGCTTGGACTCGCCCTCCAGGACGATGCCGGGACGCGCCGCCTCGAGCCGCGCGACGAGCTCCGGCTCGGCCTTCTTCAGGGTGTCGAGGAAGACGCCGTCGGCGCCGAGGTCGCGCACGACGGCGGCGAGCTCGGTGAGGTCGTCGTCGCCGCGGCGCGTGCCGACGTCCCACGGGTTGTAGTCGACGAACACGTGCAGGCCCGCGTCGTGGAACGTCTGCACGAGGTCGACGATCCCCGGGACGTCCCGGTAGAAGTCCCACTGGTTGCGGTCGTCGATCCCGATGACGGGGTACGCGTGCCACAGGACCACCGCGTCGAGGCCGCCGAACCGCTCGCGCGCGTCCGCGAGGAACCGCTCGGGCGTGAACCGGTGCTCGTCGAACGAGTACAGCAGCTCGTCCCAGAGCCACACCTGCGCGACCGTCGAGCAGCCCGCGGCCCACGTCGCCTCCGGGCGGTCGTACGCCGCGCCCGTGTACCCGTGCCGGCGGCGCGCGTCGTCGCGCCAGGCGGCGAGCCGCTCGCGCCACGCGGGGCGGTGGGCGGGGTCGGCCGGGCCGACGAAGATCTTCGCCTCGTCGAGCGCGAGGGACTGCTCGGGCGTGAACGCCCCGTCGAGCGCGACCTCGGTCGGCTTGTCGATCGGTCGCGGGACGAGCGGGTCGAACGTGTACGTCATGGTGCCTTTCCCTCGGCGGGCGGGCCCGCGCTCGGTCGTGCTGCGAAGTGGCTCAGGTCGGTCAGGTGAGGCCCTCGGCCCGGTGCGCGAGCGCGACGACGTCCGCCGCGTCGGGCACGGCGTCCTGCGCCCCGGGCCGGGTCACCGCGAGCGCGCCCGCGGCGGCGGCGAGGCGCGCGGCGTCGGGCAGGTCCGCGCCGCGCGCGAGGGCAGCGGCGAGGACGCCGCAGAACGTGTCGCCCGCGCCGGTCGTGTCGACGGCCTCCACAGCGATCGCCGAGACGTCGGTGAGCAGCTTTCCGCCGGGCAGGCGCTCGGCCACGAGGCTGCCCCGGCCGCCGAGCGTCACGACGACGGCAGGGACGCGCAGGAGCAGGAGACTCGCGAGGCCGCTCGGGTCGTTCTCGTGCGCCCTCGCCTCTTCGGGACCCGGAGCGCCCGGCGCGCCGTCGTTGTCCAGCGAGTCGGCCGATCCTGCGTCACCGGGAGACGCGCCCGCACGTAGGACGCCCGCGAGGTCGGCGGCCTCGTGCTCGTTGACGACGAGGACGTCGATCGTGTCCCACACGTCGTCGGGCAGGCCGCGCGACGGCGCGGCGTTGAGCACCATCAGCGCGCCGGGGCGGCGCGCCGCCGCGGCGGCGCGCACGACGTCGAGCGGGATCTCGAGCTGCGCGAGCACGACGTCCGCCGCGGCGATCCGCTCGGCCTGCGCCGCGCCGATCGTCACGTGCGAGTTCGCGCCCGGAGCGACGACGATCGCGTTCTCGCCGTCGGGCGAGACCGTGATGAGCGCCGTCCCCGTCGAGACGTCGACGCGCTCCACGAGGTCGGTGCGCACGCCCCCGCGGTCGAGCGACGAGAGCAGCAGGTCCGCGGCGTCGTCGTGCCCGAGCGCCCCGACGAACGTCGTGTCCGCGCCGCCCGCGCGCGCCGCGCCGACGGCCTGGTTCGCGCCCTTGCCGCCCGGGTTCCGGCGCAGGTCGCCGCCGAGGATCGTCTCGCCGCCGCCGGGGTGGCGTGGCACGTCGACGACGAGGTCGACGTTCGCCGACCCGACCACCACGACCCGCCCGGCCCCGACGTCCTCCGACGGGGCCACGTCGTCCCGCGCACCGGTCGCCGCGCCCGTGGGCACCCGATCACCCTGCCCCGCGTCCGCCGTCGTGCTCATGCGTGCGCCTCCTCCGTGGCTCCCTGCGCGGCTCCCCCGGCCACCGCGACCGGCGGCGCCGCGAGCGCGACCGTCCGCGCCGCGAGGTCCACGATCCTCTGCTCGCCACCGGGCAGCGAGGTCGCGATGTGACCGTCGAGCGGGCGCGTCCACTGCGGGCCGATCCCGTCGACGCCCTGCAGCGCACCCACCACGCCGCCGACCGTCGCGCCCGCGGAGTCGGTGTCCCAGCCCGCGGTGACGGCGATCGCGACGCTCGCGCCGAAGTCGCCGCGCCCGTCCGCCCCGCGCCCTGCCGTGAGCGCGTAGGCGACCACCGCGGCGTTGTTGAGCACGTGCACCCAGTGCAGGTCGCCGTAGGCGGCGTGGATCGCGTCGAGGCCGGCACGCACGCCCGCCTCGGACGCGTCGCCGCCGCGGCCCGCGTCACGGCCGAGCCGGATCGCGGCGGCGAGGCGGCTGCCGGGCGGCACGACGGCGTCCGCAGCGTCGAGCACCTCGTCCACCGTCTCGCAGACCATGGCCGCCGACGCGAGCGCGGCGGCCCACATCGCGCCGTACACGCCGTTGCGCGTGTGGCTCAGCCGCGCGTCCGTCCACGCGAGGCGCGCGGCCTCGCGCACGTCGCCGGGCGAGACCCACCCGAGGACGTCGGTACGGATGAGCGCGCCGATCCACTCGCGGAACGGGTTGTGGTGCGTCGCCGTCTCCGGCACCGGCCGCGCGTCGAGGATGTTGCGGTACGCCGCACGCTCGGCCGTGAACACGCGACCCGCGGGCAGCGCGTCGAGCCAGAGCTGCGCGACGTCGTCCGTCGTGAAGCCGCGCCCGTGCCGCTCCAGCAGGGCGAGCGCGAGGATCGGGTAGTTGAGGTCGTCGTCCTCCGGCATCCCGTCGATGTTCTCCTCGAGCGACGTCGGGGCGCTGCGCCGGTTCCACGGCCAGCGCGCGGCGACGTCGTCGGGCAGCCCGACGGCGGTGAACCAGCGGTCGAGCGGCCACCGGCCGGTCGCACGCAGGATCTCCTCGATGCCCGCGCGCGGGATCTTCTCCACCGGCTTGCCGAGCAGGCAGCCCGCCGCACGGCCCGTCCACGCGCCGAGCACGCGGTCGGCGTACGCGGCGTCGCGGCTCACGTCCGTCGAGGCCGCCCGACCGACGCCGCCCGGTCGGCGCGGCAGGTCCGGTGCGGCCGGGAGCGTGGCGAGGATCGCGTCCCAGTCGTCGGGCTCGTCCGGCGCGGGCGCCGCGGGCAGCGCGTCGAGCTCGACGAGCAGGTCCCGCGCGAGCGCACGGAGCGCCGGGGTCGCGGAGACGGGACCGGCGCCGCTCACGGCGGGGACGGGGTCGCCGCCCGCGGCGACCCAGCGGTCGCGGACGTCGGCGAGCGCCGCGGCGTCCTTGCCCTCCGCCGCCGCCTGGACGAGCTCGTGCGCGAGCAGGTCCTCGGGCTGGGCCCAGGTGAGCCTCACGCCGGGTCACCCGCCCGCGCGGCCTGCGCCGCGCCGTCGGGCAGCCCGAGGCCGTCGACGTCCACCGCCGCGCCGCCGAGCTCGGCGAGCGCGCGCAGGCGCGACGTGGCGCGTTCCCGGTCGGAGCGGAGGATGTCCGCCGCGGCGGACGCCATGAGGCGGCCGGTCTCGCGGACGTCCATGCGGCTCGCCTCCTCGATCGCGTCGAGCCACTCGTCCGGCACGACGGCGGTCCCGCCGAGGCCCGCGCAGACCGCGCCGGCCATGACGGCGATCGAGTCGGCGTCTCGACCGTAGTTCACGGCGCCGAGCACCGCGCCGCGGAAGTCGCCGCGGTGCCCGAGCACGAAGCCGAGCGCCGCGGGGAGCTCCTCGATGGACTTGGTGCGCGACGGGCGGCGCGCGTCCATGGACATCTGCCGGTAGGCGGGACCGACGGAGTCGAACGGCGCGACCGTCTCCCGGACGAGCCGCGCGAGCGCGCGCTCCTCCTCGTCGGTCGTCGGGGCCGTCGTCCAGCCGTCGAAGGCCTCGACGACGGCCTGGAGCGCCGCGGCGGTGCCGTCGTGGGCGACGTCGAGCGCGGCGTGCACGACGTCGTCGACCGTCGCCCCCGGCGCGACGGACGCGGCGACCATGGCCGCGAAGACGCCTGCGGCCTCGCGGCCGTAGCTCGACTGGTGCGCGCCGGTGAGGTCGATCGCCTCGGCGTACGCGCCGCGCGGGTCGCCGGCGTTCGCGAGGCCGACGGGCGCGACGTACATCGCGGCGCCGCAGTTGACGACGTTCCCGACCCCGGCCTCGCGCGGGTCGACGTGCCCGTAGTGCAGACGCGCGACGATCCACTTCTCGGCGAGGAACACGCGCTGCAGCAGCAGCGCGGTCGACTCGAGCTCGGGGATCCAGCGCGGCTCGCCGATCATGAGCGGCACGAGGTCCTCGGCCATCGCGTACGCGTCGAGGTGCTCGCGACGCTTCGCGTACACCTCCACGAGCGCGCGCGTCATGAGGGTGTCGTCCGTGATGTGCCCGTCACCCTTGTGGTAGGGCGCGATCGGACGCGCGTCCTGCCAGTTCGGGTACCAGGGCTCCACGATCCCCGTCACGCGCCCCCCGTGGCGCTCCTCGATCTGCTCGGGGGTCCAGCCCTCGGTGGCGCCCCCCAGCGCGTCCCCCACCGCCGCTCCGGTGATCACTGCCACCGCTCGGTCGTCCAGCCAGGTCACGGTCCACTCCCTGTCGATCTCTCCACGGCGCAGGTCGCGCCCGGTGCGACCCGTACGGGCCGCGGTTCCCGGCCGGGGCGGTCACGGTCGCGGCCGCCCCGGCCGCTGCTGCTCGGTGCTCGTCGTGCCCGCACCCGTGGGGGCGCGGACCCGTGGCGAGCGGTCAAGGTGCTACTTGGTGATCTCGTCCCAGCCGGCCTCGAGCTCGGTCGCGAGCTGGTCGGCGTCGATCTCCTGGGCGAGGAACTTCTGGTACGCGGGCGTCGCGACCGTGTCCTTCCACTGCGCGTACGCGTCGACGAACAGGTACGGCGCGGACGTGAGGAACTGGCCGGACGAGAGGATCGTCGACCAGCCGTTCTCGTCGCCGAGCGAGGCCGCCATGGCCTCCTGCGCCGACGTCGTGGCCGGGATGAGCGCGTCCGCCTCGTTGAGCGCGGCGAGGTTCTCCGTGTCGGTGAAGAACTCGATGAACTCCGCGGACTCCTCGACGTGCTCGGAGTCGATGTTCACCGAGAGCGTCTGCGGGTTGGCGGCCTGCTCGGCGCCGTCGGGGCCCTCGAGCGGGGGCAGCACGACCCAGTCGAAGCCGTCGGGCGCGTCGTTGGCGATGTTCGCGGCCTGGAACGAGCCCTGGATCGTCATCGCGACCTGGCCCGCGTAGAACGACGCGAGCGTCTCCGAGCCGGACTGCGTGAGCGTCACCGGCAGCACCGTGCTGTCCGTGTGCGCCATCTCGTCGACGAGCTCCGGCAGGGCCATCTCGCCCTCGCCGATGGTGATGCTCGCGTCGGCGCCGGTGCCCTCGAAGTACTGGCCGCCGAAGCCGGGGGCCATCGCCATGAACGCGGCCGTCGGGCTCGCGAGCCCCCACCCGAGCCCGTACGCGCCGTCCTTCGTGGTGGCCTTCGCGATCTCGCGCAGCTCGTCCCACGTCATGGTCTCGCCGGTCGGGATCTCGACACCGGCGGCCTCGAGCATCGTCCTGTTGGCGAACACCATGTAGGACTGCAGCTCGGTCGGGTACGCGATGACCTGGTCGTCGACCGTCACGGAGTCGAGGATGCCCTCGGGGATGTCGGCACGCTTCTCGTCCGACATGTACTCCGACAGGTCGGCCAGGTAGCCGTCCACGGCGAAGGGCACGATGCTCGCCGCCTCGTAGTGGATGATGTCCGGCGCGGCGCCGCCGTTGAACTGCGTGATGAGCTTGTCGTAGATCCCGTCCCAGCCCGCGGGCACGATCTCGACCTGGACGTCGGGGTTGGCCTCGTTCCAGTCCGCGACGATCTTCTCGGTCGCCTCGATGGCGGCCGGCTGGTCGGACAGCGACTGGAACTTCAGGGTCACCGGGCCGCCGTCGGCGCCGTCGTCCCCGCTGCCGCCCCCGCTCGAGCAGGAGGCGACGAGCAGGGTCGTGATCGTGAGGCATGCGGCGATGGACGCACCACGAGTCTTCATGGTTCTACCTTTCGGGTGGGGGTGTTGCAGGGGGGTACATGGGGGGTCACCCCTTCACGGCGCCGGACAGCAGCCCGCCGGTGAGCTTCTTCTGCATGATCGAGAAGAAGACGATGCTGGGGATGGCCGCGAGCACGGAGCCCGCGGCGAGCGGGCCGAGCGCCACCTTGCCCTCGCCGCCGATGAACATCTTCAGCGTGATGGGCAGCGTGTAGTTCTCGGGCGACTGGAGCAGGACGAGCGCGAAGAAGAACTCGTTCCACGACGAGACGAAGCTGAACATCGCCGTCGCGACGATGCCCGGCATGAGGAGCGGGAAGACGATCGTGCGCAGCACGGTCAACCGGCTCGCTCCGTCCATCGAGCCCGCCTCCTCGAGGTCCACGGGGATCGCGGAGACGTAGCCCTGCATCATCCACAGCGCGAACGGCAGGGTGTACGTGGTGTGGACGAGCGTCAGCCCGACGAGCGAGTCCGTGAGCCCGATGGTCCGCAGGATGAGGAACAGCGGCAGGATGATGAGGATCACCGGGAACACCTGGCTCACGAGGATCCAGCCGACGCCGGCCGCGCGGATCTTGCCCCGCAGGCGCGCGAGCACGTACGACGCGGGCAGCGCGATGACGATGACGAGCATCGTCGAGACGACCGCGACGAGCGCGCTGTTCCACGCGGAGCGCACGAGGCCCTGCCGCGAGAGCGCCTGGGAGTAGTTCTCCCAGTGGAAGTCCTGCGGGATCAGGCTCACGGTCAGCGAGTTGAGCTCGCCCGACGACTTGAGCGACGCCGAGATGAGCCACAGCAGCGGGAAGCCGAGGAAGAGGATGTAGAACGCCAGGGCCACGTACTGGGCCGGGCGGACGAGTGC
Source organism: Cellulosimicrobium protaetiae (assembly GCF_009708005.2). NCBI lineage: Bacteria > Bacillati > Actinomycetota > Actinomycetes > Micrococcales > Promicromonosporaceae > Cellulosimicrobium > Cellulosimicrobium protaetiae. Next base: position 862,528 of record NZ_CP052757.1, on the reverse strand, counting down.
GCGCACGGGTCAGCTCTCCTTCTCGGAGCGGAACTGCGACCGCAGGTAGATCGCGAGCAGGAGGACGACGACGACCACGAGCACGACGCCCATCGCGGCGGCGTAGCCGATGTTCCGGTTCTTGAACGCCTCCAGGTAGGTGAAGAGCATCGGCAGCATGGTCCGGCCGCCCGGCCCGCCCTCGGTGAGCACGTAGACCAGCGAGAACGAGTTGAAGTTCCAGATGAAGTTCAGCGAGGTGATCGACGTGATGATCGGTCGCAGGCTCGGGAGCGTCACGGCGGTGAAGCGGCGCCACGCGCCCGCGCCGTCCATGGCGGCGGCCTCGTGGAGCTCGTCCGGGATCTGCTGAAGGCCGGCGAGCAGCGTCACGGTGGTCTGCGGCATGCCGACCCACACCCCGACGACGATCACGGCGGGCAGCGCGGTCGAGAAGTCCGCGAGCCAGTTGATGTCGTCCGGCAGCCCGAGGGCGCCGAGGAACGCGTTGAGCGGCCCGGCGTTGGGCGAGTAGATCATCTGCCACATGATCGCCACGACGACCGGCGGCATGGCCCACGGGATGAGCGCGAGGACGCGGGTCAGCCCCTGGAGCCGGAGCCCGGAGTTGAGCAGGAGGGCGAGGCCCATCGCCGCGACGAGCTGGAGCAGCGTCACCGAGACGGCCCAGATCATGCCGATGCGGAACGAGTCCCAGAAGAACGAGTTGTCCGCGAGCCGCACGAAGTTGTCGACGCCCACGAACTGGTAGTCCGGGTGGCGCACGAGCCGCGCGTCGGTGAACGCGAGCGCGACGCCCATGACGAGCGGCGCGACGCTCAGCACGAGGATCGGCAGGAGCGACGGCATGACGAGCGCGATCGCCTCGCGCCGCTTGGCGCGCGCCATGCCGCCTGTCCGGCGCGGGGCGCGGCGGTCCGGGCGACGGGCCGCAGCGGCGTGCGGGTCGCCCGCGAGGGTCGGGGCGCTCATCGCTGGTCGTCCCCCGTCGTGGCCGTGGCGTCGTGCCCGACGGCGCCGCTCGCCCCAGCCGGCGCGCCGGCCTCGGTCGTCGCCGCGGTCGACTCGCGCACGACGAGGCGCGGCCCCACGGCCTCGTGCCGACCGGCCTGCGCGTCGCCGTCCACGAGGTCGACGACGAGCTGAGCGGCGATCCGCCCGCGCTCGGTGGAGCCGAGCGAGACGCTCGTGAGGCTGGGCTGGAACACGCGGCCGATCTCGGTGTCGTCCATGCCGGTCACGGCGACGTCCTCGGGGACGGACAGCCCGCGCTCGCGCACGGCACGGATCGCGCCGATGGCGAGCAGGTCGTTGGCCGCGACGATCGCGTCCGGGCGGGGGCCGCCGTCGGGCACGTCGAGGAGCGCGCGCGTGGCGGCGAGGCCCGCCGCGACGGTGAAGTCGGCCGCGGGGGCGACGTCGATGCGCTCCCCCGTGAACCCGTCCGCGCGCGTCGCGGCGTCGAAGCCGCGCTGCCGCGCCTCGCCGGGCGTGGTGTCGAGGGGACCGTTGAGGAACGCGACGCGGCGGCGTCCGAGGTCGAGCAGGTGGCGGACGGCCTCGCCGATCCCGCCCGCCGAGTCGGTGGACACGGAGTCGATGCCGCGGTCCGCGAGGGTGCGGCCGATGACGACGACGGGCACGGGCGCCTGCCGGATCTCCTCGACGAGCTCGTCGTCGGTGCGCAGCGGGCTGAGGATCATCGCGTCGACGAACCCGCTCGACAGGCTGCGCACGAGCTCGACGGTCGACCTCGTGGTGTCCCCCGTCGTCATGACGACGACGCGGTACCCGTGCGGCGCGAGGACCTCGTGGATCGCGGTCATCATCTCGACGTAGACGGGGTTGCCGATGTCGGCGACGGCGAACGCGACCTGGAACGTCTTCTTGAGCCGCAGCGAGCGCCCGATCGCGTCGGGGCTGTAGCCGAGCTCGGTGGCCGCGGCGCGCACGCGCTCGACCATCGCAGGGCTCGCGCCCGTCCCGTGCAGGGCGCGGGAGGTCGAGGCCAGGGAGACCCCGGCCCGCTGTGCCACCTGGTTCAGCGTGGCGCGTGATGACGTCACTGTCGTCCACCTCGTCGTCGAAGGACCGTCGTTCTGGAATCGTTTCCAGACTGTCGGCCTCGGCAGTCCTGGAAACGTTTCCGGGGGTGCGGCCACTCTCGCACCCGTCCCCCGCGGTCGTCAACCCCGGGTACGGGGTTCCTCGTACGGGGGTTGTCCACGGCGACGCGGCACCCCAGGCTCGAACGGTCCCGATCCCGACGAAAGGTGCACCGATGCACACCCGAGCCCCGGCGTCGCACTCCCCTGCCGCGCCCGCCACGGCGGCACGCCGCGCGTCCCGTCCGGTCGCCCTGCTCCTCGCCGCCACCCTCGCCCTCCTCGGCGCCCTCTCGTGGACCGTCGCCGGGCCCGCGCAGCGCGCGGACGCCGCGGCCTGCGCCCCCGCGTGGAGCGCGGGCTCCGTGTACGTGGGAGGCGCCGTCGTCTCGCACGGCGGTCAGAACTGGAAGGCCGGCTGGTGGACCCAGGGCGAGACGCCCGGCAGCACCGGCCAGTGGGGCGTCTGGCGCACGGAAGGCGCCTGCGGCGGCGGGACCGGTCCGGTCGACCCCGACCCGAGCGGCTTCGTCGTGTCGCAGGCGCAGTTCAACCAGATGTTCCCGAACCGGAACGCGTTCTACACCTACCAGGGCCTCGTCGACGCGCTCTCCGCGTACCCCGCGTTCGCGACGACGGGCGGCGACCAGGTCGCCAAGCGCGAGGCGGCGGCGTTCCTCGCGAACATCAACCACGAGACGGGCGGCCTGGTCTACGTGAAGGAGATCAACACCGCGAACTACCCGCACTACTGCGACGCCACGCAGCCGTACGGCTGCCCCGCCGGCCAGAGCGCCTACTACGGCAAGGGCCCGATCCAGCTGAGCTGGAACTACAACTACAAGGCCGCCGGCGACGCCCTCGGCATCGACCTGCTCAACAACCCGTACCTCGTGGAGCAGAACTCGGCGATCGCGTGGAAGACCGCGCTCTGGTACTGGAACACCCAGTCCGGACCGGGCACGATGACGGGCCACCAGGCGATCGTGAACGGCGCCGGCTTCGGTGAGACGATCCGCTCCATCAACGGGTCGCTGGAGTGCAACGGCGGCAACCCGGCGCAGGTCCAGTCGCGGATCAACGCCTTCCAGCGGTTCACCCAGATCCTCGGCACGACGACGGGCGCGAACCTCTCCTGCTGACCCCGCCCACCCGCCCGACGGCGGCTCGCCCCTCCCCGGGCGGGCCGCCGTCGTGCGTCCGGGGCCCGTGCAGCCCGCACCGGCACCGCCTCCCGGCGGACCAGAGCTCAACCGCGCGCGACCACGGTCCTACCTCGCGCTACCAGGGTTCTATCTCGCGGTACCAGAGTTCTACCTCGCGGTACCAGGGTTCTACCTCGCGCTACCGAGGTCTTCCTCGGTGGGGGTCAGAGGTCCGCGAGGAGGTCGCGCATGCGCTCGATCTCGCCGCCCTGGCCGGACGCGGTCTCGGCCGCGATCTCGTTCGCGAACAGGTCCTGACCCTCCACGAGCACGACGTCCGTCATGGCGAGCGCACCCTCGTGGTGCTGGATCATCCCCTCGAGGAAGAGGCGGTCGAACTCCGCGCCGTTCGCGGACTCGAGCGCGGCGAGCTGCTCGTCCGAGAGCATCCCGGCGACCCCGTCGCCGTGCGCACCGTGCTCCGACCCCGCACCCTCCGGGGTGCGCGGTCCCGTCCCGCCCGCGCCCTGCGCCCCCTCGGGGACGGCGAGGTCGCGCGCCTGGAGCCAGGCCGCGAGCCCGTGGACCTCCGGACCCTGCGCGGCGGTGACCCGCTCCGCGAACGACCGGACGGCGTCGGACCCCGCGCGGTCCGGTGCGAGCGCCGCGATCTCCAGCGCCTGGAGGTGGTGCTCGATCATCCCGGTCACGAACGCGGCGTCGGCCTCGTTCCAGGAGTCCTCCTCGGGCGCGGCCGTGTAGTCCTCGGGGGCGACCGTCGTCGCGCCCTCCCCCGGCCTGCCGGGCTGGACGACGGCGCTCGACGGTGTGGGGGTCGGCGCGGGGTCAGGCGTGCAGGCGGACACGCCGAGCACGACGCCGAGCAGCACGGCGCCGCAGGTCAGGACCCGTGCACCGACGACCTGGACCACGTTTCCACTGGGAAAACTCTGCACCCGCTCTGTTCCCTCCGTGTAAAAGCTCGCCACGAATCGCGCGCTTGGGGTGGTCCAGATCACATCTGCCGGACAGAATTCGCAGAACACTACCAAGGAGGTGTTTCGCTCGTGCATCGAACGACGAACAAGACGCGCCGGCAAGGAAGCCGGGTCCTGCTCGCCTCGTCCCTCGCGGCCACGCTCGCCGTGTCCTCGCTCGCGGTCGTCTCGTCGGCGTCCGCCGAACCGTCCGACGGCTCCCCCGAGGCGGTGGCCGCCCTGATCGAGGAGTCCTCGACCGCCGGCCTTCCCGCCCAGCGCCTCGCCCCCCTCGCCCAGGCCACCGACGTCCTGGCTCCCGGAGAGGTGGCGAGCAGCCCCAACCTGACCCTCGTCGCGAACATCCCGAAGAACGGTGCGTTCACCCCCGAGGGCCAGTACAGCAGCGACCTCGCGTTCCAGGGCCGCTACGCGTTCGCCGGCAACTACGGCGGGTTCACGGTCTACGACGTCGCGAACCCCACCGCCCCGCAGCAGGTCGCCCAGGTGATCTGCCCGGGCTCCCAGAACGACATCTCGGTCTACGGGGACCTGCTCGTCCTGAGCACCGACTCCTCGCGCAGCAACGACTCGTGCAACAACGTCGCCCAGAGCGCCACGGTCAAGGACTCGTGGGAAGGCCTCAAGGTCTTCGACGTCTCCGACCCGACGTCGCCGCAGTACGTGTCGTCGGTCGAGACGCTGTGCGGCTCCCACACGCACTCCCTGGCACCGAGCCAGGACGGGGAGGACCTGTTCGTCTACGTCTCGTCGTACGGGCCGAACGACGCGTTCCCCGACTGCCAGACGCCGCACGACCTCATCTCGGTCGTGCAGATCCCGCTCGACGACCCCGCGTCCGCCGCGCTCGTCGGGGAGCCGGTCCTGTTCCCCCAGGGCGGCAACCCGGCCGGCAACTACTCCCGGGAGACCTCGGGCTGCCACGACATCACGACGTACCCGTCGAAGGACCTCGCGGCAGGCGCGTGCATGGGCGACGGCGTCCTCATGGACATCTCCGACCGCGCGCACCCGGTGGTCACGGAGGTCGTCCGCGACACGGAGAACTTCGCGTTCTGGCACTCCGCGACGTTCAACAACGCCGGCACGAAGGTCGTCTTCACCGACGAGCTCGGCGGGGGGAGCGGCCCGACGTGCAACGCGGCGACCGGTCCCGAGAAGGGCGCGGACGCGATCTACGACATCGTGGACGGTGAGCTCGTCTTCAAGAGCTACTACAAGATCGACCGGGAGCAGGCCGCGACGGAGAACTGCGTCGCGCACAACGGGTCGCTCATCCCCGTCCCGGGCCGCGACATCATGGTCCAGGCCTGGTACCAGGGCGGCATCTCCGTGTGGGACTTCACGGACTCGGCGAACCCGGTCGAGATCGCGTGGTTCGACCGCGGACCGCTCTCCACCGACCGGCTGATCCTCGGCGGCTCGTGGTCGGCGTACTGGTACAACGGCGCGATCATCTCGAACGACATCCAGATGGGCCTCGACGTCCTGCTGCTCGACGACCCGCACACCAACGCGGCGAAGTCGATCGTCACGGACGAGTTCAACCCGCAGGCCCAGCCGACGTACGAGGAGCCGTCGGCCTGGTCGAAGAGCACGGCCTACCAGGGCGGGGCGACCGTCACGTACGGCGGCTCGGTCTGGCGCGCGCAGTGGTGGACGAAGGGCCAGAAACCGGGCGACCCGTGGGGCCCGTGGGAGGAGATCGCGGGCGTCGACGCGAACGGCGTCGGAGCGTGGAAGCCGAGCCGCGTCTACGTCAAGGGCGACACCGTGACCCACGAGGGCACGACGTACACCGCGAAGTGGTGGACGCGGAACCAGGAGCCCGGTGACCGCTGGGGCCCGTGGGCGGCACAGTCCTGAACCGGCCGGTCTCGCACGGCCGCCCGGGCCCCCGGCCCGGGTGAGGCGATGCCCGACGCCGCCCGCTCACCCCAGGTGGGCGGGCGCCGTCGGGCACCGGACCGCAGCGAGAAGTGCCGATCCGCCCCGGGATCGTCGGATTCCGGGGCGGATCCTCGCGTCTCGGCGGCGCGGTGCCCGCGTCAGGCTGCCGCGGCGACGGCCTTGTGCTCGCGCACGGAGCGCAGGGCTCCGCTCCAGGCCACGAGCTCGTCGAGCAGCTGGTCGAGGTCGCGCTCGTGCCGCTCGCGGGGCGCGAGGCGGGTGTACTCCTCGAAGTCGTCGAAGAGCGACAGCCCCACCTGGGTACGCACGTCGGCGAGCTGGAGCTCGCCCGCGACGAGGCGGAGCTGCTCGACGGCGCGGGCGCCGCCCTGGACGCCGTACCCGACGAAGCCGACGGACTTGTCCGCCCACTCGTGGTACAGCCAGTCGAGCGCGTTCTTCAGCACCGCAGCGGGCGCGCGGTTGTACTCGGGGGTCACGACGACGTAGCCGTCGTAGCCGTCGATCACGCGGGACCACTCCCACACGAGCGGGTTCTCGTACTGCTGCATCCGCGGCGGGAGCGCCTCGTCGAGGTGCGGCAGCGGGTGGTCGGCGAGGTCGACGAGACCGAACGTGGCGTCGGCGCGCTGCACGGCACGGTCGAGCACCCACGTCGCGACGCTCGCGCTCTTGCGCCCGGTGCGCGTGCTGCCGACGAGGACGGCGATGCGCGGGGTCGAGGTCATGGCTCCTCCAGAAAGAGTGACGTGTCACCAAAATTGGTGATGCGTCACCATAGCTCCATCTCGGTGACGTGTCACCCTCCAGCGGTAGGATCGTCCGCATGGCGGGACACCCGATCCTCGACGATGCCGAGCACGACGCGTGGGACGCCTTCGTGACGATGCGCAAGGCGCTCGACCGCGTGCTCGCCGCCGGGATGCGCGACGACGGCGACCTCTCCGAGGCCGAGTTCCAGGCACTCGCGGCGCTGCACGCCGCGACGGACCGCGCCCTGCGCACGGGCGAGCTCGCCGCGGAGCTGTGCTGGGAGCGCAGCCGCGTCTCGCACCTCACGCGCCGCATGGCCGACCGCGGCCTCGTCGAGCGGACCGAGCGCGCCGACGACGCGCGCGGCACGTGGATCGTCCTCACCAACCCCGGCCGCCGCGCCCTCCTGCGCACCGTGCGCGGGCACACCGAGCTGCTGCGCGAGGTCGTCTTCGAGCCCCTCGGGCCCGAAGGCCTGGCCCGGCTCGAGGCGGTGTCGCGCACCATCGCGCAGGCGGTCGAACGCTCGGGCCGGGCCCCCGGTGCCGGGTGCGACGGGGCCGCCACGCCCGCGCGTCGTCGGGCCGCGTCGTGACCCTGCCCGACGACGCGCGGTGCCCCTGCCAGTCCGGCGACGCCTACGGGTCGTGCTGCGGGAGGTACCACGCGGGAGCGCGCCCCGGGGCGGAGGGCACCGCCCCGGGGCCGCACGCCCCGACGGCCGAGGCGCTCATGCGCTCGCGCTACAGCGCGTTCGCCGACGGGGACTCCCGCTACCTGCTCGCGACGTGGCACCCGTCGACCCGCCCCGAGGTGCTCGACCTCGACGACGACCTCGAGTGGCGCCGCCTCGACGTGCTGCGCACCGAGGCCGGCGGGCCGTTCGACGCCACGGGCGTCGTCGAGTTCGTCGCGCACCACCGGTCGCGCACGGACCGCGCCGAGCGCGGTCGGCTCCACGAGGTCAGCCGGTTCGTCCGCGAGGGAGGCCGCTGGTCGTACGTGGACGGCGCGGCCGGGTAGACGCGCCGCCGTCGACCGTCACCCCGCGACGCCGGCGTCGACCGTCACCCCGTGGCGGCGAGGACGATCGCCCCCAGGCCCAGGACGACGTCGAACCCGATGCACGCCTCGGCCATCGAGCGGGGCACGACCTCGCCCCGGCGGTGGTGGACGACGTCCCACACCGCGTGCACCGCGAGGGTCAGGCCGGCGAGCACGAGGCCCGCGCGCGGGTCGATCGCCAGCGCGAGGACGGCGAGGCCCCCGTAGGCCAGCAGCGCCGCGCCCTGGACGAGGGTCGGCCGGGCGGCGCCGCGCCGCAGGCCGAGGACGACGAGCACGAGCGCGGCGAGCCCCAGCCCGGCCCACCAGGGCACGTCCGCGAGCCGCGCGGCCACGATGACGAGCGAGGCTCCCGGGATCGCGGCCCACGCGACCCACGGTCTGCCCAGCGCCCCGGCCGCGAGGTAGCAGGACGCGGCCGCCGTGACCCCGATGGCCAGGGTGTCGCGGTCGCCCGCGCCGACGGCCAGGAGCGCGGCCGCCACGACCAGGCCGAGGACGCCCGGCCAGCGGTCGAGGAGAGCGCGGGCCCCGGAGCGCCGCGACGACACCGCGGTGCCGACGGCGTCGGGCCTCGGGGCCCGAGGTGGGGCCGTGGTGGGTGCGGTCGTCCGGGGCGGGGCGTCGTGCCCCGCGGTGCGGTCGGTGTGCTGCGTGCTCATGGTTCCTCCCTCTCCGTCGGAACCTCAGGCTGCCCCTCCCGCACGGGTACTCCCTGGGGGTATGGTCGAACGTGTCCGGATCGTTGGCGTGGACGTCTGGTGCACGGGGGTGGGGATGGACGCACGACGGGTCGCCGTGGTGGGCTACCCCGGCTCGGAGCTGCTCGACGTCTCCTGCGTCACGTCGACGCTGGCGATGGCGAACCGGCTCGGCGCGGCGCCCGCGTACGACGTCGTCCTGCTCACCCCCGCCGGGGGCCCGGTCGTGTGCGACTCCGGGCTGACCCTCGAGGCGCAGGGCTCGTTGCAGCGGTGGACCCGACCGCTCGACACCCTCGTCGTGGCCGGCGGGCTCGGGCACACGGCCGCGGGGACGGACCCGCTCGTCGTCGCCCACGTGCGCCGCCTCGCGGGCCTGAGCCGCAGGGTCGCCTCCGTCTGCACCGGGTCGACCGTCCTCGCCGCGTGCGGCCTGCTGGACGGGCGCCGCGCCACCACGCACTGGCACTACGCGGACCAGCTCGCCCGTGACTTCCCCGCGGTGCACGTGGACCCGGCGCCGATCTACGTCCGCGACGGCGACGTCTACACCTCGGCGGGGGTGACGAGCGGGCTCGACCTCACGCTCGCGCTCGTCGAGGAGGACCACGGTCCCGATCTCGCGCGGCGCGTCGCCCGCGTGCTCGTCACCTACCTCCAGCGTCCCGGGAACCAGGCGCAGATGAGCATGTTCACGGCCGGTCGCCAGGTGCGCGACGCCGTCGTGCGGGACGTCGTGGACCACGTCACGTCACGGCCCGACGCCGACCTGAGCCTGGGCGCCCTGGCCGACCACGCGGGGGTGAGCCCGCGCCAGCTCAGCCGCCTGTTCGTCCGGCACACGGGACGCACGCCCGCGCGCTACGTCCGGCGGGCCCGCACCGAGGCGGCCGCCCACCTGCTCGTGACGACGGACCGGACGGTGGCCGCCATCGCGCGCGAGTGCGGGCTCGGGACGGCCGAGGCGCTCCGCCAGGCGTTCTCGTCGGAGTACGGGCAGCCGCCGTCGCAGTACCGGGCGGTGCAGCGCCGCCAGGCCTGAGGGCTCAGGCCGTCCCGGACCGCACGGCCCGGCGACGGCCCCGGAGCGCGAGCACGGCGGCCACGGCCAGCGCGCCCACGAGCGCGCCGAGCGTGTTGAGGACGACGTCCTGGACGGTCGGGACACGGCCGGGCAGCAGGTTCTGCGTCAGCTCGATCGCCGCGGACAGCACGCCTCCGGCGAGCGTGACGATCCCGACGCCGCGCCACGGGCCGGGCACGCGCGCCCCGCGCCGCGCCGCGCGGCCCCGGAGCAGCGGCAGCCCGAGCACCCCGAACGGGAGGAACATGACGACGTTCGCCGACGCCTCCAGCACCGCGAGCGTCATCGGGACGCCGAGCCCGTGCAGGACGTCGAGGGTCGCGGTCGCCCAGCCGGGCGCGGCGGTCGACTGCGGCGACGGCCACAGCGTGACCACGCCCACGGCGGCGAGATAGGCCGCGAACGTCCAGGTCAGGAGGCGCATCGCGTCAGCGTACGAGAGCGGTCGGTCCGTGGTCCCCGGTGCACGCGTCCCGGCCACGGACCTGCGCGACGTCTCCACGGCTCGTGCGCACGGACCGCCGCGCACGGCGCGCGGCGTCGGCGCGCCGTGGTCGCACGGAGGCGCGCGCCCGGGTGCCTAGGGTGGGACCGTGACCTCGTTCGCCTCGGACAACTACTCCCCCGCCCACCCGGACGTCCTCGCCGCGCTCGCCACCGCGAGCGCGGGGCACGAGGTCTCGTACGGCGAGGACCCGTGGACCGCTCGCCTGCAGGACGTCGTGCGGGCGCGCTTCGGCCCGGACGCCACGGCGTACCCGGTGCTCACGGGGACGGGGGCGAACGTCGTCGCGCTCATGGCGATGCTGCCGAGGTGGGGCGCGGTCGTCGCGACCGAGCACGCGCACCTCAACACGGACGAGAACGGGGCGCCCGAGCGTGTCGGCGGGGTCAAGGTGCTCGCCGTCCCGGCGCCGGACGCGAAGCTCACGCCCGCCGCGGTAGAGCGGTTCGCGGGCGACCTCGGCGACCCGCACCGCGCGCAGCCGCTCGTCGTGTCGCTCACGCAGTCCACCGAGCTCGGCACGCTGTACACGCCGGCCGAGATCCGCGCGCTGGCCGACGCCGCGCACGCCCGCGGCATGCGCGTGCACCTCGACGGGTCGCGCCTCGCGAACGCCGCCGCGGCGCTCGACGTCCCGCTGCGCGCGCTGACCACGGACGCCGGCGTGGACGTGCTGTCGTTCGGCGGCACCAAGAACGGGCTCGCGCTCGGGGAGGCGGTCGTCGTGCTCGACCCGTCGGCCGTCGACGGCGTCGAGTTCGTGCGCAAGGCGACGATGCAGCTCGCGTCGAAGATGCGCTACGTGTCCGCGCAGCTCCTCGCGCTGTTCGAGCCGGTGGGCGACGCCGTCGCCGAGGTCGACGAGATCGCGGACGAGGACGAGCTGTGGCTGCGCAACGCGCGGCACGCGAACGCGATGGCGGCGCGCCTGCGCGCCGGGCTCGCGGACGTCGTCGTCCCCGCCGCGCTCGGCCCCGACGACGCCGTCCCCGCGCCGACGTCGGGCCTCGCCTTCACGCAGCCCACGCTCGTCAACGCGGTCTTCGCGACGCTCCCCCGCGCCGCCGTCGAGCGCCTGCGCGAGCGGCACCGCTTCTACGACTGGGGTCCGGGCGAGTCGCCCGACCGGGTCGAGGTCCGGTAGATGTGCGCGTGGGACACCACCCCCGGCGACGTGGACGCGTTCGTCGCGGACGTGCGCAGCGTCCTCGCGGTCGCGCGCTGACCGGGCGAGGATGGGCGCCATGGCTCCCGACACGCTGCCCACCGCCGACGACCTCCTCCACCTGCGCCGCTGCGTCGAGCTCGCGCGCGAGGCGCTCGACGACGGCGACGAGCCGTTCGGCTCGCTCCTCGTCGACCGCGACGGGGTCGTGCGGTTCGAGGACCGCAACCGCGTGAAGGACGGCGACGCGACCCGGCACCCGGAGTTCGAGATCGCCCGCTGGGCCGCGGAGCACCTCACGCCCGGCGAGCGTCGCGACGCGGTCGTGTACACGTCGGGCGAGCACTGCGCGATGTGCAGCGCGGCCCACGCCTGGGTCGGGCTCGGCCCGATCGTCTACGCGTCGAGCACGACGCAGCTCGTCGGCTGGCTCGACGAGTGGGGCGTGGCGCCCGGACCCGTGCGCCCGCTCGCGATCGGCGACGTCGCCCCCGGCGTCGCCGTCCGCGGCCCGGCGTACGAGCTCGCGCCCGAGATCCGGTCGCTGCACGCGCGCCTGCACGGCGTGTCCTGAGCCTGCCGGCGCGAGGTCGCGACCTGTCGCGACCTCGCGCTGACAGGTCGCGTCAGCCGTCCAGCGCGGCCGCCACCGCGCCCGCGACCTCCGGGAGCGCGAGGTAGCCCGCCGGGCTGCCGTCGGCGAGCAGCACGGCCGCCGCGTGGTGCCCGGGTGCCGCGTTCGCGACGACGAGGTCCTCGATCGCCGGCGTCGCCGGGTCGAGCGGGAACGCGTCCGGGCCGAGACCGTGGAGCGCGAGCGCGTCCCGGCGGTCGCGCACCGCGACCCAGCGCCGCACCGGGGCGGGCACGCGCAGCGCGGCGCGGGCGGCGAGGACGTCGCGGATCGCCCGGATCGCGAGCGGTGAACCGAGCGTGAGCAGCAGGGCCACGTCCCACCGTGCGGCGTCAGGGTGCTCGCGCAGCACCGAGTACGCCACGACCGACCCGAGCGAGTGCGCGACCACGACGGCCGGGCCGTCCGTGGGGATCGCCGCCGCGACGGCGTCGTCGATCGTCGCGCGCACGGCGTCGTCGTGCAGGTACGCCCACACGTCGCGCGCGAGCAGCACGACGACCGCGCCGCTCAGGCCGGGCACGTACCGGTCGAGCGCGGCCAGCAGCAGGTTCAGCCATGCCCCGACATCGGCGCCGCCGCCTGCCCCGGCACCCTCGGGGCGCGCCGGGACGCGCGCTCCCGCGCCCCGCAGCACCTCCTCGGCGACGGCCGCGACGAACGCGAGCTCCGCGTCGGGCAGCTCCGCCAGCGCGTGCACGGTCACCGGCGGCGGGTCGGCGTCGCCCGCGACGAGCCCCGCGAGGGTGTCGCCGTAGAAGACGAACGCAGTGTCGTCGTCGTGCAGCACGCGCCCGGACCCCGCCGCGCTCAGGCCCGCGTCCAGCACGGTGGTCCACGTCCGGTCGAGGACGTCGGCGTCGAGGCCCTGGTTGTCGCGGCCGTGGACGAGCACGAGTCGGGTCACGCGCCCGAACCTACCGGCTGCCGGTGTCGGCCGGAGGGTCTACCGTCGGCCCCAGAAGCGAGCCCCCGAGCCCCCGAGGTACCCATGAGCGACCCCTCCCTGACCGACCACAGCACGACCGCCGAGATCCACGTCGCACGACCCCCGCAGGTCGTGTGGGCCGAGCTCATGCACCCGAGCGCCCGCTGGATGCTCGGCATGAACGTCGAGACCGACTTCATGCCCGGCAGCCCCGTGACCTTCGAGGGCCACTACATGGGTCGCGAGTTCGCGGACTGGGGCACCGTCGTCGCGGTCGAGCGCCCGCGGCTGCTGCACTTCACGCACTTCTCCCCGACGATGGGCCTGCCCGACGCCCCGGAGAACTACCACGACATCGCCATCACGCTCGAGCCGGACGACTCCGGGACGCGCGTGCGCGTCGTCGAGCGCAACATCGAGACGGCTGAGCGCGCCGAGCGCGCGCACGCGCTGTGGAGCAAGGCGCTCGCGACGCTCGCGGGCCACGACTGAGGCCGGGCACCCCCGCGCGAGCGGTACGACGACGGGCCGGTCACCCCGCGGGGTGACCGGCCCGTCGTGCGTCGCGGTGAGCGACGGCGTCCCGCCCGTCAGGCGGTCCGGCGGCGCCGCGTCACGGCGAGCAGCGCGGCCCCGCCGAGGACGAGCAGCGCACCCAGGCCGACGAGCCCGCCCGTGGTCGCGCCGGTCACGGCGAGGCCCCCGGTCGTGCTCGCCGTGTTGGTGAGCGTCACGTCCGCGACCTCGCCGACGGCGACCGTCAGCCCGGTGGTGCGCTCGCCGTCGACCGTGAAGGCCGGCGTGCCCCACCGGACGCCGTCGATCTCCGGCAGGTCCACCTCGCCGAGCGTCACCACGGTCCCCTCGGGGATGTCCGCCGGGCCGGTGACGACCGTGCCGTCGGCGCGGATCGTGAGCCGCCCGGACGTCGGGCCGGCGTAGAGCGTCCCGCCTGGGACGTCGGCGGTCCAGGTGACCGTGAACGTGGTGTCGTCGGGCACCCGGCCCGCCGCGTTCCCGGCGACGACCTTGTGCACGGCGAACCCGCCGACGAGGTGCGCGTCGTTCGCGGCGTTGGTCAGGGTGACCGCGACCGCGGTGTCCGCGACGACCGTGAGAGTCGCCGGGTCGACGGCCACGCCGTCCACCGCGAACGTCGGCTCGCCCCAGAGGACGCCCCGGACCTCCGGCAGCGGGGTGCGCTCGGTGAACGTCACCTCGGTCCCCGCGGGCAGGTCCTGCGGCCCGGCAACCACGGTGCCGTCGGCGAGGACGGTGAGCGTGCCCCCCGTGGCGCCGTCGTACTCGACCCCTCCCGGGAGCACGGCGGTCCAGTCGACCTGGAACGCCGTGCCGACCGGGACGAGGCTCGCGGCCTCGCCGCCGACCTCCTTGTGCACGGTGAACCCGCCGGCCTGCGCGACCGCCGTGTTCGTCACCGTGACCGCCACCGGGGCGCCGGCGTCCCCGACCACGACCGTGGTCGGGTCGAACGACGGCGTGCCCCACGTGATCCCGGGGACGTCGGGGAACGTCGGCTCGGCGAGCGTCACGGCGGAGCCGTACGGCAGCTCGGGTCCGTCGACGACCGTCCCGTCCGCGAGGACCGTGAGCGTGCCGCTCGTCGGGCCGTCGAACGCGACGCCGTCGGGCACGGTCGCCGACCAGGTCACGGTGAACGCCGTGTCCTCCGGGACGGCGCCGGCCGCGGCGCCGGTGAGCGTCTTCGCGACGGTGAACGTGCCGAAGACGGTGTCCGCAGTGTTGACGACGGTCACGGCCGCGGGCTCGCCGCCGTTCTCCGTGATCGTCAGCGCGCCCTCGGGGTCGAGGCTCGGCTCGCCCCACGCGACGCCCGGGACCCCCGGCAGCGGCGTCTGCTCCGCGAACGTCACGACCGTGCCCACGGGCAGGTCCTGCGGGCCGTCCACGACGGTCCCGTCCGCGAGCACCGTGAGGGTGCCGGTGAGCGGGTCGTCGTACGTCACGCCGTCGGGCAGGACCACCGACCAGTCCACGAGGAACGCCGTGTCGCCCGGGACGACCCCGGCCGAGTCGCCGATCAGCGCCTTCTGCAGCGAGAAGCCGCCGACGACGCTCGTCGCCGTGTTCGTCACGGTGACCTCGGTGGGGGTGTCCCCGGTCTCCGTGATCGTCACCGACTCCGGGGAGAAGACCGGGTCGCCCCAGACCACGTCCGCCACGTCGGGCGGCGTCTGCTCGGCGAACGTCACGACCGTGCCGACAGGCAGGTCCTGCGGGCCGTCCACGACGGTCCCGTCCGCCAGCACCGTGAGGGTGCCGGTGAGCGGGTCGTCGTACGTCACGCCGTCGGGCAGCACCGCGGACCAGTCCACCAGGAACTCCGTGTCGTCCGGCACGAGACCGGCCGCGTTCCCGGCCAGCGCCTTGGCCACGGCGAACCCGCCGACGACGCTCGTCGCCGTGTTCGTCACCGTCACCACGACCGGCTCGTCGCCCTCGGCGATCGTCACCGACTCCGGCGAGAGCTCCGGCGTGCCCCACACGACGTCCGGCACGTCGGGCAGCGGCGTCTGCTCCGCGAACGTCACGACCGTCCCGACCGGCAGGTCCGCCGGGCCGTCGGCGATCGTGCCGTCCGCGAGGACGGTGAGGGTTCCGGTCAGCGGGCCGGGGTACGTCACGCCGTCGGGCAGCGTCGCCGACCAGTCCACGAGGAACGCCGTGTCGTCCGGCACCGCGCCGGCCGCGTTCCCGGCGAGCGCCTTGGCCACCCCGAACGACCCCGTCACCGCGTTCGCGGTGTTGGTCACCGTCACCGCGGACGGCTCGCCGGCGTTCTCGGTGATCGTCAGCGTCGCCGGGTCCACGGAGACCGCGCCCCACGTGACGTCCGGGACGGGCGGAGGCGTGGCCTCGGTGAACGTCACGGTGGTCCCCACCGGGAGGTCCTGCGGACCGTCGACGACCGTCCCGTCCGCCAGGACGGTCAGCGTCCCCGTGAGGAACCCGTCGTACGTCACGTCCGGCGGGAGGGTCGCGACCCACGTCACGGAGAACTCCGTGTCGCCCGGCACGATCCCCGCGGCGTCGCCGATGACGGACTTCTGCAGCGTGAAGCCGCCGACGACGCTCGTCGCCGTGTTCGTCACGGTGACCTCGGTGGGGGTGTCCCCGGTCTCCGTGATCGTCACGGACTCCGGCGAGATCTCCGGGGTCCCCCAGACGACGTCCGGGACGTCGGGCAGCGGTGTCTGCTCGGCGAACGTCACGACCGTCCCCACCGGCAGGTCCTGCGGGCCGTCCACGACGGTCCCGTCCGCGAGCACCGTGAGGGTCCCGGACAGGTCGCCGTCGTACGTCACACCGTCGGGCGGGGTCGCCGTCCAGTCGACGAGGAACTCCGTGCCGTCCGGCACGACCCCCGCCGCGTTCCCCGCGAGCGCCTTGGCCACGGCGAACCCGCCCACGACGCTCGTCGCGGTGTTCGTCACCGTCACGAGGGTCGGTGTCTCGCCCGTCTCCGTGACGGTCACCGACTCCGGGGAGACGACCGGGTCGCCCCACACGACGTTCTCGACCTCCGGCAGCGGAGCCTGCTCCGCGAACGTCACGACCGTGCCCACCGGCAGATCCTGCGGGCCGTCCACGACGGTCCCGTCCGCGAGCACCGTCAGCGTCCCGGACAGGTCACCCTCGTACGTCACGCCGCCGGGCAGCACCGCGGTCCAGTCGACCAAGAACTCCGTCCCGCCCGGCACGATGCCCGCCGCGTCCCCGGCCAGCGCCTTCTGCACGGCGAACCCGCCGACGACGCTCGTCGCCGTGTTCGTCACCGTCACCGCGACGGGCTGCCCGTCGTTCTCCGTGATGGTCAGCTCGGCGCCCGGCGCGTACGTCGGGGTGCCCCACACGACGTTCTCGACCTCGGGCAGCGGGGTCTGCTCGGCGAACGTGACGACCGTGCCCACGGGCAGGTCCTGCGGACCGTCCACGGCCGTCCCGTCGGCGAGCACCGTGAGCGTGCCCGACGGGGTCCCGTCGTAGGTCACGCCGTCCGGCAGGGTCGCCGTCCAGTCCACGAGGAACGCGGTGTCGTCCGGCACGATCCCGGCCGCGTCGCCCCCGACCGACTTCGCCAGCGAGAACCCGCCGACGACGCTCGTCGCCGTGTTCGTCACCGTCACCACGACCGGCTCGTCGCCCTCGGCGATCGTCACCGACTCCGGGGAGAGCTCCGGCGGCCCCCAGACCACGTTCTCGACCTCGGGGAGCGGCGTCTGCTCCGCGAACGTCACGACCGTCCCGACCGGCAGGTCCGCCGGGCCGTCCGCGACCGTCCCGTCTGCGAGCACGCTCAGCGTGCCGGACGTGTCGCCGTCGTAGTCGACCCCGGGCGGGATCGTCGCGGTCCAGTCGACGAGGAACGCCGTGTCGTCCGGGACCACGCCGGCCGCGTCGCCCGCGAGCGCCTTGGCCACCCCGAACGACCCGGTCACCGCGTTCGCGGTGTTCGTCACGGTCACCGCGGACGGCGCCCCACCGTTCTCGGTGACCGTCAGCGTCGCGGGGTCCACGGACACCGCGCCCCACGTGACGCCGTCGAGCGCGGGAGGCGTCGCCTCGGTGAACGTCACCGTGGTCCCCACCGGCAGGTCCTGCGCGCCGTCCACGACTGTTCCGTCGGCCAGGATCGTCAGCGTCCCGGTGAGGAACCCGTCGTACGTCACGCCCGCAGGGAGGGTCGCCACCCAGGTCACGGAGAACGCGGTGTCGCCCGGCACGAGACCAGCGGCGTTCCCCGTCACGGCCTTCTGCAGCGTGAAGCCGCCGACGACGCTCGTCGCCGTGTTCGTCACGGTGAGCTCGACCCCCGTCGCGCCCTCGACGATCGTCACCTCGGCACCCGGCGCGAACGCCGGGCTCCCCCAGACCACGTTCGGGACGTCGGGCAGCGGCGTCTGCTCCGTGAACGTCACGACCGTGCCCACCGGCAGGTCCGCCGGTCCGTCCACGACGGTCCCGTCCGCCAGCACCGTGAGGCTCCCGGAGAGGTCGCCCTCGTAGGTCACCCCCTCGGGCAGCACCGCCGTCCAGTCGACCTGGAACTCCGTGCCGGGCGGCACCGCGCCCGCAGCGTTCCCCGCGAGCGCCTTCTGGACCGTGAACCCGCCGACGACGCTCGTCGCCGTGTTCGTCACTGTCACCGCGACGGGCGTACCACCGTTCTCGGTGACCGTGAGCTCGGTGCCCGGCGCGTACGTCGGGGTGCCCCAGACCACGTTCGGCACCTCGGGCAGCGGCGTCTGCTCGGCGAACGTCACGACCGTGCCCACCGGCAGGTCCTGCGGACCGTTCACGACGGTCCCGTCCGCCAGGAGCGTCAGCGTCCCGGACAGGTCGCCCTCGTAGGTCACGTCGTCGGGGAGCGTCGCGGTCCAGTCGACCAGGAACTCCGTGCCGTCGGGCACGATCCCGGCTGCGTCCCCCTGGACGTCCTTCTGCAGCGTGAACCCGCCGACGACGCTCGTCGCCGTGTTCGTCACCGTGAGCTCGACGCCCGTCGCGCCCTCGACGATCGTCACCTGGGCGCCCGGCGTGAACGCGGGGGTCCCCCAGACGACGTTCTCGACGTCGGGCAGCGGGGTCTGCTCCGTGAACGTCACGACCGTCCCGACCGGCAGGTCTGCCGGACCGTCCACGACCGTCCCGTCCGCGAGGACCGTGAGGATGCCGGTCAGCGCACCGGGGTACGTGACGCCCTGCGGGAGGGCCGCCGACCACGAGACCAGGAACTCCGTGTCGTCCGGCACGAGGCCGGCGGCGTTCCCCGTCACGGCCTTGGCCACCGTGAACCCGCCGTTCACCGTCGTGGCCGTGTTGGTGACCGTCACCGCGACGGGGTCGCCCCCGTTCTCCACGACGACGACCGTCGACGCGGGCGCGAAGGTCGGCACGCCCCAGACCACGCCGTCGACCGACGGCAGCGGCGTGCGTTCGGTGAACGTCACCGTGGTGCCCACCGGGAGGTCCTGCGGGCCGTCGACGACGGCCCCGCTCGCGAGCACGGTCACCGTCCCGGTCAGCGGACCCGCGTACGTGACCCCGTCGGGCAGCACCGCGGACCAGTCGACGAGGAACGCGGTGTCGCCGGGTACC
Organism: Cellulosimicrobium protaetiae; assembly: GCF_009708005.2. Lineage (NCBI taxonomy): Bacteria > Bacillati > Actinomycetota > Actinomycetes > Micrococcales > Promicromonosporaceae > Cellulosimicrobium > Cellulosimicrobium protaetiae. The sequence continues at coordinate 843,393 of NZ_CP052757.1, read as the reverse complement.
AGCCCGGCCGCGTTCCCGGTCAGCGCCTTGGCGACCGAGAACCCGCCGTCCACCGTGGTCGCGGTGTTCGTCAGCGTCACGACGACGGGCGCGCCGGCGTTCTCGGTGATGGTGACCGTGGTGCCGGGGTCGTACGACGGCGTGCCCCACACGACGCCGTCGATCTCCGGGAGCGGGGTCTGCTCGCTCAGGGTCACGACCGTCCCGACCGGCAGGTCGGTCGGGCCGTCGACGACCGTGCCGTCCGCGAGGACGGTGAGCGTGCCGGACGTGTCGCCGTCGTACTCGACGCCGTCGGGGACGTCGGCGCTCCAGTCCACGAGGAACGCGGTGTCGCGGGGCACCAGCCCGGCGGCGTTGCCCGCGACCGTCTTCGCGACGCCGAACGACCCGACGACCGAGTTCGCGGTGTTCGTCACCGTGACCGCGACGGGCTCGCCGTCGTTCTCGGTGACGGTGAGCTGCGCCGGGGTGAACGACGGCGGGCCCCACACGACGTCACCGACCTCGGGCAGCGGGGTCTGCTCGGCGAAGGTCACCACGGTGCCCACCGGGAGGTCCGCCGGTCCGTCCACGACAGTCCCGTCGGCCCGTACCGTCAGCGTCCCGGTGAGCGGGCCGTCGTAGGCGACGTCCGGGGGCAGGACCGCGGTCCAGGCGACCGTGAACGTGGTGATGTCGGGCACGATCCCGGCTGCGTTCCCCTGGACGTCCTTCTGGAGCGTGAAGCCACCCACGACGCTCGACGCCGTGTTGGTCACGGTCACGAGCGTGGGGGTGTCCCCGGTCTCGGTGACCGTCAGCGTGGCGGGGTCGAACGACGGTTCGCCCCAGACGACGTTCGGGATCGTCGGGAGCGTCGGCTCGGAGAACGTCACGGTCGTCCCGACCGGGAGGTCTTGCGGTCCGTCCACGACGGTCCCGTCCGCGAGGACGGTCAGCGTCCCGGTGACCGGGCCCTCGTACGTGACGCCCGCGGGGAGCGTCGCGACCCACGTCACGGAGAACGGCGTGCTCCCCGGTACGAGGCCCTCGGCGTCGCCGGCGACGTCCTTGGCGACCGCGAACCCGCCCACGGTGCTGGTCGCCATGTTGGTCACGGTGATCCCGACCGCCTCACCACCGTTCTCGGTGATGGTCACCTGCGCGCCCGGGTCGAACGACGGCTCGCCCCAGACGACGTTCGGCACGGCCGGCAGGGGGGTCTGCTCCGTGAGCGTCACGACGGTACCCACCGGGAGGTTCTGCGGGCCGTCCACGACGGTCCCGTCCGCGAGCACCGTCAGCGTGCCGGAGAGGGCGCCGTCGTACGTCACGCCCGTCGGCAGCACCGCCGACCAGTCCACGAGGAACTCGGTGTCGTCCGGTACGGCGCCCGACGCGTTCCCCGCGAGCGCCTTCTGGAGCGTGAACCCGCCGTCGACGGAGGTCGCGACGTTCGTGACCGTCACCGCGACGGGCTGCCCGCCGTTCTCGCTCACGACGAGCGACTCGGGCGAGACGATCGGGCTGCCCCACTGGACGCCGTCGACCTCGGGGAACGGCGTCTGCTCGGCGAACGTCACGACCGTCCCGACCGGGAGGTCCTGCGGGCCGTCCACCACGGTCCCGTCCGCGAGCACGGTCAGCGTGCCGGCGAGAGGACCGCCGTAGGTGACCCCGGTCGGCAGCGTCGCCGCCCAGTCCACGAGGAACTCCGTGTCGCCCGGCACCGCACCCGAGGCGTTGCCCAGGAGCTCCTTGTGCACCGTGAACCCGCCGTTCACGGTGCTCGCGGTGTTCGTCACCTGGACGATCGCCGGCTGGCCCTGGCCCACCGTGAGCTCGGCAGGACTGATGGACGGCGTGCCCCACACGACGCCGTCGATCACCGGCGGCGCGACCTCCGTGAACGTGACGACCGTCCCGACGGGGAGGTCGACGGGTCCGGCGTAGACCGTGCCGTCCGCGAGGATCACGCCCTCGCCGGTCGTCTCCCCCTCGTAGACGACGCCGTCGGGGATGTCGGCGGTCCACGTCACGGTGAACGCCGTGTCACCCGGGACCAGCCCCGCGGCGTTGCCGTCCACGATCTTCACGACCGTGAACCCGCCGACCTGCGAGGTCGCCGTGTTGGTCACCGTGACGAGCACGTTCTGGCCCTCGCCGACCGTCACGGTCGACGGCTCGACGACGGGCGTCGCCCAGACGACGCCGTCGACCGGGTCGGGCGTGACCTCCGTGAACGTCACGATCGTGCCGACCGGCAGGTCCTGGGGGCCGTCGACGACCGCGCCACCCGCGAGCACGGTGAGCGTGCCGTTCAGCTCCCCGTCGTACGTAGAGCCACTCGGGATCTCGGCCGCCCACTGGACCTGGTACTCCGTCGCGGGGTCGACGGCGCCCGCCGCGTTGCCCTGGAGCGGCGCCTTCTGCACCGAGAACCCGCCGACGGGACCGCCGACGTTCGCGGTGTTGACCACCGTCACGGTCATCATCGTGCCGTCCACGACGGTGAACGAGGCGGGGTCGCTCACCACGTCCCCGTTGACCCGGAACACCGGCGAGCCCCACGAGACACCGGGGATGCTGGGCAACGTCGGTTCCGAGATCGTCACGACGGTCCCGACGGGAAGGTCCGGGCCTGCGACGAGGTTGCCGTTGAGCGGCACCTCGAGGTCGCCCTCGCCGGTCTCGCTGTCCGGCGCCGGGGTGACGTACGAGTAGTGGACCGTGAACACGGTCCCGGCCGGGACGTCCGCCGCGGCAGCGCCCGTCACCGTCTTCTGCACGACGAAGCTCGACGTCGGGACGCAGTTGAACGGCCCCGGTCCGATCCACGGGTAGTTGTGGATCTCCAGGCCGCTCTGCGAGCCCTCGCCCCCGAAGGTGAGGTCGCCGCCCACGTAGACGCGCCCGTTCATGTGGTTGTAGAGCTGCACGTCCGCCGCCGGTGCCAGGACCGACCCCATGAACTGTGCCGCCCCCGCCGGGCCGAGCTGGACCGCGTCGGCGTCGACGAAGTTCCACATGATCCGCGAGGCCCAGTTGCCGAAGTCGGGGCTGGCGAAGTCGTCGAACCGGACGTTGTTCGCAGCGAAGTAGTTGGGCTGGAAGTCGACGGGGCCGCCCACCACGTTGATGACGATCGGGGAGCCGTCGGCGAACCCGTCGAAGTTGAGGGTGTTCACGCCGTTGAGCGCTGCGGCGTCCACCGTGAACACGTGGAGGTCGGCGCTCGTCGAGCCGTCGAAGGTCGCGATGTTGCCCGCCACCGCGGCGGGCGTCCCGGTCAGACCGGCGAACGCCGTAGAGGCCTGGGAGACCTGATCCCCGAAGTTGCCGAACGGCGCGAGCGCGGGCGCCTCCCCGAGGTTCTGCCGCAGCTCGCCGTTGTTCGTGTCGACCGTCCCGGTCCCGGTCTTCGTCGAGCCGACCTGGACGTCGCCGCCCCCTTGGTCCTGGTAGCCCGCGCCCACGATGACGTTCGTCGGTGCGACGACATCGAGGGTGCCACCCACGTGGAGCATGACCGTGCCGGGGTCCGGCGCGATCTGCGAACCCGCCCCGACCGTGCCGACGTTGAACGAGTTCCCACTGAGGGTCCGGTTGAACGTCGCGTTCCCCTCGACGACCAGCACGCCCTCGGCCTCGGAGGCCGAGCCCGTGGCCAGGAAGTTCCCCCCCGTGTAGACGGCGGCGTTGTTGTCGGTGAACACCGGCGGCAAGTTCCCGATGCCGGGGAACTGGCCCGGGTCCGGGCACTGCCCGACCGCGGCGAACGAGGGAACGGCCTGCGGTCCGGTGACCAGCACCACCGCCCCGGCGAACGCCAGCGTCGCGGCCGTGACGGCGGCGACGACGCGTCGCAACGGGTCGAACGTTCGGGGTCGGGAACCTCGGGTCATGCGCGCTCCTGGTCAGGCGGGCGACGGCGCCCAGGATCGCGGCGCCGTCCTCTGTCTCTGAGACATCGCGGCTCTTCCCCCATGACGCATTCTGCGCTGTGATCTCGGTCTCGTCCTCTTGAGTGGCTTGGTCGGATCGGACCCACCTCGTCCTCCCCGACACGACGACGGCCGGCACCCCGCGGGATGCCGGCCGTCGGTTCGGTGCTCGTCAGGCGAGGCGGCGACGTCGGGCGCGGAGCAGCAGGAGCGCGCTGCCGGTCGCGAGGAAGGTCAGGGCGAGGACGGTCACGAGCACCGCGTCGGTGCCGGTGATCGCGAGCTCCTCGTCCTCCGCGGCGTTGGTGAGCGTCACGACCACCGTGCCGTCGCCCACCGTCACCTCGGTGACCACCGTCCCCTCGACCGTGAAGGTCGGCGTGCCCCAGTCGACCCCGCCGATCTCGGGCACGCCCGTCTCGGTGAGCCGGACGACGGTCCCCACGGGCAGGTTCTGCGGGCCGTCGACCGCGACCCCGTCGGCGCGGACGGTGAGCGACCCGGTGACGGTGCCGTCCGGGCCGTCGTACGCGTAGCCCACGACGAACTCCGTGGCCGCGGGGACGGCGTCGGACGCCTCGCCGGTCACCCGCTTGACCACGGAGAACCCGCCGACCGCCTCGTTCGCCGTGTTGGTCGCGGTGACCTGCGTGTCCTCCCCGTCTCCGACGACGAGCGTCGGCGGGCTGAACGTCGGGACGCCCCATGCGACGCCGGGGATGTCGGGCAGGTCCGCCTCCGTGAACGTGACGACCGTGCCGACGGGGAGGTTCTGCGGGCCGGCGACGACCGTCCCGTCGGCCGGGACCTGGAGGTACCCGCCGACGAGGGTGCCGTCGAGCTCGTACGAGTACGCGACGGTGAACTCGGTGTCGGCGGGCACGAGGTCCGCGCGGTCGCCGGTCACCTCCTTGGCGACGGAGAACCCGCCGACCTCGGCCACGTCCTGCGTGGTGTTGGTCAGCGTGACGAGGGTGTTCTCCTCGTTGCCGACCGTCACGGAACCCGGGGAGAACGTGGGAGCGCCCCAGACGACGCCGTCGACCTCCGGCAGGTTGATCTCGGTGAACGTCACGACCGTCCCCACCGGGAGGTCCTGCGGGCCGTCGACCACCGTGCCGTCGGCGAGCACGGTCAGCGACCCCGCGAGCGGGCCGTCGTACGCGAAGCCCGCGGGCAGGGTCGCGGACCACTCGACCTCGAACGCCGTCCCGGGCGGCACGCTCCCGGCGAGGTCGCCCTCGACCGCCTTCGCGAGCGAGAACCCGCCGACCTGCGCGGTCGCCGTGTTCGTCACGACGACGCCCGCGACGGCGTCCCCCTCGCCGATCGTCACGGTGCCGGGCGAGACGGTGGGCTGCCCCCAGTCGACGCCGGGGACGTCGGGCATGGTCTGCTCCGTGAACGTCACGACCGTGCCCTCGGGCAGGTCCTGCGGGCCGTCCACCACGGTCCCGTCCGCGAGCACGGTCACCGTCCCGGAGGTCGGGCCCTCGTAGCCGGAGTCGGGCGGCAGCTCAGCCTCCCAGGCGACGACGAACGCGGCGTCCGGCGGCACCGCCCCGGACGCGTCGCCCGTGACGGACTTCTGCACCGCGAACCCGCCGACCTCCTCCGGCGCGTTCGCCGTGTTCGTCACGGTCACCGCGACGCCCGTCGGCCCCTCGACGATCGTGATCGGGGACGCCGGCTCGAGGGTGGGCAGACCCCACACGACGCCGCCGACGTCGGGCAGCGGCTGCTCGACGAGGGTCACGGTCGTGCCGATCGGCAGGTCCGACGGTCCGCCCGTCACGGTCCCGTCCGCGAGGACGGTCAGCGTGCCCGACGTGTCACCGTCGTACACGACGCCGGCGGGGACGGTCGCGGTCCAGTCGACGAGGAACGCGGTGCCGGGCGGGACGACGTCGGCCGCGCCGCCCTCGAGCGCCTTCTGGACCGTGAAGCCGCCGACCACGGCGTCCGCGACGTTGGTCACCGTGACCGCGACCCCGGTCGCGCCCTCGACGATCGTGATCGGCGACGCCGGGCTGAGCACGGGTTCGCCCCACTCCACACCGTCGATCTCCGGCAGCGGCGTCTGCTCCGTGAGCGTGACGGTCGTGCCGACGGGCAGGTCGGACGGGCCGTCCACCACGGTCCCGTCCGCGAGCACGGTCAGCGTGCCCGACAGGTCGCCGTCGTACGTGGCCCCCTCAGGGAGGGTGGCCTCCCAGTCGACGAGGAACGCGGTGTCGTCGGGGACGAGCCCCGCGGCGTCGCCCGTCATGGCCTTGGCCACGGAGAACCCGCCCACCACCGGGACGGCGCCGCCGTTCGCCGTGTTCACCACGGTCACCGTGACGGTCTGGTTCTCCTGGATCGTGAACTGGGCGGGGTCGCCGAGCGGCTCGCCGTTCACCTGGATGACGGGCGTGCCCCACTCGACACCGGGCACGGTGGGCAGGTTCGTCTCGGTGATCGTCACGACGGTGCCGACCGGGAGCGTCGGTCCGTTCACGAGCGCGCCGCTGATCGGCACGACGAGCGTGTCGCCACCGGTCGTCCCGTCCGGCTCCTCGTACGTGTACCCGACGTCGAACGTCGTGTCGGCGGGCACGTCGGCGGCGGCCTCGCCCGTCACGGTCTTCTGGACGACGAAGCTCGCCGACGGGATGCAGTCGAACGGCCCCGGCCCGATCCAGGGGTAGTTGTGCTGCTCGTTGCCGCTGCCCGACGTCGTGAGGTCGTTCCCCGCGTAGACGCGCCCGTTGGTGCTCGCCGTGAGCGTCACCTGGTCCGCCGACGGCACCAGGATCGAGCCCACCCACTGCCCGGAACCGCTCACCGTGACGTCGCCTGTGCCCGTGAAGTTCCACAGGGTGCGCGCGGCCGCGTTGCCGATGTTCGCCGGGTCGTCGACGCGTTCGCCGTTGATGTCGACGTACGCGGACGAGACGGTGACGGGCTCGTCGCCGACGACGTTGACGACGATCGGCGCGCCCTCCGGGATGCCCTCGAAGAAGAACTCCGACGCGCCGTCGAGGGCCGCCGCGTCGACGGTGAACGCCTGGAGCGTCGTATTGGCCGGGTCGGTGCTGGTGAACGTGACGCGGCCGCCGTCGCGCGCCGCCGTGCCGGTGTCCGGCGCGGCGCCCAGCACGGCCGACGTGTCGACGACGGCGTCCTGGAAGCCCTGCCACGGCGCGATCGCCGCGTCCGCGCCCATGTTCGTCTCGACCGCGCCGCCGTTGGTGTCGAGGCCGCCCGCGTCCGCCAGGTCCCCGCCGACGTGCACCGCCCCGCCGCCGTCGAGGTTCGCGCCCACGATGACGTTGGTCCCGGCGGCGATGCTCATCACGCCCCCGACGTGCAGCATGGGCGACCCCGGCGCGGGGGTGATGCCCGACCCGGCACCGACCGTGCCCACGTTGAAGCTCCCCGGGGTGTCGAACGTCGCGTCCCCCCGCACGACGAGCACGCCCTCGCTCTCGGCCGAGGTCCCCGTCGCCGTGTAGTCCCCGCCCGCATACACGGCGACGTTGTTGTCCGTGAAGATCGGCAGCGGGCCGATGTTCGGGAAGTCGTCGGGGTCGGGGCAGAACCCGATCGCCGCCGCCGCAGGTCGGGCCTGCGGGCCGGCCACCAGAGCGACCGCTCCCGCCAGCGCGAGCGCGGCGACGACGAGCGCGGCGGTGGCCCGACGAGCACGGTCGAGCAGGGCGGGACGGGTGGGCGAGCGATAGGTCATGCCGGGCTCCAGGATCGGTGACGTCGTTCTGCGGCGCGCGGGTCCCGACGCACCGTTGCCCCGGGACGCGGCACCCCGTGCGGGCATCATGTCGCGCCGCCCCAGGTTCCGCCCGTCGAACGCCAGCGGGCTACGGTGGCCGCTGGAGGTGCCCGTCTTGACCACCCGCGCCCGGACCACCTGGATCGTCGTCGCCGTCGTCACCACGCTCGCCGCCGTCTCTGCGGTCGCGTGGTACCTGACCCGCCCGGGCCCCGCCCGGGCCCCGTCGCCCTCGGGCGCGCCGACCGCCTCGCCCGACCCGTCGCCGTCGGGCACTCCCCCGACCCCGTCCACCCCGCCCGCGGACCCGCTGGCCGGGTGGACGCTCGAGCAGAAGGTGGGACAGCTCTTCATGGTCGGCGTGGACGTGCGCGCCCCGCAGCAGGAGAGCTACGACGCCGTGTCGCAGCTCCACGTCGGCAACGTGTTCCTCGCGGGACGGTCACAAGCCGGCACCGGCCCGACGGCGGACCTCGTCGCGGGCTTCACCGCGCTCGTCTCGCCGGAGACCACGAACGGCACGCCGCTGTTCGTCGCGACCGACCAGGAGGGCGGCTACGTCCAGGTGCTGCGCGGCCCCGGGTTCTCGCAGGTCCCCACGGCCACGGACCAGGCGACGCTCGACCCGGCGACGCTCCAGGCGGACGCGATGGCCTGGGGCGCCGAGCTCGCGGCCGCGGGCGTGAACCTCAACCTCGCCCCCGTCATGGACCTCGTGCCCGAGGGGACGGCCGCGCAGAACCCGCCGATCGGGTACTTCGAGCGGAACTACGGCTCCACGCCCGACGTCGTGACCTCCCACGCGAACGCGTTCAGCGCCGGCATGGAGGCGTCCGGCGTGGACGTGACGATCAAGCACTTCCCGGGGCTGGGGCGCGTCACCGAGAACACGGACACGGACGCGGGGGTCACCGACGACGTGACGACGCGCGACGACCCGTCCGTCGCGGTCTTCGCGTCGGGGATCGAGGCCGGCGCCGCGTTCGTCATGACGTCCACGGCTGTCTACTCGCAGATCGACGGGTCGCTCCCCGCGGCGTTCTCGCCCGTCGTCGTGGACGGGATGCTCCGTGGCGACCTCGGGTTCGACGGGGTCGTCATCACGGACGACGTGTCCGCGGCGCGGCAGGTGCAGGCGTGGTCGCCCGCCGACCGTGCGGTCCTGACGATCGAGGCGGGCGGCGACATGGTGCTCGCGTCGGCGGACCCGAGCGTCGTGCAGCCCATGGTGGCGGCGGTCGTCGAGCGCGCGACGACCGACCCGGCGTTCGCCGCGAAGGTCGACGCCGCGGTGGTCCGGGTGCTCGCCGCGAAGGAGCGTCTGGGCTGACCGGCGCCTCGCCCGCGGCGGCGGGTATAACTGACGCCATGACCGCCCGTCGCCCCGATACCCGCCCGACGCTCGAGGCCGTCGCGGCCGTGGCGGGCGTCTCCCGCGCCACCGTGTCCCGCGTCATCAACGGCGTGCAGACGGTCGACCCGGCGATCGTCGCGATGGTCGAGAAGGCGATCGACGAGACGGGCTACGTCCCCAACCTCGCGGCCCGCACGCTCGTCACCCGGCGCACCGGGTCGGTCGCGCTCGTCGTCTCCGAGCCGACGGAGCGGCCCCACGCCAGCCCCTTCCTGGAGCGCCTGTTCACCGACCCGTACGTCGGCCGGGTGACGGCCGGGGCGCAGCAGGTGCTCCGCCCCCGTGACATCCACCTCGCGATCCTGCCCGCCGACCCGCCCGCGCACGACCAGGTCGTGCGCTACGTGCGCCAGGGGCACGTCGACGGCGTCCTGCTCGTCACGTCGAGCACCGGCGACCCGCTCCCGGCCCGGTTCGCCGCGCTGGCCGTCCCCGTCGTGCTGTCGACGCACCTCGCGGGCGCGGACGAGTCGGCCGGGGTGAGCTGGGTCGACCTCGACCAGGCGGCGGGCGGCAGGCTCGCGGCGGAGCACCTCGTGGCACGTGGCCGGACGCGCCTGGCGACCGTCGCGGGGCCCACCGACGTCCCCTTCGCCCGCGCCCGCCTCGACGGCTTCCTCGACGCGGTGCGCGCCGCGGGCCTGCCCGAGCCGCTCGTCGTGGAGGGCGACTTCACGCGCGCGGGCGGCGAGGCGGCCGCGCGCGAGCTGCTCGCAGCCCGGCCCGACGTCGACGGCGTGTTCGGCGCGAGCGACCTCATGGCGGACGGGGCGTCCACGGTCCTGCAGGAGTCGGGCCGGCGGGTCCCGGAGGACGTCGCGGTCGTGGGGTTCGACGACTCCACGGTCGCGCACCAGGCGCACCCGCCGCTCACCACGGTCCGTCAGCCCGTCGAGGAGATGGCGGCGGAGATGGCCCGCCTCCTGCTCGCGGCCATCGACACCCCGGAGACCGAGCCCCGCTCGGTCCTGTTCGACCCGACCCTCGTGGTGCGCGACTCCGCCTGACCTCGCCTCGCGCTGAGTGCATGAAACAGTCGCGATCGGATCGATCCGACCGCGACTATCTCATGCACTCAGCGGGGGTGGGTAGCCCGGGTCAGTGGCCGCCGCCCGCGACGAAGGCGATGCCGACCACGATCGCGACGACGACCACGGCGAAGCACACGACCGCGCCGACCTGGCGCGCTCCCGACGCCCGCTCGACGCGCACGGTGCGGCCGTCGGACGTGAGACGGCCGTCGGGGGTGCCGACCTCGACGCGCACGGCGCGACCGGCGGCGAGCCGGACCCCGAGCGCGAACAGGGCGGGCAGGCCGGCGCCGACGACGAGGCCGGCGACGACGACCTTGAGCAGGGAGTCGATCTCGACGAACACGGTTCTCTCCTCCGGGCGGCCGGGGTCAGACGCTCGCGCGCTGACGCGCGGCGGGCGAGGTCACGGTCGGGGCGCCCGGGACGGGCGCAGGCGACGCGGCGGCAGGCGCCTCGGCGTCGGTGAACGGGTCGGCCATGTCGAGCCGGCGCTCCAGCGCGGCCTCGCGTGCCTCGACGACCTCGGACTCGAGCCCGGCGTCCACCGCGCCCTCCTCCCAGGCGTCGTTGACGTTGGTGTGGTCGACCGGCTTGCGGCGCGACGCGACCCAGATGGCTGCCGAGGTGACGATGAGGATCGCGAACACGACGACCGTCCCGGCCGTGCCCCCGATCAGGTGCTGGATGCCGTAGCACGCGGCGCCGACGATCCCGGCGGCGGGGAGCGTGAGGCCCCAGGCGGCGAGCATCCGGCCGGCGACTCCCCAGCGGACCTTGGCGCCCGGCATGCCGACGCCCGAGCCGAGGATCGAGCCCGTGGCGACGTGCGTCGTCGAGAGCGAGTAGCCGAACAGGCCCGACATGAGGATGACGGCCGCGGACGACGTCTCGGCGGCCATGCCCTGACGCGTGTCGATCTCGACGAGGCCCTTGCCGAGCGTGCGGATGATGCGCCAGCCACCCAGGTAGGTGCCGAGCGCCATGAAGAACGCGCAGGACAGGATGACCCAGAACGGCACGCTGGAGTCCGCGGGCACGGCGCCCGCCGCGATGAGCGCGAGCAGGATGATGCCCATCGACTTCTGCGCGTCGTTGGTGCCGTGCGCGAGCGAGACGAGCGACGCGGAGCCGACCTGGCCCCAGCGGAACGCGCGGGTCGAGACGCCCTCGGGGACGTCGCGCGTGAGCCGTGCGACCGCCCACGTGCCGACGCTCGCGACGCCGACCGCGATGAGCGGGGCCAGCAGCGCGGGGATGAGCACCTTCGCGGCGACGCCGCTCCAGATGACGCCCTGGGTGCCGACGGCCGCGAGCACGGAGCCCACGACACCGCCGATCAGGGCGTGCGAGGAGCTCGACGGGATGCCGAGCAACCAGGTCAGCAGGTTCCAGGTGATGCCGCCCACGAGCCCCGCGAGGACGACCTCGAGGGTGATGACGTTGGCGTCGACCAGGCCCTTCGCGATGGTCGCCGCGACGGCCAGGGAGAGGAACGCCCCGACCATGTTGAGGACGGCGGAGAGGGCGACGGCGGTCTTGGGCTTGAGGGCCTTGGTGGCGATGGACGTGGCCATCGCGTTGCCCGTGTCGTGGAAGCCGTTGGTGAAGTCGAAGGCCAGTGCGGTCACGACGACGAGCACCAGCAGGAGCGTCTCGGTCACGTTCTCCATGGTGAGGTCACCGTGGGAGCGCGCTCGACCATCCTGTGGATTCTTCGGCCACTGTTCACCGACAGTTCATCCAGTGTTCGAAGCGCTTGTTCGAACGCGGCGAGAGGCCCGGACGGGCAGGGTCGGACGACCCGGGCACCGCGGCCGTCCGACCCTGGCGAGCCGTCACGCGAGCGCGCGTTCCCCCAGGTCGGCGAGGGTGTCGTCGAGGTCGGCGAGGACGGTCGCGACGGCCTCGCGCTGCGTCCGGGCACGCTCGGCCTCCGCGGTGACGGTGCTGCGCGCCTGCGCGAGATCGACGTCGAACCGGGCGGCACGCGCCTGGGCGTCGGTGCGCTGCTCGCGTGCGCGCTGCTCGCCCGCGAACCACTGCCACGCCGCCACGACACCGGTGACGACGGCCACGGCGAACCACGCCGGCGCGACGGCGATCCCGAGCACGAGCGTGACCACCGCGATCGCGCCGACCCCGCCGACGACGCCCCACGACACCCCGTCGACGGGGCGCGCCAGGAGCTCCGACCGCGCCGTCGCGGCGAGCGCCGCGCCGTCCTCGGTCGGCGTGACCGTGACCGTCCGGCCCGCGAGACGCAGTTCCCGCGACGGCACCGGGGCGGCCGCGAGCTCGGCGGCGCGCGCGTGGCTCGCGGCGCGCAGGTCGTCGACGAGCAACGGGGCGGCCAGCGCGGCGAGCCCGGGGTCGGTCCCGCGCGCGTCGTCCACGAGCAGGTCGACGAGCGTCCCCGCGGACGCGTCCCACTCCGGGCCGTCGTCCTCGGGCGCACGCCCCACGCGGTCGGCCAGCAGCTCCGCCCGTTCGAGCAGGTCGCGCTCCACGGGCGCGCCCTCGTTCACGAGCGACCCGACGACGCCCAGCAGCACCCCGCTCGGGGAGCCGCGCAGGACCTGCGGGCCGCTCGGCGTCGGAGCGGCGCCGGGGGCCGCGCCCGGGGTACCCGGTGCCGTGCCCGCGGTGCCCGACGACGCCCCGAGGGCGAGCGGACCGGGCGCCGGCGCGGGCACCGCGACCTCCCCCGCCGCGACGGCACGCGACCACGCGGTCCAGGACCGCAGCAGCGGCAGGGCGTCGGGCGCCGCGGGACGGCGACGCGTCCCGGACCGGTCGCCCGACCCGGTCTCGGGCGTGCCCCAGTCGCCCCCGCCCCCGGGGAGCGCGGGGGCGGCCTCGAGGAGCCGGGCGCGCCAGCGGGCGTGCGCGTCGTCGTCGAGCAGGGCGACGCGATCGGCGAGCGCCGAGCGCAGGACCGCCACGCCGTCGTCCCCGAGGTGCCCTGCTGCGGCCGCGAGCCAGAGCGCACGCTCGGCGGCGGTGACGAGCACCTCCTCGGGCACCCCTTCCGGGTGCCCGATCGCGGCCGTCGGCCCGGGCGCGCCGTCGGCGCTCCCCCAGCCCGCCGCCGGGAGGACGGGGGCGTCGAGCACCCAGGGCGTCCACTCGCGCGCGAGAGCCGGCCGTCCGACCAGGGTGCACACCGCGACGAGGTACGTCGCGGCGCGGCGACGGTCACGCAGGAGCGCCTCTTGCGCGGCCTCCGCGTCGACGTGGCCCGCCGCGACCTCGGCGACGGCGAGCGCGGCCGGGACGAGCCAGTAGCCGGGCACGTCGGCGAGGTCGGGCGACCGGCGCAGGTGGGACACGTCGCCCTCGCCCGTCACGACGGCGCGCGTCAGGGCGCGCGCCGCGTCCCGCGCACGGCGCGCGGGCGTGAACAGGGCGAGCTCCTCGCGCACCTCGCCGAGCTCGATGAGCGCGTTGACGAGGCGCGTGAGCACCTCGACGCGGCTCGACAGGTCCCCCTCGAGCGAGCGCAGCCGCCGGTTGAGCGACGCCTCCCGCGACCGGGCCATCGCGGCCTGCGAGGCGAGCTCGTCCGAGAGGGCCTGCATGTTGCCCTGGTCGCTGCGCCAGTAGCTGTACGTCGACATGCGCGCGAGCGTACTCAGCGGCACACCGCTGTCGAGGGGGAGTTCTCCCCGGTCCGCGCCGCGGCGGTCAGCGTCGCGGACGCATGAGCGGCGGGTCGAGGACGGCGGGCACGCTCGCCGGGGCGTCGTCCGGGTCCGCCGCCGAACCCGGGGTCGCTCCTTGGGCGGGGACGGTCGTGGGGAGGGATGCCGGGTTCGGCGCGGCGCGGTAGAGGGTGGCGGGGCGACCGGTGCCGCCCGACGTCGTGCGACCGGTCTCGGCGAGGAAGCCGGGGGTCGTGGTGGCCTTGCGGGAGAAGTTGCGGGGGTCGAGCCGCACGCCCCACACCGCCTCGTAGACGCGCCGCAGGTCGGCGACGGTGAACTCGGGCGGGCAGAACGCGGTCGCGAGCGCGGAGTACTCGAGCTTGGCGCGGGCGCGCTCGACGCCGTCGGCCAGGATCCGCGCGTGGTCGAACGCGAGACCTCCCGACGGCGCCGGGTCGCCCGACGCCGTCGGCACGCCCGGCCCGGCCGACGGGCCCGGGGCGGCGGGGAGCAGGGGTTCGACGGGGTGCCAGGCCGCTCCCCCGGCGTCTGACCCCGCGTGCACGACGCCGAACTCCGGCGCGAGCAGCAGGTAGGCGACGGAGAGGACCGGGCCGCGCGGGTCGCGGTCGAGCGGCCCGTAGGTGCGGAGCTGCTCGAGATGGCCGGGCGGGCGGACGCCCGTCTCCTCCGCGAGCTCGCGGCGCGCCGCCTGCGCGAGCCGCTCCCCCGGCAGGACGAAGCCGCCGGGCAGGGCGAGCGCACCGCGGTAGGGGTCGACCCCGCGCTCGACGAGGAGCACGTGGAGGGCGTCGTCGCGCACCGTGAGCGCGACGACGTCGACCGTCACGGGCAGGAGCGCGGCGGTCGGCGGGACGTCGGCGTGCGGGCTCACAGGCTCGGTCATGCAGCCATCGTCGCACATTCGCGTCAGATTGACGAGAACGTGTCGACGTGCCTACGCTCTTATCGTCACCATGACGAGAACAGATCGGAGACGACCATGGCCACCATCCGCACCTACCCGTGGACCCGGCACTTCCTCGGCAGCCCCACCGGGCACGTCGTCCACCTGCGCCGCGGGCGCGTCGCGCACGAGGGTGTCGGGCAGGCGTTCTGGTTCCGCCCGACGACGTCGGTCCTCTCCGAGGTCCCCGTCGACGACCAGGAGCTGCCCGTCTTCTTCCACGCCGTGACCGCCGACCAGCAGGACGTCACCGTCCAGGCCGGCGTGACCTACCGGTTCGCCGACCCGGTGGTCGCGTCGCAGCGCCTCGACTTCGCGGTCGACCCGGGCAGCGGGGAGACCAGCACCGCAGGTCGCGACCAGGTCACGAGCATCGTCGGCCGGCTCGCGCAGAGCACGGCCGCCGACGCGCTCGCGACGATGCCGCTCGCCGACGCGCTCACGAGCGGCGTGCCCCGCGTGCGCGACGTCCTCACCGGGGCGCTGACCACGGACCCGCGCCTCACCGCGACGGGCATCGTCGTCATCGGCGTCCAGGTGCTCGCCGTCCGGCCGGAGAAGGACGTCGAGCGCGCGCTCCAGACGCCCGCGCGCGAGCACGTCCAGGCCGAGGCCGACCGCGCGACCTACGAGCGCCGCGCCCTCGCCGTCGAGCGCGAGCGCGCCATCGCCGAGAACGAGCTCGCGAGCAGGATCGAGCTCGCCACGCGGCGGGAACGGCTCGTCGCCCAGGAGGGCGCGAACGCGCGGCGCGAGGCGGAGGAGAAGGCCGCCGCCGCACTCGTCGACGCCCGCGCGACCGCCGAGCGGGCGCAGCTCGCGACCGACGCGAAGGCCGAGCAGGTGCGCGTCGTCGGCGCGGCCGAGGCCGCCGCGGAGCAGGCCCGCATGGACGTCTACGCGAGCGCCGGGCAGGGCACGCTCCTCGCGCTCGCGGTCCGCGAGGCCGCCGGGTCGCTCCCCGACGTCCAGAACCTCACCATCACGCCCGACCTCCTGACGGGTGTGCTCGGCTCGCTCCTGGGCGGCGCGCTCGGTCGTCCCGACGGCGGACCGAGCGCCACGCGTCCGGGCGGCACGCCGGACGGCACGGGGTCGGGTACCACCGGGAAGGCGGCCTGACGATGCTGCGGCGACGCGCCGTCGTCGTGCACCGCCGGACGGAGCTCGACGACCTGCTGGACCGGCACGGGACCCGGGGCCAGGCGGAGTTCTTCCTCCGCTCACGCGGGCGGTCGCTCGCCGAGGTCCAGGCACGGCACGACGCGCTCTCCGCGGCGCGCGACGCCGTCGTGGCCGCCCTCCCCGCGGGCTGGGCGCGCGCGGACGTCGAGCGGGCCGACCTGTCGCGGTTCCTCGTCGCGCCCGAGGACGTCGTGGTGGTCGTCGGGCAGGACGGCCTCGTCGCGAACGTCGCGAAGTACCTGCGCGGGCAGCCCGTGCTCGGGGTCGACCCGGAGCCCGGCGTCAACGCCGGTGTGCTCGTGCGGCACTCGGTGGCCGCGGCGACGGCGCTCCTGCGCGGGCTCGACGCCGACGCCCCCGCGGGAGCGCCCGACCGCGCGGCCGTCCTGCCCGTCGACGCGCTCACGATGGTCCGCGCCGACCTCGACGACGGCCAGCACCTCACCGCGCTCAACGAGGTGTTCGTCGGGCACCCGAGCCACCAGAGCGCGCGCTACACGCTGCGGTGCGCGGCGGGCGAGGAGCGGCAGTCGTCGTCGGGGGTGCTCGTCGCGACGGGGACGGGCGCGACGGGCTGGTGGGCGTCGCTCGCGCACGACCGCGGCGGCCGCCCGGCACCGGGGCGCACCGAGCACCGGCTCGGCTGGTTCGTCCGCGAGGCGTGGCCGTCGCCCGCGACGGGCGTCACGCTCACGGAGGGCGTCGTGGAGGACGGCGACGACGTCGCGCTCACCGTCGCCTCGGACCGCCTCGTCGTGTTCGGCGACGGCGTGGAGGACGACCGCCTCGTCGCCTCCTGGGGACAGACGGTCACGGTCCGCACCGCCGCAGCCCCGCTCCGCCTCATCCACCCCTGACCCACCCGCACGCTCGGCGGTCTGCCCGATTTCACCCGGGTGATCCGCCCGGGCGACGAGGGTCGGTGGGTAGCATCGCTGCGGTCATGGAATCCCCATGATGCCCCCTCCCGCGGGCCTGGCCTGCGGGGAAGCCGACCCCCGAGCCTGCCGAGGTCCCTGCCATGAGCGCGCCCATCGCCTTCACCGACAACGTCCGCGACCTGTCGAACGCCGGTGGCTACCAGTTCGAGTTCCGGTGCGAGCGCTGCGGCAACGGCTACCGCTCCGCCTACCAGACCGACGTCGTCGCGAAGGGCAGCAGCCTGATCCAGGCGGCGGGCCGGTTGTTCGGGGGCAAGGTCGCCGACCTCTCCTACGCGGCGGGGTCGTGGGCCGCGGACCGCCAGACCAACTCGCAGGCCAAGGACAAGGCGATGGACGCCGCCGTCGGCGAGGTGCGCGACGCGTTCCGCCAGTGCCACGGGTGCGGTGACTGGATGTGCCACGAGGTCTGCTGGAACGACGCCGTCGGTCAGTGCGTGCGCTGCTCCCCCAAGCAGGCGGAGGAGCTCTCCCAGCTCCAGGCCGACGCGCGGCGCGACCAGCTCCGGGAGCAGCTCCGGACGACCGATCTCGTCGGCGGCACCGACCTGCGCACCCAGGCCGTGACGCAGTGTCCGTCGTGCGCGGCCAAGGTCGACGGCGGCAAGTTCTGCGGCGAGTGCGGCGAGCGGCTCGCGCAGGTCGCCGCGTGCCGCGAGTGCGGCGCGCAGAACGCCACGGGCGCGCGGTTCTGCGCCGACTGCGGGAGCCCGCAGACCACCTGACCGCACCGCCGGTCCCCGCGCGCTCAGCGTTCCCGGGACCGTCCTCGAGCGCGCAGCCGCCGCTCCCGGGCCCGGGCCACCGCCGCACGGCGGGCACCGATCTCGTCGGCCGTCAGGTCCACCACCGGGCGCTGTTCCGGGGCTGCCACGGCACCCGACTGCCGGGTCCACCCACGACGCAGCAGGACCGCCGTCGTGCCGTAGAGCAGGAGCGCAGCCACGCCGAGCGCCGTCCGCGCGCCCGCCCCCAGGTGGGGCGAGCACGCGACGGTCGCCGCCGCCCAGCCGACGCCGGCCGGGAGCGTGGCGAGGGCATCGCGGCCGACCGGCCGCCAGCCGCGCGCGGAGAACCGCATGAGCACGTCCGTGGCACGAGACGCCCGCACCGGCTGGAGCGACAGGGCGACGGGCGTCGCGGTCATCGGTCCGAGGGTCGTGCCGGGGAGCGCGTACGTGGTGCGGGAGAGCTTCTCCCGCCGGAAGGCCGGTCGGAGCGCACGCACCACGTAGATCCACGAGAGCGCCGCCAGCGGCCACGTCGCGCACCCGAGGTACCAGGCGGCCGGTCCCGCGAGCGGTGCCAGCACCACGACGAGCAGTGCGGCGACGCCCCAGCCCACAGGCCTGCCGTCGACCTCCCACACCGGCGGGACGCCGGCGCCCCACACGACCTGCGCGACCGCCACGCCGGCGTAGAGCGCCAGGAGGAGCAGCCCGATCGCCGTCCACACGAGCCCGGTCGTGAGGTAGCCGAACGGGCGGAGCACGAGCGCGACCGTGCTCGGCCCCGGCGCGTCCGCACGGACCACGGCCGGGCGGGCGCCGTCGTCTCCACCCGTCGTCACGGTGCGGTCTCCCCCGCGCGCCCCCGCTCCCCGTCGTCGCCTCCGGCGCGGCGCCCACCATGGGCTCCGCCCTCGGCGCGGCGCCGCTCGCGCGCCCGGAGCACGGCCTCGCGCCGCTCGCCGATCTCGTCGCTCGTGAGGCTCGTCAGCCGGTCCTGCGCGACGCGCGACGCGGCGCGCTCGGCCTCGACACCGGCCCGGTGCTCGGACGACTGCGGGCGCGTGCGGACGACGCGCGGGTCCATCCGGTACCGGTCGCCGTGCCGCTCGAGGCGGCGCCGCGCCGCCAGGCGTGCGCGCTCGCGGTGGAACCGCCACGTCCACGCCCGGCGCAGCGCGACGACGGACCAGAGCGCGAACGGGACCGCAGCCACGGCGAGCCCGAGCCGCCAGCCCGACGGCAGGGCCGTCGACGCCCCGGTGCTCGCGAGCGCCCACGCGATCCCGGCCGGGACGGCGGGCCAGAACTCACGGAAGTCCGGGTTCCAGCCGCAGGCGTAGAAGCGCATGAGCGTGTCCGTGAGCCGCGAGCGCCGCTGCGGCTGGAGCGACATCGCGACCGGCCCGGGCACGGGCGGGCCGAGCGTCGTCCCGGGCGCGACGTGGCTCGTGAACGACAGCCGGTCGCCGCGGTACGACGGCCGCAGCGCCCGCCCGGCGTACACGAACGACAGCGCCGCGAGCGGCCAGATCGCGCACGACAGGTACCAGGCGACCGGACCCGTCAGCACGACGGCGATCGGCGCGACGACGGCGAGGCGACCGGCCACGTCACCGGGAGCCGCGGCGAGCTCGGACCACAGCTCCTGGTCCTCGGGTGGCTCGAACAGCCCGTAGGTGGCGAGCGCGAGGTACAGCCCGACGACGAACAGCCCGATCGCCGTCCACACGAGCCCGATCGCGAGGTAGCCGAGCGGGCGCAGCAGCAGCGCCGCCGTGCCCGGGGGCGTCGCGTCGTGCGCCGCTCGCGGGTCGGCCGTGGGCGTGGGCCCGGTCACCGGGTCGTCGCCACGGCGGCCACCGGGCTCACCCCGTCCGTCGTCGGGCCCGTCACCGGCCGGTCACCGCCCCGCGAGCCCGAGCACGTCGAGGACCCAGGCGTCCTCGTAGGCGACCTCGCGCCAGCCCTCGTACCGGCCCGAGACGCCGCCGTGACCGGCGTGCATCTCGATCTTGAGCAGGGCCGGCGCCCCGGCGGCGCGCAGGCGCGCGACCCACTTGGCCGGCTCGACGTAGAGCACGCGCGTGTCGTGGAACGACGTCACGGCGAGGATCCGCGGGTAGTGGGCCGCGTCGTCGGGCACGTTCTCGTACGGCGTGTACGTGCGCATGTACCGGTAGACGTCGGGGTCGTGCAGCGGGTCGCCCCACTCGTCCCACTCGACGACGGTCAGCGGGAGCGACGGGTCGAGGATCGACGTGAGCGCGTCGACGAACGGCACCTGCGCGAGCACGCCCGCGAACAGCTCGGGCGCGAGGTTGGTCACCGCGCCCATGAGCAGCCCGCCCGCGGACCCCCCCTGCGCGACCAGCCGCTCGGGGCTCGTCCAGCCCGCGTCGACGAGGTGGCGTGCCGCGGCGACGAAGTCGGTGAACGTGTTGCGCTTGGCGAGCGTCTTGCCGTCGTCGTACCAGCGGCGGCCCATCTCGCCGCCGCCGCGCACGTGCGCGACGGCGAACACGACGCCGCGGTCGAGCAGCGACAGGCGCGAGATCGAGAACCCCGGGTCGATGCTGATCTCGTACGACCCGTACCCGTAGAGCAGCAGCGGCGCGGGCTCCGCGCCCGTGCCCGTCGCGTCGAGCCCGACGGTGTCGCGCCGCCACACGAGCGAGACCGGCACCTGCGTCCCGTCCTCGGCCGTGGCCCACTCTCGACGCTGCACGTAGTCCGCGGCGTCGTACCCGCCGAGCACGGGCTGCTGCTTGAGGAGCGTGAGCTCGTCGGTCTCGACGCGCAGGTCGTACACGGTCGAGGGCGTGACGAAGCTCGAGTAGGACAGGCGCACGTTGGGCTGGTCCCACTCGGGGTTGCCCGCGAGCGCCGCGGTGTACAGGGGCTCGTCGAACGCGACCTCGTGCACGTGCCAGTGGTCGGTCGCGGGCGCGGGCGTGTCGCCGGTGCGGATCGGTGTCGGCAGACCGACGGGCCGCGGTGGCTCGGCGGACGCGAGGTCGATCACCCCGAGCCGCGACAGCGCGTCGCGCCGGTAGGACACGACCAGGTGCGAGGCGAAGGCGTCGACCCCTTCCAGCCGGGTCTCGGGGTCGTGCGGCACGACGACGGTCGCGTCGCCCGGCCCGCCCGGGCTCGCGCCGTCGTCGGGCACCCCGGTCACGACGAGCTCGAAGTTCTCCGCGCCGTCGTTGTGCAGCACGAGCAGCACGTCCCGCCCGGCCCCCGCCGAACCCGACATGGACGTCGTCGTCGGGCCGTCGCCGTCCTCCGTGTCGTGCTCGACGGCGGGCAACCACGTGCTCGGCAGGACGGCGTGCTCGACCGTGTACTCGACGCCCTCGCGGCGCGGCCACACGACGCGGGGCTCGGCCGTCGGGTCGGCGGCGTCGATCAGCCACGTCTCCGACGTGATCTTCGAGCCCACGTCGATCTGCACGAACCGCTGCGAGCGCGAGACGCCCACCCCGACCCAGTAGCGCTCGTCGGGCTCCTCGAAGACGACGACGTCCTGCGTCGCGGGCGTGCCCACCTCGTGGCGCCACACGCGCCAGGGCCGCCACGCGTCGTCGACCGTCGGGTAGAAGACGTACCGCCCGTCCGGGGAGAAGACGGCGCCCGGGAACGTCCCGGGGACCTCGTCGACGAGGTCGGTGCCGGACTCCAGGTCACGGATCCGCAGCGTGTACCGCTCGTCGCCGACGACGTCGACGGCGTACGCGAGCCGCGTGCCGTCGACCGACACGTCGAACGACCCGAGCGAGAAGAACTCGTGGCCCTCGGCCTCGACGTTGTCGTCGAGCAGCACCTGCTCGCCCGGCACGGGCACGCCCGGCTCCAGCACGGGCGGCACCCACGACGACGGCGCGTCGCTGCCGAGGCTCGCGTCGATCGGCGCGCGCGCCCGGATCGGGTACTGCGAGCCCTCGACGGTGCGCGCGTAGTACCAGTGCGCGCCCTGCCGCACGGGCACGGACAGGTCGGTCTCCAGGGTGCGCGCCTTGATCTCCTCGAAGATGCGCTCGCGCAGCGGCTCGAGGTGGGCGAGCCGCGCCTCGGTGTACGCGTTCTCGGCCTCCAGGTGCGCGACGACCTCGGGCGACTCCTTGTCCCGCAGCCACTCGTAGTCGTCGGTGACGGTCTCGCCGTGGTGCGTGCGCGGGGTCGGACGGCGGGGCGCGACCGGCGCCTCGGGCACCTGCCGGCCCACGGTCGGCTCGGGCACGGCGGTCTGCGTGAGGTCGTCAGGCATCTGGCCAGGGTAGTGCTGCGCGACGGCGTGCGGTCGCCCGGACGGGACGCACCCCGGTCGTTACGCTCGACGCGTGACGGAGGAGCAGGGGGCGCCCCGGGCGTCGGCGTCGCTCACGAGCGGCGAGATGGTGCGCGCGTCCGGGTTGTCGATCAAGGCCCTGCGGATCTACGACGCGAACGGACTCCTCGCCCCGGCCCGCGTCGACCCCCGCACGGGGTACCGCGCGTACGCGCCCGAGCAGGTCGAGCGGGCACGTGCCCTGGCGCTGCTGCGCCGGATCGACGTACCGCTCGCGCGCGTCCCCGAGGTGCTCGACGCCGACCCGCGGGACGTGCGCGACGTCCTCCTCGGCTGGTGGGACGAGCAGCAGCGGGCCCTCGCCGCGCAGCGTGCGACCGCGGAGGAGCTCGCGCGCCGGCTCGCCGGCGACGACCGGCACGAGACCGCGCCCGGCCCGGAGGGCGCGTCGGTCCGGTGGCGCGACGTCCCCGCGTGCACGGTCGCGACCATCACGTCGCTGACGACCCAGTCCGAGCTCGTCCCCACGTTCAGCGCGGACCTGCTGACGATCCGCGCGCACCTCGCCGCCGCCGGGGCGGAGGCGGGTGCCGCGCACTGGGTGATCTACCACTCGCCCGTCGGCCGCGACGTCGCCGGGCGCGTCGAGGCGTGCGTCCCGTACCGCGGGGCGGTCGTCCCCGCTGGGCCGGTCGTGCTCCGCGAGGACCCGGCCCGCACGGAGGCCTACGTCGAGGTGCCGTCGCGCGACTGCCGGTTCCCGCAGATCGTCGGGTACCTCGACGTGCTCCGCGTCGCGACCGGCCAGGAGCACGCCACGTCCCGCGAGGTGTACGCCGTCCCGTGGTCCGACGAGCCGGACGCGGTCGTCGCGGAGGTCGCCCTCGCCGTCGGGCCCGCCGCGGGCGCGCACTGACACCGGGCGTCAGTCCTCGACGAGCTCCAGGTCCCCCGGGAGCCACGTGCGGTCGAACCACGGCTCGAGCGGCCCGTAGAGGCGCAGCATGGGGAACCACGACCTGCCCGGGACGGTCCCGACCCAGTTGGACTCGCGTCCCGCCGGGGGCTCCGGGCCGAACCACAGCACGGTGCTGCCGTCCTCCTCCGTCGCCACGGCGCCGCTGAGGCTCAGGAGGCTCGGGTACGGGTTGTCCGTCTGGAGCAGCGACCGGGTCTGGGTGTCGTAGAGGTCGACGGACCAGAAGTTCTTCGCGGGCGGGTTGGGCGGCAGCACGAGCCGGTACGTGCGCGACCCGTCGAGGATGCGGCCCTGCGCGTCGTGCGCCGTGTAGGCGTACGCCGACCCGGCGCCGACCTGGGCGTGCGCCATCGCGGGCGTGATGACGGTTGCGAAGAAGTGGAACTGCGCGCGTGCGTCGAGCAGGCTCGCGCCGTCGGCGAGGAACTCGTACGAGCCGCCGAGGAACGCCTGGAGCCAGCTCGACCCGGGAGCGACGCGCGCCTCCGGGTCGCGGGGGGAGTAGACGAGCGCGCGGCTGATCGCCGCACCGGCCTTGGCCGCCGTGTCGAGCGTCGCGCGCAGCTCCGGGCTCGGGACGAACGGGCGGCCGGGCACGATGCCGACGGCCCGCAGCAGCCCGGCACGCTCGGGGTCGAGCGCGCTCGTCGGCTCCTCCGCGACGATCTCGGCGACCTCGTCGAAGAACGAGGCGTCGTTGGCGTGGACCGTGTTGACGCGCGTCCCCGCGATGTTGACGAACTCGGTCGGGGGCGGGTCCCCCGCGTCGGCGAGCGGGTAGATCCGCGTCTCCTTCATCGCCGGCACGCCGCCCAGCGCGCGCAGCACGACCCAGTTGGTGAACGTGGGGGTCCGGTAGACGAAGTAGCCGTCCGGGACCTCGCCGTCGTAGCCGGGCGGGAGGAACAGGTAGCGGCCGCCCTCGCCGCGGTCCGGACCCGCGATGCCCATGTCCGCGACGTAGCGGAACCAGAAGTCGTCGACCACGCACAGCGAGTTCTTGGGGGGCTCGATGACGAGCGGGCCCGTCTCGCGCAGGTCGACGAAGAGCGACCCGTACGTGGTCGCCGTGTTCGGCGTGAGGAAGATGCCGCCCGAGTCGGCCCGCGGGTCGGTGTACCCGACCTGGTTCGAGCGCAGGAGGCCGAGCTCGCGGAACCCGCGTCGCATCGCCACGAGCGACGCGCCGGGCATCGCGCTGAGGAACGCCTCGACGCCGCGCAGGAAGTCCAGCGAGCCGTAGAGCCGCTCGACGGACTCCGGGGTCGGCACCCCGTCGACCAGCTCGAACCGGCCGAGCGGGGTGTCCACCGGGGACGGCGTGCTCACCGCGGCGACCGCCGCGGCCAGCGCGTCGTCGGTCGCGGGAGTGCTCTCGGTCATGTGCGCGGCCCTTCGTCGTCGCGGGCGGCACGCCCGGCGGCGTGCGGCTAGGCCGACCGTAGGGTCCGCCCCGAGGTCCTGCCACCGGACAGGACCGCTTGACCCTGCCCCTGGGGCGGGGCCGAGGGTCGGCCCATGGACGTCTCGCGCTACGCCGACCACAGCCCGTACTCGGACCCCCGCCACCACGCCCCGCTGCTCGCCGCCGTGCCGCCCGAGCCGGCGAGCCTGCACGCCGCGGTGACGACCGCCGTCGTGCACTACCGCGCCGGGACGACCCCGCCGACACCCGCGCAGCTCGACGACGTCGACCGGCGCTGGGTCGCGTCGATCCTCGACGCGGTCGCGGACCGCGCGCCCGGCCCCCTCGACGCGCCCCGCTCCCCCGAGCAGCAGGTCGGCGGGTGCTGCCGGGACCACTCCCTCCTCGCGGTGGCCGTGCTCCGCGAGCACGACGTCCCCGCCCGGACGCGGCTCGGCTTCGTCGACTACCTCGGCGCCGAAGGGTTCCGCCACGACCACGTCGTCGCGGAGCGGCACGACGGCGCGCGCTGGGTCCGGTTCGACCCCGAGGCGGCGCCCGACGACGTCGCGTTCGACCCGCACGACCTGCCCACCGGGGAGGACGCACCGTTCGAGACGGCCGCCGAGGTCTGGTCCGCGTACCGCGCGGGGCGTCGGGACCTGACCGACCACGGCGCCGGCCCCGACCTCCCCTGGTTGACCGGGCCGGGGTTCGTGCAGCGGTACGTGCTCGCCGACCTGGCGCACCGACAGCGGCACGAGCTCCTCCTGTGGGACGTGTGGGGCGCGTCCGTGCTCCCGGGCGGCACGCCGGACGAGGGCACCGTCGCACTCACCGACCGCGTCGCGGAGCTCACCGTCCTGGCGGACGGCGGCGACCGTGACGCCGAGGCCGCGCTCACGGTCCTGTGGGCGACGGACGAGCGGCTCCGCCCGGGACGCTTCGTGACGACGTGGTCCCCCACGGGGCGGCTCGGATCCACGGACCTCGCCACCCGGCGGACGGGTTGGGCCGCGGTTCCCGCGGACGCGGCGCTCGTCGGGTGAGCCGCGGCGCGGCTCACCCCAGCAGCGCCACCGTCTGCCCGTCCCAGCGCAGGAACCGCCCCTGGGCCGAGACGAACGACGCCCACTCCCCGTCGACGTCGGCCTCCCAGACGAGCGCGCCCGTGCCGAGCTCGAGCGCGACCACCCGCGGCCGCGAGCCGGTGGACGGGTCGACGAGCACGAGGATCGCGCAGCGCCCGTCGGTGAACGCCTGCGCGACCATGGTCGGGCGGCCCTCCTCGCCCCCGAGGTCGTCGAGGAACCGCGACCACGTCTGCTCCCCGGAGAGCGCGTCGAGCCCGACGACGGTGCTGGCCGTGCCGACGACGGCCGTCCCGTCCGCGAGCACGTACACCGCTTCCGGGGCGCGCGTGCCGTCGAACGTCCACAGGCGCGAGCCCTCGTCGTCGTACGCGCGCAGGTCGATGCCGTCGCGCACGAGGAGCACCCCCGGCGCCGGGTCGTCCGTCGCCTGCGGGTCGAGCACCTCGCCCGGGGGGTCGAGCACGGGCGTGCCGTCGGGGTCCAGCACACGGTCCGCCCGCAGCGCGCCGGACGACCCCTGCCGGTCCGCGTCGACGAGGAACCGCCCGCCCGCGAGCGGGACCGCGCCGTCGGCGGCCACGTCGGGGTCGTCGAGCCGCGCGCCGTCGGGCAGGAAGGACGCGGCGACACCGCACCCGGTGACGTCGACGAGCGACTCGGTGGCGACGACGGTGAGCCGTTCCGGGTCGATCTCCTCGCCGCCAGTCTCGGCGTCCCACGTGGTGCACGACCACGGGACGTCCTGGAACGGGAGCTCGCGCCGCCAGCGGACCTCGCCGCTCCGGGCGTCCTCGAGCGTCACGACGACGTCCCGCCCCGCGACGCCGTCGACGGTCTCCCCCGCGCCCGGGTCCACCGCGACCGGTGCGCCGGTCGGCTCCCCCGGCTCCCCGACGCGCTCGGCCCGGACGAGCCCGCCGTCGGGCCCCGGGACGAGCACCGCACCGCCCAGCTCGACCTCGCGCTCCCCCACGACCGCGCCGGTCGCGTCCAGGACGGCCACGGTCACCGGGCGGACGTCGGCGTCCTCCTCGACGGGTGCGGACGGCGCGGGCTCGTACCAGGACGGCACCACCTCGGAGCCGGTGACGCACACGACCGTGCGCGCCGGCGTGCCGGGCAGCATCCACGGGCTCCACGACCCGCACACGGACTCGTCCCCGGCGAGCGGAGCGCGCCACGCCTCCGCGCCCGTGTCCAGGTCCAGCGCGACCGCCTCGTCACCCTCGACCGTGACGAGCAGGCCGGGCAGGAAGGCCACGCCCCGCTCTGCCGCCGCCGGTGCCGACCACCGTTCGGCCGGTGCGCCGTCGAGCGCGCGCACCGCGCCGCGCGCCGTCTCCAGCCGCTCCTGCGCGTCCCGGCTCGTCACCGCGTCGACGACGAGCATCCCGCCCACCAGCACGACCACGACGCCGGCCACCACGGCCGCGGCGACGAGGCGCGGGCGCCTCCTGCCGGGCCCGGGGGTCTCCCGGCTCGCAGGAGGGACGCCGTCCAGACCAGGAGGCGGTGGCGCGCCGAGCAGCACGGGGTGCGGCGCGTCGAGGAGGTCGGGGTCCACGTCGACCCCGGCCGTCTCGACGAGCTCGAACGTGCGGCGGTCGTCACCGCCGTCTCGCCGTCGGACGGGCACGCCCCCAGCGTAGGACGACCGTCAACCGTCACCCGATCCGGGCGAGCGTGGTGTCGTCGGCCCGCA
The DNA here is from genome assembly GCF_009708005.2 of Cellulosimicrobium protaetiae. Lineage (NCBI taxonomy): Bacteria > Bacillati > Actinomycetota > Actinomycetes > Micrococcales > Promicromonosporaceae > Cellulosimicrobium > Cellulosimicrobium protaetiae. The sequence continues at coordinate 816,311 of NZ_CP052757.1, read as the reverse complement.
GCAGCCGGCCCTGGACCGGCACCGTCCAGGCCGCGCCGTCGTCGTTCGCGAGCTCGGTCTGCCACGCGACCGCGCCGTCGACGAGGTCGAGCGCCGTGAGCACCGTGCGCCCCGCGTCCCAGTCCGTCACCGAGACGACCACCCGCACGCCGTCGGTGTACGCGGCGTCGATCCCCCAGCCGCCGTCGCCCCTGCTCCCGGGCAGGAGGGGCGTGGCCGCCTCGTCCAGGACCCAGCGCTGCCGGCCCGTCGCGGTGTCCAGGCCGGCGAGGACGCTCGAGCCGTACCCGTTGGAGAGCACGACGGTGCCGCCCGCGACCGCCCGGACCTGCGCCGACGACCCGACCTCCGGCGTCCGCCACAGCTCGGTCCCCTCGTCGTCGAAGGCCACGACGTCCTGGCCGTCCTGGACGAGGAGCGGGGCGGCGCGCCCGTCCGTCGCCGTCGGGACGAGGACGGCGCCCGGCGGCTCCCAGCGCACCGAGCCGTCGGCGTCGAGGATCGCGGGAGCGGCCGACACGTCCGTGCCCGCGGTCCCGCCCCAGCCGAACTCGTTGCCGGCGGGGTCGCGGGAGAAGGTCCCGTCGGGCAGCGCGACGACGGAGTCCGAAGGGTTGTCGACCTCGTCCAGGCGCGTCCCCTCGGGCGTGAACCAGGCCGACAGCCCGCAGCCCTCCACGCGCACGAGCCGCGCGTCGGACGCCGTCCAGACGCTCTCGAGCTCGGCAGTGACGGTCTCGGCGCCGTCGGCCTCGCTCCACGTGATGCACTGCCCGGTCCGGGGCACGAACGGCAGCTCGGCCTCCCAGCGCACCTCGCCCGTGAGCGCGTCCTCGACCCGGACGACGGCGGGCCGCCCCTCCGGGAGGTCCGTCACCTCGCCCGTGGCCGGGTCCTGCTCGACGACGGCGCCGTCGCCCGCGGGCACCTCGCCCACCCGTTCGGTGCGGACCAGCGAGCCCCCGGGCCCGGGTGCCGGCAGTCCACCCTCGTCCGTCGTGTCGCGGCGCCCGAGCACCTCGCCGTCCTCGTCGAGGACGGTGACCGACCAGGCCGACGCGTCGATGCGGCCCGTCGTCGGGTCGACCGGCAGATCGGCCTCGGCGAGCGGCTCCCCGGCGGCGTGCTCGACGACCGGGGCGAGGCACACGATCCTGGCCTCCGGCTCGCCCGACGGCAGCGACCAGAAGAACGGGCTCCCGCACACCGCGTGCGCGCCGACGTCGACGCGCCAGCGCTCCTCGCCGCCGTCGAGGGACACGGCGACCGCGGCGCCGTCCTCGACGGTGACGATCGCGCCGGGGAGGAAGCCGAGCCCGTTCCCGAGGACGAGGTCGGTGGTCCACAGCTCGGAAGGGGTCTCCGCGATGGGCTCGATCCCGCCCGGGGCCGTGCGGAGGCGTTCGAGGTCCGCCCGGCCGTGCCACGCGTCGACCGCCGCCATCCCGCCCAGCACGAGCACGAGCCCGGCGGACACCGCGCCGACCACGACCGCCCGGCGTCCGCGCCGCGGACGAGCGGGCGGCGCGCCGTCGCGGTCGCCGCCGTCGGACCCGGGCTCGTCGTCGGGCTCTGTGCCGGACCCCGCGGCAAGGTCTGCGTCGTCGAGGTCGCGGGGCCCCCCGGGCACCGGTCCCGACGGGGTCGTGGCCCGGGCCGCGTGCGCGTCCGCCGACCGGGTCGGCGCGGGGCCGACCGCCCACGCGTCGTCCTCGTCGAGGGCGTGCTCGTGGGGCGACTCGACGAGCTCGAACGTCAGTCGGGCACGGGCGTCACGACGGCGGGGCGGCACGCGGCCCAGCGTAGGGGACGGCGTCGCGCCGAGTCCCCACCCCCGCGTCGTGGCACGACCGGTGACGCCCGTCGACGCCCCGGTGGCCCGGCGGTGAACTCTCGTCGAACACTGAGCCCCGCCCCGCCGCGACCGCTGCCGCGCCGCCACACTGCCCCTGTGCACGACTCACTCACCGCGCTGGCCCAGCACACCGCGATGCGCCCCGGCGGCCGGGCGGGCGGCACCGTCGCCGACCTCGCCCGCCCCGCGCTGACCGTCGGCTCCTCGATGCCCGTGGGGCAGCTCGAGGTGCTGTTCCGCAACCCCGACGTGGCGTGCGTCGTCGTGCACGACGACGAGGTCCCCCCTCCGGGTGCGGCGGCCCCGCGCACGGGTGTCGTGGTGCGCACGAGCCTCGTCGCCGCGCTCACGGGACGGCTCGGCTACGGCCGGGCGGTCCTGGAGCGCCGCCCGGTCGCGAGCGTCACGGACTGGTCGCCGCTCGTCGTCGCGCCGACGGCGGCCGTCGCCGAGGTCGCGACCCTCGCCATGGCCCGGCCGGACGACCGCCGGTACGACGACGTCCTCGTCCGGGGCGCGCACTGGACGAGCGTGGGAGCCGCCGAGCTCGTGCGCTCCCTCGTCGGCACGCTCGCGGAGCGGTCCACGCACGACGCGCTCACCGGCCTGCTCTCGCGCCGCAGCACGTGGCACTCGCTCTCCCGGCGCTGCCGCCTCGTCGCGCACGGCGGGACGCGCGTCGTCCTGCTGCTCCTCGACGTGCAGGACATGGCCGGGATCAACGCCCTGCACGGGCAGGACGCCGGGGACGCGGTGCTCACCGCGGTCGGTCGCAGCCTCCTCGCGTGGCTCCCTCGCGGCTGCGAGGCGGGGCGCGTCGACGGCGACCGGTTCGCCGTGCTCGCGACGCTCCCCGGGATGGGCGACCACGACGCCGCCGCGAGCGCCGAGGCCCTGCGCCAGGAGGTCCTCGCGCGGCTCGGCGCTCTCGACGCTCCGGTGCGGCCGTCGTTCCGCACCTCCCTCACCTGGTCCGTCGCGGGAGCGGCGGACGCCGACGAGCTCGTGCGCGAGGGCGAGGCCCGCCTCGCGGCGGCCCGCACCCCGCCGAGCACGACCTGGGCGCCGCTATCCGTCGGATAACGGCGCCCAGGTCGTGCTCGACAGCGCGTGAGAGCGTGCTCGGCGGGTCGCGCCAGGGGTCAGGCGACCCCCAGGTAGGCCTCCTTGATGCTGGAGTCCGCGAGGAGCTCCTTGCCCCCGCCCGTGCGCACGACCTCACCCGTCTCCAGCACGTACGCGCGGTCGGAGCGCGACAGCGCCTGCTGCGCGTTCTGCTCGACGAGCAGGACGGTCGTCCCCTGCGCGTTGATCTCCGACACGATGCGGAAGATCTGCTGGATGACCATGGGCGCGAGGCCCATCGACGGCTCGTCGAGCAGCAGGAGCCGCGGGCGGGCCATGAGCGCGCGCCCGATCGCGAGCATCTGCTGCTCGCCGCCGGACATCGTGCCGCCCACCTGGTCCTTGCGCTCGGCGAGGCGCGGGAAGAGGTCGAACACCCGGTCGAGGGTCTCGTCGTGCTCGGCCTTCGACGCGAACGTCCGCGCGTAGGCACCCATCTCGAGGTTCTCGATGACGGTCATCCCGGGGAAGATCCCGCGGCCCTCGGGCGCCTGCACGATGCCCTCGAGCACGCGCAGGTGCGCCTTCATCTTCGTGATGTCCTTGCCGTCGAAGAGGACCTTGCCGCGCGACACCGGGCGGATGCCCGAGATCGCGCGCATCGTCGTCGTCTTCCCGGCGCCGTTCGCCCCGATGAGGGTGACGAGCTCACCCTCCTCGACGGTGATCGAGATACCCCGCACCGCCTCGATCCGGCCGTAGGCGACCGTCATGTCCTGCAGCTCAAGCAGAGGCATCGCCGCTGCCTCCTTCGGTCGTCGGCCCGGCGGCACGGTCCGGTCCCGTGCCCCCCTCGTCTGCCGTCAGCTCGGAGTCCGGGACGCCCAGGTAGGCCGCGATGACCTTGGGGTCGTTCGTGACCTCGTCGGGCGTGCCGTCCGCGATGACGCGCCCGAACTCGAGCACGACGATGCGGTCGGTGACCCCGCGGACGAGGCGCATGTCGTGCTCGATGAGCAGGACGGTGTAGCCGTCGTCGCGGATGTGGCGGATGAGGTCCATGAGGGCCTCCTTCTCCGCCGGGTTGAAGCCGGCCGCCGGCTCGTCGAGGCACAGCAGCTTGGGCTCGGTCGCGAGGGCGCGCGCGATCTCCAGACGGCGCTGGTCGCCGTAGGAGAGGTTGCGCGCCTTCTCGGTCGCCCGGCCACCGACGCCCACGAACTCCAGGAGCGCCATCGCGCGGTCGATCGCGTCCCGCTCCTCGCGCCGGTGGCGCGGCGTGCGGAACAGCGCGCCCGGCACCGAGGTGCGGTGCCGCGCGTCCGACCCGACGACGACGTTCTCCAGCGCCGTCATCTCGTTGAACAGGCGGATGTTCTGGAACGTGCGCGCGATGCCCCGCTGCGTGATCCGGTACCGCTTGAGCTTGCCCACGGGGGTGCCGTCGAACACGACCTGCCCCTGCGTGGGCCGGTAGACGCCGGTCATCGCGTTGAACGCCGTCGTCTTGCCCGCGCCGTTCGGCCCGATGAGGCCGAGGATCTCGCCGCGACGGATGTCGAAAGACACGTCGTCGAGCGCGACGAGACCGCCGAACTGCACGGTGACGTTCTCCATCTGGAGCAGCGGCTCGCCGACCTTCGCGTGGACCGTGCGGTCCGGGGCGACCATCGCGTCGACGAGCTCGGGGTTCGCGAGCTCGGGCCGCACCTCCGCGACGTCGACGATCACCGGCTCCTCCAGCCCGGCGCCGGGCATGTAGAGGTCGGCGCGCGACGAGTCGGCGCGGCCCGACGACGCGAGGTGCTCGTCGCCGTGCTCGCCGCCCGCCCCGATGCCGCCGGGGTCGTGGGTGCTCATCGGGTCTCCTCCCCGTCCGTCGTGCTCTCTCCCGTGCCGGTCCCGGTCGCCGCCGTGCCGGTGCCGCCCGACGCCGTCGCGACGGCCGGGGGGCCCGGCCGCGCACCGCCGTCGGAGGACCGCGTGGCGGCCTGCGCCGCCCGGCGCGCCGCCACGTAGAGCTCGCGCCCGTAGGCGAGCAGCTTCTGCCGGACGGGGATCAGGCCCTGCGGACGGAAGATCATGAGCACGACCAGCGCGATCCCGAAGAACAGGTACCGGTAGCTCGCGATCTCGTTGCCGTTGATCGGGATGCCGAACAGCTCGGTGCGGCCGAGGAAGAAGTTCGGCAGGTACACGATGATGAACGCTCCGAGGATCACCCCGAGCTTGTTCCCCTGGCCGCCGAGCACGACCGCGCAGAGGAAGAGCACGGAGTTGATGACGTTGAAGTTCGTCGGGATGACGAACTGGACCTGGCCCGCGTAGAGCGCGCCCGCGACGCCGCCGATCGACGCGCCGATGACGAACGCCCACAGCTTGAAGCGGAACGTCGGGACGCCCATGATCTCCGCCGCGTCCTCGTCCTCGCGGATCGCGACCCAGGCACGCCCGACGCGCGAGCGCTCGAGGTTCCCCACGAGGAGCAGCGAGATGACGATGAACACGAGGCTGAGCCAGTACCACCAGACACCCGAGTTGAGCGTGCCCGCCGCGTTTCCGGCGGAGAAGACGCCGTTGGGCAGCTCCTCCGTGACGCCGACGCGCGGGTAGGCCACGCCGCGCAGGCCCTGGCCGCCGCCCGTGAGCTCGTCGAGGTTGTCCGCGAGCAGGCGGACGATCTCGCCGAAGCCGAGCGTGACGATGGCCAGGTAGTCGCCGCGCAGGCGCAGCGTCGGCGACCCGAGGATCAGGCCCGAGAGCGACGTGATCGCGACCGCGACCGGCAGCGCGGCGAGCCACGCCCAGTCGCTCGACAACCACTCGTCCGTCTGGTTCCACGGGCTGTCGGGGCTCGTGAGGATCGCGACCGTGTACGCGCCGATGGCGTAGAAGCCGACGTACCCGAGGTCGAGCAGGCCGGCCTGGCCCACGACGACGTTGAGGCCGATGGCGATGAGCGCGATCATGCCGAACTGCGCCATCACCCCGCCGAAGTTGGTCCCCACCGTGGTGAGCACCGGGATGTTGAGGATCGGCACGAGCGCGATGAAGATCAGGAACGGCACGCCGATCAGCCACTGGGTGGGGCGCGCCTGGGCGTCCCACCACAGGCGGAACCGGTCGCCGACGCCGCCGTGCGGGCGGTCCTTCGTCGCGACGCGGCCCACGGGGGGCATGGACGTGGGGCGCCCCTCGGGCGCCGGCTGAGGTGCGGGGGTCGAGGTGCTCATGCGCGCGCCCTCCCCAGAGACTCGCCGAGGATGCCCGTCGGGCGGAACATCAGGACGATGATCAGGAGCGCGAACGCGACGACGTCGCGCCACTCCGTCCCGAACACGACCTGGCCGTAGTTCTCCATGACACCGAGCAGCAGACCGCCGAGCAGCGCGCCGCGCAGGTTGCCGATCCCGCCCAGCACCGCGGCGCAGAACGCCTTGATGCCGAGGATGAACCCGCCCGAGTAGATGATCCCGTTCGGCACGCGCAGCGTGTACAGCAGCGCCGCCGCACCGGCGAGGATGCCGCCGATGAGGAACGTCAGCATGATGACGCGTTCGCGCGAGACGCCCATGAGGGTCGCGGTCACCGGGTCCTGCGCGACCGCGCGGATGCCGCGGCCGAACTTGGTCCGGTTGATGAACATGTCCGTCGCGAGCGCGAGGATCAGCGCCGACAGGATGATGACGAGCGTGATGTTCGTGACGGGTGCGCCGCCGATCGTGAACTGCACCTCGGGCTGCACGAGCCGGATCGGCTGCTGCGCGTTCACGCCGCCGAGGGTGCCGCCCGTGAGCTTCGGCAGCACGAAGTGCACGAACTCCTGGAGGATGAACGACATCCCGATCGCGGTGATGAGGAACACGAGAGCGGGCGCGCCGCGCCGTCGCAGCGGTCTGTAGGCCACGCGTTCCAGCCCGACGGCGGCGCCGCCCGCGACGAGCATGCCGCCGAGCATCGCGATGCCGAGGTACAGGACCGTCAGGGCGATCCCCTTGTCGTACGCGTTCCCGCTCGGGTAGAAGCCCAGGAGCATGAGGGTCGCGTACTGCCCGAACATACCGAGCATGAAGACCTCGGAGTGGGCGAAGTTGATGAGCCGCAGCACGCCGTAGACGAGCGTGTAGCCGACGGCCACGAGCGCGTAGATCGCGCCGTAGGTGAGGCCTTCGATGGTGAGGCCCCAGAAGTTCCGGGCGAGGCCGGCGATGTTGAAGTCGATGAGGGACTGGTGGACGAGGGGACCGGCGGTCGCGGTGTGGATGAGCGCGTCGGCAAGAGCGGGCATGTCGCTCCCTGGTTCTTTCTCTGGCGTACGAGGTCGTGGTCCACGACGGGCGCCCCGCCCGCCGGTCCCCGCGCGGTGCGGGGACCGGCGGGAGGTCCGGCGGGCGGGGCGCCCGTCGTCGGACTACTGGACCTCGTAGATCCAGATGAGTGCCGCGGCGAGCTCGCCCGTGTCGTCCCACTCGTAGGTGCGGGCCAGGCCCTCACCGGAGTAGTTCGCCACGTAGTCGATCAGGCCCGCACGGTCGGTGACCCCGGAGGCGATGCCCGTGAGCATGATCGTCGCGAGGTCGTAGCCCTCGACCGAGTACACGCCCGGCGCCTGGCCGGCCGACTCCTCGTAGGTGGCCGCGAAGTCGTCGGGCGCGGGCCCGCACGGGCAGGACAGGATCGCGCCGTCGGACGACGCGCCGGCCTGCGAGACGAACTGCGGGTCGTTCGTGCCGTCCGCCGAGACGAACGGGATCTCGACGCCGCCGTCGCGCAGCTGCTGCACGAACGGAGCGGCCTCGGCGTAGTAGCCGGCGTAGAAGACCGCGTCCGCGTCGGCGCCCGAGATGATCTGGACGGCGGCGGAGAAGTCCTTGTCGCCCGTCTTGACCTCGGCGGCGCAGTCGGCGTTCGCGGCGTCGCCCAGGCCCTCGGTGATCTGCTGGGCGAGGCCGATGCCGTAGTCCGAGTTGTCGGAGACGACGCAGACGCTGCCGAACTCCTTCGTGTTGACGAGGTACTTGGCGACCGACGGCCCCTGGACGGCGTCGTTGGCGAGACCGCGGAAGAAGTTCGTCCACCCGTTGCCGGTGAGGTCCGGGTTCGTGGCCGACGCCGTGAGCGACAGCAGGCCCGCCTGGTTGAAGACGTCGCCGGTCGCCGCCGTCTCGCCCGAGAACGCCGGGCCGAGCAGGCCGAGGACCGTGGCGTCGCCGACGATCTGCGGGGCCACCTGGGTGGCCTTCTGCGGGTCGCCCTCGGTGTCGAACGGCTTGAGCGTGACCTGGCAGCCGGGGTTCGCGGCGTTGAACGCGTCGACCGCGACCTGCGCCCCGTACTGGATGTTGAGGCCGAGCGCGGCGTTCGGGCCCGTGAGGGCGCCCGCCATCGCGATCGAGGTGCCCTCGGCGCACTCGGCGCTGCCGTCGCCGGCCGGGTCGACCGGGTTGCCGGCCTCGGTCGCCTCGACCTCGGCGCCGTCGATGTCGACCTGGACCGACGGGACGATGGCGAGCTCGGCCGAGCCGCCGTCGTCGGTCTCGGTCGACGTCCCGGTCGTCTCGTCGTCTCCGCCGCCCTGGGACTGGGGACCGCAGGCGGTGAGGACGAGAGTGGCCGCGAGGAGCAGGGCAGCGCCCCCGCTCGCCCGTCGTGCTGTGCGATGCATGCCAACCTCCGTGGTCCTGATCCCCGCGGAGGGCCGTGAAGCCGCTTCTCCCGCGGTCGATCGCTGAATTCAACACTGAATTGCGTGCTGAATAGTGACACAGGTCACCCGGGGGCGAAACCTCCTCGCGGACGTGTCGTCCGGGGCCCTCCGCGGCATCCCGGAGGGCTCCGGACCCACGAATCCGCGGGAGAGGGCGCCCTCCGCGTTCCTGGGTGACGCGAACGTAGGCGGATCGGATTTCGTGGGGCGCAGGGAGTTGTTACCGACTCGTAACGCAAGGGTCTCGTTTCGTTCCGTGGACGGTACGGATGTGCCGATTCAGGTGTCGCCGTACGGTGGACGGATGACCTTCGCGTCCCGCCTCCTGCACACGCGCTGGTTCGTCCGGGCGCCCGTCGCCCTCTTCCGCTCCGGGCTCGGCTTCCTGCTCGGCGGACGGCTCCTGCTGCTCGGCCACCGCGGCCGGACGACCGGCGAGACCCGGTACGCCGTGCTGGAGGTCTCCGGGCGACCGGACCCCCGCACGTGGGTCGTCGTCGCCGGGCTCGGCCCCCGATCTCAGTGGTACCGCAACGTCGTCGCCGACCCGCGCGTCCTCCTCTGGGTGGGCGCCCGTCGCGGCGTGCGCGGCCACGCCCGCACCCTGGCGCCCGAGGACGGAGCGCGGTTCCTCCGCGAGTACGCGGCCGAGCACGCCCGCTCCTGGGAAGTGCTGGAGCCGGTCGTCCTCGAGTGGGCGGAACCGCTCGCGACGGAGCGCGGCGAGGACGACTGGCGTCGTGTCGTGCCGGTCGTCGAGCTCACGGTGCCCGCGGCCTGACGCACCGCGGAGCCTGGCTCCCGGAGGGCCCCACGACGCCCCGGAGACCCGGCGCACGACCGGGGACGACACCAGCGGGGAGAGCCATGGCCAAGATGGGGCCTACCCTGTACGGTTGACCCCGAGATTGCAGTGCCTCGCTTGTCCTCGCGTCGATGTGACCACCGCCTGGTGGGCGCCCGGCGGACCTTGTTACCCAAGAGTTGACGACGAACACCGTGATGTACTCCCCTGCGCCCGCGGGGGGTGTTTCCACACTCTTGAAGGAGTAACAATGGCTACCGGAACCGTGAAGTGGTTCAACAGCGAGAAGGGCTACGGCTTCATCGCCCCCGAGGACGGCTCGGCCGACGTGTTCGCGCACTACTCCGCGATCCAGTCGCAGGGCTTCCGCACGCTGGAGGAGAACCAGCGCGTCGAGTTCGACGTGACGCAGGGCCCGAAGGGCCCGCAGGCGGAGAACATCCGCGCGATCTGATCCGATCTCCCCGGTGACGACCCTCGTGGGTCGCGCCGACCGATCGTTCACCGAGTGCCCCCGACCCCTCCGGGTCGGGGGCACTCGTGCGTCCGGGGCCGGTCGCGCCTCGGGAGCCCTGCCGAACCCGGGGTAGCTCCTCGCGCGACGGACGCGGTGAGGAAGGAACCCGGGTTCGGCGTCGGGCGGAACCGCGGGCCGGGAGTTCTCGTTGGTCCGAGAGTGAGCCGTACCGGCCACGACCCCCGCGCGAGCGCCCGACGCCGCGCCACCGAACTCGGAGGACGACCCATGGGATTCCTGGACCGGCTCCTCGGCCGCGAGCCGCGCGACGCGTACGGCCCGACCCAGGCGGGACCGTACGGCTCGCCGCAGGCGCAGCACCCCGCACGGCAGCCCACGCAGTACCCCGCCCAGCCCGCGTACGGCAGCGCCCCGCAGGACGCCCGCCCGACCGCGCACCGCACCCCCGACCAGGTCGCGGTCGACCGCTACCGGTACCTGCTGCGCACCGCCCCGCCGGACCAGGTCGAGCAGGCGCACGCCGAGGCGTTCGCGCGCCTGACGCCCGAGCAGCGGCGACAGGTGCTCGCCGAGCTCGGTGAGCAGGTGCCTGCGTCGGAGCGTGCGCCGTCCGACGCGCCGCAGGACCTCGCCCGGATGGCGACGCGCGCCGAGATGCGCCAGCCCGGCACGCTCGAGCGCACCTTCGCGGGCCGCGGCCAGGGCGCACCCGGCTTCGGCGCCATGGTCGGCTCCAGCCTGCTCGGCACGATCGCGGGCGTCGTCATCGGCTCGGCCGTCGCGAACGCCCTGTTCGGGCCCGCGTTCGCCGACCCGACGCAACCGGTCGCGGAGGACGCCGCGGCCGAGCAGGGCGGCGAGGACCCCGGTGCCGCGGAGGGCGGCGACGGCGGGGCGGTCGAGGCCGCAGGCGAGGACCCCTCGGGCGGCGGAGACTTCGGCGGCAGCGACTTCGGCGGCGGCGACTTCGGCGGCGGTTTCGACGACTTCGGCGGCGGCTTCGGGGAGTTCTGACCCCAGCACCGCCGGTACCACCTCGCCCGGCCGGGCTGCCCCCTGCTCGGCCGGGCGGCGCCTGCGCTCGGCTCGACGGCTCCCGGCTCGGCCGGGCGAACCACGCTCGGCCGGGCGGAACGCGTTCGGCCGGCCGGACGGCGCTCAGCCGCCGGGCGTGGAGCCCGTCAGCCCGAGGAACGCGCCCAGCTCCTCGACACCGCGCGGGGAGTGCGGGAGCAGGTCGGTGAGACCCGGCGCGCGCACGACGACCGCGCTCCACTGCGCGCGCGACACCGCGACGTTGACGCGGTGCCGGGAGAGCAGGAACCCGAGCCCGCGCGACGCCTCACGGCCCGAGGACGCCGCGAGCGTCACGACGACGACGGGTGCCTCCTTGCCCTGGAACCGGTCGACGGTGCCGACCTGCACGTCCGGGTACCCCGCCGCCTCGAGCGCGCCGCGCACGGCCCACACCTGCGCGTTGTACGCCGCGACGACGAGGACGTCGCCCTGGCCCAGCGGACGATCCTCCACGACCCCGTCGACCGTCGTCGTCCACGTGCGCCCGAGGACGCGCTCGACCTGCCGGACGACCTCGGCCGCCTCCTCGGGAGAGCGCACCGAGTTCCCGGCGTGCTCCACGAGCACCTGCTCGACCCCAGGCGCGACGCCGTCGAGCTCGCGCTCCGCCGTGCACGGGTGCGCGTGGAGGCGGTCCTCGTACGCGAGCGTCGAGACGGCCCGGGCGAGGCGCGGGTGCATGCGCCACGTCGTGGGCAGGAAGTAGCCGCGCCCGGCCGGGAGCACGCCGTGGCCGTCCGCGAGCCAGCCGAGCACGGACCGGTCGACGGGCTCCGGGTGCCGGCCCTGGCTCACCTGCGGGAGCTGCTGCGGGTCGCCGAGCAGGAGGAGCCGGCGCGCGGCCCGCGACACCGCGACCGTGCTCGCGAGGGAGAACTGCCCGGCCTCGTCCACGACGAGCAGGTCCAGCGTGCCCGCCGGGAGCCGGTCGGCCGCGAAGTCCCACGCGGTCCCGCCGACGACCCGGCCGCCCGGGCGGGTCGCGAACGCCGCGAGCCGGTTGCCGTCGAGCTCGTCGTACACGGCGCGCGGTGACGGGCCGTCCGCCGCCAGCTTCTTCGCGACGGCGTCGCGCGGGACGCCCGCCCCGAGCACGATCGCGCGCAGCATGTTCTCCACGACTGCGTGCGACTGGGCGACGACGCCGACCCGCCACCCCTGCTCGACGAGCCGGGCGACGACCCGCGACCCGACGTACGTCTTGCCCGTCCCGGGCGGCCCCTGGACCGCGAGGTACGAGTCGTCGAGCCGCTCGACGGCGGACGTGACGGCCGCGACGACGTCGCCGTCCACGACGGGCGGCAGCCCGGGCTCGGCCGCCGTGCCGGCGCCTCCCGGGACGCCCGGGACGCCCGGGACGTCAGGGACGTCAGGGACGTCAGGGTCCGCAGGGGGCACCGGCACGAGCCGCGGGGGTCGCCGCAGGAGGACGTCGGTCGCGGCGTCGCGCGGCAGCGTGCCCGTCGCCCGCCACGACCCGAACGCGTTCCGGGCTGCGGCCTCCGCCGCCGCCTCCAGGGAGCTCGCGCTCGGGCCGGGCGACGGCGTGAGCGCGACGGGGGTCGCGTCGAACGGCTCCGCCCCGGTCGGGAGCTGCTCGCGCACGACCAGCACGTCCCGCTCGCCGGCGGGCGTGGCGCGGCGCGCCGCGTCGATGATCGACGCCCCCGTGAGCCAGCCCCGCACACCGTCGACGGCGGTCTTCGCGCAGGGCGGCAGAGGCGGGTCGTAGAGCGCGTACGGCGCGACGCCGACGCGCAGGTCGCTCCCCTCGGGGAGCCGGCCCACGAGCTCGAGGCGGCGCGACCAGGTGCGCCGCCCCGGCTCCACCTCCCAGCCCGACACGACCTCGGCCTGCTCGACGAGGAACGCGTTGCGCCGGCCCAGCCACTCGTCCGTCGGGAGCGAGAGCCGCGAGTAGTGCTCGTGCCAGAAGGGCTTGGCCTCGCGCCGGAAGTACCCGGCCGCCGCGCCGTACAGCGCGAGCGCCCGCTCGTCCGCACCGCGCCGTGCCCGGTCCTCCCCCACCGCCTGCCGGATCTCCTCCTCCAGCACCACCGCCGACGGCCGCTCCCGCGGCCCGACCTCCCCCGCGACGGCCGCAGCAGCCCGGTCGGCAAGGATCTCGCCCGAGGGAGTGGCGACGGAAGCAGCAGTGCCCTGGAACGCGCGCCCCGTCGAGGTCGCACCGCAGGGAGAGGCGACGGACGCAGCGGGGTCGGGGGACGTGCGCGCCGTCGTGGTCGGGTCTGGCGGGAGCGCCGCGAGGGACGAGCGGCGCGGATGGTAGACGGCGCGCACGTCCCCCGACCCCGCACCCAGGCCAGCCACCGCGTCGTCACGAGAGGCGACCGCATGCCGCAACCAGTCCGCCAGCCGCAGCGTCGACACGCAGTCGTAGCGGTTGTAGTCCGCGATCCCGCGGAGCAGCTCGTCCGCCTCGTCGTCCCGGCGCGCCTCGCGCAGCGCGGTGTACTCGGCGTACGCGACGACGGACGCCGCGGCGGTGGTCACGTCGCCAGTGCGCAGCTCGTCGCCCATGTAGAGCGGCTCGAGCTTCTTGATCGAGCGGGACTTGTCGGAGACGTGCAGGGCTTGCCGCACGACGGCGTACAGGTCCACGAGGACGCCGTCGCGCAGGAGGTCGTCGACCTCCTCCTCGTACACCCCGTGCCGCGCGGCGATCGCGAGCAGGTGCGCGCGCTCGTAGTCGGCGTAGTGGTAGACGTGCAGGTCCGGGTACGTGCGGCGGCGCGCGTTGACGTGGTCGACGAACGCGACGAGCGCGTCGCGCTCCGCCGCGAGGTCGTGGGCCCACAGCGCGTGGAAGGGCGGCCGGTCGTCGGGCCCGGTGGGGCGCTCGACCCAGCCGAACAGGTAGTCGAGGCCCCAGCTCGTGCCGGCGGCGTCCGTCCACAGCGGGTCGCCCTCGAAGTCGAAGAACACGTCGCCAGGGCTCGGCGGGGGCAGAGCGAGCACGGGGTCGGGGTCGTCGATGCGCCACGAGAGCTCGTGCGGCCCCGACGCGTCGGCCCACACGACCGTGCCGTCGGACGGCCCGGTGCCGAGCTGGAGCGCGGCCTGGCGCCGGACCTTCGCGAACGCGGAGCGGCTCATGCCGTCGGGCACGGGCGTCTCGTCGGTGGCGGCGGCGAGCTCGTCGATCGTGCGGATCCCCGCCGCGCGCAGCCGCGCGCGCTGCGACTCGTACACCCCGCCCACGAGGAGCACGTCGCGGCGGGCCTCGATCTGCGCGCGGCAGTCGTCGCAGCGCCCGCACGCACGCACGTCGGGGTCGTCCCAGGGGGCGCGGCCGTCGCGCGCGACGTGCTCCGTCGTGATCCGGACCAGCCTGTCGCGGCGGTCCCGGAAGACGGGCAGGAGGTCCGCGAGGCGGTGCGACGTGCGCTCGCGCGTGCCGAGGACGAGCGAGACGTCCGGGTCGACCGGGACGCCCGCCGCGAGGAGCTGGTCGCCGTAGGCGGCGAGCTGGAGCAGGGCGGGCACCTTGGCCCGGCGCGCGAGCTTGGTGTCGACGACGGCGTACCGCGCCGCCCCCGCGTCGTCCGTCCCGGTGCGCACGAGGAAGTCGGCGCGCCCGTGGAAGGCCCCGTCGAAGAAGCTCGCCTGGTGCACGACGTCGGCCCCCGTCTCGAGGGCGGCCAGCGTCCGGTCCGCGGCGGCGACGAGCTCGTCCCAGGACGCCCGGCGCGGGGGCTCGACGCGAAGGACGCCCCGACCCGTCGCGGGGTCGAACGGGCCGTGCTCGGCCTCGTAGCGTGCGAGGACGTCGCGCTCGTGCCGCTCGCCGAGCGCGGCGGCGCGCACGAGCATCGGGTCCTCCCCGGTGTCCCGGCGCGAGGCCCGGCCGAGCTGCTCGTCGAGCCGGCACAGGAGCCGGTACTCGCAGTCGGCCGCGACGACGAGGTCGCTCGCCGAGTGCACGAGGACGGGTTCGGCCACCGGAGCGGCGCCCGCGGCGACCGGTCCCGGATCAGCCGCCGGGACCCGCAGCACCGGCTCGTCGACGAGGAACACGCACACCTCCGGGTCAGAAGTCGGTCACCGCCGAGCCGGGGCCGTCGCCGGTCCGCCACGTCGGTCTGCACCCGTTTCTACCAGCGCCCACCCACGCGGCCCGGCCCGCGTGCCCGCCGCTCCACGTGGCGCGAGCGGCGACGGGACGAACGGCGGCGCGATTCGTGCCGAGGACCGGAACTCCCCTACTCTTCCCGTCGGACCCCGCGTCCCGTCGAGCTCCGCGCCTCCGCCGTGAGGAGCGCGCCACCGAAGGAGGACCCATGGCCGTGCGGTTCGTACCGCCCCCGGGGTGGCCCGTCCCCGAGGGCTTCACCCCGACGACCGACTGGCACCCGGACCCGTCCTGGCCTCCGCCGCCCCCGGGCTGGGTCTTCTGGGACGACGCCGCGCCCGCGGCGCCTGTCCCGGACGCCCCCGTCCTGCGCTCGACCGAGCCGCTGCCCTCCGGGACCGGGGCGGCCCCGACGCGCCGGTCCCTGCGGGAGCGCTCGTCGGGCGCGACGCCCGCGGTCGACCGGCACCCGGACGCGACGCACGTCGCGACGATCGCCCCGGTGGCGACGAGCGTCGTCGACGACCACCCGGTGTCCAGCTCGACGATGATCCTCCCCGCGCTCGGCGGGATGCTCGAGGACCCCGGGGCTCGACCCGCCGCCCCGGCGGTGAGCCCGTCGGTCTCGCCCGGTGCGGCCCGGTCCGGCGTCGTGCCCGTCGGGCCCGTCCCGTCCGGGCCGCCGTCGGCTCCCACGTCCGGCCCGACGCCCCGCGCCGGGACCGTCGGCCCGCTCGGGCTGCGTGCCGCGGACGACGACGACGAGCCGACACCGGACCGCGGACGTCGGTGGCTCGTCCCCACCGCGGTCGGTCTCGCGGGCGTCGCCGTCGGCCTGCTCGTCGGCATCGGCCTGACGCTCTCCGCGCAGGGTGAGGCGCAGCGCGAGAAGGCGGAGGCGCAGCGCGTGCAGAGCGAGGTCGCGGCCGCGCGCGAGCAGCTCGAGTCCGAGCGGGCCGACCTGGAGGCGCAGCGCGCCGAGCTCGACGCCGCGACGACGCAGCTCACCGAGCGCGAGGCGGCCGTCGCGAAGGCGGAGGAGGACGCCTCGAAGCGGTCGCAGGAGCTCGACGACCGGCAGAAGGAGCAGGACGACCGCGACGAGGAGCAGAACCAGCCCGGCAACGGGAACGGCGGGAACAACGGGAACGAGGGGAACGACGGGAGCTGGGGCTGGGGCGACTGGGGCTGGTGAGCGAGCCGGTCCCGCTCACTTCTCCGGGTCGGGGTGCTCCGCGAGGCGGGCGTAGCGGCTGAGGATCCGCGGCCACCCCGTGAAGCGCGACCGCACGCGCTCGCTCCCCGGCGCCCAGCCCCCGTGCTCCAGCCGCACGGCCGTCCCGGTCGCGCTCGGCCTCAGGTCGAGCCGCACGAGCGACCCGCGGCCCGGTGGCTGGCCTGGCGTGAACGTGTGCGCGAGGTGGGTCGCACGCTCCCAGAGCGTGACGCGCCCCCACACCTCCTCGGTCGCCCCGTGCGAGGCGACCACGCGGCCGCCGACCACGGGCTCGACGACGATCCCGCTGAACGACGCGGCGTCGGCCGTGTGCGCGGGCGGCCACCACTCGGCGATCCGGTCGACGTAGGTGTCGAAGGCGACCTCGACGGAGCACGCGAGCCGCAGCTCGTGGACGATCGGGGCGAGGCTCATGGGGTCCTCCCGGCGCGACGGGACGCGGTGACCGACACCTGTCAGGGTGCATTGAACCGCTGCCCCGCCGACCGCGCCACCGGTCGCCCCGGTCGTCCGGGCCGGGAGGCGGCGTCGGCCCGCCGAGCGCACCCGCGGTCTCCACGAACGTCTCACGGACACGTCACCGCTTCCGGTCGCGGAACGCACGTCCCTCGCCGACAGTGGGAGGCGTGCTGACGCGATCCCACTCCCACGCCACCGACAGCGAGACCCCGATCTACGACGCGCTCGTGGTCGAGCACGAGAACATGCTGCCGCTCGTGCACCTGGGCCGGGCGCTCAGCGGGGAGATGGTCACGGTCGCACGCCCCACGGGCCTCTCACCGCGCCTCGCCCCGGCGCACGGCGCACCCGCGCTCCCGCGCCGCCGTCGCGCGGGCTGACCCGCTCCTACAGCACGTGCGCGAGGAACGACCGCGTGCGCTCGTGCTGCGGGTCGCCGAGCACCTGCTCGGGCGTGCCCTGCTCGACGATGACGCCCTCGTCCATGAAGACGACGGTGTCCGCGACCTCGCGCGCGAACCCGATCTCGTGCGTCACGACCATCATCGTCATGCCGGACCGCGCGAGGTCGCGCATGACGGCGAGGACCTCGCCGACGAGCTCGGGGTCGAGCGCCGACGTCGGCTCGTCGAACAGCATGAGCTCGGGGTCCATCGCGAGCGCCCGCGCGATGGCGACGCGCTGCTGCTGGCCGCCGGAGAGCTGCGCCGGGTAGTGGCCGGCCCGGTCGGAGAGGCCCACGCGCTCCAGGAGCTCCGTGGCCCGCGCCCGGGCCTGCGCCTTGCCGAGCCCGCGGACCTGCACGGGCGCCTCGGCGACGTTCTCGAGCGCGGTCATGTGCGGGAACAGGTTGAAGCGCTGGAACACCATCCCGATGCGCGAGCGCTGGCGCGCGACGACCTTGGGGTGCAGGCGGAACAGTCGCGAGCGCCCGTCCTTCGTGACCTCGCGGTAGCCCATGAGCTCGCCGTCGACACGGATGCGACCGCCGGTGATCTCCTCGAGCTCGTTGACGCAGCGCAGGAGGGTCGACTTGCCCGAGCCGGAGGGCCCCAGCACGACGCACACCGACCCGCGCGGGACCACGAGGTCCACGCCCTTGAGCACGTGGAGGTCGCCGAACATCTTGTGCAGGCCCTCGACCTGGACCATGGGGGTCCCGGTGGGCTCGGACCGGTCCGGCGTGGCACCGGCCGTCGAGGACGTCGCGTCGTGGGTCCCGCTCACGGGGTCACCTCCAGGAAGGGGTCGTCCTTCGTCGTGCCGGACGCCGCGATGAGGTCCTGCCTGCTCGGCTTCTTGCGGCCGCCGCCCCGCCCGCCCGGCCCGCGCCCGCGGCGTCGGGACGAGGTCTGCGTGCCGAAGCCGCGGCCGTAGTACCGCTCGATGTAGTGCTGGCCGATCATGAGGATGCTCGTGATGAGCAGGTACCAGATCGCCGCCACCATGAGGAGCGGGATCGGGAGGAACGTCCGGTTCCCGATCGCGTTCGTCGAGTACTGCAGGTCGAGCGTGAACGGCACCGCGAGGACGAGGGACGTCGTCTTGAGCATGGAGATGGTCTCGTTGCCCGTGGGCGGCACGATGACGCGCATCGCCTGCGGCAGGACGATCCGCATGAGGATCTTGCCGTCCTTCATACCGAGGGCCTTCGCCGCCTCGGTCTGCCCCGGGTCCACCGACCCGAGGCCGGCGCGCACGATCTCCGCGAGGTAGGCCGCCTCGTTGAGCGCGAGGCCCACGAGCGCGCACACGAACGCGGTGAACAGGTCCGCCGTGCGGAACTCGAAGAACTCGGGCCCGAACGGGATGCCGAGGCTCAGCCTCGGGTAGAGCACCGAGATGAGACCCCAGAACACGAGCTGCGTGTAGATGGGGGTGCCGCGGAAGAACCAGATGTAGCCCCACGCGACGGAGGTCATCACCGGGTTGTTCGAGCGTCGCATGATCGCGAGCAGGACGGCGAGGACGATCGCGATCGCCATCGAGCCGAACGTCAGCACGAGCGTCCAGCCCACGCCGCGCACGACCGTGACGTCGCGGAAGTACAGCCAGACGACGTCCCACCGGAACTTCTCGTTCGTCACCAGGGCGTTGACGGCCATGGCTCCCAGGACGAGGAGCACGACGGCGGAGATCCACCGTCCCGGCCGGGGGACAGGCCGGGCGTGGATGCGGTCCGGGACCGGGTCGGCGGTCGTGACGGAGCGATCGGGTGCGGGATCGTCGGCCGCGTCAGGTCGGGACATGGTCCACCTCGGGGTCTCGGGCTCCGGGCAGGAGCGGCCGTCGCGGGGCGCCGTCACCTCCGCTGACGACCAGTGTGCCGGTCGCGGGCGCCCGTCGTACGGCGGGCGCCCACGACGCGGCGGGTCGTGTCAGGTCGTGCCGGGGTCAGCCGACGGACGGGTTGATCTCGGCCGTGTCGAGAGCGGCGTCACCGCTGCCCCAGCCGTCGAGCACCTCGACGAGCTGGCCGCTGTCCATGAGCGACTGCAGCGCCGCCTGGATCGCGGCGGCGAGGTCGGTCGCGTCCTTCGCGACGACGATGCCCTGGGGCGCGCTGTCGAACACGTCGCCGAGCTGTTCGATCTGGTCGCCCGTCTGCTCGATCGCGTAGCCGACGACCGGGGAGTCCGCGTACATCACCTGGGCCTTGCCACCGACGAGGTTCGTGGTGGCGTCCGCCTGCGAGTCGTACTGGAGGATGTCGATCTCCTCCTCGCCCGCGTCCGTGCACGCCTGGCTCTGCACGGCGATGTCCTCGTCCTGGATCGTGCCCGTCTGCACGGCGACGGTGAGCCCGCACAGGCTCGAGGGGTCGATGTCGTCGGGGTTGCCCGACGCGACCGCGTAGGCCGAGCCGGCGCTGAGGAAGGAGATCATGTTCGACTCCTGCATGCGCTCCTCGGTGATCGTGAACGAGGAGATGCCGGCGTCGAACTTGGTGCCGAGCGCGGGGATGATCGCCGGGAAGTCGGCGGACTGGACGTCGACCTCGAGGCCGAGCGTCGCCCCGACGGCCTTGATGACGTCGATGTCGAACCCGATCGGGGTCTGCCCGTCCGTGTCGACGAACTCCGCGGGCGCGTACTCCAGGTTCGAGCCGACGGTGAGCGTGCCGGCGGACGCGATGTCCTCGGGCAGGAGCGCGGCCGCGGCCTCGTCGACCTCGATGGTCGACGGGTCGAACGACGGGGCGGCCGACGTCTCGCCGTCGGAGCCCGCGGTGCTGCCGTCCGTCCCGGTCTGGGACGCGTCGGTGCACGCGGTGAGAAGGAGGGCGCTGGTCGCGGCGAGCGCGACGAGGCCGGTGAGGGGGAGCTTGCGCGAGGTACGCATCGGGTTCTCCGATCGGGTTTTCGGGCCGGGCAGGGGGCAGCGTAGACACCGATCGTCTCCGTCGTGTTACGTCGGCACCCAGGCGTGTGAAGCCCGGGGAACGTACGGGGAACAGAGGACCCGGCGGTGCGCGGCACCTGCGCAGAAGTGTGGGCCCGCAGTGCCCCGCTCGCCAAACCGGGGCCCCTTTCGACGCCGAACCGTGACGAACCCGCACGACGAAGTCGACATGAGAGGCGCTAATCGTCCCTTAACGACCCTCATGTCATGTTCGACCGTGCGGGGCGGGTTACGTGTCGCGCTCGATCGGGGCCGTGTCCTCGCGGTGGTCGTCGTCGCCGCCCGGCGGCAGGTCGGTGCGCTCGGGCTGCGCGCGCAGGAGCAGGATCGCCGCGATCAGCCCGCCCCACACGACGGTGATCGCGAGGACCAGCAGGACGACGGCGGGCGCGCTCATCGGGTCACCTCCGCACCGCGGGCGTCCCGCTCGACCGGCGGGTAGGGCGGCCACGGGACGAAGTCGTCGGGGCTGCGCCGCCAGCGCATCGCGGTGAGCACGAGCGCTGCCAGGACGACGAAGGCGATCGTGCCCCACCCGACGAGCGCGAGGTACCAGCCCGGGTACCCCTCGTACCCCTCGACGAGGAGCGTGACGATGCGCGACACGAGCATGTACCCGAGCACGAGCGGGGCGAGCACGGCGACGAGCACCTGCCACCACGCGCCGACGCGGAAGGTCGAGACCGCGTTGAGGTGGTACCGCAGCTCCGGGCCTCGCCGCAGCACCCACAGCACGAGCACGGTCATGAGCACCGCCGACCCGACGATGCCGACGTTGTTGGCCCACTGGTCGGCCGTGTCGAGCGCGATGAGACCGGTCGTCGTGGAGAAGAGCAGCACGGAGATCACGGCGCTGACGACGCCGAGCCGCACCGACGCCTGTCGCGGCGTCCACCCGAACTTCTCCTGGAAGCCCGCCGAGACGACCTGGAGGATCGACAGGAGCGACGTGAACCCGGCCATGGCGAGCGAGCCGAAGAACAGCGCGCCGAAGATCGGCCCGCCCGGCATCTGGGACACGATCGCGGGGAACGTGACGAACGACAGGATCGGCCCGCTGATGCCCTCGAGCTCGCCCACGCCGATCCCCTGCTCGTGCGCCAGGAAGCCGAGCGTCGCGAAGACGCCGATGCCCGCGAGGATCTCGAACGACGAGTTGGAGAACGCGACGACGAGGCCCGGCGTCGTGAGGTTGGCCCGACGCTTGCGGTAGGACGCGTAGGTGATCATGATCCCGAACGCGATCGACAGCGAGAAGAAGATCTGGCTGTAGGCCGCGATCCACACGTTCGCGTCGCCGAGCGCGGACCAGTCGGGCGTGAACAGCGCGTTCAGCCCGTCCGCCGCACCCTCCAGGAACAGCGACCGCACGACGAGCACGAGGAACGCGACCACGAGCAGCGGCAGGAAGACCGTGTTCGCGCGCTGCACGCCCTTCGCGACGCCCGCCGCGAGGACGACGATCGTCACGACCCACACCGCGACGAGCGGGATGAGCACGGCGGGCACGAAGTCGAGGCTCACGCCGGGCTCGCCGAGCTGCAGGTACTCGCCGGTGAAGAACGCGGCCGGGTCGTCGCCCCACCGCAGGTCGAACGAGAAGACGAAGAAGCTCACGGCCCACGCGATGACGGCCGTGTAGTAGAGCGCGATGACGAAGCAGATCATCACCTGGAACCAGCCGAGGCCCTCGAGCCACGTCCGCAGCCGCCGGAACGCCGTGGGCGCCGAGCCGCGGAACCGGTGCCCGATCGCGTAGTCGAGGAACAGGATCGGGATGCCCGCCGTGAGGAGGGCGACGAGGTAGGGCACGAGGAACGCCCCGCCCCCGTTCTCGTACGCCACCCCGGGGAAGCGCCAGATGTTGCCCAGCCCCACGGCCGAGCCGATGGCGGCGATGATGAAGCCGACCTGCCCGGTCCACTCCTCGCGCGGTGCCTCGGCCGTCGGTGCCCCGCCGGTCGCTCCGGTCGTCGTCACGGTCCTCCTCGTCCCGGTGCCCGCCCGCGCGCCCGAGACGGGCGGCACGACGACGGGCCGATAGGTCGTCCGGTCACTCCGGTACTCGTCCGACGGTAGCGAGGGCCAGGCTCCCGGGCGAGCGGAGCGCGCCCGGACCGGGCCGACGGGGGTTGTCCCCACCGTCCCGCGGCGGCGTCCCGGGCTCCGCCGCACCGGACGAACCGGTGGGATCGAGACATGACGACCAGCGCTCACCCTCTCCCCGTCGCCTCGCGCTCGCGACGCGTCTCCCCCACGTCGTCCCCCGGCTCGCCCGGCCGACCCCTGCGCGGCGGGCTCGCCACGTTCTGGGCGCTCGCCTTCGGGCTGTCCTGGGTGTCGTGGGGCGCCGCCAGCCTGCTCGGTGGCGACCTCGCCGATCCGCGGGTGTTCGCCCTCTACGCGTTCGCCGGGTTCGGGCCGAGCCTCGCCGCGCTCGTGCTGCGGTGCGCGGGTCGTCGCAGCCCGCGGGCCGCACGCTGGGGCGCGGCCGGGCGGTGGCTCCCGGCCGCGGTCGGGATCGGTGCCGCGCCCGCCGTCCTCACGGCGCTCGTCGTCCCGCTCCTCGGCGGCCCGACGGCGGACCTGTCGGCCGGCGCGGCCGCCGTCGCCGGGTCGGGCGGCCCGCTCCTGTTCGCCCTCGTCTCGCTGTGTGCGGGGCCGCTCTCGGAGGAGTTCGGGTGGCGCGGCTACGCCCAGCCGCGCCTGCGTCGTCGGCTCTCGCCGCTCGCGACGTCGGTCGTGCTCGGCGCGGTGTGGGGGGTCTGGCACCTGCCGCTGTTCGCGCTCACCGGGACCTGGCAGTCGTCGCTCGGCCTCGCGAGCGTCGAGGCGATGCTGTTCCTGCTCGCGATGATCCCGCTGTCCAGCGCGTACTGGCTGGTCAGCGAGCGCCTGCGGGGCGGCGTGCCTGCCGCCGTCGCGCTGCACCTCGTGGGGAACGTCGCGCTGACGGTCCTCGCCGTCACCTCCCCCGTCGCGATGGCGGTGTACGTCGGGGTGATCGTGGTGACGGCGGTGCTGATCCACCTCGTCACGCGCCCGGGCGCGCCCCGACCCTGACCAGCCCGGGGCCCGTCCGCGTCAGGGCTCGACGAGCTCCACGGGGTGCTCGGCGAGCACCTCGCCCGTCTCGGCGTCGAGCACGACGACGGTCGACGGCGGGAGCGCGGACAGGTCCGGGGCCGTCCAGTCGGCGACACCCGTGCAGGTACGGCGGTCGAAGGACTCCAGCACGGTGCCCGTCGTGGTCTCGACGGTGACCGTGGCGGGGTGGTCGAGAATCTGACGCGGCCACCTCTCGACGTCGAGCCACCCCCCGGCGTCGCTCACCGGCGTGCTGTTCCACCAGCCCTCGAGCCCGCCGAGCTCCTCCGGCTCGCCGTCGTCGCCCCGCACCTGGATCGGCGTGCCCTCGAAGCCGACGAAGGTGCACTGCTGCACCCCGTTCGTCTCGACGGGTGCCGACGACGGGGTCTCGGCGGCGACCGCCGGGTCGTCCTCGGGTGCCTCCGCGACGGGTGCGCCGCCGACGGCGTCGCTCGGCTCGGTCCCTGCCGCGCGGCCGGTCAGGGCCGCTGCGACCCCGACACCGAGGACGGCGACGACGAGCGCCCCACCCACGAGCAGGGCTCGCGCACGGGGGCCTCGCCCCGTCCCGGTGTCGTCTCGTCGGGTGCGGTTCTCGTCCTCGGTCGCTGCCTCGTGCATGGTTCCCCCTGTCACCCTGCATGGCCCGCCGCTCCGCGGGTGCCCGCACCCTACCGGCGCGCGGGCGGTGTCAGCGACGCACGCCCCGGGCGCGCAGTGCGTGCGCGACGGCCGCAGCGCGCGTCTCCACGCCGAGCTTGGCGTAGACGTGCGCGAGGTGCGTCTTCACGGTCGCCTCGCTGATGTGGAGCCGGCGGCCGAGCTCGCGGTTCGACAGCCCGTCGGCGAGCAGCGTGAGGAGCTCGGCCTCGCGCGGCGTGAGCGCGGTGCCGGGGTGCTGCATCGAGTGCATGAGCCGCGACGCCACGGGCGGCGAGAGCACGCTGCGCCCGGCGGCCGCTGCCCGGACCGCGGCGAAGATCTCGTGCGGCTGCGCGTCCTTGAGCAGGTACCCGGTCGCACCCGCGTCGATGACGCGCACGATGTCGGCGTCCGTGTCGTACGTGGTGAACACGAGCACGGGGACCCGGGGGTGCGCGGCCCGCAGGCGCCGGGTCGCGTCGATCCCGTCCATGCCGTCGCCGAGCTCGAGGTCCATCATGACGACGTCGGGCGCGGCGCCCTCGACCAGTGCGAGCCCGTCCTCGCCGGACCCCGCCTCGGCGACGACCCGCAGGTCGGGCTGCGACTCCAGGAGCGCGCGCAGCCCGGCGCGCACGACCGGCTGGTCGTCCACGAGCAGGACGGCGACGAGTGCGGCGTCGGTCATCGGGATCCCTCCACGGGGTCGGTCGCCAGGGAGTTCGTCGCGGGTGCGTCGTCGTGGGTCGGGACCTGCGCCGCGACCACGGTCCCCTCGCCGGGCGCGCTCTCCACCGTGACCGTGCCGCCGAGCTGCGCGACCCGGCGGCGCATCGCGCGCAGCCCGTACCCGCCGGTGCTCGACGGCGCGGCGACCGCCTCGGGGTCGAAGCCGACGCCGTCGTCGTACAGGTCGAGCGCGACCGCGCCGGGCAGGTACGTGAGCGTCACGTCGAGGCGGTCCGCGGCGGCGTGCTGCGCGACGTTCGCCGCCGCGCTCTGCGTGACCCGCAGCAGCGCGTGCGCGACCTCGGGCGCGACGGCGCGCGCGTCGCCCCACGTCGTGAGGGACGCTCCCGGCACCTGGCCCTGCGCGGCGGCGAGCAGCGACGCGTGGAACCCGTGCGGGTCGACGCGTGCGGACGCGAGGTCGTGGACGAGGTTGCGCGTGTCTGCGAGGCTCGCGCGCACGGCCACGGCCGCGCGGCGGACGGCGGACCGGGCGTCGTCGGGCGCGGTCTCCCACGTCTGGTCGGCCGCCTCCAGCAGGAGGACACCGCTCGCGAGCCCCTGCGTCACCGTGTCGTGGATCTCGCGTGCGAGGCGCTCGCGCTCGGCCACGACCCCCGCTTCGCGCTCCGACCGCGCGAGGCGGGCCTGCGCGTCCGCGATCTGCTCCTGGAGCCGGACGCGCGCGGCGGCGTCGCGCTCGACCCGGTCGGTCACGAGCGTCAGCAGGACCGCGACGCACGGCGGGCCGACGAGCGCCGCCCAGTCCGTCCCGTCCGAGAGGCGCAGCAGCGCGACCGACGTCACGACCGCGACCTCCCCGACGAGCACGTGCGACCACGGCGGCCGGAACGCGCCGCGGCACACGAAGAACAGCGGGAGCGCGCACCACGCGAAGCTCGGGGCCAGCAGCGCGAGCACGGACCACGTCGCGAGGAGCACGAGCGTCGCCGAGCGCGCCGGGACGGAGCGTGCCGATGCCCGCCGCGACGCCACGAGGAGCGCCCCGTACGCGACGACGGTCACCGCCGCGAGCGCCACCACGAGCTGCCAGCGGTCGTCCGCGCCGTGCCGCACCACGTACCGCGTCGTGGACGTCGCCACGAGCGCGAGGAACGTCGCGTGCACCCCGACGTCGAGCGCCCGCAGGCCTCCGACCCGCGCCTCGGCCGCGCGCGAATCGGCTCGCGCGTCGGCGGTCCCCGCGGGCGCGGTCGGGTCGGTGGGCACCGGACCACGGTAGGTGCGGACCGGGCGCGGCACATCAGCCGATCGGACGAGACGCGCCGCGCCGGACGGGGCAGCGGGCCGGCCCCGAACCGCCGACGCGGACGCACCGGCCCGCCGCGAAGACTGGTCACGACCCCGGACGACCGCGTCCGACCACTCCGAGAAAGGCACCACCATGGCCGCCTCGCGCCTCCGCCCGCTGACCCTCACCGCCGTCGCGCTCGCGACCGCCCTCACGCTCACCGCCTGCACCGCCGGCGCGTCCGGGAGCGACGGCACGGCCGCCGACCAGGCTGAGCAGCCCGGGCAGCCCGACGCCGTCGCGGTCGCCGACGTCACCACCGAGGACGTGGTGCAGGTCGGGCGGCTCTCCGTGGCCGCGGCGCAGGAGGCCGCGGGCGCGGCGCTCGCCGCGTGCCAGGCCGAGGGGCTCGGCTTCGTCAGCGTGGCGGTCGTCGACCGCGCGGGACAGGTCCAGGCGCTCGTGCGCGGCGACGGGGCTGCGGTGCACACGCTCGAGGCCGCGCAGGCCAAGGCGTACACGTCCGCGGCGTTCGGCGCCGCGACGAGCGAGCTCGCGCCGCGCGCGGTGGGCGACGGCGCGACGGTCGCCGACCTGCCGGGCACGCTGTTCCTCCCGGGCGCCGTCCCGGTGAAGATCGACGGCGCCACGATCGCGGGGATCGGCGTCGGCGGGGCTCCCGACGGCATGGCCGACGAGGCGTGCGCCGCCGCGGGCCTCGAGGTGCTCACCGGCCCCGCCGAGGGCTGACGCGCGCCGGGCCGCCCGGGCCGAGGCCGCGGGCGCGTCCCGGCTCAGGTGGTCCGGGTGCGGCCCCAGTGCGCGGAGACGGCGGCGACCTGCTCGTCGAACGCCGCCGTCTCCGCGGGCGTGGGCGCGCGGCGCCACTGCGGCTCGACGACGACGTCCCGCGTCCCGACGACCCAGCGCCACCGCCCGACGACCACGCCGTCGACCGCGAGCCCGTGGATGAACGACCCGAGCCGGTCGCCCAGGTCGACACCCTCCGCGACGACGAGCGCGCGCGTCTCGCCGTAGGACATGAAGAGCTCGTCGTAGCTCTGCAGCAGGTCGACGACCGGGCGGCCCGGGTCGCCGTCGGGCGCGAGGGCGCCCACGAACGGCCCGGGGTCCACCACGCGGGCGTCGGCGTCCGCGAGCCGCCACAGGGTCGCGCCCTCCAGCGTGCCCGCGCCCGGTACCGCCACGACGTCCTCCCCGAGGAGGTCGAGCGCGTGCCGCACGTCGGTGAGCGTGAAGCCCGACCACTGCGCGACGTCCTTGACCGTCGCGTACGCGCGGCCGGCGAGGTAGCGGCGCAGCAGCTCCACGAGGGCGGCGTCCCGGTCGAACCGCTCCCCGAGCGGCCCGTAGCCCGCCGGGACGCGGTCGTCGAACGCGGCGTACGTCTGCTGCTTCCCGTCGAGGGGCCCGCTGACCAGCAGCCGGTCGAGCTCGGCCTGCATGAGCACGTAGCCGAGGGCCATGCCGTCGAGCGGGCGACCCTGGGCGGCGAGCAGCCCCGCGAGCTCGCGGCGCGTCCGGGGCCGCTCAGCCACGGACGCGACGACGAGGTCGACCTCGGCCGCGTGCCCGTCGGTACCCACCTGCCGGTACATCGTGCCGTTGGCCCGGTGCACCCGGGGCGCGCTCAGCTCGAGGAGCCAGCGGACGTCGTCGGACCGGACGAGGTGCCACGTGGGCCGCAGGACGTGGGTGCGCACCATCTCGCCCCGGTCGCACGCGGCGACCGCTCCCGCCGCACCGGGTCGCGCCTCGGGCCGCAGCCGCCGCGTGAGGCCCCACAGCGACGGGTGGAACTCCTGCCCCTGCACGGCGAGCAGGTGCCCGACGGCGGTCGGCACGTCGGGCAGGTCGGGCGACCGCAGGCGGTGCGCGGCGAGGCGCGCCGCGAGGACGTGACGCTCGTCGACCGCCCGCTCGTCCATCCCTACCGCCCGGCCCCCGAGGTCACGACGCCACCAGGTCCTCGGCGACGACGTCGGTGCCCGTCACCGCGACGCGCACCCCGCCCTCGACGACGGCCACGGAGTCGAGCGCGACGCCGTCGGGCAGGTCGAGCGGGACCCGCAGGTCGGACAGCGCGCCCGCGATCCCCGACGGCAGGTCCTCGACCGACACCGTCCCGAGGCCCGTGCGGACCGCCACGACGTCCACCGCGAGCTCGGCCGGCCCGGAGACGCGCGGGGTCACGTCGACCGTGATCGTCGCACCCAGCAGGTCGAACGCCAGCGACAGGACGCCCCCGGACGCCGTCAGCCCCACGTCGAGGCCGCTCTGCTCGGCGACGACCTGCTGCAGGGAGTCGGCGGCGATCACCCCCGACGCCGTCCCGGACGCGATGCGGTGGGGCTCCGACGTGCTCACACCGTCGGCCTCGACCTGCAGGTCGGAGATCGCGTAGCCGCCGAACGAGGCGGAGTCCGCCGAGCCCGTGACGTGCGTGAGCTCGCCGCGCGCGAGCTGCGTGAGGAACGGGAACCCCGTGATGTCGAGCTGCGCCCCGGTGACGTCGTCCGCCTGCTCCTCGAACGCCGTCACGGCGCCGCGCTCCGCAGCGCCGACCGCGACCCGGTCCGCGACGACGACGACCGCCACGATCGCCAGGAGCGTCACGAGCAGGCCCACCAGTCGCTTCATGCGCCCCACCCTAGGTCCGCCGGGCCGGATCGTGCTGTCGTTCTCCTGCTCGCGGCGACGGCACGGTCGTGCTCGACCCGGGGTGTCGTCGTCCTCGGTCGACGTAGATTGCTTCGCATGACCTCACCCCGGCACCCGTACCGCATCGGCGTCCAGCTCCAGCCGCAGCACGCCGACTACGCCCAGGTCCGCGACGCCGTGCTGCGCGCGGAGGACCTCGGCGTCGACGTCGTCTTCAACTGGGACCACTTCTTCCCGCTCACCGGCGACCCGGACGGCAAGCACTTCGAGTGCTGGACCATGCTCGGCGCGTGGGCCGAGCAGACCGAGCGCGTCGAGATCGGCGCCCTCGTGACGTGCAACAGCTACCGCAACCCCGACCTCCTGGCCGACATGGCGCGGACGGTGGACCACATCAGCGGCGGGCGGCTGATCCTCGGGATCGGGGCGGGCTGGTTCGAGAAGGACTACGACCGGTTCGGCTACGAGTTCGGCACCGCCGGCGGGCGCATCGCCGACCTCGCCGCGGCCCTGCCCCGGATCAAGGCCCGCTGGGCGGAGTCGAGCCCCGCGCCGACGCGTGACATCCCCGTCCTGATCGGTGGCGGCGGGGAGCGCAAGACCCTGCGCGTCGTGGCCGAGCACGCCGACGTGTGGCACTCGTTCGGCGACGCCGGGACGCTCGCGCGCAAGAGCGCGATCCTCGACGAGCACGGCGAGGCCGTCGGTCGCGACACCGCCGCGCTCGTCGAGCGGTCGGTCGGCGTTTCGCGGCCGCCGGCGGAGTCGTCGGACGCGCTCGTCGCCGCCGGCGCGACGCTGTTCACCGTCGGCACGAGCGG
Source organism: Cellulosimicrobium protaetiae (assembly GCF_009708005.2). Taxonomy (NCBI): domain Bacteria; kingdom Bacillati; phylum Actinomycetota; class Actinomycetes; order Micrococcales; family Promicromonosporaceae; genus Cellulosimicrobium; species Cellulosimicrobium protaetiae. The sequence goes on along the minus strand of NZ_CP052757.1, from coordinate 786,917 downwards.
TCCCGACTACGACCTCTCGCTCGTGCGCGAGTGGGTCGCCTGGCGCGACGCGCAGGGCTGACCCCAGGGAGCGACGCCGCGATCCCCGTCGAGACGGCGGGTGGCCCGGGCCGCCCGCCGTCTCAGCATCCGATCGCGTACGGCGTCCGGGAACATGCGGTGCCCCGCCCGGGGTTGCGCCTGTCATGGCCTCCACTCCCCCCGCGACCCCGGCGCCGACCGCGCCCGTCGCCGCCCCGCCGGGCGCCGGCTCCACGAGCCCCGCCGCTCCCGCCCGACCCGGGCGCGTCAGCGCGGGGCTCGTCCTCCTGCTCTCCGCGCTCACCGCGATCGGTCCGCTGACGATCGACCTCTACCTCTCCGCCTTCCCGCGCATCGTCGACGAGCTCGGCACGACCGAGTCCCGCGTCCAGCTCACGCTCACCGCGACGCTCGCCGGGCTCGCGATCGGCCAGCTCCTCATCGGGTCGGTCTCCGACGCGATCGGCCGACGTACGCCGCTGCTGGTCTCGCTCGCGGTGTACGTCGCCGCGTCCGCGGGCATCGTGTTCGCCGGGTCGGTGGCCGCGCTCACCGGCCTGCGGTTCGTCCAGGGCCTCGCCGCGGCCGCCGGCATGGTGCTCTCCATGGCGATCGTGCGCGACTCGTTCGAGGGCTTCCAGATCGGCAAGGTCATCGCGCGCCTCATGCTCGTCGTGGGCGTCGCGCCGATCCTCGCGCCGACCATCGGCGCCCAGTTCCTGCGGCTCGGGTCGTGGCGCGGCATGTTCGTCGCGCTCGCCGTGGTCGGCGCGGTGCTGTTCGTGCTCGTGCTGCTGCGCCTGCGCGAGACGCTGCCCGCGGAACGGCGCCGCTCCGGCGGGACCGCCGCCGCCCTCCGCTCCTACGGCTCGCTGCTGGGCGACTGGTCGTTCATCGGGCTCGCGCTCATCGCGGGCTTCTACATGGCCGCGATGTTCACGTACATCTCCGCGTCGACGTTCGTGTTCCAGGACTTCTTCGGCATGTCCGCGCAGCAGTACGCGATCGTGTTCGGCGTCGGCGCGGTGTCCGTGACGGCGGGCAGCCAGATCAACGGCGCGCTCGTGGGCCGCGTGGCGCCCGAGCGCATCCTGCAGGGCGCGGTCGCCGCGGGCTTCGTGCTGTCAGGCGGGCTGCTCGTCGCGGCGCTGGCCGGCGGCGGTCTCGCGTGGCTCGTCCCGCTCATCGTCCTCACGCTCGGCACCGCGGGCTTCGTCATGCCGTCCGTGCCGGCCATCGCGCTCGAGCGCAACGCGCACCGCGCCGGGAGCGCGGCGGCGCTCATCGGGGCGTTCCAGTTCGGCGTCGGCGCGGTCGTCGCGCCGGTCACCGGCCTGCTCGGCGGGTCGCCGCCCGTGACGATGGCCGCGGTGATGTTCGGCGTCGTCGTCGTCGCGGGGGCGGTCCTGCTCGGCCTGCGGCACACGTTCGGCGCACCCGTCCCGGACGACGCGGCGGACGCCCTCACCGCGGGCGCCGCCGACCAGCCCGGTCACGCGGGCGCCGTCGACGTCCCCGACGACGCCGCGGCGCTCGCCGAGGCGACGGTGCTCACGGACCGCGGCGCCTGACCGGCCGGGCTCCCCGCCGAGCACGACCGCGCGGAGAATGGGCGGGTGACGCCCGACGACCCCGACTATCCGCTCGCGGCGCGCACCGCGCCGACGCTCGCGGCGCTCGACGCTCGCCTTGTCGAGTGCCGCGCGTGCCCGCGGCTCGTCGCGTGGCGTGAGCACGTCGCCGACGTGAAACGTGCGTCGTTCCGCGACGACGACTACTGGGCCCGCCCCGTCCCCGGGTTCGGCGACGAGCGCGCAGGCATCCTCGTCGTCGGGCTCGCGCCCGCCGCGCACGGGGCCAACCGCACCGGCCGCATGTTCACGGGCGACCGCAGCGGCGACTTCCTCTTCGCGTCCGTGCACCGCACGGGCCTGGCCAACCAGGCGACGTCCGTGTCCGCCGACGACGGACTGCTCCTCACCGGGATCCGCGTCACCGCCCCGGTGCGGTGCGCCCCGCCCGACAACAAGCCGACGCCCGAGGAGCGGCACCGCTGCGGGCCGTACCTCGCGCGCGAGGTCGAGCTGCTCGGGGACACCGTGCGCGTCGCCGTCGTCCTCGGCGGGTTCGGGTGGCAGGCGCTCCTGTCCACGCTCGCCGAGCAGGGCTGGGACGTCCCGCGGCCCCGGCCTCGGTTCGCGCACGGCGCGGAGGTGACGCTGCTCCGTGCGGCTCCCCCTCCGGCGGGCGGTGCCGCGACCGGAGGGCCCGGGCGCGAGCCGGCCGACGGCGGGCACGCGGCCCCGGAGCAGACCCTCACGCTCCTGGGGTGCTTCCACGTGAGCCAGCAGAACACCTTCACCGGGCGGCTCACGCCGCAGATGCTCGACGACGTGCTCCTGCGGGCGCGCGACCTCGCCGGGCTCGGCGCAGGCTGACGCTCCTGCCGGCGCCTACCGGGCTGCGGTCGTCGGGGACTGGCGTCGCGGGGCGTCGGCCCAGCGACGGCGCTCCGCCACGCGCGGCAGGGCGCGGCCCACGAGCCGGATCTGCTCCCGGCGCGCGATGACCTCCATGCGCCGCAGCTCTCGCTCGAGCGGGGACGATGCTGCTGACATTGCTGCTCTCCTTCGACGGCACCGGGCGACGGTCCCGGCGTTGACGCTCGACGACCGCGGTCGGTCGTCGCCCTGCCCCCGTAGGAGGGACGGCCGCGGTCCCGGTTCGTGACATCCGTCGCGGAGCACGTCGGTGAGCGCGGTGGTCGCGCGGCGGTGGAGCGGCGCGGCGCCGGTCCGCTACCCCGTCGGGAGCGCGGACTCCTCGTACTGCTCGACGAACTCGCCCGTCGGCGGGATGGGCGTGATGACGTCGATCAGGACGCCGTTCGGGTCCGCGGTGATGAAGTGGCGCTGCCCGAACGCCTCGTCGCGCAACGAGCGCAGGATCGGCAGGCCCGCCGCGACGAAGCGCGCGTGGACGGCGTCGACGTCCTCGACCTCGAGGTTGAGCAGGAGCCCCCCGGCCCTCCCCCGCCCGCTCTCGGGGATGGTCTCGTGGTCGCCGTCCAGCACGGCGAGGTTCACGTCCTCGTCGTCCGCGGACTGCAGGTGCACGTACCAGTCGCTCGTGAAGAGCGGCCGGAGGTCGAGGTGCTCGACGTAGAACGCCGTCGTCCCCGCGACGTCGCCGGTCATGATCACCGGGTACCAGCTCGTGATGCGCACGGTCTTCTCCTCCTGGTCCGGGGCCGGCGGTCACCGACCACTAACAAACAGACTGCATGTTTCCTAGAATGACCTACAGTCTGTCGGTATGCAAGAGCCTCGTCGCACCAATGCCGACCGCACGCGCGCCACCCGGACCGCGCTCGTCACCGCCGCGCGCGACCTGTTCGTCGACGCGGGGTACGCCGCGACGTCGACGCCGCAGATCGCCGCGGCCGCGCACGTCACGCGCGGCGCGCTCTACCACCACTACGCGGACAAGCGGGACCTGTTCCGGGCCGTCGTCGAGGCCGAGGCGGAGGCCGTCGCCCGCGAGATCGAGGAGCGGACCGAGCCGCACCGCACCGCACCCGCAGCCGCGGCCGCAGCCGGATCTCCTGCGGTGTCGGGCGAGCCCGACGCGCGCGCGATGCTCGTCGAGGGCGCGCGCGCCTACCTCGACGCCATGGCGGTGCCCGGCCGGACACGGCTGCTGCTCGTCGACGCCCCGGCCGTGCTCGGCGCCACCGAGGCCGACGCGCTCGACGCACGGCACGCCCGTCGCACGCTGCGCGCCGGTCTCGGAGCGGCGCTCGACACCGCTCGCGGCGCGCGGGACGACCTGCCGGCGGCGGGGCGCGTCGACGACGACGTCGCGCACGACGACCGTCTCGACGCGCTCACGCTCCTGCTCTCGGCCGTGTTCGACCGGGCCGCGCTCGCGCTCGACGGCGGGGCCCCGCCGCACGCCGTGCGTGCGGCCGTCACCGAGCTCGTGGACCGGGTGTGCGCGCCGCTCCCCCCGCGATGACGCCCGCCCGCGTGCGCCCGCACCCCTGGCGAGGCCGGGCGCGCCGGTACCCGGCGCGTGCCGCCGTCGTCACGCGCGCACGGTGAGCGTGCTCCCGCCCCCGGGCGCGCGCCGAACCTCGATCCGCTCCGCGACGGCCTGCTTGAGGGCCTCGACGTGGGACACGACGCCGACGACGCGCCCACCCGCCCGGAGCCGACCGAGGGCCGTGAGCACGGCGTCGAGCGTCTCGGGGTCGAGGCTGCCGAAACCCTCGTCGACGAAGAGCGTCCCGAGCTCGACGCCGCCCGCCTCCGCCGTGACGACGTCCGCGAGCCCGAGGGCCAGGCACAGCGACACGTAGAACGTCTCGCCGCCGGACAGCGTGCGCGGGTCGCGCTCGCGCTCGGTGACGTGGTCGAGGACCTTCATCGCGAGACCGCGCTTGTGCGCGCGCACGTCCTCGCGCGTCGCGCTGCGCACGAGCTCGTACCGGCCCGACGACATCTCCGCGAGGCGCTCGTTCGCCGCCGCGACGACGTCCTCGAACCGCTGGACGAGGACGTACGTGGCGAGCGTGAGGGCGTGCTCGTTGTCGCCGGAGCCGGACGCCAGCGCCGCCATGCGGGCGACCGGGCCCGCTGCCTCTCGCGCCCCGGCCCACTCGTCGACGGCCGTGCCGATCCCCTCCGCCGCGACGTCCGCCGCCTGCGCCTGCCGGGCGACGAGCTCGTGCCGGCGGGCCGCGGACCGCGCCGACGCCTCCGCCGCGGCGACCGCGGCCCGCGCCGCGGCGACGTCGGGGCGCGCGTCCTCGGGAAGGTCCGCGAGGGCGGGGTCGGCGAGCCCCGCCGTGGTGGTGGCGCCCGCGGCCTCGTGCTCGGCGACGCGCCGCGAGAGCGTGAGGCGGTCCTGCTCGTCGAGGACCGCGTCCAGCGCCTCGGCGGCGTCCGTGAACCCGGACCGGTCGACGAGCGCACCGAGCTCGGCCGCACGCTCGTCGACCGCGCTCCTCGACGTGGCGAGGGCGGCGCCCGCGTCGGCGAGCGCGTCGATCGTGCGGACCCGCTCCTCGAGCGCGGCGACGAGGACGGCGACCGGGTTGCGCGGGCCGCCCTCGCCCGCGAGCGGGTCGGGCAGGTCGACCCGCTCCACGAGCGGGCCGGCGGCAGCCAGCTCCGCGCGGATCTCGGCCCGGTCGGCGTCGAGCGCCGCCTCGAGCTCCCCGAGCCGCGCCGTCGTCCCGGCGATCGTCTCCGCGAGCGCGGCGGCGCGCTCCTGGAGCGCGCCCGTCGCGGCGTCGAGGGCGTCGAGCTCGCGCTCGGCGTCCGCACGCTCGTGGGCCGCCGCCCGCGCACCCGCGACCGACGCGTCGACGGCGGCGACCTGCGCCACGGCCTCGTCCGGCGTCAGACCCTCGGCGTCCCGGCGACGCGCGGTCAGCCGCTCGGCGAGCACCTCGACGCGCGCCGAGGCGTCGTGCAGCGCGCGCTCTGCCTCGGCGCGGCGACGTTCCGCGTCCTCGACGTCCTCCGCGGTGGGGTGGCCGTCCGCGAGCGGCGCCGGCGCCGGGTGGTCCGTGCCACCGCACACCGGGCACGGCGACGACGCCGTGAGCCCCGCCGCGAGCTCGCCCGCGAGCCCCGCGATGCGCGCCGCCCGGACGCGCGCCTCGTGCTCGACGGCGTCCCGGGCGAGCGCCGCGGCCCGCGCCCGCTCGGCACGCGCCGTCTCCTCCTCGCCGGCGAGGGCGTCGGCCTGTCGCGCCGCCCGCTCGACCGCGCGGGCACGGAGCGCCCGCTCCTGGAGCGCCCCGAGCGTCCCTGCGGTCTCGGCCAGCGCCGCCAGCCGCGTGCGCAGCGCCTCGCGGTGCGCCGGCCGCGCGGCGAGCTCGTCGAGGACGCGCCCTCGCTCCTCGCTCGCCTGCGCGACGTCCTTGCGACCGTCGGCCACCTCCCGCTCGCGGACCGGGAGCGACGCCCCGACCGGGAGCAGCCGCGTCGCGCGCACCGCGGCCGTCGCGACGCCGGCACGCAGCGCCTCGAGCGTCGTCGCGTCGGCGTCGGCGAGGTCCGCAGGCGCTCCCGTCCGGGCGAGCACGAGCCGCTCCTGCGCCGCGGCGACGCCCTGCTGCGCGCGAGCGAGGCCCTGCGCGGCGGGCGCGACGACGGCGGCACGGGTCGCGGCGTCGACGCGTCGCCGGTCGGCGGCGACCTGCGGCTCCTCCTCGGCGAGGCGGGCCGCCTCGGCGCGCAGCCGCGCACGCCTCGTCACGGCGTCCGCCAGCTCGCGCTCGGACTCGAGGTGGTCCTGCGCCGCGACGAGGGTCGCGTTCGCCGCCACCTCACGCTCCGCCAGGACGTCCGCCTCGGTGGCGAGCCGCCCGACGTGCGCCACCGCGAGCGCGTGGACCCCCGCCGACGCGGACGAGCCGTCGCCGCTCGCCGGTCCGGCGGCCTCGTCGGCCCGGCGCAGCAGCGCGTCGTCCTGCGCGGCCTCGCGCAGCCGCCGCGCGTCGTCGGGAACGAGCCCCGCCGCCCCGGCGAACCGCTCGACCGCGCCGCGGACGCCCTGCCGCGCTGCGTCCGACCGTGCGCGCGCCGTGCGCGCCAGCTCGGCCAGCCGCACCGCCGCGCGGTGGTAGAGCTCGGTGCCGAACACCTTCTGGAGCAGCACGGCCCGGTCCTCGGGCTTGGCGCGCAGGAACGTCGCGAACTCGCCCTGCGGCAGCACGACGGTCTGCACGAGCTGGCGACGGTCGAGACCCACGATCCGGCGGATCTCGTCCCCGGCCTCGTCGAGCCGCGCCGAGAGCAGCTCGCCCGGAGGGCCGTCGACCCCGGCGACGGCCTCCGCGGAGGGCACCTCCGCCAGTCGCCAGAGCCGGACCGAGGCCTGCTGGGTCGTCGTGCCGGTGCCGCGCTTCTTGGGACGGCGGTACTCGGGCGTGCGGCGCACGCGGTAGACACCCGAGGGGACCTCCAGCACGAGGTCGACGAACGACTCGACCTCGGGGGCCGCGAACGCCGAGCGGAGACGGTCGTCGCTCGCGGCGTCGGAGGCGACCTTGCCGTACAGCGCGAAGACGATCGCGTCGATGACCGTGGACTTGCCCGCGCCGGTCGGCCCGTCGAGCAGGAAGATCCCCGACGCGCCGAGGGACGCGAGGTCGACGTGGTGGAGGCCCGCGAACGGCCCGATCGCCTGGAAGGTCAGCGAGTGCAGGTGCATCAGGCGCTCCGCTCCTCCGCGAGCGCGAGCTCGAACGCCTCGCGCAGCACGGCGACCTCCGCGTCGCTCGGCGCCTGCCCGGACACGTCCCGGACGAAGTCCCGCGCGACGTCGAGCGGGTCGCGCCCCGGCCCGACGGCGGTCACGACCTCCCGCTCGGCGGGTCGCGGCGGCCGGTGGGTCACCTGGAGCGCGTGGGGGAAGCGCGCCCGGACGCGCCCGTAGAGCTCGGCCGGGCGCACGACGTCGGTCACGACGACCCGGAGCCAGTCGTCGACGTGCGGCTCGCCCGCCGCCCCGAGGAGGTCGTCGAGCGTCCCCGTGACCTCGGCGAGCCGCCGCGGCACGGGCGCGGGAACGAGCTCGACCGCCGCGTCCGGGTCCGCGCCGAGCCGGTCGAGATCGACGAGCGCCGTGGACTTGCGCTGGTGCAGCTCCGAGAAGGAGAAGGCGAGCGGGGAGCCGGAGTAGCGCGCGACCGTCTTCGTCCCGCTGCCGTGACCTGCGGTTTCACGTGAAACATCGGGCACAGGGACGCGCTGCGGCCCGTGCAGGTGCCCGAGCGCGACGTAGTCGACCCCCCAGCCCCCGAACGTGGCGGCGGGCACGGCATCGACCCCGCCCACACGGATGTCGCGCTCGGACTCCGAGGCGAGGCCGCCGACGACGAACGCGTGCCCCACGACGACCGCGCGGGCGGCCGGGTCCTGCGCGCGGCGGCGCGCGAGGTCGGCCCCGACGCGCCGCATCGCGGCACCCATGACCGCCTCGTGCGACCTGGCGAGCGGCGCCCGCCGGCCGCCCGTGGCCTGCTCCGCGCCCCGGTCCGCCCGCGGGTGACCAGCGTCGTCGGCGAGCACGTGGCGCGCCGTGTCCGGGTCGAGGTACGGCAGGGCGTAGACGAGCAGCGGCGCGCCGCCCTCGTCCACGCTGCTCCCCCCTGACGCGAGCACGACCGGCTCCCCGACGTCGGACAGCCGCGCGCGCAGGTGCACGCCCGGCCGCATCACGCGGTCCCCGAACCCGAGCCGGACCGCGGAGTCGTGGTTCCCCGGCGTGACGACGACGTGCGCGCGCTCCGCGAGGCGCGTCAGCGAGTCGGACAGCAGCGAGACTGCGTCGACCGGTGGGATCGCGCGGTCGTACACGTCGCCCGCGACCACGACGGCGTCGACGGACTCGGTGCGGGTCAGCTCGACGAGGTGGTCGAGGTGCGCGGCCTGGTGCTCCAGCAGGTCGACCCCGTGCAGCGTGCGCCCGAGGTGCCAGTCGGACGTGTGCAGGATGCGCATGATCGCACCGTACCGACCGCGACCCACAGGCCGGAGGACCGACGGCGGTGCGGTCCGACCCGCGGCGCGACGCGTCGACCCGCACCCGTCCCCCGGTAGGGTGCGAGCCGCACGGCGCCCGCACGGGCGCCCCACCGACGGAGGAACCATGGACAGGCGCACCCTCGACCTCGCGGTACCGATCGTGTACGGGGCGCTCCTGGCGTGCTCCGCGCTGTGGTTCAAGGACGCGCTCGTGCCGGTCGCCGTCGTCGGCGCCATGCTCAACGCCCTCTACTGGGCGGCGCTGCGCCAGAAGCTCCCGGCGCAGAACCCCCCGCACGGCACCGGTGCACCTGCCGCGCAGGACGCACCCGACCGCCGCGACGACCCGCCCTACGGGTCGGCCTGAGTCAGACCGCGCCGACGACCTCGATCGGGCCCGTCGACGCGCCGCTGCGTTCGACGGGGATGCGCCCGCCCATGCCGATCATGTCGAGCAGCTCGACGATGCTGGGCGACGGGTCGCGGAGCACGACGTCCCGACCGTCCTCCTCGCCGAGCATGTAGAGCTGGATGATGAACGCGATGCCCGAGGAGTCGATGAAGGTCACGTCGGCGACGTCGACCACGACACGACCTCGCGTGTCGAGCACGTACGACATCGCCTCGCTCGCGCGGTCGCGCAGCGCCGCGTCGATCTCCCCCCACATCGTCACGACCACGCCGCCGTCCGCCGGGGCGTAGACGATCCCGCTCGTCCGGTCGATCGCGCTGCCTGTGTCCACGGTTCCCGCTCACCGTCTCTCTCGAGTCGTCCTGCGTGCTGTCGGCCGCCCCTCCGGACGAACGTCCGGCGATGACGGCCTGTTCCCCGCGCGCCCCCGCGAGGCTCCGTACGGGTCGCGTGCGCCGCCGTCGGGTGACGGGGCGCACCGGGCGACCGTGACCGGAGCAGAAAGAGTCTGCACCCGACGCGCGACGCACACCACCCCCCGCGAGGGTCGCGCGCGACCTTCCTCCGAACCCACACAAACCTCGGGCAGGTTCCGGCCCGGACGGGCCGCGTGCGCTACAGCGGGTCGGTGACGTCCGCGACCTGGGCGCCGAGCGCCCCGACGAGAGCCTGGCCGTCCACCGTCGCGGCGACACCGTGCGCGCCACCGCCGATCGAGACGAGGCGTGCCGCCGCGTCGGGCTCGGCGCCCTGCTCGCCCGCGTCGCCCGCGACGCCGTCACCCTCCCCCGGCCCGGCGACGACCCGTGCGTCCGCGACCACCGGCCACGCGTGCGTCGAGCCGAACGGCGTGATGGTGCCGCGCTCGTAGCCCGTGACGTCGCGCGCCACGTCCTTGTCCGGCATCGACAGGCGCGAGACGCCGAGGAGCGCGCGCAGCTTGGGCCAGGAGATCTGGCGGTCGCCCGGGACGAGCACGAACAGGTAGTCGTCCTCGCCGCGCCGCACGACGATCGTCTTGAGGACCTGCGACGGGTCCACACCACGGGCCGCGGCGGCCTCCTCGAGCGACCCCACCCGGCCGTGCCGCGTGACGGTGTAGTCGATGCCCGACGCCTCCAGCGCCGCCAGGGCGCGCTCGCTGCTCATGGGACCCGACCCTAGCCGCCGGGTCCGACGCCCACCGCCGCGCACCCCGGGAGCCCGGGGTCAGACGTCGTCGAACTCCGTGACGACCGTGCGCCAGTACTCGGCGCCGTCACGCGTGCGGTGCACGAGACCGCCGTCGACCATCGCGCGCCGCAGCGACACCGGGTCCGCGGCACGGGCCGCGAGCCGCTTGGTCAACGTGAGCTCGGTGACAGGCTCCTCCAGGGGCAGCACCTGCGCCGCCAGGTACCGCACGACGAGCTCGCGGTCGCGCAACCGCTTGGGCGAGCGCAGCAGGCGACCGTCGACGAGGAACCGCTCGGGGCCGGTCGGCCGGGGTGTGGGAACCGTCGCGAGCAGCGCGGCGAACCGCTCGGGCGCGGCGCGCAGGAACCCCGTCTCGTCCCGCACGACCACACCCGACGCGAGGAGCGGCGCGAGCCGCCGCCGCTCGTCCGTCGAGAGCACGGCCTCGGCGGGTCTCTCCGTCACGACGCGCGCGAGCACCTCGAGCCGGCCCGCGTCCGCGAGCGACGCGACGACCTGCTTCCACGCGTTGTCCGGTGCCGCGGCACCGGTCTGCTCGACGTCCACCCACCGACCCTACGCACCGCGCGGTGAACAGGACCAGCGAGCTGTCAGCGCCCCACGGGTCCGGGCGCGTGGGCGCTGACAGGTGCAGGGCTCACGCGAGGTGCACGACGTCGCCCGTCCAGCGCTGCCGCAGCCACCGGTCGTGCGACGCGACGACGACGGCGCCCGGCCACTCCTCGACGGCCTCCATGAGCTCCCCGGCGAGCGTGAGCGACACGTGGTTCGTCGGCTCGTCGAGGAGCAGCACGTCCGGCGCCTGCGTCACGAGCATGGCGAGCACGACGCGCCGCCGCTGACCCACGGACAGCTCCGCGAGCGGGCGCCCGAGGTCGCGCGGGGCGAGGAGCCCGTGCGCGTCCACCGCGGCCTCGCGAGCTCCCGCCCGGTCCGCGGGGTCCCAGCCCTGCGCGAGGGCGAGGAGCTCGCGCGGGGTGCGGTCGTCGTCGTGCAGGTGGACGTCCTGCTCCAGCAGGCCGACGCGCGCCCCGCGCGCCCGCCCGACCGTGCCCGCGTCGGGTGCGAGGTCGCCCGCGAGGACGTGCAGCAGGGTCGACTTCCCGGCGCCGTTGGCGCCCGTGACGAGCAGTCGCGTGCCGCGCGCGACCTCGATCGAGGGCACGCCCGACGCCGCCATGTCGAGCCGATCCGGGCGCTCGCCCGGCGCGACCCCCTCGCCCGGGCCTGCGGGTCGGCGCACGACGACGCCCCGCGCCCAGGCGACGACGTCGCCCCCACCAGGGGTCACGACGCCACTGCCGCTCGGCGGGGCGAAGCGCAGCGGCGGCGGAGGCTTGCGCACCTGGTCGCGCTCCAGGGTGTCGAGCCGCTGCTGCGCGTTGCGCACGCGCCGCGACACCTGGCTCTGGACGCGCTCGCCCTTGAAGTCGTAGAGGATCTTCGCCTGGTTGCCGCGCTCGCGGTCCTTCGAGACGTCGCGCGCGGTGACCGCGACGGACCGGCGCAGCTCGACGAGCTCCGCCTGCTCGGCCTCGAACCGCTGCTCCCAGCGCTCGCGCTCGACGCGCTTCGCCTCCAGGTAGTCGCTGTACGTGCCGCCGTACAGGGTGGCCGCGCCCCCGCCGCCGCGCGGGCTCCCGGTCGCGGCGCCCCGCAGCGGCTCGGCGACCGGGTCGAGGTCGAGGATCTCGGTGCACACCTCGTCGAGGAAGACCCGGTCGTGGCTCGCGAGCACGACCGCTCCCGGGAGCGCGCGCAGCGCCCCGGCGAGGAACTCGGCGGCGCCGTCGTCGAGGTGGTTCGTCGGCTCGTCGAGCAGCAGCGCGCCCGGCTGGCGCACGAGCAGCGCGGCGAGCCCGAGGCGCGTGCGCTGCCCGCCCGACAGCGACCCGACCTCGCGACCGGCGACGCCGTCGACGTCGAGCCCCAGCCCGGCGAGCGTGCGCGCGGCCCTTGCGTCGGCGTCCCACACGTCCGCGAGCTCGGCCCGGTCGAGGGCGCGCGCGTACGCCTCGTCGGCCCCCGCGGCGGGTTCGGCGCCGTCCGGGCCCGCGAGGGCGAGCGCGGCCTCCTCGAGCTCGCGCTCGATCGCCCGGACGCGCGCCAGCGCGTCGTCGACGACGGTGCGGACCGTCGTCGACGGCGGGTAGGGGAACTCCTGGTGCAGGAACCCGAGGTCGGCGGGCCGGGCCACGGCCCCGTCGTCGGGCGCGAGCGTGCCCGCGAGCACGCGCAGCAGGGTGGACTTGCCGACGCCGTTCTCGCCGACGAGGCCCGTGCGGTGGCCGGGGTCGACGGCGAGGTCGACGCCCCGCAGCACGGGGCGGCCTGCGAAGGACACGCGGACGTCGGACGCACGCAGGACAGGGGTGGAACGGGCCATGGGTGATCACCTACCAGGGTGCCCGGGCGGCACGCACGCGCGCCGGGTACGGCGCGGGGGCCACGACGACGGGCTCGACGGGACGGAGCGGTCGGGGCAGGTGAGGATCACATCGTCGACGAGGCTACGCCGCCGCCACGTCCGAGGTACACCTCTTTTCGCGGAGCCGTCGCTGCGTCCGGTTCTGGTGGACCCGGACCGGGACCGCAGAGCGACGACGGACCGTCAGGGTGCGGTCTGCTCGGTCGCGGGGTCGGTCGGCTCGGGCGCGACCGTGGCCGTGGGCTCAGGCGTCGGCTCGGTCGGGGTGGGGTTCGGCGTGGGCTCAGGGTCGACCGGTGGCTCGGGGTCCACCGGGGGCTCGGGGTCGGCGGGCCCGGAGGAGACGACGATCGTCACCGTGCTCCCCGGCGCGACCTGGGTGCCGGAGCCGGGGTTGACCGCGAGCACGGTGCCCGCCGCGGCGGCGTCCTCCTTGGTCGTCACGCCGACCTTGAGCCCGGCCTTCGCGAGCGCGGCCTCGACCTCGGCCTGCGACCGGCCGACGAGCCCGGCCGGCACGGCGACCGTCGTGGGCTCGGTCGGTTCCGTGGGCTCCGTCGGCGTCGTCGGCTCGGTGGGCGTGGTGGGTTCGGTCGGCTTCGGGGGCTCGGTCGGCGTGGGCTGCGGCGCCGGGGCCGGCGTCCCCGGGGTCGAGGGTTTCTGCGGGGACGACGGCGCCGTGCCCTCGGACGGCGTGTAGCGCGTCGGCATCTTGCCCGCGGCGAAGAACTCGAAGTGCCACGGCTCGGGCTTGGACCCGTTCGGCCGCGCCCACGCGGGGTTGTCCCAGCCGTAGTCCGGGCCGTGCATGCGGAGCCACACGTACTCGCGCGACGTCCCCGACGGGACGTTGCCGCCGATGTCGATCGCGAGACCCCAGCCGTGCTGGGACGTCCCCGGCACCGCCGCGAGGTACGGCTTGATGGCCTTGAGCCGCACCTGGTCGTCGTAGGGGCGGTATGCGTCGGTGATCTTGAGCGCGTACCCGAACTCCTTCTGGAACTCGGCGGCCAGTGCCTCGAGCTGCTCCGCCGCGTCGCAGCGCAGCGTCTTGCCGGGCGCGAAGTCGAGCGCGCACAGCGCCTCGGGCGGGATGCGCCCGTTCTGGTACTGCGCGGTCGAGCCGGCGTACTTCGCGACGACCTCGGCGAGGCGCTCCGCGAGCGTCGTCCCCGCGAGCGCGGTCGCACCGGCCGCCGGGACGACGCCGACCGGGGAGAAGTCCGTGCCGAGCAGGTCGGCGAGGTGCGTCGCCGAGACGACGACGTCCTCGAGCGTCACGTCGCCGTGGGCGTGGTCGTCGTCCTCGGCGTGCTCGCCGTCACCGCTGTCACCCGACGGGTCGTCCAGGTCCCCCTGCGTCCCACCGAGCTCGCCCGGCGCGACGCCGTCGGGGGCCGGGACGGCGTCCTCGGGCAGCGTGCGGTCTCCCGCGGAGCCCCCGGTGGTGCCGGGCGCCGTCGGTCCTGTCCGAGCGTCGCCCGACGGCGACGGGCTCGGCGCCCCGCTCGGGCTCGGGGACGCACCGGGCTCGGCGCTCGGGCCGGGGGACGGCACCGTGCGCACGGCGGACGTGCGCACCGCGTCCGCGTCTCCCGCGGCGTCCACGGACGCGGGCTGCTGCGCGCGGCGCTCGGGGCCTGTCGTCCCCTGCTCGTCCGCGCCGGGACGGTCCGTGTCGTCGAGGTCCGTGCCCGGGTCGAGCGGCTCGGGGAGCTCAGGAACCTCGGTGTCGTCGAGCGACCCGTCGAGGTCGAGCCCGCCGTCGGGGACGACCTGGACGGGCACGCGGCGTGCGGCGTCCTGCTGGGCGAGGTACGTGGCGAGGAGCATGCCGAGCTCCGCGCGCGCCTGCTCCACGGGTGCGGTGACCTGGCCGTCCTCGAGCGCGTTCGCCGTGGCGAGGACCTCGATCGCCCCGTCGAGCTGCTGGTCCTCGTCGAGACCGGCACCGAGCGTGCTCGACAGCGACGAGACCTGCGTCGCGGTCGCACCCTCCGCGGAGAAGAACGACGCGCCCGGTCGGGGTTCGACGCTCCCCGCGAGCGCGGCCGCCAGCGTGATCGCGAGCGCGGAGGAGATGAGGACGTGGGAGACGGTGCGCGCCCGTCGCACGAAGGTCGGCGACGGCCCGGGTGCGGGCGCTGCGGGCTCAGGCGTCTCGGGCACGTCGTCCGTCGCGCCCTCGTGCTCAGCCGTGGTGCTCACCGCTCACTCCCGTGCTTCGTGCCCTGCCACGGACCTGCGGTCCCGCACGCCGTTCAGCGCGTCGTCGCGCCCGACGTCACGGCTGCGCACGCCCACCGGTCGGTGTGCTGCACGCCACAGTGCCCTCGTCCGCCTACCGTACACCGCCTCCACGAGGCTCTCACCCCCGTCTCATGTTCGCGAGGGAGAATGGCGCCATGAGTTCACCGACACGTCACCGCAGGTCAACGTCCCGCGCACTCGTCCTCGGCTCCGTGCTCGCCGCGACCGTCGCGCTCGGCGGCTGCGCGGAGGACGGGTCCGTGAGCGTGCCCGAATTCACCCTCACGGGCGACCAGGTGCAGCAGTTCCTCGACGACGCCCGCACCCAGGCGGAGTCCATCGGCGACGACGTCCGGTCGATCACGGACGACCTGGGCTCCCTCCCGGACGACGCGCGCACGCGCGCCGAGGACGCCGTCACCGGCGCGCAGGAGGCCGCCGACGAGGCCCGCGCAGCCGCGGACGAGCTCGCCGCCGCGACCGACGAGACGCGTGCGGACGCCGAGCAGCGGCTCGCGGACGCGGAGACGGCGCTGGAGGACGCGTCGGCCGACCTGGAGGCGGTGGGCGAGTCGCTCTCCGGCGCCGACGCCGCCGTCCGGGACGCGATCGAGGGCCTGCGCACGCAGGTCGACGCCCTCCGGGCGGACCTGGAGGGCTCGACCGGCTCCTGACGTCGTGACCACCGCCCGGCCGTCGCCGGGTCGCCGTCAGGGGCCGCCGCGGCGCACCGGGGACCTAGGTCCCCGGGCCCGGCGACCTTTGCCCGACGTCCACCCTTCCTTCACAGGGTTCTCTTGATGTCAGGAGCCCGACCGCACCGGCCGGGTCGACGAGAGGGGACAGTGATGAAGGGGACGATCGAGCGGAACGCCAACGCGCCGCTCCCCACGGTCGAAGGCCACGAGCCGGAGACCCTCAGCCTCGCCGCACGGGCAAGCCGACCTGCACAGGTCGTCCTCGGCGTGCTGCGGATCGCGCTCGGGTTCTACTTCCTGTGGGCCTTCCTCGACAAGACGTTCGGTCTCGGGTTCTCCACCCCGTCGGAGCGCGCCTGGATCAACGGCGGCAGCCCCACGACCGGCTACCTGTCGGGGGTCGAGGGCCCCTTCGCCGGGTTCTTCAACGGCATGGCCGGCGCCGCCTGGGCCGACGTGCTGTTCATGCTCGGCCTCCTCGGCATCGGGCTCGCGCTGATCCTCGGGATCGGCATGCGCGTCGCGGCCGTCAGCGGCACGGCGCTCCTGCTGTTCATGTACCTCGCGTCGCTGCCCATGACGACGAACCCGATCCTCGACGACCACCTCACGATGGCCCTGACGATCATCGCCCTCGCGCTCATCGGCGCCGGCGACGTCCTGGGTCTCGGCAGGACGTGGAAGAAGCTCCCGCTGGTCCAGCGCCTCCCCTGGCTGGTCTGACGGTTCCGACCGCCCGCCGTGTGCGGCGGGCCGACGGGGCGACCGGTACCGCGCGACGATTCTGAGGCCGTCGCTGCAGGGAGTCGCTCCCGGGGGAAGAGGGACGTGCGGGCGGTGGGGAGACCACCCGCACGTCCCGCCCCTCGCGCCCGGCAGGGCGACCGACGCTCGACGGAGCAGGTCGCCCGCCGGGCGCCTTTCTCGTCTCGGGCGGTCGCGAGGAGGGCGGGCCACCGTCCGTGCTCGCCGCGCGTCAGCCGAACCGGGCGAGCAGCTCCGCCGCCTGCGGGTCGCCCTGGCCGGCGGACTCGCGCCACAGCGCCATCGCCTCCGCGACCCGTCCGGCGCGCAGCCGCAGGACGCCGAGGCTCGTGCGCGCGGTCGGCTCGCCCGCGAGCGCGGCCTGCTCCAGCAGGTCCTCCGCGGCGAGGGCGCGACCAGCGCGGACGTAGAGGTCCGCGAGCGCCACCACGACCCGCGCCTCTCCCGCCTCGGCCCAGCCCTCCAGGAGGGCCACGGCCTCGTCGGCCGTGAGCGCGCCGCCGCGCACGAGCTCGACGGCCGCCTCCCAGCTCTCGCCCGAGGCCGTCGCGAGGAGGCCGTCGGCGGCGTCGCGCTCCCCCAGGTCGGCCAGCACCTGCGCGAGCCTCACGGAGGCTCCCTCGACCTCCAGCGCCTGCTCGTACCACCGCCGGGCGGCGTGCAGGTCGCCCCGCTCGGTCGCGACCTGCGCGGCCATGAACGCCCCGAGCACGTCGCCCGCGAGACCGGCGAGCTCGAAGCAGCGGAAGGCCTCGGCGGCGTCTCCCGCCTCGTGGTGCGCGACGCCCAGCCGGTACACCGCCCCGGGGACCCCGTGCTCGACCGCCGCCTCGTAGAACGGCACCGCGGCGGCGGGACTGCCGAGGGCGCGCAGGTCGTCGGCGATGGCGACGAGCTCGGCGGGGTCGTCGGGGTGCAGGTGCCCGACGGCGGCGCGCAGGTCTGCGAGCGCGGTCGCCGCGGCGGGGCCCGTGCCCTGGTCGGTGGTCGGCATGCGGCACCGTGTCCCTTCGGCCCCCTGCGTCGGCGGCCTCGGTCGGCTCGCGCCGGGCCGGGCGCGGCGGGCGACCGGCAGGACGGCGTCGGACGTCCCGAGATGTGGACGCACGATAGCGCGGGGGTGTCACCCACGTCACACCCCCACGTCAGGCCGGGTGCCGCCGGGGGCGCGGTGTCTGGGAGACTGCATCGGGTGAGCGGAACGACCGACCTGCCGACCGCCGTCGGGCAACGCGTGCTGGACGCCGTCGTGGCGGTGACGAGCGACCTCGACCTCCCGCAGGTGCTGCGGCGCATCGTCGAGGCGGCGATGGAGCTCACGGGGGCCCGGTACGGCGCGCTCGGTGTGCTCGACGCCTCGGGGCGCGAGCGCCTCGCGCAGTTCATCCCGCTCGGGCTCTCGGACGACGAGGTCGCCGCGATCGACCACTGGCCGCACGGCGAGGGCCTGCTCGGGGAGCTGATCGACCACCCGGAGCCCATCCGCGTCCCGGAGATCGCCGACGACGTCCGCTCCGCAGGCTTCCCCGAGGGCCACCCGCCGATGCACACGTTCCTCGGCGTCCCGGTCCGGGTGCGCGAGACGGTGTTCGGCAACCTCTACCTGACGGACAAGCGGGTGCCCGGGGCGGGCGGAGAGCACTCCACGACCGAGTTCACGGCGGAGGACGAGGCGGCCGTGATCGCGCTCGCCGCCGCCGCGGGCGTCGCGATCGAGAACGCGCGGCTCTACGGGCGGGCCAAGCAGGTGGGCGTGCTCGAGGACCGCGACCGCATCGCGCGCGACCTGCACGACGTCGTGATCCAGCGCCTGTTCGCGTCCGCCATGACCCTCATGAGCGTGCAGCCGCTCGTCGCCGACCCGAACGCCCGGACCCGCATCGAGGAGACCGTCTCCGACCTCGACGAGACGATCCGGCAGATCCGCTCGACGATCTTCGCCCTGCACACGGCGACCGACCCGGACGCGCCGTCGATCGAGGACCGGTTCCGCGCCCAGGCCGAGGCCGCGACGACGGTCCTGGGCTTCGCGCCGGAGGTGAGCGTCGAGGTCGCGGCCGAGGGGTCGGGAGCCGGCGTGTCGGACGGCGGCCCGAGCCTGCCCGCCGAGGTCGCCGACCAGCTCGTCGTCGTGCTGGGCGAGTCCCTGACCAACGTGGCGCGGCACGCGCAGGCGAGCCACGTCGTCGTGCACCTGTCCGTGACCGCGCACGAGGCGCGCCTCATGGTCACCGACGACGGCGTCGGCATCCAGCCCGGCGGGCGCCGCTCGGGCCTGCGCAACATGCAGGCGCGCGCGGCGGCACTGGGCGGGTCGAGCACAGCGACCGCGCTGCCCGACGGCGGCACGCGGCTCGAGTGGTGGGTGCCGCTCGTCTGACCCGGCGCGCCGCGGCTCAGAGGGCGCGGTGCATGACGTGCAGGCCCACGAGACCCTGCACGGGGTGGTCGAAGGCCTCGGGCACCGTCGCGAGGATCGCGAAGCCGAGCGACTCCCAGAGCCGCACGGCGCGCTCGTTCGTCTCCACGACGGCGTTGAACTGCATCGCCCGGTAGCCGTCGCCGCGCGCCCCGTCGAGCACCGCGCGGGCGAGCGCGCGACCCACGCCCCGCCCCGCGCCGTCGGGCCCGACGACGAAGCTCGCGTTCGCGACGTGCGACCCGGCACCCGGGTGGTTGGGCAGGTACTTCGCCGTGCCCAGCACCGCCCCCTGCGCCACGCCCGTGGCGTCGGGGTCCGTGGAGACCGCGACGAGGACCCGGGCACCGGGCGAGCCGGTCCAGGCGGCGCGGGCGTCGGCCTCGCTGATGTCGCGCGGGTAGGTGTACGTCTCACCGGCGCGGAAGACGGGCTCCAAGGCCCGCCACATGCCCGGCCAGTCCTCGGGCGTCGCGTCGCGCACCTCGGTCGTCTCGGTCATCCGGCGAGCGTAGCCGGGCCGGGCGTCCGCCTCAGCGCAGTATCCGCCGCCCGGTGACGATGCGCGGGACGACCTTGATGACCCGGTCGCGCACGCCCGGCACGAACGTCACGAGCGGGAGGGCGAGCAGCCGTGCACGCTCCACCGGCTCGGTGACCTCGAACGTGCGGCCCACGAGCACGACGGACCAGCCGGAACGCGCCTCGGCGTCGAACTGGTCCACCTCGAACGCGACGACGGCGCGGCTCGCCGCGACCGCAAGCTTGGAACCCTCGGCGGTACGGAACACGACGTCGGGCCCGTCGAGGACGAAGTTCACCGGCTGGATAGCCGGCAGCGCGTGGTCGGTGTAGACGATCCTGCCCACGGGGACGGTCGCGAGGAGCGCGTAGCTCTCCTCCGGCGTGAGCTCCGAGAGCCCTGCCGAGGCGCGGGGGCGTTCGGCCGTCATGGGCCCCGCTCCTGCCACCGGTGCCCCTGTCCCGGTCCGCTCGACTGTGTCCATGTCGCCATCGTCGCGCCGCGGTGTCAGATCGGCGAGAGCCGAAGGTCCCGACGGCGCGCGGTCGCCCGGACCTTCGCCGTCGGCCCCCGGTCCGTCCGGCGACGAGCCCTCGGGCCTCCCGGGACGCATCGCCCCGGCGTCGCCGTCAGGGGCGGAAGGGCTGGCCACCGTGCTGCCGGTCCCCCGCCGGCGCGCCCGCGCCCGGGGTGCCCTGACGCGACGCCTCGTCCTGGCGCATCTCGGTCGCGAGCACCGCGACCTGGGTGCGTCGCTGGAGCCCGAGCGTCGCGAGGACGTGCGAGACGTAGTTCTTCACCGTCTTCTCCGCGAGGTAGAGGCGCTTGCCGATCTCGCGGTTCGTCAGCCCCTCGCCGATGAGCGCGACGATCTGGCGCTCCTGCTGGGACAGGCCCTCGAGACGGTCCGGGGTCTCGTCCGCGGCGTGCCGCAGACGCTCCAGCACGCGCGCGGTGCTGG
This sequence comes from Cellulosimicrobium protaetiae, assembly GCF_009708005.2. Lineage (NCBI taxonomy): Bacteria > Bacillati > Actinomycetota > Actinomycetes > Micrococcales > Promicromonosporaceae > Cellulosimicrobium > Cellulosimicrobium protaetiae. The sequence goes on along the minus strand of NZ_CP052757.1, from coordinate 766,700 downwards.
CCGGGTCGAGGAGCGACCCGCCCGCCGCGACGGTGCGGACCGCGCCGACGAGGTCGGAGCCGTGAATCTGCTTGAGCACGTAGCCCGACGCCCCGGCGAGCACGGCCTGGAACAGCGCCTCGTCGTCGGCGAACGACGTGAGCATGAGGCAGCCGACCTCGGGGAGCTCGGAGCGCACCTCGCGGCACACCTCGACGCCGGAGCCGTCGGGCAGGCGCACGTCGAGGATCGCGACGTCGGGCCGCGTCGCCTTGATGCGCGCGAGCGCGGAGGCTGCGGTGCCCGCCTCGCCGACGACGGTGATGTCACCGGCCGCCTCGAGCAGCGCGGCCACGCCGCGCCGGACCACCTCGTGGTCGTCGAGCAGGAACACACGGATCGGGTGGGGAGAGCCCATGGCCTCAACCTAGCCCGTCGGAAACGGATTCTCGCGCGCGCGAGGGCGTCGTGACCCGGGTGCGGGACCTTCGTCCCCCGGCTTCGAGGCGAGGGTCCCGGAGGCCGGGGGCGGTCGTGGGGTGCGGCAGGCCGGGCGCGAGGAGTATCCAGGAGGTGTGCAGGCGGCGGGCGACCCCCGGCCGCGACGGGGACGACGGACCGAGGTGGTCACGGTGAGCGACTCGACGACCCAGGTGGTGCTGGTCGGCGTGGACGGCAGCACGACGAGCGGCAAGGCCCTGGACTGGGCCGTGCGGGAGGCGGCGCGTCGGGGCGCCGAGCTCCGCGTGCTGCACGTGGCGTACGTCCCGGTGGTCGCGACGCCGTTCGTCGGCGGCGCGTACTACCCGAGCGTCGAGGAGCTCGGTGAGATCGCCGGCCCCATCCTGTCGGCCGCCGCCGAGCGTGCGGCGCACGTCGACCCCACGGTCCCCGTGCGCACCACGCTGCGGTCCGGCCCGCCCGCGGAGGCGCTGCTCGACGAGGCCAAGGACGCCGACCTCGTCGTGGTCGGGTCGCGCGGCCTGGGCTCGGTGGGCTCCATGTTCTTCGGTTCCGTCGGGACTCGGCTCGCCGCGCGGTCGCCCGTACCCGTCGTCGTCGTGCCGCCCGTCGTGGAGCGGAGCGAGCGGACGACGGACGTCGTGGTCGGCGTCGACGGGTCCGTGCACGGCGACGCCGCGCTGCGGTTCGCGCTCGACGAGGCCGCCCGCACCCGGTCGCGCGTCGTCGCGGTGTGCGCGTGGCGCCTGCCGGTCGGGCCGCTGTGGGAGGAGAACCCGTCGTTCTACACGTCGGCCGAGCGCGACGCACGGGCCGAGGCGTCGCGCACCGTCGAGGCGGCGCTCGACCGCGTGCGCGCCCCCGAGCACGACGACGTCCTCGTCGAGACGTTCGTCGTGGACCGCGAGCCGTCCGTCGCGATCCGGGAGGCCGCGGCCGGCGCCGCGCTGACCGTCGTCGGCTCGCGCGGGCGCGGCGACCTGCGCGGCATGGTGCTCGGCTCCGTGAGCCAGCAGGTGCTGCACCACGCGACGCACCCGGTCGCCGTCGTGCACGCGAGCAAGGGCTGATCGCTCGCCGTCAGGCCCAGGGATCGGTGATCTCGCGCAGGCGTGCGAGCTGACGCCGCAGGGCCGCCATGCCGCGCGCCCCGAGGTGCGCGGTCCACTCGGCCTCGACGCGGGCGAGCTCCGCGGCGGCGACGCGCGACGCGGCCTCGCCGCGGGCCGTGACGCGCACGAGTCGCGCCCGCCGGTCCGCGGGGTCGGGAACTCGCTCGACGTACCCCGCGGCCTCGAGCTGGTCGACGAGGAACCCTGCCGTCTGCTTGGTGATCTCTGCCGCCTCCGCGAGCTCGGTCAGGCGCGTGCCGCGCGGCCCGACCCGCTGGAAGACCCGGAGCTGGGCAGGCGTCGCGTCGTCGAAGCCGGCCTCGCGGACCGCGGTGTAGACCCGGAGCTCGAGAGCGCGGTAGGGGATGAACAGGAGCAGCCCGGTGTTGAGCTCGCCCTGCTCGCTCACGGTGCCTCCGTCGGGTCGTCGAGGGGTTGACGATCGTCAGTGCAACTGACTAAAGTAGTCAGATCATCGTATCAGTTCTGGAGGCGCTCCGATGAGTGCACCCGACTACTGGATGGCGGAGGAGGACGTGTGGGCGGCCATCGCGACCGCCCGGAACTCCTTCGTGGACCTCGTCGCCGGTCTCGACCCCGCCGACTGGGAGCGCCCCAGCCTGTGCACGGGGTGGCGCGTGCACGACGTCGCCGCGCACCTCACCCTCGCCCCCACCTCCTCGCGGGCGGCGCTCGCCCTCGGGTTCGCCCGGGCGCTCCTCCGGGGCCGCGCGAGCTTCGACGGGATGATGGACATCCTGACCCGGGACGCGGGGACGCGTCCGCGCGAGGAGATCCTGGCCGCCCTGCACGCGGCCGTCGGGTCGCACCACCTCGCCCCCGGGACGACCCCGCGCGTCGCGCTCGTCGACGCGCTCGTCCACACGCAGGACGTCGCCGTCGCGCTCGGGATCGACGCCCCCGCCCCGCCCGTCGCGGCGCGGGAGGCGGCCGAGCGCGTGTGGGCCGTGTCCTTCCCCTTCCGCGCGCGACAACGGCTCGCCGGGTTCCGCCTCGTCGCCGCCGACGTGTCCTGGCGACGCGGCGAGGGTCAGCAGGTGACCGGGTCCATGACCGCCCTGCTCCTGCTGCTCACCGGGCGACCCGCGGCCCTCGCCCACCTGGACGGTGACGGCGCCCGCCGCCTCGCCCGCTCGCTCGCGCCGCACGACCGGGAGGAGCTCCCATGAGCACGCTCGCCCAGGTCCTCGCCGTCGCCGCCGGCGTGCTGCACGTCGGCGTCGGGGTCGTCGAGGCCTTCTTCTTCCACCGACCCTGGGCCCAGCAGTTCCTGCTGCGCACGCGCTCGTCGCCGCGCGAGGTCACGTTGTGGGCGTTCAACGTCGCGTTCTACAACATGTTCCTCGGCGCCGGCACGGTGCTCGGCGTCGTGCTCGCCGCGAACGGCCTCGTGGACGAGGGGCGGACCCTCGTCCTGTACACCGCGGGGTTCATGACGCTCGGCGGCGTCGTCCTGTGGATCTCCGACCACCGGCTGTGGACCGGGACCCTCGGGCAGTCCGGGCTAGGGCTCGCGACGCTCCTCGCGACCCTCGCGTCCTGACCCGGTGCTCGGCCCGGCGGGGCGTTGCTACGGTCGAGGAGTGAGCAGCGCCGCACAGCCCCTGTCCCACGACCCGTCCTGGCCGCGGGCGGGCGGCTGGCCGCCGCTCGACAGGGACACGGTCGACGTCGCGGTCCTCGGCGTCCCGGCCTGGCGCACGTCGCTCTCCCCCACCGGCGCGCACGCGACACCCGCGGCCGTGCGCGACGCGCTGCGCCGGTTCAGTCCCGCCCTCGTCCCCGACCGTCCCCTGCCCGACGGCGGGCCCTCCGCCCGCGTGCGGCCCGCCGTCGCGCCGGGTCCCGTCGTCGGCGGAGCAGCCTCGGGCGGTCGGCCCACCCCGGGCGAGGGGATCTCCGACAGGACCGGCGCGTCGTCGGACCGCAGCGGGCCGGTCGACCTCGCCGGCCTGGCGTTCGCGGACCTCGGCGACGTCGACGAGCCGGACGGCGAGGAGGGCGAGGCCCGGACGCGCGCAACGGTCCGCGCGGCGCTGGAGCGCGCCCGCCTGCTCGTCGCGCTCGGCGGCGACAACTCCGTGACCGTCGCGACGGCGCTCGGGGCGTGGGGCGACGACCTCGGCACGGCGGGCCTCGTCACGCTCGACGCCCACCACGACCTGCGCGACGGCGTGTCGAACGGGTCGCCCGTGCGGCGGCTGGTCGAGGCCGGGCTCGACCCGGCGCGGGTCGTGCAGGTCGGCATCGCCGACTTCGCGAACTCCGCCGAGTACGCGCGCCGGGCGGTCGAGCTCGGGATCACGGTCGTGCACGTCGACGAGCTGCGTCGACGCGGCCCGGAGGACGTGATGCGTGCGGCGCTCGAGGTCGCGGGCGCCGCGGGCGGGCCGGTGCACCTCGACGTCGACGTCGACGTGTGCGACCGGTCCGTGGCCCCCGGCTGCCCCGCGAGCGTCCCGGGCGGGATCGCGGCCTGGGAGCTGCGCGCCCTCGTCCGCGCAGCGGCTCGCGACGCCCGGCTGCGCTCTGCCGACGTCGTCGAGGTCGACGCCACCGCCGACGCCCCCGACGGCCGCACCGTCCGCCTCGCCGCGCTCTGCGTCCTCGAGCTCGCCGCCGGCCTCGCCCTGCGCGCGACGCCCCGGACCGTGTAGTCGCGAGCCCGCCCGACGGCGCCCGGCATCGACCGATCGGTGGAGGCGCGAGTCCACCGCACCGCCACAGCCACGGTCGATGTGGCACGGCACGACCCGTCCCTAGCCTCGCAGCATGAACGCGTTGGAAGTACGACACCTGCACAAGCGCTACGGGCGGCACGTCGCCGTCGACGACGTCTCCTTCGACGTCGAGGAGGGGGAGATCTTCGGCATCATCGGGCCGAACGGCGCCGGCAAGACGACGACGGTCGAGAGCATCGCGGGCCTGCGCACACCCGACTCGGGCTCGATCTCCGTGCTGGGGTTCGACCCCACCACGGACCGGGCCCAGGTGCGTGAACGACTCGGGGTGCAGCTCCAGGAGAGCAGCTTCCCCGACGCGATCACGGTCGCCGAGGCGCTCGACCTCTACGCCTCCTTCTACCGGCGACCGGCCGACCCGCGCGAGCTCCTGGAGATGCTCGGGCTCGCCGAGAAGCGCGGCACCCGGTACAAGGCGCTCTCCGGCGGGCAGAAGCAGCGGCTCTCGATCGCGGTCGCCCTGGTCGGCAACCCGAAGGTCGCGATCCTCGACGAGCTCACGACGGGGCTCGACCCGCAGGCGAGGCGCGACACCTGGGACCTCGTCGAGCGGGTCCGTGACGCGGGCGTGACGGTCCTCCTCGTCACGCACTTCATGGACGAGGCGGAGCGCCTCAGCGACCGGGTCGCCGTCGTCGACGGCGGCCGCGTCGCGGCCGTGGGCACACCGGCAGGACTGATCGCGCAGGCGAGCGCCGGGCAGCAGATCCGGTTCCGCGCGAGCCGGCCGCTGGACGAGAGCGTCCTGACCGCCCTTCCCGAGGTGACCCGGGTCGAGGTCGTCGACGACCGCTGGCTCGTCACCGGGGAGGGACAGCTCCTGAGCAGCGTCGCAGGAGCTCTCGCCCGGGAGCAGGTCGTGGCGGAGGACCTCCGCGTCGCCCAGCGCACCCTCGACGACGCGTTCGTGGCCCTGACGGGACGTGTCCCGGCATCGCCGTCGCCCTCCGAGCGGAGGGCTCGCTGATGCACGCCGGTCTGCAGCTGGTCGAGGTCGAGACGAAGCTCTTCCTCCGTGACTCCGCCACCGTCGTCTTCGGTGTGCTCTTCCCGACGGCGCTCCTGCTCGGGCTGGGCTCCGTGCCCGCTCTCCAGGAGCCGATATCGGGGACCGACGGGCTCCGGTCCGTCGACGTGTGGGCGCCGACCGCCCTGGTGTTCGGGATGGTGATGATCGCCGTGCAGCACGTCCCGTCGGTGATCGCGACGTATCGCGAGCGCGGCATCCTGCGCAGGCTGTCGACCACTCCTGCGCACCCGCGCAACGTCCTGCTCGCGCAGATGACCGTCGCGTTCGCCTCCGTGGTGGTCTCGGCGACGCTCCTGGTCCTCGCCGCGTGGGCGGTGCTGGGCATCGCGCCGCCCGAGCGGCCGTTGGAGTTCGTCGCCGCGTTCGTCGTCGGCTATGCGGCACTCCTCGGGATCGGCCTGGTCTCCGCGGCCGTGGTCCGCACGAGCAGCGCCGCGAACCAGGTCGGCACCGTCCTCTTCATCGCGCTGATGTTCTTCGGCGGGGCCTTCCTCCCCCGTGCCGTCATGCCCGACGCGCTGCGCACCGTCGGAGAGTTCGTCCCGCCCGGGCTGCAGGCGCTCACCGCGGCGTGGTCCCCCGCGGCGGGGGAGGTCACCGCCGCGGCCGGCGGGCAGCCGTTCTGGCTGCAGATTGCCATAATGGCGGCCATCGCCGTGATCACGACCGCGATCGCCGCGAAGCTCTTCCGCTGGGAGTAGGTGTCGATGATGCGGGACTCGGGGACCGGCCACCCCGGCGTCGGCGCGCCCGGCTCAGCGGTCGCGGAGGACGCCGAGAACGTGCACCGCTCGCGGCTGGCCTGGAGGGCGGAGCAGCTCCGGGTCTGGGACCTCCTGCAGCTGGTCGCCCCGTGGCTGCTCCTGACGACCTCGACGGTGATCTACCTGTCGCAGGAGCTCACGGGGTCGGGAGAGCCCTTCTGGCCCGAGGGTGCCCCCGTGCTGGGGCTGGTGGCGGCCTCGGCGCTGTGGGTGCTGGTCGGGCAGACGCTGCCGCTGCGGAGGAGGACGCTGCGGCCCGTGCCCGCGAGCCTCTACCTCGTCGGGCTGCTGACGCTGTGCGTCGTCCTCATGACCTACTCCGAGGTGTTCCTCGTCTTCACCATCTCGGGCTTCTTCCAGGCGTACCTGCTCCGGCCGTGGCCCGTGGGGGTGCTCGGGGTCCTGGCGACCTCCGTGGTCCTCAACGGCGCGGCGATGCACGTGTGGGACGACCCGAGCCCGGAGGTGCTCGGCGAGTTCCTCCTCATCGTCGCCGTGCAGACCGCGGCGATCGGGGCGGGCATCCTGCTGACGGCTCGGAGCGAGCCGGAGGAGCGCAAGCGGGAGGAGCTCGTCGAGCGCCTCGAGGAGGCGCTGCACGAGAACGCGGGGCTCCACGCGCAGCTCGTCGCGCAGGCGCGGGAGTCCGGGGCCCAGGACGAGCGGCAACGGCTGGCCGGGGAGATCCACGACACGCTCGCCCAGGGGCTCGCCGGCATCATCACGCAGCTCCAGGCGGCGGAGCGTTCCGCGGACGTGCGGGGCGAGGCGCGGGAGCAGGTGGCGCGTGCGCTGCGGCTCGCACGCAGCAGCCTGACCGAGGCGCGGCGGTCCGTGCAGGCGCTCGCTCCCCAGGAGCTGGGGCGGGCGCACCTCCCCGACGCGCTGCGCACGTTGACCGAGCGGTGGTCCCAGGACCAGGGGATCAGCGCGCAGGTCGAGGTCACGGGCGACCGCGAGCCCCTGAGCCCGGCGATCGAGGTGTCCCTGTTCCGCGTCGCGCAGGAGTCGCTCACGAACGTGGCGAAGCACGCGGGAGCCACCCGCGTGGGCGTCACGCTGTCGTACACCGGCGCCGAGGTGCTGCTCGACGTGCGGGACGACGGACGCGGCTTCGGGAGGCAGGACGGCACCGGCTTCGGCCTGACGAGCATGCGCCAGCGCATCCGCGGGGTCGGTGGGCACGTCGAGGTGCAGAGCGCACCGGGAGAGGGGACGTCCGTCAGCGCGCGCGTCCCGGCGATCGCTCCCGGCGGGACGGGTACAGAAGGGATGATCGACCGATGATCCGAGTCGTGATCGTCGACGACCACCCGGTCGTGCGGGGCGGTCTGCGCGACACCTTCGCGGGGGCCGAGGACATCGTCGTGGTCGGCGAGGCCGGCGACGGCGCCGAGGGCGTCGAGCGCGCGACCGAGCTGGCCGCGGACGTCGTGCTCATGGACCTGCGCATGCCCGGGACGGACGGCGTCACGGCGACCGCTGCTCTGCGCGCCCGGGCTCCGGACGCCCGCGTGCTGATCCTGACCACCTTCGACAGCGAGAGCGACGTGCTGCCCGCGATCGAGGCGGGCGCGACCGGCTACCTGCTGAAGGACGCGCTCCCCGACGACCTCATGCGAGCGGTCCGCGCCGCGGCGCGCGGGGAGTCCGTGCTCGCGCCGTCGGTGACGCAGCACCTCATGGGACAGGTCCGGCGGCCGGGCGCCGGGACCCTGACCGACCGGGAGAAGCAGGTGCTGCAGCTGGTCGCGAACGGCAGCTCGAACCGGGAGGCCGCGGCGGCGTTGTTCATCGGCGAGGCGAGCATCAAGACCCACCTGCAGCACGTCTACGACAAGCTCGGTGTCCGCGACCGGGCCTCGGCGGTCGCCGAGGGGTACCGCCGCCGCCTGCTCACCTGACCGCCGGGCGAACGCACCCCCGTCGGGCACGACCAGGGTCTCTCCCTCGGCCCCCCGGGGCTCTCCCTCGAAGAACCGGGGGCTCTACCTCGGCGGGAGGCGGACGCCGTCCTTCCAGACCGCCCCGACGAGCGGGACGCCCGGGCGGTACGCGAGGTGGACGCGGCTCGGGGCGTCGAGCAGCACGACGTCGGCCCGCGCACCCGGGGCGAGGTGCCCGACGTCGTCCCGGCGCAGGGCGAGCGCCCCGCCCGCGGTCGCGGACCACACCGCCTCGGCCACGGTCATCCGCATCTCGCGCACCGCGAGCGCGACGCACAGCGGCATCGACGACGTGTAGCTCGACCCGGGGTTGCAGTCGCTCGCGAGCGCGACGACGGCGCCCGCGTCGAGCAGGCGCCGTGCGTCCGGGTAGGGCTGCCGCGTGGAGAACTCCACACCGGGGAGCAGGGTCGCCACGGTCCCGGGCGCTGCGCCCGCCGCCCCCGACCACGAGCCCGCGAGCGCCGCGACGTCGTCGTCGGTGAGGTAGGTGCAGTGGTCGACGGCGGCCGCGCCCAGCGCGACGGCGAGGCGCACGCCCTCGCCCGGGCCGAGCTGGTTCGCGTGGACGCGCACGCCGAGTCCCGCGGCGGCCCCGGCCTCGAGGACCCGGCGCGACTGCTCCGGCGTGAACGCGCCGGTCTCGCAGAACACGTCGACCCACCGCGCGTACGGGGCGCACGCGGCGAGCATGTCGCCGCGCACGAGGTCGACGTACTCGTCCGCGCGGCCCGCGTACTCGGCGGGCACCACGTGGGCCCCGAGGAACGTCACCTCCGGCGTGACCTCGCGCGCGAGCCGCGCGGCGCGCTCCTCGTCGGCGACCGTGAGCCCGTACCCGCTCTTCACCTCGACCGTGGTCGTGCCCTGCCGCGCCGCCTCGTCGAGGTGCCGGGCCAGACCGGCCCGGAGCGCGTCGTCGGACGCCGCGCGCGTCGCCGCGACGGTGGACCGGATGCCGCCGGCCTCGTACGGGCGCCCGGCCATGCGCGCCTCGAACTCGGCGGCGCGGGCGCCCGCGAACAGGAGGTGGGTGTGCGAGTCGACGAAGCCCGGGATCACGGCGCGCCCGCCCGCGTCGACGGTGGCGTCGGGCGCGCGCCCACCCAGCGCGCGCCCGACGGCGTCGCGCACCTCGCGGGCGGGACCCGTCCAGGCGACCCGGCCGCCGTCGAGCAGCACGACGGCGTCCGTCACCAGCCCGGTCGGGTCGCCCTCGCGCGTCCCGGGCCCGCCGGGCACGTTCGTCGTCAGCTCCCCGATCCCGGTGAGGAGCGTCGACCCGCCCGCCGGACCCGGGATCGCTCCCCTCCCGGACGCTGCCGAGCCCGGGGTCTCTCCCCAGGACCGGCCCTCCGTGGGGAACGACCCCGGGGTTGGCGCCGAGGGGTGGTCCATCAGGACTCCCGCGTCGGGACGCGGAGGCCGCCGCGCTCTGCCGCCGTGACCGCGTCGTCGTAGCCGGCGTCGACGTGGCGCAGCACGCCGAGGCCCGGGTCGTTGGACAGCACGCGCGCGAGCTTCGCCGCGGCGAGCGGCGTGCCGTCCGCGACGGACACCTGGCCCGCGTGGATCGACCGGCCCATGCCGACGCCGCCGCCATGGTGGATCGAGACCCACGTCGCGCCCGACGACGCGGCGGTCAGCGCGTTGAGCAGCGGCCAGTCGGCGATCGCGTCGGAGCCGTCGGCCATGGCCTCCGTCTCGCGGTACGGCGACGCGACGGACCCGGCGTCGAGGTGGTCTCGACCGATGACGACCGGCGCGCTGACGGCGCCTGACGCCACGAGGTCGTTGAACGCGAGGCCCGCGCGGTCGCGCTCGCCGTGCCCGAGCCAGCAGATGCGCGCGGGCAGACCCTGGAACGCGACCCGCTCCTGGGCGGCGCGGATCCAGCGGTGGAGGTGGTCGTCGTCGAACAGGTCGAGGACGGCGGCGTCGGTCGCGGCGATGTCGCGCGGGTCGCCGGACAGCGCGGCCCACCGGAACGGCCCCTTGCCCTGCGCGAACAGCGGCCGGATGTACGCGGGCACGAACCCGGGGAAGTCGAACGCGCGGTCGTACCCGCCGCGGCGGGCCTCATCACGGATCGAGTTGCCGTAGTCGAACACCTCGGCGCCCGCATCCAGGAACCCGACCATGCCCTCGACGTGCCGCGCCATGGACTCGCGCGCGCGGTCGGTGAACTCGTCGGGCTTCGCGGCGGCATAGTCGGCCCACTCGTCGACCGACACCCCGACCGGCAGGTACGACAGCGGGTCGTGCGCCGACGTCTGGTCCGTGACGACGTCGACCTCGACCCCGCGCCGCAGCAGCTCCGGCACGACCGCCGCGCTGTTCCCCTCGACCCCCACCGACAGCGCCCGGCGCTCGCGCCGCGCGTCCTCGACGAGCCGCACCGCGGCGTCGAGGTCGTCGGCGACCACGTCGAGGTACCGCTCGCGGACGCGGCGGTCGAGGCGCGACCGGTCGACGTCGACCACGAGGCACGCACCGCCGTTGAGCGTCACCGCGAGCGGCTGGGCGCCACCCATCCCGCCGCACCCGCCGGTGAGGGTGAGCGTCCCGGCGAGCGTGCCTCCGAACCGCTTCGCGGCGACCGCGGCGAGCGTCTCGTACGTGCCCTGGAGGATGCCCTGCGCGCCGATGTAGATCCACGACCCGGCCGTCATCTGCCCGTACATCGTCAGGCCCATCGCCTCGAGACGCCGGAACTCGGGCCACGTCGCCCAGTCCCCCACGAGGTTGCTGTTCGCGAGCAGGACGCGCGGTGCCCACTCCTGCGTCCGCAGCACCCCGACGGGCTTGCCCGACTGCACGAGGAGCGTCTCGTCGTCGGCCAGCGTCGTGAGCGTGCGGACGATGGCGTGGTAGCTCGGCCAGTCACGGGCCGCGCGGCCGGTGCCGCCGTAGACGACGAGGTCGTCAGGGCGCTCCGCGACCTCCGGGTCGAGGTTGTTCATGAGCATCCGCAGCGGCGCCTCGGTCTGCCACGACCGCGCGGTGAGGGTCGTGCCGCGCGGCGCGCGGACGGGCACGGGGGTGCCGAGTCGGTGGGTCGGCTCGTGGGCCATGGCGTCTCGCTCCTTCGGGGTGAGGTCGGGCGGTCGGGGGTCAGGCCAGGTGCCCGACGGCGGCGCTCGCCGCCGCGGCCACGGCCCCGCTCGTGACGAGGTGGGACACGGCCTCGATGTCGGGCGAGAGGTAGCGGTCCGGGCCGGGACCGTCGACGACGGTGCGGACGAGGTCCCGCACGGCTCCGGTCCCCCGCGCGGGCGCCAGCGCGATCACCGAGCTGTCCGCAGCGGACGGGTCCGGGGTCCCGTGGCGGGCTGACCGGTCGGGGGCGCAGCGCAGGTCGAGGGCGCGCGTGGCCGTGAGGAGCTCGATGGCCAGGACGCGGCCGAGGCCGTCGACGGCGCGGCGGAGCTTGCGCGCCCCGGCCCACCCCATCGAGACGTGGTCCTCCTGCATCGCCGACGACGGGATCGAGTCGACGCTCGCCGGCACCGCGAGGCGCTTGAGCTCCGAGACGATCCCCGCCGCGGTGTACTGCGCGATCATCAGGCCGGAGTCGACACCCGGGTCGTCGGCGAGGAACGGCGGCAGACCCTCGTTGCGGGCCTTGTCGAGGAACCGGTCGGTGCGGCGCTCGCTCATGCTCGCGACGTCGGCCGCGGCGATCGCGAGGAAGTCGAGCACGTACGCGACCGGGGCGCCGTGGAAGTTGCCGTTCGACTCGACGCGCCCGTCCAGGGTGACGACCGGGTTGTCGATCGCCGACGCGAGCTCGCGGCGCGCGACGACGGCCGCGTGGTCGAGCGTGTCGCGCGCCGCGCCGTGGACCTGGGGCGCGCACCGCAGCGAGTACGCGTCCTGCACGCGCGTGCACTCCGGGCGGCCCTGGGGGTCGAGCGTGCGGTGGCTCGCGACGACGGGCGAGCCGTCGAGCAGGGCGCGCAGGTTCGCGGCCGACGCCGCCTGGCCGGGGTGCGGTCGCATCGCCACGAGGTCCGCCGCGAACGGCGCGTCCGAGCCGAGCAACGCCTCGACGCTCGCGGCGGCCGCGACGTCGGCGGTCGTGAGCAGGGACCGGAGGTCGTGGAGCGCGAGGCACAGCATGCCGAGCATGCCGTCGGTGCCGTTGATGAGCGCGAGCCCCTCCTTCTCGCGCAGCACGAGCGGAGCGATCCCGGCCTCGTCGAGCGCGTCGGCCGCGGGTCGCAGCGCGCCCGTGGCGTCCCGTACCTCGCCCTCCCCGAGCGCAGCGAGCGCCACGTGTGCGAGCGGCGCGAGGTCGCCCGAGCAGCCGAGCGAGCCGAACTCGCGCACCACGGGGGTGATCCCGGCGTCGAGCATCGCGGCGTACGTCTGTGCGACGACGGGGCGCGCCCCGGTCCGCCCGGTCGCCAGGGTCGCGAGCCGCAGGAGCTGGAGCGCCCTCACGACCTCGCGCTCGACCTCGGCCCCCGACCCCGCCGCGTGCGACCGCACGAGGCTGAGCTGGAGCTGCGCACGCCGCTCGACCGGGATGTGGCGGCGGGCGAGCGCGCCGAACCCGGTCGAGACGCCGTAGTGCGGGCGGTCGTCGTCCGCGAGCCCCTCGACGACGGCGCGGCTCGCGGCCATCGCGTCGAGCGCCGCGTCGGCCAGCCGGACGCGCGCGTCGTGGCGCGCGACGTCGACCACGTCGTCGATCGTCAACGGGCCGTCGCCCACGACGACCACACGCGTGGCACGGGCGGGGTCGCGCGCGAGCCCCGCCGTCGTGCCGGGGTCGGCTGGTGTCGGTGTGCGGGGGGTGAGGGCGCCCGGACCGGGCCGGCCGGGGGCGGCCGGGGAGTGCGTCGTCGCTGCCATGCCGCCAGCACACACCGCAGCCGGGCGTACCGGGAGCCTGCCGGCGCGAGTTCAGTCTGGGATCCCAGACAAGCACGGGATCCTCGCCACCCCCCGCCCCCCGCCCCGCCGCCCCCCGCCGCACGGAGACCCCCCGCTGCCGCCGACCAGGCGATCCTGGCCGGCCGAGCAGGCGCTCGTGGCGCGTCCGTCGACCAGGACGCGCCACGATCGCCTGTTCGGCGACGGGCGGGGGGTGGTTGGGGTGTGGGCGGGTGAGCGGGCTTCAGGCGCCGACGTACGACGCCAGGTGCTCGCCCGTGAGCGTGGACCGGGCCGCCACGAGGTCGGCCGGGGTGCCCTCGAAGACGACGCGACCGCCGTCGTGCCCGGCGCCCGGGCCGAGGTCGACGATCCAGTCCGCGTGCGCCATGACCGCCTGGTGGTGCTCGATGACGATCACGGACTTGCCGGAGTCGACGATCCGGTCGAGCAGGCCGAGGAGGTTCTGCACGTCGGCGAGGTGCAGGCCCGTCGTCGGCTCGTCGAGGACGATCACGCCGCCCTTGTCGCCCAGGTGCGTCGCGAGCTTGAGGCGCTGGCGCTCGCCGCCGGACAGCGTGGTGAGCGGCTGGCCGAGGCTCACGTACCCGAGGCCGACGTCGTCGAGCCGCTCGAGGATCGCCTTCGCGGCGGGCACCTTGGACTCACCCGCGGAGAAGAACTCGCGCGCCTTCGAGACCGGGAGGTCGAGCACGTCGGCGATGTTCAGGCCGCCGAGCGTGTAGTCGAGCACCGCGGCCTGGAACCGCCGGCCCCCGCAGTCCTCGCACGGGGTCGAGACGGTCTCCATGAAGCCGAGCTCGGTGTAGATGACGCCCGCGCCCTTGCACTCGGGGCACGCGCCCTCGGAGTTCGCGCTGAACAGCGCGGGCTTGACCCCGTTGGCCTTGGCGAACGCCTTGCGGATGGGCTCCAGCAGCCCCGTGTACGTCGCGGGGTTGCTGCGGCGCGACCCCCGCACCGCGCCCTGGTCGATCGTCACGACGTCCTCGCGCCGCGACACCGAGCCCTCGATCAGGGAGCTCTTGCCCGACCCGGCCACGCCCGTCACGACGACGAGCACGCCGAGCGGGATGTCGACGTCGACGTCCTGGAGGTTGTGCGCGTCCGCGCCACGCACCTCCAGCGCGCCCGACGGCGACCGCACCTCGTCCTTGAGCGTCGCCCGGTCGTCGAGGTGGCGGCCCGTCACGGTGTCGCTCGCCCGGAGCCCGTCCACCGTGCCCTCGAACGTCACGTGCCCGCCGGCCGTCCCCGCGCCCGGCCCGAGGTCGACGACGTGGTCGGCGATCGTGATCGTCTCCGGCTTGTGCTCGACGACGAGGACCGTGTTGCCCTTGTCGCGCAGCTGGAGCAGGAGGCCGTTCATGCGGTCGATGTCGTGCGGGTGCAGGCCGATCGTCGGCTCGTCGAAGACGTACGTGACGTCCGTGAGCGACGACCCGAGGTGACGCAGCATCTTGATGCGCTGCGACTCGCCGCCCGACAGCGTGCCCGACGGCCGGTCGAGGCTGAGGTACCCCAGCCCGAGCTCGACGAACGACGCGAGGTTGTGGCCGAGCGCGTTGACGACGGGTGCCATGTCCGGGTCGTCGAGGTCCCTGATCCAGGCGGCCAGGTCGGTGATCTGCATCGCGCACAGGTCCGCGATGTTGACGCCGCGGATCTTCGACGAGCGCGCCGACTCCGAGAGCCGCGTCCCGCCGCAGTCGGGGCACGCCGCGAACGTCGCCGCGCGCTCGACGAACGCCCGGACGTGCGGCTGGAGCGAGTCGACGTCCTTGGAGAACATCGACTTCTGGATCTTGGGGATCAGGCCCTCGTACGTGAGGTTGATGCCCGCCGCCTTGATCTTGGTGGGCTCCTTGTAGAGGAAGTCCTGGAGCTGCTTCTCGGTGAACTCGCGGACCGGCTTGTCGCCCGGGAAGAACCCGGACTCGACGAACCCGCGCACCATCCAGCCGTCGGCCGTGTACCCCGGGACCTTGATCGCGCCGTCGAGCAGGGACTTCGAGTCGTCGAAGATCTCGGTGAGGTCGAGGTCCGAGACGGAGCCGCGACCCTCGCACCGCGGGCACATGCCGCCGTGGTAGATCGCGTTGCGCACGATCGTCTTCTCGCCCGTCGCGGACGTCATGATGCCGCTCGCCTTGCGGGCCGGGACGTTGAACGAGAACGCGGGCGGAGGCCCGATCTGCGGCTCCCCGAACCGGCTGAACAGGACCCGCAGGATCGCGTTGGCGTCGGTCACCGTGCCCACGGTGGAACGCGGGTTCGCCCCCAGGCGCTCCTGGTCCACGACGATCGCCGTCGTGAGCCCGTCGAGGACGTCGACGTCCGGGCGGTCGAGCGTCGGCATGAAGCCCTGCAGGAACGCCGGGTACGTCTCGTTGATGAGGCGCTGCGACTCCGCCGCGATCGTGTCGAACACGAGCGAGCTCTTGCCGGACCCGGAGACCCCCGTGAACACCGTGAGGCGCCGCTTGGGGATCTCGACGCTCACGTCCTGCAGGTTGTTCGACCGCGCCCCCTGGACGCGGATGACGTCGTGCCCGTCCGCGTCGCGCCGCTCCGTGGCCCGCGCCTGAGTCGTCGTTGCCGTGCTCATGATGTCTCCTCGGGTAGGGCGTCGGGTCGGGTCGTCCTGTCGAGCGTCGTACCGGGCCGAGCGTCGTGCCGGCGAGCCGCCGCACCACGCGGCGACGCGCGGACCGACCGGGTCGGCTGCGTGCAGTCTGCCCGATCGACGGTCGCGACGGCGCGTGCTTTGCGCCCGCGCGGCCGTCCCGGGTGTCGGGACCGGCCGCGCGGGCAGGACTCATCGGGGCATGCACCGTCTGACGGGAGTCACCGCGGCGTGCGTCGTACGAGCGGGTACTGGCGCCCGGCACTGTCCTGGTACCGCGCGATGCGGGGCTGCTCCGCGGCGACGCGCTGCCGCCGATGCTCGTCGTCGTCCTCCGACGTCGTGGGCTCAGGACCGCTGCTGGATGCGGATCTCGTTGCCCGCCGGGTCGCGGAACGCGCAGTCGCGCACGCCGTACGGCTGGTCGATCGGCTCCTGCACGACCTCCGCCCCCGCGGCCTCGATCCGGGCGAACGTCTCGTCGACGTCCGCCGTCGCGAGGTTCACCCCGAAGTAGGCGCCCTTCGCGACGATCTCCAGGAGCGCGCGCTTGTCCCCGTCGCTGAGACCCGGCGTCGCGGCCGGCGGGTGCAGCACGATCGCGGTGTCCGGCTGGTCGGCCGGGCCCACGGTGATCCACCGCATCCCCTCGTAGCCGACGTCGTTGCGGATCTCGAAGCCGAGGACGTCGCGGTAGAAGGCCAGCGAGGCGTCGGGGTCGGTCTGGGGCAGGAAGCTGGAGTTGATGGTGAGGTTCATGCGAACGACGCTAGGACGGTCGCCCGGAGCGCGCTTCTCGATTCCTGACCGGTCGCGTGACGCGCCGCGCGACGCACGCCGGTATCCCGTCCAGCCGCTCGGCACCCGGGTCCTGCCCGGCGGCCGGAACCCTGCCGGACACGACGTCCGCGGCCCTGGGGCCCGTCCCCGCCGTGGCGGTCGCGCGAAGCTCCGTGCTCGACCGTGCCGCGGCGTCGGACTCGGCCGCCCGACGTCGGTACACGCTCGGCGGCACTCCCACGAGCTCGGTGAAGCGCGTGCTGAACGTCCCCAGCGACGAGCACCCGACCGCGAAGCACACGTCCGTGACGCTCAGGTCACCACGCCGCAGCAGCGCCTTCGCGCGCTCGATGCGTCGCGTCATGAGGTACGCGTACACCGACTCCCCGTACGCGGCCTTGAACTCCCGGCTCAGGTGCCCGGCCGACACGTGCACGCCGGCCGCGAGCGCCGCGACGTCGAGCGGTTGCGCGTACTCGCGGTCGATCCGGTCGCGCACGCTCCGCAGCCGCGCGAGGTCGCGCAGGCGCTGGTCGTCGGGCAGGGTCGTCACGCCTCGATCGTGCCACGGCCCTACCGTGGTCTCCATGCCGAGCGACGTCCCCGCCGCGCGCCAGGCCGTCCGCGTGCTCACCTACCTCGCCGCCCAGGCCGGCCCGTCGCCCGCGGCCGCCGTCGCGCAGGGCCTCGGGCTCCCCCGGTCGACCGTCTACCACCTGCTGTCCGTCCTCGTGGACGAGGGGTTCGTGACCCACCTGCCGGAGGAGCACCGCTACGGGCTCGGGACGGCGTCCCTCGCGCTCGGCTCCGCCTACGCGCGGCAGGCACCGCTCGCCCGCCTCGCGCGACCCGTCGTCGCACGCCTCGTCGAGTCGACGGGAGAGAGCGCCCACCTCGCCGTCCTCAACGGGCGCGAGGTCCTCTACCTCGTCGAGCAGCGCGCACCGCGCCGCCCCACGCTCGTGACCGACGTCGACGTCCGCCTCCCCGCCCACCTCACCGCGAGCGGGCGTGCGGTCCTCGCGGGCCTGCCCGCCGCCCAGGTCCGCGCCCTCTTCCCCAGCGCCGCCGCGTTCGCCGACCGGACCGGCGTCGGGCCGCAGTCCCTGGGCGCGCTGCGCGAGGTCCTGCGCGGCGTCCGACAGCGCGGCTGGGCCGAGGAGGACGGCGAGGTCACCCCCGGACTCGCGTCCGTCGCCCACGCGGCGGTGGACCACACCGGCCTCCCGGTGGCCGGCATCGCCCTCACGTTCTGGGCTGACGACGCCCCGCCCGCCCGACGCGCCGAGCTCGCCGCCGCCGTCGGCCGCGCCGCCACCGAGGTGAGCCGCCGCCTCGGCGCGAGGGAGCACCCCGTTCCCCCGAAGCAGCCCCCCGGTCCGCCGAGGTAGAACCCTGGTCCCGCGAGATAGAACCTCGGTCCGCCGAAGTAGAACCGTGGTCGTGCCCGACGGCGTGTGGTCGCGTTGGGTGGTCGGGGTGGGTGGTGGTGCCGCGTCTACCATCCGCCGCTCGTTCCTCGCGGCTCCCGCCAGGCCCGCCACGACGCGGCACCACCACCCACCCCGCCCGGCGTCGTCTCGCCCTGGTCTTCGCCCACCCGTGCTGACCCCCGCGTCGTCCGTTCCGCGGCGTCCCAGCCGCGCGGGATCGGCCGCCCCGCTGAACCACCCCGCGTCGCCCATCCGATCGACACAGCCTCGCGCCTTTCGACAGGTACCACGGTCCGCCGTCGGGCATGACCACGGTTCGATCTCGCACAACCACGGTTCTACCTCAGCGGACCGAGGTTCTATCTCGCGCGACCACGGTTCAATCTCGCGGGACCAGGGTTCTACCTCGGCGGACCCGGGGGGTGCCTCGGGGCGTTGCGCGAGGAGGGCGTCCGGACTAGATTCTTCGGTGTGCCGAACTTTGATTCCCGGATGCCGGAATGCATGCCCGGGCGCCGCTCCTGACCGTCGCGGCGGGCGTCGTCGCGCTGACGCTCGCCGGGTGCTCCGCCGGGACGGACGCGGGCGGCGAGACCACCGTCGACGACGGGCGGCCGGTCGTGCTCACGACGTTCACCGTGCTCGCGGACATGGCGCAGAACGTCGCGGGCGAGCACCTCCGGGTCGAGTCGATCACGAAGGTCGGGGCAGAGATCCACGGTTACGAGCCGACGCCGGGAGACCTCCGCAGGGCGGCGGACGCGGACCTGATCCTCGACAACGGCATGGGGCTCGAGGCGTGGTTCGGGCGGTTCGTCGACGGGCTGGACGTGCCGCACGTCGTCGTGAGCGAGGGCGTGGAGCCGATCGCGCTCGGCGACGACACCGCCGAGGAGTACCAGGGCGAGGACAACCCGCACGCGTGGATGTCGCCCGTGAACGGACAGCTCTACGCGCAGAACATGGCCGACGCGTTCGCCGAGCTCGACCCGGCGCACGCCGACGACTACGCGGCGAACGCCGCGGCGTACTCGGCCGAGCTCGCGACCGTCCACGACGAGCTGACGACCGCGCTCGACACCCTTCCCGAGAACCACCGCGCGCTCGTCTCGTGCGAGGGCGCGTTCTCCTACCTCGCCCGTGACGCCGGCCTCACCGAGCAGTACCTGTGGGCCGTCAACGCCGAGCAGCAGGCGACACCGCAGTCCGTCGCGGGCACCATCGAGTTCGTCGAGGAGAACGACGTCCCGGCGGTGTTCTGCGAGTCCACCGTCTCGGACAAGGCGATGCGCCAGGTCGCGCTGGAGTCCGGTGCGGCGTTCGGCGGCACGCTCTACGTCGACTCGCTCTCCGAGCCCGACGGCCCCGTGCCGACGTACCTCGACCTCCTCCGGCACGACGTCGACACGATCGTGGCGGGCCTCACCGGCGCGACCGAGGGCGACGCGTGAGCGCGGGCGAGCGCGCGCCGTCGGGCACGCCCGCGATCGACGTGCGCGACCTCACCGTCCACTACGGCGACGTCCTCGCGCTCGACGGCGCGACCCTCGCCCTGGGGTCGGCGCACGGACCGGGGACCGTGTGCGGGCTGGTCGGGATGAACGGCTCGGGGAAGTCGACGCTGTTCAAGGCGGTCATGGGCATGGTCCGCCCGGACCGCGGCACCGTGCTGGTCGACGGCGCACCGCCCGCGCGCGCCCGGCGCGCCCAGGCCGTGGGGTACGTGCCGCAGAGCGAGGACGTCGACTGGGCGTTCCCGCTGAGCGTGCGCGACGTCGTCATGACCGGGCGCTACGGCTACCAGGGGTTCACGCGGCGCACACGCCCCGCCGACCGCGAGGCGGTCGCGCACGCGCTCGAGCGCGTCGAGCTGACGGACCTCGCCGACCGGCAGATCGGCGCGCTCTCGGGCGGGCAGCGCAAGCGCGCGTTCGTCGCGCGCGGGCTCGCGCAGGGGGCCACGATCCTGCTGCTCGACGAGCCGTTCGCGGGCGTCGACAAGCGCACCGAGGCGACGATCACCGCGCTGCTGCGCGAGCTCGCCGCCGGTGGTGCGACCGTGCTCGTCTCGACCCACGACCTGCACGCCCTGCCCGCCCTCGCGGACGAGGCTGTGCTGCTCCAGCAGCGCGTCCTGCTGCACTCGACGCCCGAGGAGGTCCTGCGGCCCGAGAACCTCGCGCTCGCGTTCGGCGTGGAGGTGGCCCCGTGACCGACCTCCTCGCCGTGCTCACCGAGCCGCTGTCGTTCGAGTTCCTGCGCACGGCCCTCGCGGTCACGGTCACCGCGGGGATCGTGTGCGGCGTGCTGTCGTGCTGGCTCGTGCTCGTCGGCTGGTCGCTCATGGGCGACGCCGTCTCGCACGCCGTGCTGCCCGGCGTCGTGCTCGCGTACGTGGTGGGAGCGCCGTTCGCGCTCGGGGCGCTCGTGTTCGGGCTGCTCGCCGTCCTGCTCATCGGCGCGGTCCGGGACACGTCACGCGTCAAGGAGGACGCCGCGATCGGGGTCGTGTTCACCACGCTGTTCGCGCTGGGCCTCGTGCTCATCTCCGTGACGCCGAGCCAGACGGACCTCAACCACATCCTGTTCGGCAACCTCCTCGGGGTGTCGCGCGCGGACCTGGTGCAGGTGCTGGTCCTCGGCGCGGTGACGCTGGCGGTCGTCGTCCTCAAGCGGCGCGACCTCACGCTCTACGCGTTCGACCCGACGCACGCGCACGCGATCGGGCTGTCGCCGCGGCGGCTCGGTGCGCTGCTGCTCGGCCTGCTCGCGCTGACCGTCGTCGTCGCGCTCCAGGCGGTCGGCGTCGTGCTCGTCGTCGCGCTGCTCATCACTCCCGGCGCGACGGCCTACCTGCTCACCGACCGGTTCTCCCGCATGCTGTGGATCTCGCCGCTCGTCGCGGCGGTGTGCGGGGTCGTGGGCATCTACGTGAGCTACTACCTCGACACGGCCTCGGGTGGCACGGTCGTCGTCGCGCTCGGCATCGCGTTCGCGCTCGCGTACCTGTTCAGCCCGCGCCACGGCCTGATCGGTTCCCGCGTCGCCGCGGCACGACGTCGTCGCCGCGTCCGGGTCTGAGCGAAGGGTCGGACACGTCGCCCACGTGCGCTGTGTGCGAAATCTCCATGAACTCGGGCCCGATTCCCTGGTGCTTCTCAGGAACACCCACCAGACTTGGGGGCATGTCAGCGAGGACGAGCGACCAGTGCGGGCCGCAGCGGACCAGGACGTCCGCCCGGTTCGCCGCAGCGAGCCTGCTCGCCCTCGCCATGATGCTCCCGCTCGGTACGACGGCCACCGCGGCCGAGGTGCAGCAGCTCATCGCCGACGCGCAGGTGCAGACCGAGACCATCGGTGACGACCTCGACCGCGTCCACGACCAGCTCCCCGCACTCCCCCCGGTGCTCCGCAACGACGTGCTCGACGCCGTCGAGTCCGTCCAGGCCGCGACCGACGAGGCCCGCTCCGCGCTCGACCGCGCGACCGACGGCGACGAGGCCGCGGACGGCCGGGCCGCCGTCGCTCTGGCCGACGCGCAGGTCGCCCTCGACGCGGCGTCCGCCCACCTCCGCCACGTGACCGACCTCGCGCACGACGCCGGTGAGGGCGTCGCCGTCGCGCTCGAGCGCCTGCAGGCGCACATCGACGTCCTCCGCGGCGAGACGACCCGCGCCGGGGTCTGACCCCACCCCGCTCTCCCGAGACCGCCCTCGAGGGTCGGCTCCACGACGGTGAGGCCGATCTCGCGGAGTTCGGCTGCCGACGCGCCCTCCGTGACGACGCTTCCTACGATGGCCAGATGCCTCGAGTCACCGGGATCGTCAAGCCGCACGAGGCGTTCCCCGGCGTCGCCCGGCTCGACCGCGCGATCAACGACTGGACCAACCGTCGAGCGCTCGGCCCCCGCGCGGACGCCGCGCTCTCACGGCTGTCCGCGGCGGCCGACCACAGCGTCCTGTGGGTCGGGACGGCCCTGGGGATCGCCACGACGGGCCGGCGCGGACGGGAGGCGGCGCTGCGCGGCTACGGCTCGCTGCTCGTCTCGAGCCTCCTGGCGAACGTCGTCGGCAAGACCGTGTTCGGCGGCGAGCGCCCGTCGCTCGAGCCGCTGCCCCTGTGGCGACGGCTCGCCGACCCACCGACGTCGCCGTCGTTCCCGTCCGGCCACTCGGCCTCGGCAGCAGCGTTCGTCACGGGCGTCGCGATCGAGTGGCCCACGCTGGGCCTCGCCCTCGCCCCGCTGGCGGGCGCGGTCGTGTACTCGCGGCTCCACACCGGCTCGCACTGGTTCTCCGACGTCGCCGCGGGCGCCGCGCTCGGAGCGGGTGTGGCGCTCGCCGGCCGGGCCCTCGTGCCCGATCGCGCCGAGCGGGGCCCGGACGTGCCCGCCGGGCCGCCCGCCGTCGTCCCGGCGCTCGACGACGGCGTGGGGCTGTTCGTCGTCGTCAACCCGGCGGCGGGATCGGGCCGTCTGCTCAAGGAGGACCCCGTCGCCGCACTGCGGGCGGATCTGCCGCGTGCCGAGGTGCACGTGCTCGGTGAGGGCGACGACCTCCGGCACCTCTTCGACGAGGCTGCCGGGCGGGGCGCCCGGGCGCTCGGGATCAGCGGCGGCGACGGGACCGTCTCCACCGCCGCGGCGGCGGCCCGCGCGCACGACCTGCCGCTCGCCGTCTTCCCTGGGGGCACCCTGAACCACTTCGCACGGGCCGCCGACCTCACCTCGATGGGCGCCACGATCGCGGCCGTGCGCACGGGCTCGGGCGTGACGATCGACGTCGCGGACCTCGAGGTCGACGGGCAGGACGGGCCGCCGAGGACCGTGCTCAACACCTTCTCGGCGGGGGTCTACCCGGAACTGGTCACGGAGCGCGAGAAGCACGAGCACCGCCTCGGCAGGTGGCCGGCGGCGGTCCTGGCCGCGGCGCGGGTGCTGCGTCGGGCCCACCGCGTGCGGATGGAGGTCGACGGGAACGAGGGCGAGTACTGGTCGCTCTTCGCCGGGGTCAACCGCTACTACCCGCAGAGCCTCGCCCCGGTCGAGCGGCGGCGGCTCGACGACGGGGTGCTCGACGTCCGCACGGCGCGGGCCGAGCGGCGAGCGAGCCGGCTGCGCACGTTCGTCGAGGTCGCAGCGGGCGACACGGGGACGCGCCTCGCGCGCCGGGTCCCGGGCGTGCGACGGCACCTCGTCGTCGACGCGACGGCGGTCCCCTCGCTCGAGCTCCGGTTCCCGGCGCGGGGCGCGGTGGTCGGTCCGGACGACCGTCCGGTGCCCGACGACGGGGCGTCGCCCGAGGCGGAGGCGTCGCCTCCGGTGGTGCTCGCGCACGACGGCGAGACGCTGTCGCTCGACGGGGTCGGGGGTGCCGGTCCGGTCGTCGTCCGTCTCACGATGCGGCCCGGCGCGGTGCGTCTCTACGCCCCGAGCGACCCGACCGACGGGTAGGAAGTCACCCCTGTACCTTTTGTCGTCTTTTCACGGACATCGGGGAGAACTCCCCCTGTTCAGACACAGACGGCATGCCCCACAATGAGGCCCGCAGTCGCGCGGGCGGTATCGCCCGCGCCCCGTCCGGACTCGACATCGTCGGCCCCACCAGAAAGCAGAACGACCATGACCCAGCAGTACCCCGCCGCCCCGCAGGCACCCGCCGGCTACGCCGCCCCGATCGAGGACCCGGGCAAGACCCTGGGCATCGTCGGCTTCGTCTTCGCGTTCATCGGCCCGCTCCTCGGCCTCATCTTCAGCATCATCGCGCGCAACAAGAGCAAGGCAGCCGGCTTCGACAACCAGCTCGCGAAGTGGGGCGTCATCCTCAGCTCGATCTTCCTCGGGCTGTACCTGCTGTTCGTCATCATCGCGATCGCCGCGGGCGCGTTCTCCGCGTCGGTCTCGACCTACTGACGTCGTCGCGCCGCCCGGCGGTGTGACGCTGAGACGGCCGCTGCCCCTGCCGGGGCGGCGGCCGTCGTCGTGACCCGTGCGACCCACGGGCCGCTGCGGGCCCCGTCCCCCTGGCCCGCCCGGACCGGTCGCGGAAGATCCCACGGCCGGGCACGGTTGAGACGGCGCACGACCGCGCCGCCGGTGAGAGCACCGGTCCGCCGACGGTCGACCGACCGCAGGAGCAGACGATGACCGACACGACTCCCCCGACCCCCGCCGGACCCGAGGGCACGACCGCAGGGCCGCCGTCGGACCCCACGACGGTCGAGCTCGGCCTCGACACGTTCGGCGACGTGACCGCAGGCCCGGACGGTGCGCTGCTCAGCGGGGCGCGCACGATCCGCGACGTCGTCGAGGAGGCGGTCCTCGCGGACCAGGTCGGGGTCGACTTCTTCGGTGTCGGGGAGCACCACCGCGCGGACTTCGCGATCAGCGCGCCGGAGGTCGTGCTCGCGGGGATCGCGACGCGGACGTCGCGCATCCGGCTCGGGTCCGCGGTGACCGTGCTCAGCTCGGACGACCCGGTGCGCGTGTTCGAGCGGTTCTCGACGCTCGACGCGCTGTCCGACGGGCGGGCGGAGGTGATCCTCGGGCGCGGGTCGTTCATCGAGTCGTTCCCGCTGTTCGGCTACGACCTCGCGGACTACGAGGTGCTGTTCGAGGAGAAGCTCGACCTGTTCGTCCACCTGCTCGACGAGGGTCCGGTCACGTGGTCGGGCACGACGCGCGCCGGGCTCGCCGACCAAGAGGTCTGGCCCAAGACGGAGAGCGGGCGGCTGCGGACCTGGGTCGGCGTGGGCGGGTCGCCCGAGTCGGTCGTGCGGACCGCGCGGCACGGGCTCGGCCTCATGCTCGCGATCATCGGCGGGGAGCCCGAGCGGTTCCGTCCCTACGTGGACCTCTACCACCGTGCCGTCGAGGAGCTCGGCAACCCGGTGCTGCCGGTCGGCGTGCACTCGCCGGGCCACGTCGCCGACACGGACGAGCAGGCTCAGGAGGAGGTCTACGAGCACTTCGCGGCGATGAACAACCGCATCGGCCGCGAGCGCGGCTGGCCCGCGTACCACCGCGGGCGCTTCGCCCACGACGTGCGCGACGGGTCGCTCTACGTCGGCTCGCCCGAGACGGTCGCGCGCAAGATCGCCCGCACGGTCCGACTCCTCGGTGCGGGCCGGTTCGACCTCAAGTACTCGACCGGCACGCTCCCCCACTCGGCCATGCTCCGCAGCATCGAGCTCTACGGCACGCAGGTCATCCCGCGCGTCCGCGAGCTCCTCGCGGAAAGCTGAGCCCCCCGCGCCCCCGCCCAGCCCGCCCCGCCCAACCCCGCGTCGAACACGACATGAGGGCCGTAATCCGGCTCATACCGGCCCTCATCGACAGCGGGTGAGGTCGTGTTCGGCGGCGGTCGCGGGTTGGCGGTCGGCGGGTCGGCTGTGAGATCGGCGGGTCAGCCGGTGGCGGCTGCGGCGAGCGCTGCGGCCTCGAGGTCCGGCGGGAGCCCGACGGCGGGGCGGTCCGCGCGCTGCGGCGTCGCCTCGCCCGCGGCGTCGAGCGCGCGGAGCCACGTCCAGGTGTCGCGCACGGTCTCGCGCACGTCCCGGGGGCGGAGCCCGAGCTCGTACGCGAGCGACGTGTCCGACCCGTGCAGCGCGTCGTGCAGCTCGCCGGGCGGGAGCCACACCGGGAGCTGGCTCCACGGCTCGATCCCGGCGGCGAGCACGACCTCCGGCTCGACCCACACGAGCTCGGCGGGCGGGTTCCCGGCCGCGGCGGCGTCGTCGGCCGTCACGGCGACGCACGCGGCGAGCAGCCCGCCCATGGTCGTGTGGCCCGGGGCGCTGACGACGTCGACCGGCCCGGACGCGCGCGCCGGGTTCGTCGAGACGTCGAGCGCGAACGCCGCGAGGTCGCGCGCGTCGACGTACTGCAACGGGAGGTCCGCCGGCCCGGGCGCGAGCACCGGCCCGCCCCGCACGACGCGCCGCAGCCACCACGGCAGGCGGCCGACGTTCTCGCGCGGGCCGAGGATCAGCCCGGCGCGCAGCAGGATCGCGCGGTCGCCGAGCGCCTCCACCGCGGCGATCTCCGCGCCCCGCTTGGCACGGGCGTAGTCGTCGTGGGTCGTGTCGTCGGGGTCGCCGTCGACGAGCGCCGCGGACTCGTCGGCACCGCGCGCGGGCGGGAACGGGTAGACCGAGCGCGAGGACACGTAGACGTACCGGCCGTCGTCGGGGATCCGGTCCGCGAGCAGCCGGGCCGCGTCGCGCACCGCGGCGGGCGCCCACGACCACGTGTCCACGACGGCGTCCCACGCGTCGTGCGCACCCGGCGCGCGCAGGGCGTCCAGGCCGTCCGCCCGGGTGCGGTCCCCGACGAGCTGCCGGACGCCGTCGGGCACGGGGGTGCTGCCGCGGTTGAGGACGGTGACGTCCCAGCCGCGGGCGAGCGCGTCGTCGACGACGGCGCGCCCCACGAAGTCGGAGCCGCCGAGGACCAGGAGACGGGTCATGGCCCTACCCTCCCGTCCCACCGGTCCGTCCGCAGCCCGTTACGCCGCGGGCAGACGACCGGCGCGCGGACGTTCCGCTCGACGCCGCCGTCTTCGAACGCGCCGCGCGTCTCTGCGCCGCCTCGTCGCTCCGCACGCCCGACGCGCTCCACCTCGCCGCCGCGCAGGTGCACGGGTGCACGGCCCTGTGGACGAACGACGCGCGGCTCGACGTCGCCGGCCGCGGGCTCGACGTGGACGTGCTCCACGGCGACTGACCCGGTCCCCGGGCGCGCACGCACCGGGCCCCCGCTCAGTCGGGGTCGGTCGGGTCCAGGGGTGCGTCGGGGTCGAGGTTGACGACGCCGCGGCGCCAGTAGCCGTGGAGGGCGAGCTGGTCGGGACGTGCGCCGCCCCGCCGCAGGTCGCGGCGCACCTGTGCGAGGTCGGTCGCCTCGCCGGCGCCGAACACGAGCTCGCCGGCGTCGAGCGGGCCCAGGGCGCGCACCGCCTCGGCGAGCTGACCCGGCCCGTCGGTGCGGTAGAGGATCTCGACCGTCGCGCGCCCGAGCTCGTCCTCGACGAAGGCCTCGTCCACGTCGTCGCCGACCTCGACGATCGCCGTCACCGGCACGTCCGGCCCGACGGCGTCGACCCAGCACGCGAGCGCGGGCAGCCCGGCCTCGTCCCCGACGAGCAGCAGCCGCGCGACGCCGTCCGGCACGGCGCGGCTCGTCGTCGGGCCCGCGAGCACGACCTCGTCGCCCTCGGTCGCGCGCGCTGCCCACGCCGAGGCGGGCCCACCGTCCCCGGTGGGCGGCGCGCCCGGGTCGGCGCCGCCGTGCAGCACCCAGTCGACGTCGACCTCGGCGACACCATCGACGGTCCGCGTCGCCCGGACCGTCAGTTCGCGCGAGATGGAGACCACACCGGTCGGGCGCTGGAGCGCGCCGTCAGCGGTCAGCGTCGGAGCGTGGAGGAGCCCGGTCGCCGGGTCGGGCAGGAAGACCTTGACGTGGTCGTCCGGGCCCGGGGCGCGCAGCGTCGCGAGCGAGGTCTCGCCCGGCCCGTCGGTGTCTGGGCCGACCGGCCGGTCGCCGTCGGGCACGAGCGGGACGGCGTCGCGGAACGTGATGCGCCGCAGCGCGCCGGACGTCTTCTGCACGGCGTGCACGCGGACGCGGCGCGGGACGAGATCGAGTCGGGTCACGGGTCGGTCGAACACCGCCCCATTCTGCGCCGAGCACGACGCCGCTGTCGTCATCCGGCCGATGACGACAGCGACGTCGTGGTCGAGGGCGCGTCACGCCGTTCTCGACGTGGGAGGCATGTCAGGCGAAGAACTCCCGGAGGTCGGCCACGACGTCCAGGGGGACCTCGAGCGACGCGTAGTGGCCGCCGCGGGGGAACTCGGACCAGTGCTCGATCCGGGCGTTGTCGCGCTCGGCGAAGGCGCGGATCGTCTGGAAGTCGTCGGCGAAGACGGCCACGCCGATGCGGCCCTGGCTCACGACCGGCTCGGCGCCGGAGCGCTGCTCCGCGTAGTGGTACCGCGCGGCGGTCGCGTAGGAGTTGGTCAGCCAGTAGAGCGTCGCCTGGGCGAGCACCTGGTCGGCGCTCACGAGGCTCGTCCCGTTGCCGAAGCTCTCGAACAGCTCGTGGTACGCGAGGACGGCGACGGGCGAGTCGGCGAGACCCGCGGCCATGGTCTGCGGCCGGGACGCGTTCATCGTGTTGTAGGCGCCCACGGACTGGAACCACTGGAGGTGGCCGAGCGCCGCGAACTCCTTCTCCCCGAAGCCGTCCATCTCGCCCGGCGCACCGGACGGGAAGGAGAAGAGCTGGAGCACGTGGGCGCCACGGAACCCCTCCGGGTCGAGGATCGCGAGCTCGCGCGAGACCAGCGCGCCGCCGTCGCTGCCGTGGGTCCCGTAGGACGCGTAGCCGAGGTCGCGCATGAGCGTGTCGTAGGCGCGGGCGACGCGCGCCATCGTCCAGTCGGCGTCGCCGACGACGGGCGTGGAGAACCCGAAGCCCGGCATGGACGGGATGACGAGGTGGAACGCGTCCTCGGGCCGGCCGCCGTGCGCGACGGGGTCGACGAGCGGGTCGATCATGTCGAGGAAGTCGAGGAACGACCCGGGGTACGTGTGCGCGAGAAGGAGCGGGGTCGCGTCCTCGTGCTGCGACCGCACGTGCAGGTAGTGGATCGGCTGGCCCTCGATCTCGGTACGGAAGCCCGGGTAGGCGTTCACCCGGTCCTCGACGGCGCGCCAGTCGAACGCCGTCCAGCGTCCGACCATGTCGCGCAGGTAGAACTCGGGCGTGCCGTAGTCCCAGGAGTCGCCGGGTGCGGCCGGCGCGAAGCGGGTCCGCTCGAGGCGCTCGCGCAGGTCGTCGAGGTCGGCCTGCGGGACGGCGACGGAGAACGGGCGGTGCTCGAGGGTCGTGCTGCTCATGATTGCCTCCTCGGTCGGGCGGGGCCTCGTGCCCTGCTCTGGTACCGACTCTAGGGAGGGTTCAGGAACAGTTGTTTCCGTTATTCTGACCGGGTTCTGATCTTCTTCCGACGACCCTCGGGGAGACCTCGTGGCCTCCACCTCGGCCCGCATGCTCACGCTGCTCGGCCTGCTCCAGTCGCGGCCCGACTGGTCGGGCGCCGAGCTCGCCGCGCGCCTCGACGTCACGGACCGCACCGTCCGCAACGACGTCGCCCGGCTGCGCGAGCTCGGCTACCCCGTGGACGCCGTGCGCGGCCCGGGCGGTCGGTACCGGCTGGGCGCCGGCGCGCGGCTCCCCCCGCTCCTGCTCGACGACGCCGAGGCCGTCGCGGTCGCCGTCGGGCTGCGAGCCGCGACCGGCACCGCGGGCTTCGAGGAGTCCGGGGCGTCCGCGCTCGCCAAGCTCGAACAGGTCATGCCCGAGAGGCTGCGCCGCCGACTCGTCGCGCTGCGGTCCGCGAGCGCCGCCGGGCCGGCGAACACCGACTCGAACGTCGAGGACCCGGTCGTCGACCCGGACACGCTGACCGCCCTCGCCGACGCCGTGCGCGACCACCAGGGCCTGCGCTGCTTCTACCAGGACGAGCCGATCGATCTCGAGCCGCACCGCCTCGTCGCGTGGCAGCGCCGCTGGTTCCTCGTCGCGCGCGACCCGGCGACCGGCGCGTGGGCTCCGTACCGCGTCGACTGGCTCGTGCTGCGGGTCCCCGGCGGGCGACGCTTCACGCCGGTGGACTTCCCCGGCGACATGACCGAGTTCGTCGTGCGGGAGGTCGCGCGCACGGGGTGGGCCGTGCACGCCCGGGTCGTCGTCGACGCGCCCGCCGAGGAGGTGCTGCGGCGCATCAACCCGACGGTCGGCACCGTCGAGCCGCTCGGCGACGACCGCTGCGTCCTCGTCACCGGCGGCGACAGCGTCGAGGTCGTCGCGGTGTGGGTCGGCATGCTCGGCCTCGACTTCCACGTGACGGAGCCGCAGGCTCTCGTCGACCACGTCCGCACCCTCACCGCCCGGTACGCCCGCGCGACGCCCGACTGACTCGTCGGGGCGGTCTGCACCCGCCCCACCCCCGGCGTGAGGCCCGACGGCGGCGCTCGCCCGCGGGTGGGCGCGCCTAGCGTGGGCGGGATGGACGTGGAGGTGCGCTCCGCCGTCGGGCGCTACGACGACTTCGCCACCGTGGTGGGCCCGCGGAAGGCAGGGGTGCGCGGGTGCTGGTGCATGTCCTACCGCGACAGCCGCGTCAGCGCCGAGGACCGCCCCGCGTTCATGGCCGGCCTGTGCGAGAGCGACCCCGGGCCGGGCGTGCTCGCGTACGTCGACGGCGAGGTCGCGGGCTGGTGCTCGGTCGCGCCGCGCAGCACCTACCGGCGGCTGATGAACGCCCGGACCATCCCGTTCGTCGACGACCTCGACGCGTGGAGCGCGGTGTGCTTCGTCGTCCGGGCCGGGTACCGGCGCCGGGGGCTGATGCACGACCTGCTCGCCGGCGCGGTCGAGCACGCCGCCGCGCACGGCGCGCCCGCGGTCGAGGGCTACCCCGTCGACGCGGGCGGCGAGCGCGTCGACGTGATCTCCGGGTACGTCGGCACCGTCGCGCTGTTCGAGAAGGCGGGGTTCGTGCGTGCTGCCCCGACCACGGGCGTCAGCGGCGGCGTGCCGCGCGTCGTGATGCGCCGCGCGCTCGGCTGAGCGCGCCCGGTCAGGACGGCCCGGTGCCCCACGGGTCGACGACGGCCACGCCGGTGCCGATGAAATCGCGGACGTTGCGCGTCGCGAGCGTCGCGCCGTGCACGCGGCAGATCGCGCCGATCTGTGCGTCGGCCATGCTCATAGGCCGCCCCGCTCGCTCGCGGAGCGCGAGGAGGGTGCCACCGACGCGCGCGGCGTCGGCGTCGTACGCGAGCACCCGGTCCGAGAAGGTCGTGGTGACGTGCTCCTCGATGAGCGCGGCGAGGCGGTCCCGGCGCCGCCCCTCGGGGAGCCGGGCCACGCCGTGGACGATCTCGCCGACGGTGACGGCCGTGATCCACAACGCCTCCGGAGCCTGCGCGTCGAGCCAGCGGAGCACGCGCGCCTCGGGTACCGGGCGAATCGCCTCGGACACCACGTTCGTGTCGAGGACGATCACGCGTCCGCGACCTCGCGGTCCGACCCGCCCGGCTCGTCGGAGAAGTCGACGGCGCGTCCGTGCTCCGAGCGCGGGGGCAGGTCGAGCTCGACCGTCAGCCCGGCGTCGGCGAACGAGCTGTGGATGAAGGTGCCGAGCCCGCGTTCCAACCCGCTCGGTGCCGTCACCGCAGACGTGAGGATCGCGCGGATCTCCGCCTCCATGGACCGGCCGTGCTCTGCGGCCCGGGCGCGCAGCCGTTCGCGCACGTCGTCGTCGAGCCCTCGGATCGTCAGCGTCGCCATCTCGACCACCTCCGAGAGCCATGCTAGCAAAATGACAGCACTGTCCGCCAGGGTCGTCCCGCCCTCGGGCGCAATGAGGTTGCGGCGGCTTGAGAGAATGGACCGTCGTGAGTACCGAGCCCGCAGCGAACCCGCCTGACGTGCGCCCTCCCCAGCGGGACGGCGCCGCCGAGGGGACCCCGCGCACGGCGCGGCCGCGCCGTGGGAACCGCCGCGGGAACCGCCGGGGACGCGCCCAGGGCGACCGGGCGACGTCGGGCACGACGACGAGCGCCGCGGCGACGACACCGCGCGGCCGAGGCGACCGCGTGACGTCGGGTGTGCGGCAGGTGAGCCGCGCGCAGCTCGAGCGGGCCGCGCAGGCACGCGAGGCCGTGACGGTCCCGCCGATCACGTACCCCGAGCAGCTCCCCGTCAGCGCGCGGCGCGCGGACATCGCCGCCGCGATCCGCGACCACCAGGTCGTCATCGTCGCGGGCGAGACGGGCTCCGGGAAGACGACGCAGCTCCCCAAGATCGCGCTCGAGCTCGGCCGTGGCCGCACGGGGCAGGTCGGGCACACGCAGCCCCGGCGCATCGCGGCCCGCACGGTCGCGGAGCGCATCGCGGAGGAGCTCGGCACGGAGCTCGGCGGGGTCGTCGGGTACCAGGTGCGGTTCACGGACACGTCGAGCGCGGACACGCTCGTCAAGGTCATGACCGACGGGATCCTGCTCGCGCAGATCCAGCGCGACCCGGAGCTCCTCGCGTACGACACGATCATCGTGGACGAGGCGCACGAGCGATCCCTCAACATCGACTTCCTGCTCGGCTACCTCGCGCGGCTCCTGCCGCGCCGCCCCGACCTCAAGCTGATCATCACGTCGGCGACGATCGACTCCGAGCGCTTCGCGCACCACTTCTCCCCCGCGCACCTGGCCGCGCTGGGCGGCGCGCCGGACTACGTGATCGACGCGCTGCCCGACGCCGCGCCCGTCGTCGAGGTGTCCGGCCGCACCTACCCGGTCGAGATCCGGTACCGGCCGCTGTCCCCCGACGTCGACCCCGGGTCCGGAAAGGCGAAGGGTCGCGCCGGCGCCGAGGAGAAGGACCTCGTGACCGGCATCGTCGACGCGTGCGACGAGCTCATGCGCGAGGGACCGGGCGACATCCTCGTGTTCCTGTCCGGCGAGCGCGAGATCCACGACGCCGCCGACGCGCTCACCGGTCACCTCAAGGACCGCGTCACCGACCCGAAGCACCCGCAGCGCGTCGAGATCCTGCCGCTGTACGCGCGGCTGTCGTCGGCCGAGCAGCACCGCGTGTTCCAGGCGCACTCCTCGCGGCGCATCGTGCTCGCGACGAACGTCGCCGAGACCTCGCTGACCGTGCCGGGCATCCACTACGTCGTCGACCCGGGCACCGCGCGCATCTCGCGGTACTCCAAGGCGACGAAGGTCCAGCGGCTCCCCATCGAGCCCGTGTCGCAGGCGAGCGCCAACCAGCGCTCCGGCCGCTCGGGCCGCGTCGCCGACGGCATCGCGATCCGGCTCTACTCCGAGGACGACTTCGACTCCCGGCCCGAGTTCACCGAGCCCGAGATCCTGCGCACGTCGCTCGCGTCCGTGCTGCTCCAGATGATCTCCGTCGGCGTCGTCGAGACCCCCGACGAGGTCGCCCGATTCCCGTTCGTCGAGCCCCCGGACACGCGCGCCGTGCGCGACGGCGTCCAGCTCCTCACCGAGCTCGGCGCCCTCGCCTCGTCCGACGGCGTCACGCGCCTCACCGAGGTCGGACGGGTACTCGCGCAGCTCCCCATGGACCCGCGCCTCGCCCGCATGATCTGGGAGGGGTCGAAGCTCGGCGTCGCGCGCGAGGTCGCGATCATCGCCGCCGTCATGTCGATCCAGGACCCGCGCGAGCGCCCCGCCGAGGTCCGCGCACAGGCCGACCAGGCGCACGCGCGCTTCACCGACCCGCACTCCGACTTCCTCACGTACCTCAACGTCTGGGAGTACGTCCGCGAGCAGCAGCACGAGCTCTCGTCGTCGGCCTTCCGCCGTCTCTGCAAGGCCGAGTACCTCAACTTCCTGCGCATCCGCGAGTGGCAGGACGTCGTCGCCCAGCTCCGCGAGATGTCCAAGCCCCTCGGCATCGACATGTCGTACCGCCCCCGCGCGCGTCACGGGTCGGCTACCGCGGGCGACGCGGTGTCGACGCCCGGGCGACCGGCAGGACGAGCGGTGGGGGCGGCGGCGGATGCGACAGAGCGTCAAGCCGCGCTCGTGAACTCACGGCCGAATGACCAGGGCGACGGCGCGGCAGCTCCGAGCACCGACGCCGCCCCCACCGCGGACCCGACCACGACAGCCGACCCGAGCGCCCCGTACAAGCGGGCCTGGGACGGCGACACGATCCATCGTGCGCTGCTGTCCGGCCTGCTGTCGCAGATCGGGATGCAGGACACGGGCGACGTGAAGGCGTCGTCGGTCGCGCACCTCAAGGGCGAGGCGCGGGCCAAGGCGCTACGGCGCGCGCAGAAGCAGGCCCGCAACGAGTACACCGGCGCGCGCGGCGCCCGGTTCGCGATCTTCCCCGGGTCGCCGCTGAGCAAGAAGCCGCCGGCGTGGATCATGGCGGGCGAGCTCGTCGAGACGTCGCGGCTGTGGGCGCGCGACGTCGCCCGGATCCAGCCCGAGTGGGCCGAGGACCTCGCGGGCGACCTCGCGCGGCGCACGTACTCCGAGCCGCACTGGTCGACCAAGCGCGGCGCGGCGATCGCGACCGAGAAGGTGCTGCTGTACGGCGTCCCCATCGTCGCGGACCGCAAGGTCCTGTACGCGAAGGTCGACCCCGAGGCCGCACGCGAGATGTTCGTGCGGCACGCACTCGTGCAGGGCGAGTGGACGACGCACCACCAGTTCTTCCACGAGAACCGCCGCCTCCTCGAGGAGGCCGAGGAGCTCGAGGCGCGCTCGCGCCAGCGCGGTCTGGTCATCGACGACGACGCACTGTTCGCCTTCTACGACGAGCGCGTGCCCGACGACGTCGTGTCCGCCGCGCACTTCGACCGCTGGTGGAAGGGTGCGCGCCGCAGCGACCCCGACCTGCTCACCTTCACGCTCGAACAGCTCGTGCCCGACGCCGAGCAGATCGACACCTCCCAGTTCCCCGAGACCTGGCCCCAGGGCGAGCTCACCCTCCCGCTCACGTACCAGTTCCAGCCCGGGACCGAGGCCGACGGCGTCACCGCGCACGTCCCGATCTCGGTCCTCAACCGCGTCGTCCCCGACGGGTTCGACTGGATGGTGCCCGGCCTGCTCGACGAGCTCGCCACGGCGACGATCCGCTCGCTGCCCAAGCCGGTCCGCGTCCAGCTCGTGCCCGCGCCGGACGTCGCGCGCGAGGTCGTCGCCTGGCTGCGCGCGCACACGCCCGCGTGGGAGGACATGGCCCGCGCGGGCGACATGGCCGAGCCGTTCCACGTCGCGTTCACGCGCGCCGTCCGCGCCCTGCGCGACGTCGTCATCCCCGACGACGCGTGGAGCCCCGAGCAGGAGGCGCGCCTCCCGGCGCACCTGCGCATGACGTTCCGCGTCGAGGACCCCCGCGGCCGCGGCGGGTCCGTCGTCCTCGACGAGTCGAAGGACCTCCTCGCGCTCCAGCGCCGTCTCGCCGCCCAGAACCAGGCCGCGGTCCGCGCGGCGGTCAAGGGCGCGGTGGGTGCTGCTCTTCGCGAGGCGGCTTCGGGAGCGGTTCCGGGGTCGGGTGCGTCGGTCTCTGGGTCGGGTTCGGCGGCGGAGGGCTCACCTTCCCGCAGCCAGGGCTCGTCGCCCGACGGCGCACGGTCGCCGGGGGCGACCGGCTCACCAGGGCGAGCAGCCGGACGAGCGGTGGGGGCGGCGTCGGATGCGACAGAGCGTCAAGCCGCGCTCGTGAACCCGCGCCCGAACGACCGCGGCGACGGCGCGGCAGCTCCGAGCACCGACGCCACCCCCACCGCGGACGCGACCACGGCCGCCCTGGTGACCGAACGCGCGAACCTGACCACCTGGCCCGACGACCTGAGCGACGGCCGACTCCCGGCGACGGTGTCGACGGACCTCGGGGGTGGGGTGGTCGTGCGGGGGTACCCCGCGGTCGTCGAGGAGCAGGACGCGAAGGGGAAGCCCACGGTCGCGCTGCGCGTGCTGGCCGACCCGAATGCGCAGGCGCGCGAGCACGCGCGGGGGGTGCGGCGTCTGCTGCTGTCCGAGACGGCGCTCCAGACGGGGCGCATCACGAGCCGGTGGAACGGGACGCAGTCGCTCACGCTGGCGGCCAGCCCGTACCGGAACACGGACGCGCTCGTCGCCGACCTGCAGCTCGCCGCGGTGATCGCGCTGACGAGCGGGGGCAGCGGGCCGTACGGGAAGCAGCCGGACGCCGCGACGATCCGCGACGCCGAGGCCTACGCGGCCGCGCGCACGTTCGTCCGGTCGCACCTGGAGGAGCACGTGCACCAGGTGGTCGGGCACGTCGTCGCCGCGCTCACGGCGTCGCGGAACCTCGACGCGGAGATCCGCGCGTCGAACAGCCTCGCGCTGCTCAACACGCTCACGGACCTGCGCGACCAGGCCGCGGACCTGGTCCACGACGGCTTCGTCTCCCAGACCCCGCCCCGCCGCCTGCCGCACCTGACGCGCTACCTGCGCGCGGCGTCATACCGGCTGGAGAAGGCGCAGGGC
The DNA here is from genome assembly GCF_009708005.2 of Cellulosimicrobium protaetiae. Taxonomy (NCBI): domain Bacteria; kingdom Bacillati; phylum Actinomycetota; class Actinomycetes; order Micrococcales; family Promicromonosporaceae; genus Cellulosimicrobium; species Cellulosimicrobium protaetiae. The sequence goes on along the minus strand of NZ_CP052757.1, from coordinate 730,837 downwards.
AACCCGCACCGCGACGCCGAGCTCGCGTGGCGCGTGCACGACGTCGAGGAGGCCTACCAGCGCGCCCGCGCCGCCTACGCGCAGGGCCCGGCCGACCCCGTCCGCGCGGCGGACCTGGCCGAGGTCCGGTGGCTGGTCGAGGAACTGCGCGTGTCGCTGTTCGCGCAACAGCTCGGCACCGACGGCCCGGTGAGCGAGAAGCGGATCCGCAAGCTGCTCACCCCCGACGGTTGGTGACGGCTCGATCGCTGGCGTGGCCTCGCTGAGCAGACCGGCGGGCACGCTAGAGCCTGGGAAAGTCACGCACCTCTCGCCGAAGTCGGCGCCGTCGCACACGCCAGAGAATCTCGGCGGTCTGCCGCTCCATCCAGACGCCGTCGCTGTGCTCGTCGGGCGAATCGGGTGCGAGCACGAGCTCGCTCCGTGTCTGCGTCGAGCCGGCAAAGGTCAGGACGAGGCGACTGGGTCCGCGGACCGTGGCAACCGCGGTGGCGAGCCGATCGCGGAGCTCGTCCGGCTTCTCGTCCGGCTCATACTCGAACGTCACTCCTACGTGGGAGCCGAACTGCAGCGCGAAGACCTCCTCGCCGCGGTGGACGAGCACCCGCGCGACACGCTCAGGCGCTCCGACCGGGCTCATGACGACGCAGAGGCCGTCGGATTCGTCGTCGAACTCCCACACGATGTCGTCGTACCCGGCCATCAGCTCTGGAACGAGTTCCCGGAGAGCCGCCCCGGCAGGAGTCTGTGCGCTCACACCGGACAGTGCACCAGAGTGCCGGGGCCACCGCTACCACGCGGCTGCTGCTCGCACTCGGCGCTGCTGGCCCACACTCCTCGCCATCGTGGTCAGCACGTCACGTAGACGTAGCCGGGGTCGTCGGGGGTGACGAGGTCGCGGTCGCGCAGGACGGTGAGCGGGGCGCGGTCGTCCCGGGCGCAGACGTCGTCGAAGGTGAGGCCCGCGGCGCCGAGAGCGTCGGGGTACTCGACCTGGAGCACGTGGTCGCCGTAGACGTCGGTGTAGGCGGAGCACTCGTCGAAGACCGCGCACTCCTCGGTGACGGCGAAGTCGAAGCCGAGGTCATCGCGCGCGACCCCCGCGATCTCCGCCGCGTTCTTCTGCGCGACCGCGAGCCCGGCGTCGTGCGCGAGGCCGACGTACGTGCGCGCGAGCGCGTGGGCGCCGTCCTCGTCGATCGCGTCGAACCGTGTCCACGTGTCGAGGTTGTCGATCTCGACGGCGTCGAACCCGTCGTCCGCGCAGCCCGACACCACGGGGCCGAGGATCGCGAGGATCCCCTCGCGCTGCACGGCGGTGGACGGGTCGAGGACGTGCTCGTCCGGCCAGTCGGGGTCGACGACGGGCTCTCCGGCGGCGTCGTGGAGCAGCAGGTCCTCGTGGTCGGCCCACAGGGCGGCGGCGTCGGGCTGGGTCTGGAACCCGTTCACGTAGCAGACCGAGTACGCGCCCGGCAGCGGCGCGGCGCCTGCGTCGCGCACGACGACGTCCGGCGTGACCGGGCCGGAGCCGGTATCGACCGTCTCGGAGGGCCCTCCGAGCTGGTAGTCCAGCGTCCCGTCCACCGGCGGGAGCGCCGGTGCAGAGGGCCCGGGCACCGGACCCGTCGCCGGTCGCGTCTCCGGCCCGCCGTCGGGTGCCGTCGCGCACGCCCCGAGCAGCACGACGACGGCCACGGCCCCGGCGAGCGACCGGGCGGCACCGCGTGGGTCCGGCACGTGCACCACCTCCCGGGCGACCGTACCCGCGCCCCGTTCACCGTGCCGTCGCCCCTGGTCAGGTCTACCGTCTGGATCATGACCGACCTGACCGGCGACGGCGCCCCGGGCGCGGCCTCGACCACCCCGCCCGTCCACCTCGACGACTCCGCGCTGCGACCGAAGGTCGCGGGGCTGATGCCGGAGGTGCTCGCCGAGCTGGAGGCGCTCGTCGCGATCCCGTCGTGCGCGTTCCCCGGCTTCCCGTCGGAGCCGGTGCACGCGGCCGCGCAGCGGGTCGTGGACGCGTTCGGCCGCTACGGCGTCGAGGCGCGCGTGACGCCGGTGGACGGCGGCTACCCCGCGGTGACGGCGGACATCCCGGCACCGCCCGGCAGGCCCACCGTGCTGCTGTACGCGCACTACGACGTCCAGCCCGTGCCGGCGTCGCAGCAGTGGGCGACCGACCCGTGGCAGCCGACGTGGGTCGACGGGCGGCTGCACGGCCGCGGCGCGGCGGACGACAAGGGCGGCGTGGCGATCCATCTCGCGACGCTCGCCGCGTTCGACGGGAAGCCGCCGGTCGGGGTCCGGCTCGTGGTCGAGGGTGAGGAGGAGACGGTCTCGCACCTGGAGGCGCACGTGGAGGCGCACCCGGCCGACTTCCAGGCCGACGTCATGGTCGTCGCGGACATGGGGAACCTCGTCGTCGGGGAACCGGTGCTCAGCGTCGGCCTGCGCGGGCACGTGAAGGCGGTCATCGAGGTCGAGACCCTGGCGGCGCCCGTCCACTCCGGCCTGTTCGGCGGCGCGGCACCCGACGCGCTCATGGCGCTGGTCCGGGCGCTCGCCACGCTCGTGGACGACGACGGCGCGTGCGCGGTCGAGGGGGTCGCGTCGGGCGAGTGGGAGGGCGCCGACTACACCGAGGAGATGCTGCGCTCGAACGCCGGGGTGCTCGACGGCGTCGACCTCGTGGGGACGGGCCGGATCGCGTCCCGGCTGTGGGCGCGGCCGACCGTGAGCGTCCTCGGCATGGACGTCACGAGCACGGCCGAGGCGTCGAACGTGCTCCAGCCGCGCGCCAAGGCCGTCGTCGCGATGCGCATCCCGCCGGGCCAGGACCCGCAGGACGCCATGGACGCGCTGATCGCCCACCTCAAGGCCCACGTCCCCGGGAACGCGCGGGTGACGGTCACGGAGGACAAGAAGTCCCCGCCGTTCTCGCAGCCGACCGACGGGCGCGCGTTCGGCCTCATGCGCGAGGCCCTCGCGACGTCGTACGGCCGCCCGGTCGAGACGGTCGGGTCGGGCGGGTCCATCCCGCTCCTCGACACGCTGCGGTCGGTCGCGCCGCAGGCGGACTTCGTGCTCGTCGGCCCGCAGGACGCGCAGCACGCGGCGATCCACGGGCCGGACGAGTCCGTCGACCCGAGCGAGATCGAGCACATGGCGCTCGCGCAGGCGCTCCTGCTCCAGGCGCTCGCGCAGGGCTGAGCCCGCCCGCCGCGGCGGAGCGCCCGGCGCGGACCACGGGGCCGTCGGGCCCACGAGAGCAGGGGAAGGGACCGCCGTGGACACTCTCGTCCTCGTGCTGGAGGCGCTCGTCGTCGTCGCAGCGATCTACCTGGGCGTCCGGATGGGCGGAGTCGGCCTCGGTCTGTGGGGCGCGGTCGGCGTCGTCGTCCTCGTCTTCGTCTTCCGGGAGCAGCCGGGCGACATCCCGTGGGAGGCGATCCTCGTCATCCTGGCCGTCATCACGGCGGCCTCCGCGATGCAGTCGGCAGGCGGCATCGACTATCTCGTCGTCCTGGCGGAGAAGGTGATCCGCTCGCGCCCGAGCATGGTGAACTTCCTCGCCCCGCTCATGACGTTCGTGTTCTGCGCCGGCTCCGGCACGGGGAACATCATCTTCCCGCTGCTGCCCGTGATCTACGAGGTGTCCTACGAGCGGGGGATCCGGCCGGAACGCCCGCTCGCGACGTCCGTCGCGGTGTCCGGGTTCGCGCTCGCGGCGAGCCCGGTGGCAGCAGCGATGGCGGCGTTCGTCGGGCTGACGGGCAACCGGGACGACGCCCTGTCCCTCGGCGAGATCCTCGTCATCACCCTCCCGGCGGTGCTGCTCGGCACGATCGTCGCCGCGGTCGTGCAGTCCCGGGTGGGCCACGACCTCGACAAGGACCCGGAGTACCAGCGCCGCCTGGCCGAGGGCCGGGTGAAGCCGCCGACGTCGACGACCGGCGAGGTGAAGACCGTCCAGCCGCGCGCCAAGCGGGCGGCAGGCGTGTTCTTCCTCGGCGTCCTGCTCGTCGTCCTGCTCGGCGCGTTCGACGACCTCCTGCCGTCGTGGACCGTGGACGGGGAGACGGTGAAGCTGTCGCTGACGACGCTCCTCACCATGGTGATGCTGGCGGTCGCGCTCGTCGTCATGCTCGTGGGCCGCGTGAAGCCGACCGAGGTGCTCGACGCCCCGCTCATCAAGTCCGGGCTCACCGCGATCATCGCCCTGCTGGGCATCGCGTGGCTCGCCAACACCTTCATCTTCGCGAACGAGGACACGGTGATCGGCGGGCTCACGGACGCCGCGCAGTCGGCGCCGTGGTTCCTCGCGATCGGCCTGTTCCTCGTCGCTGCGGCCACGACGAGCCAGTCCGCGGCGGTCAACACGATGATCCCGCTGGGCATGAGCCTCGGGCTGCCGACGGCGACGCTCGCCGCCTACCTGCCCGCGATGGGCGGCGTCATGACGCTCCCGGCGAACGGGTCGCAGCTCGCCGCGGTGGAGATCGACCAGACGGGGTCGACGCGCATCGGCCGGTACGTCGTGAACCACTCGTTCATCCTGCCGACGCTCGTCATGGCGATCGTCTCGGTCCCGACGGCCCTGCTCCTGTCCCGCCTGTTCGTGTGATCCGCCGCCGGGTCGCACCGCACACCCCCGTGCGCCCGTCCGTGGCCCGCGGGCGTCGTCGTCCCCCGACGACCGGCCCCTCGCTGCACTCCCAGTGAGTGACAGCGTGCGCACCGTCACACTGTCGGACAAGACAAACCCCATACGGATGTCTTGAGATGGGGGTCATCGACCACTTCCGTCGTCCGACGAGGCGACGCCCGCAGTAGGGGGACACCATGACACGCGCCGTCGTCACCGGTTACGGGGCGGTGACCCCGGTCGGGCTCACCGCCCCTGACACCTGGGAGGCGCTGCTCCTCGGCGCGACCGGTGTGGACACCATCAAGGAGGACTGGGCGGCCGACCTTCCCGTGCGCATCGCGGCTCGGGTGGACGACGCGTTCGCGGAGGGCCTCACGGTCCGCGAGGCCCGGCGCACCGACCGGGCCGAGCAGCTCACGCTCGTCGCCGGCCGCGAGGCCTGGTCGTCGGCGGGGTCGCCCGACGTCGACCCGACGCGCCTCGCGGTCGTGGTCGGGTCGGCGAACGGCGGGATCGCGACGACGCTCGACCAGTCCCGCGTGCTCGACGAGCAGGGGCACCGGCGCGTCTCCCCGCACACGGTGACCATGCTCATGGCCAACGGGCCCGCGGCGTGGCTCTCCATCGACCTCGGCGCCCAGGCCGGTGCACGGGCGCCGATCAGCGCGTGCGCCGCGGGTTCCGAGGCGATCACGATGGGCCGCGAGATGATCCTCGCCGGGTCGGCGGACGTCGTCGTGTGCGGGGGCGTGGAGGCCGGCGTCCGACCGTTCTCCCTCGCGGCGTTCGCCGCGGCGCGGGCCATGTCGACCCGCAACGACGAGCCCGAGCGCGCGTCGCGCCCGTTCGACGTGCACCGCGACGGCTTCGTCATGGGCGAGGGTGCGACGCTCCTCGTCCTGGAGAGCGAGGAGCACGCGCGGGCTCGGGGCGCGACGGTGCACGGCGTCGTCGCCGGTTCCGCGCTGACCTCGGACGCGTTCGACATCGTCGGCGGCGACCCCGAGAACCAGGCGCGGACGATCGGGATGGCCCTGCGCTCCGCCGGCCTCTCCCCCGGCGACGTCGGCCTCGTCCACGCGCACGCGACGTCGACCCCGGTGGGCGACGTCAACGAGTCGGACGCCCTCCGCGCGGCGCTCGGCACGCCCCCGCCCGTGACGAGCACCAAGGGCGCGACGGGCCACCTGCTCGGCGCCTCCGGTGCGCTGGGCATCCTCGTCGCGCTGCTCGCCGTGCGCGACGGCCGCGTGCCGCCCACCCTCAACCTCGACGCGCTGGACCCGGCGATCGACCTCGACGTCGTGCGAGGCACGGCCGGCGAGACCACGGCCCGCCATGCGCTGGTGAACGCGTTCGGCTTCGGCGGCCACAGCGCGAGCGTCGTCGTCTCGCGCGACTGACCCGCCGCCGAGAACGACCTGAAGGACGTTTTCACGCCCTTTCCGTCCCTCAGGTCGTGCTCGCGCGCGTGAGGGCGTGGTCGGCGTCGGGCGGGGGCACGATGGACCTGTGGATATATCTGCCCGGATCGCCGACATCACGACGCTCGCCGTCGACGCGATCGTCAACGCCGCGAACTCGACGCTGCTGGGCGGAGGGGGCGTCGACGGCGCCATCCACGCCGCCGCCGGGCCGCGGCTCCTGGAGGAGTGCCGGCGGCTCCGTCGCACGACCCTCCCCGACGGGCTGCCCGTCGGCGACGCCGTCGCGACCGGCGCCTACGACCTCCCCGCCCGCTGGGTCGTCCACACGGTCGGGCCGAACCGCCACCGCGGCCAGACCGACCCCGCGCTGCTCGCGTCGTGCTTCACGCGCTCGCTCGACGTCGCGGCCGGACTCGGCGCGACGACCGTCGCCTTCCCCGCGATCAGCGCGGGCGCCTACGGCTGGGACGTCGACGACGTCGCGCGGGTCGCGGTCGAGGCCGTGCGCGGGTGGTCCGGAGCGCGTCCGGGCGTCGACCCGGGCGACGGCGTCGCCGCCGTGACGTTCGCGCTCGCGTCGCCCCGCGCCCTGGCGGCGTTCGAGGCCGCTCTCAGGAGCTGAGCCGGGCCCTCGGGAGCTGAGCCAGGCCCTCTGGAGCCGAGCCAGGGTCAGGGTCGGCCGCCCGAGGATCAGGGTCGGTTCGGGGGACATCCCGATACCGGCGCGCCGGGCATGCTCCTACCGTCGAGGTATGAGCACCTCTGACGCCTCTGCAGCCACTTTCAGGCCGACGCTGTCCCGGCCGCGCCACGGCCGGATGATCGCGGGCGTGTGCGCGGGGATCGCCCGCCGGTTCGGGTGGGACCCGACCGTCGTGCGCATCGTCGCCGCGGTCTCGATCCTGCTCCCCGGCCCGCAGATCATCGCCTACCTGATCCTCTGGGCCCTCATGCCCAACGACCGCGACTGAGCGCGGGCCTCACGGCGCCGAACCCGGGGTCGTGGGCGGTCTCGGGCTCGAGACCGTCGGCATCCCCGGGTTCGGCGTGGTGCGCGACCGTCAGCCCGGGAGGCCGCGCATGCGGCGCCGGGCGACGACGATCGTCACACCGCCCGCGACCAGCACGATCGCGAGGCCCACGAGCGCACCGACGTGCGCACCCGTCGTGGCGAGCCCGTCCGGCCGACCCGGCTCCTCGCCGTCCGACCCGCTGGGCGTGCCGTCCGCGGCGAGCACGTCGAGCTCCGTCCACAGGACGCGCCCGTCCACCTGACCGACGATCGCGAAGCGGTGCTCGCCCACCGCGACGTCGGCGGGGATCGTCACGGTCGCGGTGAGCGTGCCCGACGCGTCGGCCCGGAACATGCCGAGACCGGCGGGCGTCGAGAAGAGGGTCGCGGAGACCCACTCGCCGGGCGCGAAGCCCTCGGCCGTCGCGGTGACCTGCTCTCCCGCGCGGACCCGCGCCGGGGAGAGCGTGACGCCGCCGTGGTTCGCGTCGGTCAGGTCGTCGGCGCCGACCGTGTGCAGCGGCGTCGACGGCGGCTGCTCGCCCGCGCCGGGCGTCTCGCCGGGCTCGCCCGGGCCGCCCGGGTTCTCGCCGTCGAGGTGCCCGTCGAACACGTCGGTCGCGGCGCCGAGGCTCAGGAGCACCGTCTCGCCCGTGGCGTCGGCGAGGCCGTCGTTGTCGGTGATCGCCCAGACCGTGCCGTCGCCGGCGACCGTGAGGCCCTCGAGCTTCTCCTGCGTCCAGCCGTTCGTGGCGCGCAGGTCGGGCAGGACGTCGTGCGCGAGCGTCTTGGTCACCGCGACCGGGGTCGTCGACGCGGCCCCGACGGCGACGTCCGGCACGTCGACCGCGTAGACCCGCTTCACCGCGGCGGCGGGGCCGTTGAGCTTGTCGCGCTCGATCACGGCGAGGGTGTCGTGGTCGACGACGGTCACCTCGCTGAGGCCCATCCAGTCGCCGTCGGTCGTGGTCTGCTCGAGCGGGTACGCGAACCAGTCCCACGTGCCCGTCGCGACGTCGTAGCGGCCGAGGCGCGCGGTGCCCGCCGTGCCGCCGTCGTCGGTCGTGAGCCCGCGCTGGAGCGCGACCCACACCTGCTCGCCCGCGGACCCGCCCGCAGCCCCGTCGGCCGTCGAGGCCGGAGCGACCGCGACGCCCTCGATGCCCTGCTTGCCGAGGCCCGCGGCGACCGCCTCGGGCAGCGCGACCGACTCGACGACCGCGCCCGCGGCGTCGACGCGCACGATCGCGTTCTCCGCACCCTTCGCACCCTCGACGCCGAGCCAGAACCCGCCGTCGGCACGCGCGGCGACGCCCTCGACGTCGAGGCCCACCGGGGCGCCGTCGCGCGTGAGCGTCACGGTCCGGTCGATCACGGCCGGGGCGCCCGCGCCGTAGCCGCTCACGTCGAGCGACAGGAGCTGCGTCGTGGAGTACGCGGCGTCGGTCGCCGTCCACAGGCGCTGGGGATCGGCCGGGTCGGCGGTCAGGGCGCCGAGCGCGCCCCAGCCGATCGGGGCGCCTGCCTGCGTGCTCTCGGTCGCGTCCGCGGAGACGACGCTCGGGAACTGCGGCGACCCGGCGCCGTCGGCCCACTGCGCGCCGCGCCCGAACACGGTGACGGCCGACCGCACGCCCGCACCGGCGTCGTCCTCCTCGCTCGACACGACGAGCAGGTCGCGCTCCGGCACGACGAGCAGGCCCTCGGGACCGTTGGTCGTCGCGAGCACCTGGACGAACGACGGCGCGGTCGCGTCGGAGACGTCGTACACCGCCACGAAGTTGGACCGCTCGGAGCCGACGAACGCGTAGCGCGTCCCGCCGAGCGTCGCGACCGTCAGGCCCTCGGGCTCGACGCCCTTCTTGGCCGCGCGGTCCTCCGTGTGCAGGCCGACGCGGACGGCGAGGCGCTCGACCTCCGCGCCTGCGTCCCACACGACCTCGCCCGACGCGGCGTCGAAGACCGACCAGCCGCGCGACCCACCCTTCCAGTCGCCCTCGTTCGCGGTCGCGACGTGCGCGTCGTCGAGCCAGCCGATCGCGTCGGGCTCGCGCGCGGTGGTGGGGATCGACCCGGTCTGGTCGATCACGCCGTCCTTCTTCACGTCGATCCCGGACACACCGACGGCGCCCGCGGAGAAGACGGTCTCGACCTCGCCCGTGGCGATGTCGACGACGGCGACGCCGTTGTTCTCCTGGAGCGTCACCGCGACCTTCGTCCCCGCCGGGTTGACGGCGACGTACTCGGGCTCGGGGTCCTGCGGGGTGTCGAGCCCGGCCGCCTCGACGACGGGCAGCGGCGCGCCCGCCTCGTCGAGGAAGGAGACGGCGCGGGTCGACCAGGCGGCCGGGTCGTCGCCCGGCAGGTCGAGGACCTGGAGGAAGCCGCCGGGAAGCTGCGGGAGGTCGCCCTCGTCGCCACCCTCGGGCGTGGCCTCCTCGTCGCGCTGGTTCTCGATCGCGACGACGGCGTGCGTGCCGTCGGGCGTGACGGCGATCGAGTCGGGCTGGCCCCCGAGGTCGAGCGACCGCACGCGCTCGCGCGTCGCGAGGTCGACGACGTCGAGGCGTCCGCTCGGCTCGGTGAAGCTCACCGAGGTGTCCACGACGACGAGCACGTACCCGCCGACGATCGCGACCGACGTCGGCTCGTCGTGCTCCGAGCCGAGCTCGGCGAGGCTCAGCGTGCCCAGGCCCTTCGTTGCGCCCGGGTCCGTGATGTCGAGGAAGCCGATGCGGCGCGCGAGCGCGTCCGTGTGGACGACCGTGCGCCCGTCCTCGCTCACCGCCGAGATCTCGGCGACCGTCTCGGCGGCGGCGTCCTCGCCGGCCGGGCGGTTCTCGAAGACCGGGTACGTGGCGAGGCGGTGGAACGTCTCGTCCGCGGCGGGCGGCGTCCACGCGCCTGCCGTCGCGCGGGCGAGCGGCGCCGTCGGGCCCGACGACGGGTGCGCGGGAACCGCGGCCAGCGCGGGGAGCGCGCCGAGGCCGAGGGTGAGCGTCGCGCCCGTGGCGACGAGCGCGGCGAGGCGCGAGCGACGGGCGGGGGTGCGCGCGGACGTGCGCGTCGTGGCCTGCTCGGGTGCCCGCTCAGGGATGGCTGACATGTCTCTCCTTCGACGAGGGTCGAGCAGAGGGTGGTGGCCCGCGGTGGCGGGACGGCGACCGGACCCGGGCCGTCGGGTGGCCGTCGGGTGAACACTGCGCGGCCGCCCGCGAGAGCCGACGACGGCCCGAGCACGGCGCCCGTTGCTCCGGGCGACCGGTTCCGGACCGGAGTACCTGATACTTCGGCCCCGTGACCGAATTGTGACGGCGAAAGTACCTAGTACTCGCTGTCCCCCCTGTCCCGGCGGTTGCTAGCGTCTTTCGGGATTTACCTGCTACTCCACGTCCCGCCAACGTCGGCGGGCGTGGTCCCGCCGCTCTCCCCGCGACGGGCGCCCGCTCCTCTCCCCTCTTGCCGACCGCCCCGCGACGACGCCGGGCGCGAGGAAGGACGACCGATGACGCAGCACGCCTCCCCCCGACCGTCGCGCACCCACACGGTCCTCACGTCCGTCGCGCTCGCCGTGCTCGCCCTCGCGGTGGCCGGCCTGATCGCGTTCCTGCTCGTGTACAACGGCAAGGTCGCCGACGGCGCGACCCGCCTCGACGACGGCGCCGCGCAGCTCTCCGACGGCGCCGCGACGCTCGCCGACGGCACCTCCGAGGCCCAGGCCGGCGCGCAGCGCCTCGCCGACGGGGCCGGCGACCTGGAGGACGGTGCGGGCGAGCTCGCGGCCGGGGCGACGAAGGTGTCCGACGGCGCGACCCAGCTCGCCACGGGCGGCACCACCGCGCTCGACGGAGCGACCGAGCTCGCCGCCGGCGCGGACGAGCTGAACGCCGGCACGGCCCGGCTCGCCGCGGGCACGGGCGACGCCGCCAGCGGCGCCGCACGCCTCGCCACGGGGAACCGCGACCTCGACGCCGGAGCCACCCGGCTCGCCGCCGGGAACGCCGACGCCGCCGACGGCGCCGCGCGCCTCGCCACGGGGAACCGCGACCTCGACGCCGGAGCCACCCGGCTCGCCGCCGGCAACGCCGACGCCGCGAGCGGCGCCGCCCAGATCTCGGCGGGCGCCCAGACCCTCTACACCGGGGCCCGCGACCTCGCCGACGGCGTGTCCCGGCTCGCCACCGGCGCCGAGGCGGCCGCCGCCGGGGCCGGTCAGGTGTCGGCGGGTGCCGGCTCGTTGTCGGCCGGGGCCGCCCGGCTCTCCACCGGCGTCTCCGACGCCACCGCCGGGGCGAGCGGGCTCTCCGCCGGTGCGGAACGGCTCAAGGCCGGTGCCGGGACGCTCGCCACGGGCTCCCAGGACGTGGCCACGGGCGCCAGGACCCTGGCCGCCGGCACCGCGCAGGTCGCCGGGGGGACCTCGGCGGTCGCCGACGGCACGGCGTCGTTGCGCGACGCCTCGGACCGCCTCGCCTCGGGCCTCGTCACGGTCCGTGACGGCGCTGCCTCCCTGTCCCAGGGCGCCGCCACCCTCACCGAGGGGACCGGCGAGGTGCGCCAGGGCGCCTCGAACCTCGCCACCGGTCTCGCCGGGCTCGCGGCCACCACGACCGACCCGGTGCTCAAGGCGCAGCTCGAGGGCCTCGCGCAGGGAGCCGCGCAGCTCTCCGCGGGCGCCGCGCGTGCGGACGACGGTTCCCGTGCGCTCGCCGACGGGCTCCACGGGCTCAGCGCGGGCCTCGCCGGTGAGCAGGGGGCCGCGGCCGGTGCCGTCGCCCTGCGCGACGGTCTCGGCGCGGTCGCGACCGGTGCCCGTGCCGCCGCCGACGGGGCCGCGTCCGCGCGCGACGGCGCGTCGGCGCTCTCGGCGGGTGCCGAGCAGGTCGCGGGGGGCGCGGGCACGCTGGCCGCAGGCTCGCAGGACCTCGCGTCCGGCGCCTCGGAGCTCACGGGCGGTCTCGGACGGCTCGCGACGGGCGCCACCGACCTCGAGTCGGGGGCGAGCACGCTGAGCACGGGAGCGGCCGCGGTCGCCACGGGCACCGCGAGCGTCGCCCAGGGCACGCTCAGCGCGTCGGCCGGTGCGGGCACGGTCCGCGACGGCAACGCCACGATCGCCGCCAAGACGTCGGAGCTCGCCGCCGGGACCTCGACCCTCGCGCGGGGCGCTGCCGAGCTGCACGCCGGGACCACCCGGGCCGCTGCCGGGGCCGACGACCTCCGGGCGGGCACGGCGCAGCTCGCGGCCGGCGCCGCGGAGCTCCAGGCCGGGACCGCCCGGGCCGCCACCGGGGCCTCGGACCTCTCGGCGGGGACGGTGCGGCTGCGCACGGGCGCGGGCGACCTGTTCGCGGGCACCACGCGCCTCGAGGACGGGACGCTGCGGCTCCAGAACGGGCTGACGACGCTCTCGACCGGCGCGACGACCCTCGCGGCGGGCAGCGCCGCCCTCGCCGAGGGGTCGACGACGCTGCACACCGGCACGACGACGCTCGCCGACGGCGCGTCGGACCTGCACGACGGCAGCACCCGCATCGCGGAGGGCGCGGCCACGCTCTCCGACGGTTCGGTGACCCTCTCCGACGGCACGACGGAGCTCAAGGACAGCGTCGAGAACAGCCCCGTCGGACGGGTGTCGCTCGGCATGTCGGCTCTCGTCGGCGGGTCCGTGCTCGCGGGCGTCGCGGGCGTCGGGCTCGGTCTGCGTCGTCGGCTCGCGGCGGTCTGACCGACCGTCGCACACGGCCGGGCGGCCCCTCCTCACCGCCCGGCCCTCGGCTCGGGGGCGGCTTCACGTCGACGGTGCCGCCCTCGCGGGCGGCGGTCCCGGAGGACAGGACTCCGGGACCGCCGCCCTTCTTCGTGCGCGCCGACCGCGGGCCCGGGTCGATCGCACGGCGCGGACCCGACGCGAGCCACCGGACCGGCACGGGCTACCGTGACCGCGTGACGCTGCTCCTCAAGCTCGCGCTGGCGCCCGCCCTGGTGGTCGCGTCCACGCTCGTCGGGCGGCGCTGGGGAGCCCGGCTCACGGGGGTGCTCGTCGGGCTGCCCGTCGTGGCCGGGCCGATCCTGCTCATCACCACCCTCGACCACGGCACCGCGTTCGGCGCCGCCGCGGCGTCGTCCGCGCTGCTCGGCCTCACGTCGCTCGCCCTGTTCGCGGTGGTGTTCGCGTGGTGCTCACGCCGAACCGGATGGGTCGGTGCGCTCGCGGCGTCCTGGGCCGCGTGCCTCGCGGCGGACGTCGCCCTCACCCGGCTGACGCTGCCCGCGGGGATCGCGTTCGTGGTAGCGCTCGCGACGTTCTGGGGCGCGTCCCGGGTCATGCCGCCCGACGCGCCGGGTCCTCCGCCGTCGACCGACCCGTCGCCCTGGTGGGACCTTCCCGCCCGTGCCGCGGCGACGGCGGCGCTCGTCCTCGCCGTCACCACCGCGTCGGGTGCGCTCGGACCGGCGATGACGGGCGTGCTGGCGCCGTTCCCGATCGCGTCGAGCGTGGTCGCTGCCTTCGCGCTCGCGCAGCGCGGGTCGGCCGAGACCGTCCGCCTGCTGCGCGGCTTGCTCGCCGGGCTCACCGGGTTCGCGGTGTTCTGCCTCCTCGTCGCGCTCCTCGTGGACCGGGTCGGCGTCGCCGCGGCGTTCTCGATCGCGCTGGTGTCCAGCCTGGCCGTCCAGGCCGTCGTCCCGCTCGCCGGGCGGCGCGCCGCGGGCACCGCGGGCCGACGCATGCGCTACCCACCACGGCGCCCGGCGAGCACCCCGGCGCCGCCTCGCGCCGGGTAGGCCGACCGACGGGCACAGCACCCGGCCGTGGTCATGTCGCGACATCCCGGGTGCGGCTCATGGTGACGTACGCCGAGAACCCCGCCCGTCCGGCGAAGCGCACCGGGCGGCGCCCGGTCTCCGTGAACCCGAGCTTGCGGTAGAGCCCGAGCGCCGGGGCGTTCGTGTCCTTGATGTCGCGCAGCACGAGCTCGTCGTACGGCAGTTCCATGAGTCGGCGCATCAGCGCGGTGCCCACACCCTGCCCCTGGTGCTCGGGCGCGGTCGTGACGAACCCGACCTCCGCGAGGCCCGGCCGGGCGCCGTCGTACGCGCCGAGGAACTGGCTCCGGACGATCCGGTGGCTGATCGCGCCGTGGACCCGGCCGAGCGCGGCCTGGAACGGGCGCCGCTCCGGCGCGAAGCACTCCTGGGAGCCCTCCGTCACCGAGGCGACCGCGGCGGGCTCGCCGTCCACGAGCGCGACGTAGAACCGGTCGAGGAGCACCATGTGCTCGAACGCGTCCGCCAGCACGCGCGGGTCCTTCGAGAAGTACGCGAAGTCCTCCGCGAACCCCTGCACGAGCACCTCCGTGACCCGCCTCCGGAAGCCTTCGCCGAGCTCGTCGCCCCGCCTGACCTCGATCATCCCGACCACTCTCCCGTCTCTCGTCGACCTATCCACGACGCCGCCGGGCGAACACCCACGCCGCGCCGCCGAGGAACACCAGCACCAGCCCCGCGCACCACGCGAGCGCGAGGGCCGCCGTCGCGCCCAGGTCCGTCACCGGCGCACCCGTCGAGCCCGTGCCGACGAGAAGACCGCGGATCGTCTCGATCACCGGCGTGACGGGCTGGTGCTCCGCGAAGCCGCGCAGCCACGACGGCATGGTTCCCGGCGGCACGAACGCGCTCGACACGTAGGGCAGGAACAGCATGAAGAAGCTGAACCCCCCGGCCGCGGCGGGCGAGCGCACGAGCACGCCCACGAAGGCGGCGACGCTCGTGATCGCGAGCACGTACGCGGCGACGACCCCGACGGCGCCGAGCCACTCGAGCGCGTTCGCGTCGGGCCGGAACCCGATGAGGAACGCGACGCCCAGCACGACGGCCGTCGTCACGAGGTTCTTCACGACGCTCGCCACGACGTGACCCACGAGCACCGTCCAGCTCGCGACAGGCATCGACCGGAAGCGGTCCATGATGCCGCCGGACATGTCCTGCTCGACGGCGATCGCCGTGTTCGACGCCCCGTAGCCCGCGCAGAGCAGGATGATCCCCGGTGTCGCGTACGTGACGTAGTCCGTGCCGACCGCCATCGCGCCGCCGAACACGTACACGAACAGGATCATGAGCATCACGGGCAGCACGAGCGCGAGGATCAGCTCGTCCGGCTCGCGGCGCACGAGCCGCAGCGACCGGGCGATCATCGTGCCCGCGTCGGCGAGCACGTGCCGGCCCGGCCGGGGCTCCGGCGCGGGGAGCCGTGCCGTCGTCGTGCCCGACGACGCAGCGGCGGTCTGCGTGGTCATGCTGCGGCCTCCTCGTGGTCGGCGGGGACGGGCTCGGCGCCGCGGTCCCGTGTGCGGGCGGCGTGGCCGGTGAGCGTGAGGAACACGTCGTCGAGCGTCGGCTCGCGTACCTCCCAGCGCAGCGGCTCGACGCCGGTCGCGGCCACCGCGGCGAGGACGTCGCGCACGTGCTCGACCGACCCGTCGGTCGGGACGCGGAGCGTCGTCGTGCGGCCACGGTCCGCGTGGTCGGGACCGGGGGCGGTAGTGCGTCCGGAGGTGCTTCCGGTGGGCGCCGAGGTCATCCCGGCGAGGGCGGCCCCGACCCGTGCCGAGTCCTCGGGCGACGCGAAGGTGAGCTCGACGCTCGCGTCGCCGACGCGGCGCTTGAGGTCGGCCGGGGAGCCCTCCGCGACGACGCGGCCGTCGTCGATCAGCGCGACGCGGTCGGCGAGCTGGTCCGCCTCCTCGAGGTACTGCGTCGTGAGGAAGAGGCTCGTGCCGTCGGCGACGACGCCGCGGATCACGTCCCACATCGTCTGGCGGCTGCGCGGGTCGAGGCCCGTCGTCGGCTCGTCGAGGAACATGACCTGCGGGCGGGTGAGGAGCCCGGCCGCGAGGTCGAGCCGGCGCCGCATGCCGCCGGAGTAGGTGCCGACCCGGCGGTCGGCGGCGGCGGCGAGGTCGAACGCGTCCAGCAGGGCGTCGACGCGCGCACGCGCGGCCCGGCGGGGCAGGTGCGCGAGGCGGCCCATCATCGCGAGGTTCTCGCGCCCCGACTGCTTCTCGTCGACGGCCGCGTACTGGCCGGTGAGGCTGACGACCTCGCGCACGCGTGCGGCGTCGCGCACCACGTCGTGGCCCGCGACGGTCGCCGTGCCGCCGTCGGGACGCAGGAGCGTGGCGAGGATGCGGACGGTCGTGGTCTTCCCGGCCCCGTTGGGGCCGAGGAGGGCGAGGACCTCGCCGCGGTGCAGCGTGAGGTCGACACCGTCGAGCACGCGCACGGGCCGCCGCGCGGAGCCGTAGCTCTTGCGCAGGCCCGTTGCGCGCACGAGCACGTCGGGTGCGGACATGGGGCCTCCCGGAGACGATGAGAACAGCGTTGAGATGAAACTGTTTATGTGATCGACTGTTCTGTGTACGGTAGACACGGTTTCGCGAGCGGTCAAGGCCCGCGGGAGGATGACCAGATGACCCCGACCGACCCCACCGACGCCCGGAGCACCGCCGGAGCCGCCGAGGAGACCGCGCTGCCGCCCGTGGTCGCGCGGCTGTGGGGACGCGGCACTCCCCCGCGCCGCGGCCCCAAGCCCGCGCTGAGCATCGAGCAGGTGGTGCGCGCCGCCGTCGACCTCGCCGACGCCGAGGGCCTGCCCGCGGTCTCCATGGCGCGCGTCGCCGAGTCGCTCGGGTACTCGTCCATGGCGCTCTACCGCTACGTCGAGAGCAAGGACGAGCTGCTGGCCCTCATGGCCGACGCCGCCGCGGACGTGCTCGAGATGCCGGCGCACGACGAGGCCGACTGGCGCGCCGGGCTCGCCGCCTGGACGCGTGCGCAGATCCAGGGCGTCCTCGCCCGGCCGTGGTACCTCGACCTCCCGCTGACGACGGCGCAGGTCGGCCCCCATCGCCTGCGGTGGATCGACCGCGCGTTCGCGATCCTCGCGCCGCTCGACCTCACCGTGGACGAGAAGCTGCAGATCGTGGGCCTCCTCGCGCAGCACGTGCTCGGCGAGGGCCGCGTCCAGGTCGAGACCCGGCGCGCGGCGGCCGAGGCCGTCCGCGCGGCACAGGGCCTCCCCTCCGACACCCCCGAGGCGGACCTCGACGAGGGCGCGATCGCCGCGGCGAACCCGTACGCCGACTACGAGCTCGTCCTCACCCGGCTCGCCGACCCGCAGACGTATCCCGCGCTCACCGGGGCGCTCGCCGCGTGGACGCCCAGCACGCCCCGGCCCGACGACTGGGAGAGCGACATCGGGTTCGGGCTCGACATCCTCCTCGACGGGATCGAGTCGTTCGTCGCCAAGCGCTCCGCCGCCCGGAGGTCCGCCGGCGACGGGTGACCAGGGGCCCGACCTGGGTCCGCGGGCGGGTGCCGCCTGGTCAGGGGGTCGGCTGGACCGGGGCGTCGGGCACCTGGACGTCGGGGAGGGTCGGCAGGTCCGACAGGTCCGGCACGTCGAACGTCGGGACGTCGAACGTCGGGACGTCGATGCTCGGGACGTCCATGTCCTCCATCCGGTCGAGCATCTCCTCCTGCCGGATGCGGTTGTTCTCCTGGATGCAGGCGAGGCGCGTGACGGGCCGCCCCGTGCACTCCTGCACGTCCGAGTCCGGGTCGCGCGGCGCCTTCGGCTCCTGGACGTAGCGCCCGTCGGCGTCGTGCTCGTTCGGGGCGACGGGGAGCGCGGCGAGCGCCGCACCGCCTGCGAGGACGAGGAGCGCCGTCGTGACGACGAGGACCGCGCCGCCCAGGCCCGCGCGCACCGCCGCCCCCGTGCCCACCGGCCGGCGGTCGTCGGACGCCGCACGCTGCCGCGCCGCGATCCGCCACGCGACCCACAGCCCGACCACCGTCGGGAGCACGAAGGCCACCGCGGCGAGCGCCGCGACCGACCGGGCGTCCTCGCGCGCGAGCGCCCCCGGTCCGATCGCCGCGACCACGGTCGCGACGATCCCCAGGACGACCGTGCGCCGCGTCGCGGCACCGCGCAGAGCTCCTCGCAGGGCGGCGATCCGCGCGGCCCCCGTCGCGCCGGGCGGGAGGTACCCCAGGTCGCGCCCCTGCACGAGCATCGCCGCGTGCAGGGTCGCGGACGTCACGCACGCGACGACGAGCACGACGCCCAGGACCACCAGGACCCAGCGCACCGCGACGGCGTCCCGCACGACGTAGAGCAGCGCCAGCCCGGCGACGACCCCGGCCCAGCCGAGCGCGACCGCGACGACCGTCCCGCCGCGCAACGGCGTCTGGCGCAGCGTGCGCCGCAGCAGGCCGCGCGGCACCTGGAGCAGGACCGGCAGGACGCGCACGGCCGTGACGAACGTCCACAGCAGGACGACGATCCCCCACACCGGCACCGAGCCGACGTAGGCGTCGCCCATCGAGAACGTGACGACCAGGGCGACCGCCCCGATCAGCAGCACCGGCATCTCGACGAGGCGCAGCACCTGCTGCCACACGCCGAGGTGCAGCAGGTAGCCGGCCTCGGCGTGCTCGGGGTTCGTCGCGAGGACCCCGCTGTACCCCTTCGCGCTGCGGCCCGCGTCGAGCGCGAGCGCGGCGTCGAGGTAGAGCAGGTCCTCGTGCTCCGGCGCGACGGCGAGCCCCTGGCGCACGAGCGCACGCGCCCGGTCGTCGTCCCCGAGGCGCGACCACAGCCGCGCGGCCTGGGCGAGGCGGCCCGGGTCCTCGGGCGCGAGCTCGAGCGCCGAGGCGATCCGCTCGCGCGCCAGCGTCCGGTCCGCCCCGCGGACCCTGCCCGACAGGTGGGTGTCGGCGAGCTGGAGGTGGTACCGCGCGTCGTCGGGGTCGAGCTCGAGCGCCCGCGCCGCGGCGTCCCGCGCGCCCGGGACGTCGCCCGTGTTCTGGCGCGCGATCGACAGGAGGTGCAGGGCGCCGTCGGCCGCGGGCTGGGCCCCGACGACCTGCTCCAGCAGCGGGACCGCCTCGGCGGACCGCTGGAGGCGCAGCCGTACCCAGGCGGCGGCGACGAGCAGCCGCGGGTCGTCGGGCACGCTCGCGAGCGCGTCGTCGATCTCGTCGAGCGCACGCTCGGGGCGCCCCATCTGGACGAGCATCTCCACGCGCGAGACGACGGCGCGCGGGTCGGTCGTGGTGCTCACGGCGTCCTCAGAGCATGCGCCGCGCACGCAGGTACGCGGCGAGGTCGTCGTAGCGGCCGTCGTTGTTCGCGAACGTGACGACGTTGCGTGCGGACTGGAGCCACGCCGTCGTCGACGGCCGGACGTCGGCGAGCGCGGCGTGCAGGTCGGCCATGGTGATCGGGCGCACCTGCCCGGTCGCGATGGAGTCCATCATCGCCTTCTCCGCGGCCGTCGCGGCGAGGTGCTCGAGGTCGGCGCCCGAGAAGCCGTCGGTCCGCGCGACGATCGCGCGCAGGTCGATCCCCGCGACCGGGCGGCCGGCGAGGTGGTGGCGCAGGATCGCCTCGCGCGCGGGCTCGTCGGGGGGCAGCACGAGCACGACGCGGTCGAACCGACCCGGGCGCAGGAGCGCCGTGTCGACGTCCCACGGGTGGTTCGTGGCGCCGAGGACGAACAGCCCGTCGTTGTCGGAGCCGATGCCGTCCATCTCCTGCAGGAGCTGGTTGACCACGGTCCGCATGCCCGAGGACCCGGAGTACTGCGCGCGCTTGCCGCCGATCGCGTCGACCTCGTCGAGGAACAGCACCGCGGGGGCGAGCTGGCGCGCCCGCTGGAACAGGGCGTGCAGGTTCTGCTCGCTCTCCCCGATGTACTTGTCGAGGATGTCCGCGAGCGTCACCGTGAGGAAGCGCGCGCCGAGCTCGCCCGCGACGGCCCGCGCCATGTACGTCTTGCCGGTCCCGGGCGGGCCGTAGAGCAGGAGCCCGCCGCGCAGCGACTTGCCGAACGCCTTGGCGATGGCCTGGTTGCGCATCGGCTCCAGGAACGCCTCGCGGATGCGCTGCTTCACCGGCTCCAGGCCGCCGACGTCCGCGAGCGTCACCGTCTCGCGCGAGACCTCGAGCAGCCCGGACCCGTCGTCGGGGGCGTCGTCGCGCGCGGGGACGAGGAACGGCCGGTCACCCGGTGCGGGCGGGGCCGTGGCGGCGTCCTCGCGGGGTGGGGTGCCCGGCCCGGCGGGCGGGACGGTCGGCCCCTGCCCCGGTGAGGTCTCGACGAACGGCGCCGGGACGTGGATGCCCACCTCGTGCTCCAGCCGGTCCCAGTCGATGCCCGACGGCGCCGTGGGTGTCGTCGGGGACCCGGGGTCGGCCGGTGCGGCGGGGACCCCGGTGGCCGGGTCGCCGGGCGTCCGCGCGCCGGGCGCTCGCGGGACGGTCACGTCGGACGGGACGCCCGTGATGATCCCGTCGTCGAGGCCCCCCGGGGCGGAGGTCGGCGCGTGCAAGGAGGTGCCGTGAGGCACGGCGGGGGGACCGCCCGCGGGGTGCGTCGCCGGGCCGCCGGGTGTGGGACGTCCCGCCGGGTCGGCCTCGCCGCCCGGTGCTCCGGTACCGGTCGCCGGCCGGGAAGCCGTCGCCGCGGCGACGGCCGAGTCCTGGACGAGGCGCAGCGCCTCGCCGTCGGCGGGGTCGATCCGCAGCGCGGTGCTCGCCTGCTCGAGCGCCTCGACGGGGCGCCCGGCGGCGAGCAGGAGGCTCGCGTAGTGCACGCGCAGCGGGGCGCTCGACGGTGCCGCCGCGACGGCGGCAGCGAGCGCGGCCAGGGCGTCGGACATGGGTGCTCCTCGGGTGGCGCGGGCGGGACGGCGGAGCCGATGCACCCGCGAGCGCATCCGGCCGAGAACAGTGTGCCCTGGACCGGTGACGCCCGACCATCGGCACATCTCCCCACGACATTTACTTGCCATGTTGGAAAGTAGATGCTTCGATGGCATCCATGAACACCGACGACGCGACCACCCGTCCCGCCCCCAGCCCGGCCGAGGCCTCCTCCGCCCTCGCGCACGCCGCCCGGCTCGCCGCCTCGACGCGGACCCGGGGCTGGCGCTGGGTCCGCCTCTACCTCACGGGCTGGGCCGCGGCGAGCGTCGGCCTCGTGCTCACCCTGGGCCTCGGCGGACAGGTCGGGTTCGTGGTCGGCATGAGCGCCTGGGCCGTGATCGTCACGGCGGGCGTCACGTGGGCCGCGCGCCAGGGCAGCATGGCCGCCGGCACGCGCCGCCGCCTGTTCCTCGGTGCCGGCGGGTGGGCCGCCGTCTACGGCGTGACGCTCTTCGTCGGGCTCGACCGGTTCGCGGGGGACGTCGCGTTCTGGCTCCCCGCCGCCCTGCTCAGCACCGCCCCCCTCCTCCTCGCGGCGTGGCTCCCCGCGCCGCGCGAGGCGGCGGCGGCGACCGCATGACCACCGAGCGCGCGGGCGCCGCGGGCAACCGCCTCGAGCACCACCCGCGGCACACGCTCGACGAGGTGATCCACTCACCCGTTCGCCTGTCTGTCGTCGCGGCGCTGTCCGGCGTCGAGAAGGCGGACTTCAAGACCCTGCGCGACACCATCGAGCTCTCCGACCCGACGCTGTCCAAGCAGCTCACCGTCCTGGAGGCGGCCGGCTACGTCGAGATCTCCAAGGAGCGGTCGGGCCGCCGCGCGCGCACGTGGGTCCGCCTGACGGGCGCCGGCGCCGAGGCCCTGCGCTCCCACCTCGACGCCCTGCGCGCGATCGCCGACCTCGCGTTGCCCGCTACCGACACCTGACCCCGGGCACCGCTCCCGCATCGAGCTCGGGAGCGGCGCCCGGGGTCCGGTGCCCGTGGTCGCCGGGCGCGTGCCGCGAGAGCGGTCAGCAGCTCGCCGCGGCGTACTCGACCTCGGCCGTCGCGAACCCGCCTCCCGCATCGGTGACGGACACGTGCGCCGACCCCGCCTCGACGGAGGTGGACCGTGTCGCGAAGACCGCGTACGCGGCGCGCCCCTCGCCGATCCCGGAGAACGAGCGCGCACCCACGGGCGTGGTGATCTCGACGTCCGACGTCACGGTGGGGCGCACCACGACCGCGACGTACGCCTTGCCGGCCATGCAGCGCACCGCCGCCTCCGCGTCGACCTCGACGCCCCCGGCGGCACCCCGGACCTCGAGGTCGTAGAGGGAGAGGTACGGCGTCATCGCCTTGCCCGTGACCGTGACGCGCACGTGGCGCGCGACGGTGGGGTCGACGGTGACGACGTCCGTCCGCGCCTCTGCCGCGAGCCCAGTGCGGCTCGCCGCCGTCGTCCAGGTCGCCCCGTCGAGCGAGGTGTCGACGCGGTACGCGGTCGCGGACGCCGCCTCCCAGCGCAACGTGAGCTCGTCGACCGTGCGCTCCGCGCCGAGGTCGACCGCGATCCACGGCTGGGCGGAGTAGTCGGCGGACCAGCGGGTGCTCGGGTCGCCGTCGACGGCGTTCGCCGGCACGAACGCCGTGCCCGACTCGGTGCCCGAGGCGGTCACCGCGCCACCGCGCGCGAGGTCCGGGCGCCCGAGGACCGAGAGACGCCACGCCCCGAGCCCCCGGTCGGTCGCCGGCACGACGGCGGCCAGCCGCACCCAGCGCGCCTCGCCGCCCGGGAGGTCGACACGGTCGTCGCCGGGCCCGTCGACGGTGTGGCGTGCCACGCGCGTCCAGGTCGTGCCGTCGACCGAGGTCTCGACGTAGTACGAGGCCGCGTGCGCCCTCGTCCACTCGACCTCCACCGCGCCCACGCGCTGCGGCGCCCCGAGGTCGACCGTGAGCGTCGCCGGATCCGTCGAGGACGTGGTCCAGCGCGTCGCCGTCTGCCCGTCCGTGAGGTGCTCGGCGCCGTGCCCGTCGTCCGCGGACGACGCCGCGACGTCCGCCCCGTGGCTCAGCTCGCCCGGACGCTGGGCGCCCCGCGTGAACTCGACCACGTCGATCCCGGGCCCGATCCCCAACGTGCGAGTGAGCGCGGAGAACCCGGAGAACGGCAGCCCCGGCGTGCGGGCCGCCCAGGTCTTCTGCGCCATCGCGGGGAAGGACAGCTCGACCAGCCCGTGCACGTCCTGCTCGGTGTAGTCGGCGTGCACGAGGTCGTTCCACACGGCGAACATCGCACCCCGCGGTGCGCCCGGGGCGACCGAGACGTTGCCCGCCATGTGCGGCAGCCACGACTCGTAGATCCACTGGTCGTCGAGCCCGTTGCCGTGGTAATAGTCCGCGAACGGGACCACGTAGTGCGTGCCGTCGTTGGTGTTGACGAAGTCGTAGCCGTCGGCGACCGCGGAGGCCCCCGAGTACCAGCCGTTGTTCCACGTGTTGATCGTGACGTCGCGGTCGTACCCCTGCGCGTCACCCTGCATCTGGGTGAAGCTGCCCCAAGCACGCGGGTGCTTGCCGAGGTCGCGCAGGTGCGCGGCCATGGTGTTGAAGTAGTCGCGGAACAGGGTCGGGGACGCGAAGTACTCGTCGACGCCCATGTGCACGTCCGACCCCTCGAACCACGGGACGAACTCGTCGTAGATCGCCTTCATCGTGGCCGTCGTCTCGGGCTTCGCCAGGTCGAGATGGTCGGAGTTGCCGCCGTTCAGACCGACCTCCGGCTTCCACCGGATGACGGACCGCGCGTGCGCGGGGCCTTCGATCTCCGGGACGATCTGCACCCCGTGCGACGCGGCGGCGTCCTCGAACGACTGCCAGTCGGCGCGGTCGTACGCGCCGTCCTCGGACGCGAGGCCCGCGAAGGCGGGGTCGTCGCTCGCGAGACGGAACCCGTCGTACGCGGCCGACCAGTCGCCGCCCGCCGGGCTGATCTCGTTGTCCATGAGGTGGATCTGGAACTCGTTGAGCTTGAACCACCCCATCATGGCGATGTAGTCGCGCACGAACTCCGGGGTGAAGAAGCGCCGACCGACGTCGAGCATGAACCCGCGCGTCTCGTAGTCGGGCCAGTCGAGGCTCTCGCCGACCGGGACCGCCGAGCGGGCGTCGTCCTGGACGAGGACCTGCAGGACGGAGCGGGTGCCGTAGTAGACACCGGTGCGGCTGGGCGCGGTGACGGTCAGGACGTCCGGGTCGACGTCCAGCGCGTAGCCCTCCTCGGCGAACCGCTCGCCGCCGGGCTCGTGCTCGAACGCCGGGTCGAGGACGAGGACGAGGTCACCGGGCCGGGGAGTCCCGTCGACGGCGACGGAGACGTCGTGCGCCGTGAGCTCGAGGATCTCTCCCGCGAGCTGGTCGCCGAGGTCCACCAGCTCGTCGGGCACGACCACGCGCGTGCCGTCGGCGAGGTGGAACTCCCCGGTCCCGCCCGTCCACTCGCGCAGCGTCGGCACGACGAGCGGGGCCTGGTTGGTGGTCTCCTCCGCACCGGCCGGCGCGGCCGCGACCGCACCGGAGGTCGCGGCGAGAGCCACGACCGCGGCGGCGGCCGTCGCCGCGTCGCGTGGTCGACGGGCGCGGTGTCCCGGGCCGGAGCCTGCTCGGGGAGGAGAGGGACGACGTGCGGACGCGTGCTGCATGGGACCTCCGTTGGTCCGGGACCGGACGCCGCGCGCCGCTCCCGCTGCTGATGACGTGCCGTTCGTTCGGGGCGAGCACAAACCCGCTCCGGTGGTCCAGTCCACTCGTAGTGGAAGAGTCTGTCAATAGATTGGTCCAAACAAGCAGAAACAAGCAGAACCCCGCGATGCGAGGTGTTGGCAAGATGCGCCGGACCCGGCGACGTCATGGCACGAACGCGCGCTCCCGCCGATCCTCGGCCGACCACAGGTCGCCGTCGGAGCGCCCCGTCCCGGGCGGCGCCGTCCGTCACGACGCGTGTCGGCGGACCGCGGCAGAGTGGGACCCATGACGACCGACACGACCCCGACCGCGCCGCTCGCGGCGCCCGACGACGCGCCCGTCGCCCCGCGCCCCGGCGCCCGGTGCTTCGGCGACGGCGACCCGCTCTACGAGGAGTACCACGACACCGAGTGGGCGGTCCCGGTGCACGGGGACACGGCGCTGTTCGAGCGGCTCGTGCTCGAGGGGTTCCAGTCGGGCCTGTCCTGGATCACCGTGCTGCGCAAGCGCCCGGCGTTCCGCGAGGTGTTCGCGGGGTTCGACCCGGCGGTCGTCGCCGCGTTCGGCGAGCCCGACGTCGAGCGCCTGCTCGGCGACGCGCGCATCATCCGCAACCGGCAGAAGATCACGGCGACGATCGACAACGCGCGCGCCCTGCTGGCGCTCCAGAAGAGCGGGCGCACGCTCGACGAGCTGATCTGGTCGTTCGCGCCGCCGCCCCGCCGCGAGCGCCCCGCGACGTGGGGCGACGTCCCCGGGCTCACGCCCGAGTCGACCGCGCTGTCGAAGGCGCTCAAGAAGCACGGGTTCCGGTTCGTCGGGCCGACGACGGCGTACGCGGCGATGCAGGCGTGCGGGCTCGTCGACGACCACCTCGCGACGTGCCCGGTCGTCCTGAACGCGCGGGGCCGGACGCGCGACCTGGGCCACTCGCTATAGCAAAAGTCGCTCGCATCGTGGGACGAGGTGCGACCATGGTCCCCATGAGCGCGTACGTGTCGGTCCTCGACCTCTTCTCCGTCGGCGTGGGTCCGTCGAGCTCGCACACCGTCGGACCGATGCGGGCCGCGAAGGCGTTCGTCGCGACGCTGGAGGACCGTGGCGCGCTCGGTGGGGTCGCAGGCCTGCGGGTCGCCCTGTGCGGGTCGCTCGGGGCGACGGGCGTCGGCCACGGGACGCCCGACGCGGTCGTCGCGGGCCTGCTCGGCCTCGACCCCGAGACGTGCGACCCGGCCCGGGTCCCCGGCTCGTGGGAGAAGCTCGGCGACGGCGCGCCCGTCGCGCTGCTCGGCCGGCACCGCATCACCATGGCGAGCGAGGACGTGCGCCTCGCTCCCCTGACCCGGATGCCCGGCCACCCCAACGGGATGCGCTTCACCGCTCTCGACGCGGACGGCACGACGCTCGCCGAGGAGGACTACTACTCGGTCGGCGGTGGCTTCGTCCTCACCGCTGCCGAGCTCGCGGACGCCGCCGCGAACGAGGCCGCGCAGCTCGGCGCCGAGCTCGCGGGCGAGGCGATCGACCCGAGCACCGAGCCCGACGGCGTCCCGTTCCCCTTCGCCAACGCCGCCGAGCTCCTCGCGCTGTGCGAGCGCGAGCGCACCTCGATCGCCGCGGTCGCGTGGGCGAACGAGTCCGCCCTGCGCCCCGCGGCCGAGGTCGAGGCGGGTGTCGACCGGATCTGGGACACGATGAGCGCGTGCGTCGACGCCGGGCTGGAGCGCGACGGTGTGCTGCCCGGGCGGCTCAGGGTCCGCCGTCGGGCACGCGCGCAGCGCGAGCGCCTCGAGCTCGCCGACGAGCGCGGCGCCGACACGACGATCGAGTGGCTCCAGGCCTTCGCGATGGCCGTCAACGAGGAGAACGCCGACGGGCGCCGCGTCGTGACCGCCCCGACGAACGGCGCCGCCGGCATCATCCCCGCGGTCGGGCGCCACTTCCTGCGCACCCACCCGGACGTCGCGGCGGACCCGGCGCGCCGACGTCGGGCCATGCGCACGTACCTCCTCACCGCCGCGGCGATCGGCGCGCTCTACAAGCGCAACGCGTCGATCTCCGGCGCGGAGGCGGGCTGCCAGGGCGAGGTCGGCTCGGCGTGCTCGATGGCCGCGGGCGCGATCTGCGCCGTGCTCGGCGGAACCCCGGCCCAGGTCGAGAACGCCGCCGAGATCGCGATGGAGCACAACCTCGGGCTCACGTGCGACCCCGTCGGCGGCCTCGTCCAGGTGCCGTGCATCGAGCGCAACGCCATCGCCGCGTGCACCGCCGTCTCCGCGGCGCGGCTCGCGCTCCAGGGTGACGGCTCGCACGTCGTCTCGCTCGACACCGTCATCGAGACGATGCGCCAGACCGGCGTCGACATGTCGACCAAGTACAAGGAGACCTCGACGGGCGGCCTCGCGGTCAACGTCGTCGAGTGCTGACCGCGCCGAAGGAGAACCGTGGTCCCGCGAAGTAGAACCGTGGTCGGCCGAAGTAGAACCCTGGTTCTTGTGCCCGACGACGCATGGTCGCCTTGGGTGGTCGGGTGGGCGGTGGTGCCACCACCCACCCCGCCCGGCTTCGACTCACCGTGGTCTGCCGTCACCACTCGTGACGCTCCGCGCCCTGCTCGGGTCGGGGAATCTCCCGAGCCTGCCCTCGGTCAGCGGACGGCGCGGGACGCCTCGCGCGCGGCGACGACCTCCTCGACGACGTCGACGACGCCGTCCTCGCCCGGCGAGGCGGCGATGCGCTCGCCGAGGCGTGCGCTGGCCCGCGCGTACGACGGGTCGGCGAGCAGACGACGGACCGCGCGCCGCACCTGGCCGGGCCGCGGGGTGCTCGTCCGCAGCCGCACGCCGGCGCCGGTCCACGCGACGCGCGCGGCGACCTCCGCCTTGTCCTCGGTCTTGCCCGCGACGACCACGGGGACGCCGTGCCGCAGCGCGTGGTGCACGCCGCCGTAGCCGCCGTTGGTGACGAGGACGGACGTGCGCGGGAGCAGCGCGTCGTACGGGAGGTACTCGGCCGCGCGCGCGTTCGCCGGGAGCGCCCCGAGCGACGCGACCGGCCGCCCACCCGTCGCCGCGACGACGAGCACGTCCTCGTCGGCGAGCGCGCGCAGCGTGGGGACGAGGAGCTGGGTCGGATCCTCGTTCGCGACGGTCCCCTGCGTGACGTGCACGACCGGTCGGCGGGTGCCGAGGTCGCCCCACCACTCCGGGAGGTCGCCGCCTCCCGGGGCGGGGCGCGGCGGGCCGACGAACCGGACCGGCGTCGCGACGTCGGGCCGCGGGTACTCGAGCTCGGGGACGGTGAGCTGCACGACGGCGTCCGCGTCCGCGGGCCAGCCGAGGAAGAAGGTGCTGCTCGGCTCCCGGCCCGCCGCGCGGACCATGTCCTGCGCGGCGCGCTGCGGTGCGGCGAACGCGACCCCCTCCACGAACCGGTGCAGCGCGCGGTTGCGCAGCACGCCGAGCGGTCCTCGCGCGGGGAGGACCCCGAGACCGAACGGCGCGGTCCGGTCGCTCTTGAGGCCGAGCGGGAAGATCCCGAGCGCGAGCACGGGCGGGCGGTGCTCGGCGGGCACCGCGACGAGGGCCATCGCGCCGAGGAACAGCGGTTCGACGAGCACGACGTCGGTCGGGCGCTCGGCGAGGGCGTCGAGCACCGCCCGGTGCTGCGCGGCGCCGGGCCCGACGAAGATCTCCAGCATGTCGTGCCGGATCGCGTCGAGCCCGGTACGCCCCGCGCGACCGGGGAACGCCGCGGCGAGGTCGCGGTCGTCGAAGTCGGCCTCGGCAGGGAGCGGGAGGTGCTCGGCCCCGGCGTCCTCGACGGCGGCGGCGAAGCGAGCACCGGTGAGGAACCGGACGTCGTGCCCGCGGGAGACGAGCGCGCGGGTGACGGCGAGCAGCGGGGTGACGTGGGCGTGCACGGGGGTGGAGCAGAGCAGGACGGCGGCCATCGGTGGTGCCTCTCTCGTGGCGGCGCGGGTCGCGCCGGTGGGACGGGAAGGCGCAGGACCGGGCCGTCTGCGCGGTGACGCCGATGGGGGGAGACGGCGTGTGAGAAGATCGAGCAACCGTCTGGAGTATTCATCACCTCTAAGGGGTAGTCAATAGTGGTGCCTCGCGTCTACACCTCCGACCTCCGCGCCGAGCAGGCCGCCCGGACGCGCGAGCGCGTCGTGCGTGCGGCCGCCGAGGAGCTCGCCGAGCACGGCTACGAACGCACGACCCTCGCGCGCGTCGCCGAGCGCGCGGGCGTCTCGCTCGAGACGGTCAAGGCGCACGGTCCTAAGCGGGCGCTGCTGCTCGCCGCGTTCGAAGTCACCTTCGCGGGCTCGGAGGGCAAGGAGTCCCTCGCGGCACGACCAGACGGCCAGGCGGTGGCGGAGGCGTCCGATCCCGAGGCGTTCCTCGACGGCCTCGTCGCGCTCGTCGCGGCGGCGAACGAGCGGGTCGCGGGCCTGTGGTCCGCGTTCACGTCGGCTGCACGCTCCGACGAGGCCGTCGCCGCGGAGCTCGACGCGCTCCTCGAACGCCGCCGCGCCGACCTGCGGGCGAGCGTCGACGTGCTCGCCGCGCACGGATTCCGCCCCTGCTCCGCCCGGGACGAGGCGGCAGAGGCGCTGTCCTACCTCCTCGCCCCCGAGGGCTGGACGCACTTCGTCGCGGGCGCGGGCTGGTCCGCCGAGCGCTACCGCGCCTGGCTGCGCGACGCCGTCGTGCGGCTCGTCGCCGCACCACCCACCGGGGGCACGGACGCCTGAGCCCTGGCGCGCCGTCGGGCACCGCGCCTACCGTGGGCCATGAGCACACTCACCCCCGGCTTCCACGGCCGGCCGCGCCCGCAAGGCGTGGCGCTCCCGCCGGGCCAGTACGTCGAGACCGGGTTCCCGGTGCTCTCGGCGGGGCCCACACCGCGCGTCGACACCGCGACCTGGCGGCTCGACGTCACCACCGAGACCGGCACGACGCACGCGTGGTCGTGGGCGGACCTCATGGCGCTCCCCCAGGACGAACCGACCGTCGACATCCACTGCGTGACCCGCTGGTCCAAGTTCGGGACGTCGTGGCGCGGCGTCTCGCTCGACACGCTCCTCGCCGACGTCGAGTCGACCGCCGACTTCGCGATGATCGGCTGCTACGGCGGCTACACGACGAATCTCCCGGTCGCGGAGCTGCTGGGCGGCAAGGCGTGGGTCGTGCACACGTTCGACGGCGCACCCCTGCACCCCGTGCACGGCGGCCCGGCGCGGCTGCTCGTCCCGCACCTGTACTTCTGGAAGTCGGCCAAGTGGGTCAACAGCATCACGCTCATGCCCATGGACCGTCAGGGGTTCTGGGAGCGACTGGGCTACCACGACCTCGGCGACCCGTGGCGGGAGCAGAGGTACCAGGGTGACTGAGGCGCCGGTCCGCCTCGGCGCCCGGTACGCGACGCCGTCGCGCTGGCAGGTCGCGACGCTCGTCGACGCGTGGGAGGAGAGCCCGTCCGCCCGGACGCTCGTGCTCGAGGTCCCCGCGTGGCCCGGGCACCTGGCGGGACAGCACGTGGACCTGCGGCTCACCGCCCCCGACGGCTACACCGCCGAGCGCAGCTACTCGATCGGCAGCGCGGCGACGCGCGCGTCCCTGCCCGACGACGCCCCCTCCCCGGGCGCGTCGCCCACCGGGGTGCGCGACGGCGTCGATCCCGACGGCGGCTCCCCCGCACGGGTGGAGGTCACCGTCCAGCGCGTCCCCGGCGGGGAGGTCTCGACCTACCTCACCGACGTGTTCACGGTCGGCGACCCGATCGAGCTGCGCGGACCGATCGGTGGGTGGTTCGTGTGGTCGCCGGAGCACGACGCCGGGACCCCGGTGCTCCTCGCCGCGGGCGGGTCGGGGCTCGTCCCGCTCATGGCGATGCTCCGCACGCGACGCGACGCGGGCGACCGCACGCCGTTCCGGCTCGTCTACTCGGTGCGCCGCCCCGAGGACCGGCTGTACGTCGACGACCTCGACCGGCTCGCCGCCGCGCACGACGGCCTCGACACCCAGGTCGTGTTCACCCGCTCCGCCCCGCTCGGCGCGATGCGCGGACCCGGTCGCCTCGAACGCCGCGACCTCGCCGCGTGGGGGTGGCCCGCCGAGATCGAGCCCGCGTGCTTCGTGTGCGGGCCGACGGGGTTCGTCGAGGCCGTGGCACGACAGCTCGTCTCGCTCGGCCACGACCCGGCTCGGGTCAAGACCGAGCGCTTCGGGCCCGCGGGCGACTGAAGGGCGGCCGAGGTCCTACGCAGGCGGCGGCGTCCAGCCCGCGCGGGCTCGGGCGTCGCGCTCCGCGAGCACGCTGCGCAGCAGCCGGATCGTGAGGATCAACGCCCAGATCACCAGGACGGCGACGGTCGCGATCACGGCGACGTAGAGCAGGATCAGCAGCGGGTAGATCGGCCCGATTCCCATGCGCGGACCCTACCGGCCCCGAGCCCGCCCCTCGCAGCACCAGGTCGTCCACCGCGGACTGTCGCCCGGGGTGCGCGACGACCAGGGCGAGACGGAGCCGGGTCGGGGTGGGTGGTGGTGCCGCGTCGTGGCGGGCCTGGCGGGAGCCGCGAGGAACGAGCGGCGGATGGTAGACGCGGCACCACCACCCGCCCCGCCCACCCCAGGTGACCAGACCGCCGTCGCGCACAAGAACCAGGGTTCTATCTCGGGCTACCAGGGTTCTACCTCGCGCGACCAGGGTTCTATCTCGGCGGTATCCGGGCGTATCGGGTGCTTGCGGCATCTCTTGACGCCAACTTCACCCGGCAGTAGCGTTCTTGCGTGTTGATGCAAGAAATCAACACTCCGTTGTGCGGTGCGGCACAGCGGGTCCGCAATTCTCGAAGGTACTGACCCGAGCCATCCGGTCCCGGCCGGACGTGCGCCGCGGCCCGTCCTCCGACCCGGGCGTCCGGTCCGGCGCGGGGTCGCGCTCGGCGCGGCCTGACGCCCGTCGACGACGACGGGAGATCGAGGACATCGATGAGACATCGACCCAGCACGTCGAACCGCACAGCCGCCGGCGCGCCGCAGCGCCGGCTCCGCCTCCTCGCCGCGACGGCGGGGGCAGCGGCCCTGCTCGTCCCGCTCGGCCTGACGACCACCGCGACGGCGGCGCCCACGGTGCTGTCCGCCGGGAAGTCGACGGCGGCGAGCAGCAACAACTCGCCGTACCTGTCCGGCAACCTCACCGACGGCAACCAGGGCACCTACTGGGAGTCGACCAACAGCACGTTCCCCCAGTGGGCGCAGGTCGACCTCGGCGCGGCCGCCACGGTCGAGGACCTCGTGCTCAAGCTGCCCACGGGCTGGGAGACGCGCAGCCAGACCCTCAGCGTGCAGTCGAGCACCGACGGGTCGAGCTTCTCCACGATCAAGGCGTCACAGGCGTACGCGTTCAACCCCGCGTCGGGGAACACCGTGACCATCGACGTCCCGGACACGTCCGCCCGCTACGTGCGCGTGCAGATCACGGCGAACACGGGTTGGCCCGCGGGCCAGCTCTCCGAGCTCGAGGTGCGCGGCACGGCCGGCAGCACCGACCCGGGAGGCCCTGGCAACCCGGAGCCTCCGACCGGCACCAACCTCGCGCTGAACAAGCCGATCGAGGGGTCGTCGACGGAGTGGCAGTTCGTGGCGAAGAACGCGAACGACGACAGCACGTCGACCTACTGGGAGGGCGCGGGCGGCCAGTACCCGAGCACGCTCACGGTCTCCCTGGACGCCGCGACGCAGCTCACGAACGTCGTCGTCAAGCTCCCGCCGGCGTCGGCGTGGGGCCCGCGCACCCAGACCTTCGAGGTCCAAGGTCGCGCGACCGCGACCGGCGCGTGGCAGACGCTCAAGCCGTCGGCGGGCTACCAGTTCTCCCCGACGTCGGGGAACACGGTGACTGTCCCCGTCACCGGCACGGCCAAGGACGTGCGCCTGAGGTTCACCGGCAACACCGGCTCCGGCAACGGCCAGGTCGCCGAGCTCCAGGTGTTCGGCACCGCCGCGCCCAACCCGGACCTCGTCGTCACGAGCGTCACCGCGACCCCCGCGTCGCCGCTGGAGTCGCAGGCGATCACGCTGTCGGCGGTCGTCAAGAACATCGGCACGCAGGCGTCCGCCGCGACCGACGTCGCGTTCACGCTGAACGGCCAGACGGTCGCGACCAAGCCGGTCGGCGGCCTCGCGGCGGGCGCCCAGGCCACCGTCACCGCGGACGTCGGCGCCCGCTCGGCCGGCAGCTACACGATCGGCGCGGTCGCCGACGCGGGCGGCACGGTCGCCGAGCAGAACGAGGGCAACAACGGGTACGCGAACCCGACCCCGCTCGTCGTCACCGCCGTCCCGAGCTCGGACCTCGTCCCGACCCTCACGTGGTCGCCGAGCAACCCCGCCGCGGGCAGCACGGTGACGTTCTCGGCGACGATCGCGAACCAGGGCAACGTCGCGACGTCGACGGCCGCGCACGGCCTCACCGTCACCGTGACGAACAAGGCGACGGGCGCCTTCGTGCGCACCCTCACCGGCTCCGCGAGCGGCGCGATCGCCGCGGGCGCGAGCAGCGCGAGCGTCAACCTCGGCACGTGGACCGCCGCGAACGGCAACTACGACGTGAAGGTCGTCGCCGCGCCGGACTCGACCGAGGTCTCCGCGAAGCAGGCCAACAACACCGCCACCCGACCGCTCTTCGTCGGGCGCGGCGCCAACCTGCCGTTCGACACGTACGAGGCGGAGGACGGCGTCACGGGCGGCGGCGCGACCGTGCTGGCGCCCAACCGCGTCGTCGGCGACCTCGCGGGCGAGGCGTCGGGCCGCCGCGCGGTGACGCTCAACCAGACCGGCGCGTACGTCGAGTGGACCACCAAGGCCCCGACGAACACCCTGCTGACCCGCTTCTCCATCCCCGACTCGGCGGGCGGTGGCGGGACGAACGCGACCCTCGCGATCTACGTCGACGGCCAGTTCCTCAAGAACATCGACCTCACCTCGCGCTACGCGTGGCTCTACGGCAACGAGACCAACCCGGGCAACCAGCCGGGCCAGGGCGCGCCGCGCCACGTCTACGACGAGGCGAGCACGCTGCTCGGCACGACCGTCCCGGCAGGATCGAAGATCCGCCTCCAGAAGACGGCGGGCAACACGAGCCAGTACGCGATCGACTTCGTCGACCTCGAGCTCGCGACGCCGCAGGCGAACCCGAACCCCGCGCAGTACACGCAGCCCGCGGGCTTCACGCACCAGGACGTCCAGGCCGCGCTCGACAAGGTCCGCATGGACGCCACGGGCACGCTCAAGGGCGTCTACCTCCCGGCGGGCGACTACCAGACGTCGAGCAAGTTCCAGGTGTACGGCAAGGGGGTCGACGTCGTCGGCGCCGGGCCGTGGTTCACGCGGTTCTTCGCGCCGCAGGGCCAGGAGAACACCGACGTCGGCTTCCGTGCCGAGGCGAGCGCGAACGGCTCGACGTTCCGCGACTTCGCGTACTTCGGGAACTACACGTCGCGCATCGACGGCCCGGGCAAGGTGTTCGACTTCGCCAACGTGAAGAACATGACGATCGACAACATCTGGGTCGAGCACATGATCTGCATGTTCTGGGCGTCCAACATGGACGACTCCGAGGTCACGAACTCGCGCATCCGCAACACGTTCGCGGACGCGATCAACATGACCAACGGCAGCGCGAACAACCACGTGCACAACAACCAGGCGCGCGGCACCGGCGACGACTCGTTCGCGCTCTTCGCGGCCACCGACAACGGCGGCAGCGGGCAGCGCGGCAACGTGTTCGAGAACCTCACGTCGACCAACACGTGGCGCGCGGCGGGCCTCGCGGTCTACGGCGGCCAGGACAACACGTTCCGCAACATCTACATCGCGGACACCCTCGTCTACTCGGGCGTCACGATCAGCTCGCTCGACTTCGGGTACCCGATGGAGGGCTTCGGCCCGGCGCCGACGGTGTTCGACGGGCTCACGGTCGTGCGCTCCGGCGGGCACTTCTGGGGGGACCAGATGTTCGGGGCCGTGTGGATGTTCTCGGCGTCCAAGGCGTTCGGGAACATCCAGGTGAACAACCTCGACGTCATCGACCCGACGTACTCCGGGATCATGTTCCAGACGAACTACGTGGGCGGGCAGCCGCAGAACACGTTCCAGAACCCGACCTTCACCAACGTGACCATCACGGGGGCGAAGAAGAGCGGCGACCGGTACGACGCCAAGTCGGGCTACGGCATCTGGGCCAACCCGATGCCGGAGGCCGGCCAGGGCCCGGCCGTCGGCACGGCGACGTTCACCAACCTCACGTTCTCGGGCAACTTCCGGGACATCGAGAACACGACGTCGACCTTCACCATCACGCGCAACTGAGCATCACCCTGCCCGACGCCGCAGCCCGCCTCACGGGGCGGGCTGCGGCGCGCGCGCCGCGCCCAGGCCGGTCGACGGCGCGTCGGCGCCGAACCGCCACCGCATCGCCGTGTGCTCGGCGCCGCGCGCGTACGCGAAGACGACGTCGGGCCGCACGGCGAACACGTACGCCTCCCCGCCGCCGTCCGCCGTGTCCCAGAACGCGCCGTCGCGCACCTCGAAGTGCCAGTCGTACTTGCAGCGCCACCGCTCCGCGAGGCGGTGCAGCATCGCGTCGTCGGTGACACGCACCGCGTCGCCCTCCACCACGACGTCCATCCCCTCCTCGTACCGGTTGGCCCCCGTCGTCAGGACGACGTGCGCGTTCGCCGCGAGATTGCGCGCCTTGCGCTCGTCGCGGCCCGTGCAGAAGTACAGCGCGCCGTCGGCGGTCACCGTGAGGAGCGGCGTGACGTGGGGCCGACCGTCGGGCCGGACCGTCGACACCCAGGACACCCCCGCGCGCTCGAGCGCCTCCCGGACGGCGGACCACGGCACCCGTGGCGCGTCGGGCGAGCTGAAGGCGGCGAGCAGGTCGCCGTGGTCGGCGGTCGGGGCGGGCGTCTCGGTCATGGGGTTCTCCTGTCGAGGCTCGTCGGACGCGGGGTGGACCGCCGACGGCCCCGGAACTCATCGGCCGTCCCTGTCGGCCTTCGTTCGCCGACCCGAGCCGCGTATCCCGGGTCGGGTCGGGTCGAAGAGTTCACCCGCTCGCACTGACAGCCTCGTCCAGCGGTCCAAGTAGAGTCCTGAGCAGTAGCAGCGGGGGTCCTGGAAAGAAGTGCACACATCATGCGTACCCCTGCGCGCGTCGGCCTCGTTGCCGCGCTCTCTCTCGTCGCGTCGACGTTCGTCGGAGTCCAGCCCGTCGTCGCCTCGACAGTCACGGCCGCAGACCTGCCCGGTCTGATCGCGGTCGCCGCTGAGACAACCTCCCCGGCGTATGACCGCGAAAGGTTCGAGCACTGGATCGACGCCGACGGTGACGGCTGCAACACCCGCTACGAGGTGCTCGTCGCCGAGGCTGTGACCCCACCGGCCGTCTCCGGCTCGTGCACGCTGACCGGCGGCTCGTGGGTGTCGGTCTATGACGGCTTCACGACGACGAGCATCGAGGACCTGCAGGTCGACCACGTCGTCGCGCTCGCCGAGGCCTGGCGATCCGGCGCTTCCGCGTGGACGGACGAACAGAGGCGGGCGTTCGCGAACGACCTCGACGTCCCGTACGCGCTCGCAGCCGTCTCGGGCGCGTCGAACCAGGCGAAGTCGGACCACGACCCGGCGGAGTGGCAGCCCACCGACGTCGGGAACCGCTGCGAGTACGTCACCGCGTGGGCCTTGGTGAAGTACCGGTGGTCGCTCACCGTAGACCAGCAGGAGAAGGACGCGCTCACGTCCGCACTTTCCGGTGGCTGCGGCGCGCAGGCAGTGACGCTCCCCGACACCATGATCACCGCGGTCCCGAACGTCCCGGTGGACCCGGGGCAGACCGTGATCGCCCCCTTCGCCGACGGGACGACCCGCCTCTCCGGTTCCACACGGTACGAGACCGCTCTCCAGGCGTCGAAGCGGTACGCCGCCGGGGTACCGGCCGTGTTCGTGGCGACCGGGTCGAACTTCCCCGACGCGCTGTCTGCCGCGTCAGCGGCCGCGCGGGTCGGCGGCCCCCTCCTGCTGACGACGCCCGGATCGCTACCCGCGGCGGTCCAGAACGAGATCGTGCGGCTCGCGCCGAAGAAGATCTACGTCGTCGGTGGTCGCGGTGCGGTGAGCGACACGGTGCTCGCGACGCTCCGCGGCATCGCCCCGACCACCCGGCTGGGCGGGGCGTCCCGCTACGAGACCGGCCTGGGTATCGTCGACGCGACGTTCCCGACCTCGGCGCACGCCATCATCGCGACCGGACGGTCCTTCCCGGACGCGCTCGCCGCGACAGGAGCGGCAGGAGCGCGCCAGGCCCCGGTGATCCTGGTCGACGGTCTCCAGCCCCGCGTCAGTCCTGCGACGCTCAGCACGCTGCACCGGCTCGGCGTGACGAGCGTCGCGATCGCCGGAGGGTCCGGAGCCGTCAGCGGGGGCATCGCGGACCAGCTCCGTGCCGACGGGATCGCCGTCTCCCGCTACGGCGGAGCATCTCGGTACGACACCGCGGCGCTCGTCAACCAGGCATACTTCCCGCCCGGGTCGACGACGACGATGTTCCTCGCGACCGGCACCGACTTTCCCGACGCCCTCGCCGGCGCTGCCCTTGCCGGCCGACTCGCCGCCCCGCTGTACGTCACCTCACGCGCCTGCACTCCCGAGACGATCCGCAGCGCCGTCGCCTCGCTCGGCGCGTCGAAGCGGGTCGTGATGGGCGGCGCCGGTGCGGTCAGCGACGCTGCGGCGGCGAACCTCGGATGCCTTTCCTCGTCGGCGCCGACCATCGCGGGCTCCGTCGTCGTGGGTTCCACGCTGACCGCCCGGCCGGGCTCGTGGACCGCCGGGACCTCGTTCTCCTACCAGTGGCTCGCGAACGGCGCCGCGATCTCGGGAGCGACCGCCTCCACGCTGACCTTGACCGCAGGACAGCACGGCAAGCGCATCTCGGTGCGTGTCACGGGTGCGAGGTCCGGGTACGTGTCCGCGTCGGCCACGTCCTCCGCCACCGCCGCGGTCGTCTACCCGCAGCGGACACCTCCGGTGGACATCCGGAACTGCCCGTCCTGGGCCCCGATCAAGGGCAACCACTCCTCCTCCGGCGAGTGGATCTACCACGTTCCCGGTGGGCGGTCCTACGCCGACACGAACCCGGAGGAGTGCTTTACCACCGAGGCAGCCGCGGTCGCGGCCGGGTACCGCAAGTCGAAGGTCTGACGCGACAGCGCTCGCGACGGACACGTGCGGACGAGGCCGCGTCCCGGCAGTGCGAGGCCACCGGTGTGTGAAACAGTGGGCACCAGCCCCCGACGTCGACCGGAGACCGCCGCGCCCTCATGTCCTCGACCCCGACCGAGCACGCCGTGACCCAGCGACCCCACCGGGCGGCCCGGATCGAGGACCGGTGGCGCGCCGTCGTCTCCCGGTTCCAGAAGGCGCGCGGCTGGCGACCCCGGGTGGAGCCGTTCGCCGGGTACGGCACCCCGCGCCGTGTGCGGGTCCTGGCGCGCGTGCTGCTCTCGAGCCCCACCTTCGACCCGGCGGTGCACGAGCGCGAGTCCGCCGACCGGCGCGGCTGGCGGTACTTCTTCACCGCCCCGGCCCCGCGCGAGGAGGTCCGCGTCCACGTCGGCGACGCGACCGTCGACCTCGTCTCCGACCGCAGCGGCTACCTCGACGCGACGATCGAGGTCGGTCTCGCGCCGGGCTGGCACGACGTGACGTTCCGCCCGTCGTCGGGCGCGGTCGCGACGGGCCGCGTCCTCGTCGTGGCCGAGGGCCGACGGCTCGGCGTCGTCTCCGACATCGACGACACCGCCATGGTGACGGCCGTCCCGCGTCCCCTCATCGCGGCGTGGAACACGTTCGTCCGGCACTCCAGCACGCGCGTCCCCGTGCCGGGTATGGCCGCGCTGTACCGCGGGATCGCGGCGTCGCGCCCCGGCACCCCGTTCGTCTACCTGTCGACGGGCGCGTGGAACACCGCCGCGAACCTGCGCCGGTTCCTGCGGCGCAACGGCTTCCCGCCCGGCCCGCTCCTGCTCACCGACTGGGGCCCGACGAACACCGGCTGGTTCCGCAGCGGCCAGGAGCACAAGAACACCTCGCTCGACCGCCTGTTCCGCGAGCTGCCCGACGTCGACTGGCTGCTCGTGGGCGACGACGGCCAGCACGACCCGGAGATCTACGCGCGCGCCGCGCGCCTGCACCCGGATCACGTCGCGGCCGTCGCGATCCGCGAGCTGACGCCCGCGCAGCAGGTCCTCGCCCACGGCTCCCCGCTGCCGTCGCCCGGCAGCCTGCCCGGTCACGTGCGCGGCGTCCCGACGGCGCACGGCCCCGACGGCGCCGCGCTCACCCGCTCGCTCGCCCGGGTCCTGCGCCGCTGAGCCGCTGCCGGGCACGGTGGGGCGCCGCCGCGACGACCCGACCGGTCCTCGGCCGACCGCCGGCGTTCGCGATTCGCCCGGTCACGTAAGGAACCTTTCGGTCTCCCGCTGCGTGCTGAGGGCGTGACGATCTCGACGGAGTCCACCTTCATGACGACAGACGACCCACCGTCGCCGGGCGGCTGGGCCGAGCGTGACCTGCACGTGGTCACCGACGCAGGCCACGCGGAGGAGTTCGTGGCGTTCGTGGAGACCGCGAAGGACCCGCTCCACCGGCTCGCGTACCTCCTCTCCGGGAACCACCACCGCGCCGAGGAGCTCGTGCAGCAGACGTTCGAGCGCACGTGGCGCTCGTGGCGTCGGGCCCGGCGGGGTGACCCGCTCGCGTACGCCCGCACGATCCTCGCGAACCTGCGCGTCGACACGTGGCGGCGCACGCGCCACGAGGTGCTCACCGGGATCGACCACGACGGGCGCCGCCATGCGCCCGACGCGACGGGCCGGGTCCACGACCGCGACGCCGTCGTGCGGGCTCTCCTCACGCTCCCGCTGCGGCAGCGCCGCGTCGTCGTGCTGCGGCACCTGCTCGACCTGTCCGAGGCGGAGGTGTCGCACGAGCTCGGCATCCCCGTCGGGACCGTGAAGTCCACCGCCTCCCGCGCGCTCGCGCGGCTGCGCACCACCCTCGCCGACGCCCCCGATCCCGCCGGGACGGACGCCCGTACCGGCTCGTCACCCTCTTCCACCGAAGGAGACCGATCGTGACCGACCACGACGACGCGGCGTTCGCCGCCGCCCTGCGGACCGCCGTCGCGCCCGACGGCCTGCGCTCGACGCTCGACCCCCACCGCGTCCTGACGTCCTCGCGGCGTGCCCAGCGCCGTCGCCGGACGGCGACGCTCTCCGCGACCGCGGGCTGCGCGGCGGCGGTCGGGCTGCTCGCGGGGCCCTTGTCGCCCCGCGCGGGGGTCGACGCGGCGCCTCCGGCCGCGGGGGGCAGCTCCGGCGCGGCAGGGGTGGCCGAGATCGCCCCGGGCGTCACGGCCGCCACGGACCCGCGCGTCCACGACCGGGCGGGCGGCGGGGTCGTCGTCGACCTGGGCCTGCCGACGTGGGAGCCCGGGTCGCGGTTCTTCGTCACCGTCGAGCCGGGCGCCGTCGACCTCCCGCTCCAGGTCTGGGCCGGCGACGACTCCGACCTCGAGACGCTGCTGGCCGGTGCGGACCTGTCGGGCGGCCCGGTGGTCGCGTCCCGAGGAGACCTCGCCCTCGTGACCGGGCCGGGCGGCGACGACCAGCTCGCCGTCGGGCTCGTGCTCGACCAGGAGGAGGTCGAGGACCCGAAGGTCGTGACCGTCGTGGCCCGCGAGACCCTGCGCGGTCCCGAGGGCGAGGCCCGCGCCACCCTCGACCTGCCCGTGTCGCCGCTCGCCGCCGGGTCGTGGGGCGGCGTCTTCGCGATGCGGGTCGCGGACGCGCGGACCGACCTCGCCGCCCCCGCCGTGCGCGGGGTCTTCCTGCGCGACACGTACGGCCGGAACGTGGCGTACGGCGGCTGCGACACCGACCCCGACCCGGCCGCGTGCGCGACGGTCTGGGACGCGGCGGCCGGCTCCCGGACGGCGGCGACGCGCAGCAGCGAGCCGTCCGCGGACGACGTCGCCGTCCAGGTCTTCGCCGACGACTACGCGGCGAACGACCTGTGGGCCAGCCAGGGTCACTTCGTCGTCGCCGCGTGCCCCCAGGAACGCCGCGCGCTCGACGCGGCGCGCGGCCTCACCCGGGACGACGACGACCTGAGGTGGCAGTGCGAGGCGGACGACGCGGCCGACTGGGACCGTTGGACGGCCGACGCGACCCCGTGACGCGCACGGCACGCCGGGATGCCGCGCGCCGTCGCAGGTGATTGCCTGAGGGGATGACGACGCCGGATCCCGCCTTCCCCACACCCGAGCCCGAGCAGCCGCGTCGCACCTGGCCGTGGATCGTGCTCACGGTCGTCGCGGTGCTGGTGATCGGTGTCGTCGTGTGGCTCGTCAACCGCCCGACGGACGACGCGCCCGCGGCGGAGACCCCGTCCGTGACGGACCCCGCGAGCCCCTCCCCGACCGACGACGGTTCCCCGACCGGCGAGACGTCGACGCCCGCCGCCGAGGGCTGCCCGGCGGCGGGCGACGGCGTCCCCGCGGGGGCGGGCACGCACGAGATCGTCGACGTGGACGGCGACGGCCGCCCGGACACCGCGTGGCTGACCGGCGGCGCGGACCGCGCGTTCGGGATCACGACGGCCTCCGGCGCGACCTTCTCAGCGCCGGTGGAGTCCGCGAGCCCGCAGCCCGCGAGCGCGATCGTCCAGGTCGTCGCCGCGGGTGACGCCACGGCGCCGATCGCGCTCGTCGACACGGGCCGCGAGGTCCTCCTGTTCTCCGTCGCCGACTGCGCCGTCACCCCGACGCAGAACGCCCAGGGCGAGCAGTACACGTTCGACAAGGGCTTCACCGGGTTCGGCACGGGCGTCGGCTGCACGGAGGTCGACGAGGAGCTGCACCTCGCGGGCCTGGACGCCGTGTCCGACGACGGCACGTCCTTCACCGTGTCCCGCACCTTCGTCGAACTCGACACGGACGCGAAGACCGCGACGAACGGCGCGGAGGAGACGGTCGCGCAGGACGCCGCCGCGGACGACCCGGTCGTCACGACCGCCCAGGAGACGAGCTGCGGCGACCTCGTCGCGGGCCAGGACGGCCCGGTCGAGCCCCAGTAGCCGACGCTCGGCCGACACGACGCACGGCCGACGGTCCGGTGAGGTGGGGCGGGTCGTGGCGGGTCTGGCGGGAGCCGCGAGGAACGAGCGGCAGTTGGTAGACCCGCACCGCCTCACCGGGCCGTCGGCCGGACCGTCACCCGCGGCCGCAGGTGCGGCACGTGCCGCGGCGGCGGAGCCAGTAGGCGTAGGTCGCGGCGCCGAGGGCGAGGGACCACACGGGCCACAGGAACGTCGGCCCGACGGCGCCCCACGAGTCCGCGGTCAGGGCCAGATGGCTCTCGCCGAGCCCGATCACGATGAGCGAGAGCCCCGCGGGGAGCACCGCGACCGCCACGATCGTCGCGGGGACGACCGCCATCGACACCGGGACACGACGGCCCGCGAGCCCGATCATCCAGCGGGGGAAGACCTCGCCCCAGCGCTGGAACAGGCCGAGCGTGAGCACCGCGCCGACGAGCGCGAAGCCGCCCAGCCCGAGCGCCGCGACCAGGCCGTCCTCCCCGGCGAGGTCGGCGACGTTCTCCGACGAGAAGCCGAGCGGGATGCCGAGGACCCACGCGATGCGCGTCACCGCGTAGGAGGCGGGGACCGCGGCGGCGACGAGCGCGGCGACCCGACCCCAGCGTGCCGCGGCGGCCGGTGTCGTCCAGGCCGGGTCGTGGCCGTCGTGGTGGCGCCCGCACGACGCGCACGCACCGACCCCGCGGCGCACGAACCGCCACGTCGAGGCGACGAGCAGGGCGCCGCCGACCAGGAGCGCGAGCTGCGTGAGCGGACCAGCGCCGAGGAAGTCCTCGAACGCCGCCCGGATCACGGGGTCGAACGGCGCCATGACGAGCGTGACCGGCAGGTACCCGAGGCGCGCCAGGATCGACGCGTCGGTGAGGGCGAGGACCCCGGCCGAGACGACCGCGGTCGCCGCGACGGTGAGTGCGCGGTCGGCCCGGGCGACCGGCCCGTGCCGTGCCCCGAGCCACGCCCGCAGCGCGGTCGCCGCGCCGACGAGCGCGAGGACCGCGACCCACGGCGTGAGCGTCTCGCCCGCCACGCCGCTCAGGGCGCCGAACGACAGGTCGTTCGCGTCGCCCACCGCGAGCGTGCCACCGGTGAGGGTGACGACGAGCGCGACGACGCCGCCGAGGGCCCACCACGCAGCCGCCGTCGGGGCGATCCAGCGCCCCCGGGACGGGTGCTCAGGGCGGGCGGGCGGTCCGCCGGGGCTGGACGGTCCGCCGGTGCGGGCGGAGGGTCCGCGGACGGGGCCCGACGGCGCGGGCGGGGCGGCCGCCGGGGGATCGGACAGGGACGGGTGCGGTGTCGGGATGCTCATGCCTCGACGCTCCCGGACGCCGCCCGGCGGCGGATCCCCCGGCACGACGACCTCGCTCCCCCGCGCGGGTGACCGCGTCCTCCGGCCGACCGGGCCCGGCGGAGAGGTCAGACCTGCGGGCGCGCTCGACGCAGCGCCCGGAGCGCGCCCGTCGACCACAGCGCCCAGGCGACGAGCACCGGCTGGAAGAAGAGCCGGCCGAACCGCTTGGCGTCGGTGTCGAGGCCGAACCCGTCCTTGCCCTCGAGCCACTGGCCGACGTTGCCGGGGAAGATCACGACGAAGAACGCCGCGGCCAGCAGGCCGACCGCGACCCGCCACCGGGACAGCACGACGAGCGACCCGCCGAGGGCGATCTCGACGGCACCCGAGGCGAGGACCGTCACGTCCTCGTCGACCGGGAACCAGGCCGGCACCTGGGCCTGGAACTCCTCCCGTGCGACCGTGAGGTGGCTGACGCCGGCCCCCACCAGGGCGAGCCCGAGGGCGACGCGGGCGAGCGTCGCGACGGGCGGGACGGGCGGTGCGGGGCGGGTGAGCGCGGAGAGGTCCATGTCGCGATCGTCGCACCGGGCCGGGGCACCCGCAGCGCTACGTGCCGCCCGCCCGTCAGCCGGCCTTCAGCCGGCCTGTCAGCCGGCCTGTCAGCCGGCGCGGACGAAACCCGACTCGTAGGCGCGCACGACGGCCTGCGTGCGGTCGCGCACGCCGAGCTTGGCGAGCACGTTGCCGACGTGCGTGCGCACCGTCTCGACGCCGAGGTAGAGCTCGCCCGCGATCTCCGCGTTCGACAGCCCTTGTGCGACGAGCCGCAGCACCTCGCCCTCACGCTCGGTGAGGTGCGCGGCGCGCAGCTCGTCGCCCGCGGGCGGTCGCGCCGTCGCGAGGCGGCGCACGGCGTCGGGGAACAGGAGCGACTCGCCCCGCGCCACGACCCGCACCGCCTGCGCGACCTCCTCGGGCCGCGCGCGCTTGAGCAGGAACCCGTGCGCGCCCGCACGCAGCGCGTCGAGCACGTGGTCGTCGTTCTCGAACGTCGTGAGAACGAGCACCCGCGGCGCGTCGTCGCGCGCGAGGAGGGCGCGCGTCGCCGCGATCCCGTCGACGCGCGGCATGCGCACGTCCATGAGCACGACGTCGGGGCGCGCCCGCGCGACGACGCCCGGCACCTCCGCACCGTCGCCCGCCTCGCCGACGACCTCGAGATCGGGCTCCGTGCCGAGGATGACGCGCAGCCCCGCACGCACCAGGGGCTCGTCGTCCACGATCACCACGCGCGTCGTCCCGTCGCTCATCCGCCCGATCCTGCCAGCGGGAACGTCGCGCGCACGACCCAGGTGCCGCCGTCGGGCGCGGGACCCGCCGAGACCTCCCCGCGCAGCAGGTGGGCCCGCTCCCGCATGCCCGCGAGGCCGCGGCGCTCGCGGCCCGGACCTTCGGGCCCCGGGCGCCGTGCGACCGTGCCCAGGGGGTTGCGCACCTCGACGACCAGCGCGCCACCGGTTCCCGCCGCCACCCCGACGGCGACCGGCTCGCCCGGGGCGTGGCGGAGCGCGTTCGTGAGCGCCTCCTGCACGACGCGGTACGCCTCCCGCGAGACCGCGCGCGGGACGTCGGGCCGCACCTCGGCGCCCGTGCGCCGGACGTCCGCGCCGGTGCGGCGCGCGTCGTCGAGCAGGGCGTCGAGGTCGG
The DNA here is from genome assembly GCF_009708005.2 of Cellulosimicrobium protaetiae. Lineage (NCBI taxonomy): Bacteria > Bacillati > Actinomycetota > Actinomycetes > Micrococcales > Promicromonosporaceae > Cellulosimicrobium > Cellulosimicrobium protaetiae. The sequence goes on along the minus strand of NZ_CP052757.1, from coordinate 686,001 downwards.
CGAGCGTGCGTACCGGGCTCCGGACGGGCGAGCGCGAGCCACCCCCGTCCGCCGACGCCTCCGCCGGCGCGGTGGGCGCCGCCTCGGCGCGGAGCACGCCGAGGACGTGGTCGAGGTCCGCCATGGCGGTGCGCCCCGTCTCCTCGATCGCGGCGAGCGCGTCCCGTGCGGCGCCGGGGTCGGTGTCGAGGAGGCGCGCGGCTGCGGCGGCCTGGAGCGTCGTGACGGTCAGCGCGTGACCGACCGAGTCGTGCAGCTCGCGCGCGAGCCGCCCCCGCTCGGCGGCGCGGTCGGCCGCCGCCTCGAGCTCCGCGATGCGCTCCGTCTGGTCGGGCCCGAGCAGCGGCAGAGCGGCCTGGCGCAGCACCGCGCGCGCGAGCGCGACCGCGTACGGGACCGCGAGCAGAGCGAGGACGGCGGTGACCAGCCACGTCCACGCGGGCAGCGCCTCCCACGGACGCCAGTCCGTGAGGAGCACCGGCTCGACGCCCGTCGCGGAGAGCACGAGCTGCGTCGCGACCGGGACGAGGAACAGCACCACGACGAGCACCGCGGCGCCGAGCGCGAGGTGCAGCCCGTACCAGGCGGCGGCGCGCCAGCGCGTGGCCGCGCCCGGCGGTGCGGCGCCCGGCGCCGGCTGGGGCACGTCGACGTCGAGGAACGTCCGCACCGCCGCGATCTCGAGCGCCCGGACCGGGGCGAGGAACGGCGGGGCGCTCACGATCACGGCCGAGACGAGGGCGAGGACGAGGATCGCGACGCGCGGCGTCTGCAGCGAGGCGAACATCTGCACGAACCCCGCGACCAGCGTCACGTACGCGCCCGCGACCACGCCCCCGACCACGAGGTACACCCCGGCCCGCACGGTCGCGGCGCTGCGCAGCGGGGCGACCGCCCGCTCCCACGCGCCCCGCCCCGGCGCGGTCGCCGCACGGGTCGGGCGGGCGTCGTCGGGCGTCATGGCTCCAGTCTCGCGGGACCGGGCAGGGCGCGCCTCCCCCCACCGGGGGAACCGCACGGCCCCCGGCCCGTCCGCGCGCGGTCCCGACCGGCCGCTGGTCCAATGGGCGCATGCTCGGGTTCTGGTGGGGTCTCGTCGGGGCGTCGTCGCTGCTCCTGGGTGCCGCGCTGGTCTTCTGGCGGCCGCCGGGCCAACGGCTCGTCGGGCTCGTCATGGCGTTCGGGTCGGGCGTGCTCATCAGCGCGGTCGCGTACGACCTCGTGGAGGACGCGTCCACGCGCGCGAGCGGTCTCGTGCTGCTCGCGGGCCTCGCGGGCGGTGCCCTGACGTTCTTCGTCGGCGACCGGATCATCGACCGGATGGGCGGCGAGGGCCGCAAGCGGTCCACCGGCGTGCAGGCGGAGTCCGTCCAGGCCGCGGGCGGGACGGGCGGCGCCGCGATCGCGCTCGGCACGGTGCTGGACGGCATCCCCGAGTCGGTCGTGCTCGGCGCGACCCTCATCGGCGGCGGCGGCGTGAGCGTCGCGATGCTCGCCGCCGTGTTCGTCTCGAACCTGCCCGAGGCGATGTCCGCGACGTCGGGACTGCTCAAGGCGGGCACGAAGCCCTCGCGGATCTGGATGCTGTGGGGGTCGACGACCCTGGTCTCGGCGCTCGCCGCCGGGATCGGCTACGTCGCGCTCGACGGCGCGTCGCCCGCGGTCGTGGCGATCACGCAGGCGTTCGCGGCGGGGGCGCTGCTCACCATGCTCGTCGACACGATGATCCCCGAGGCGACGGAGTTCGGCGGCCCGGTCACCGGTCTCGTCACGGTGCTGGGCTTCGCGACGGCGTTCGGGCTGAGCTCGATCGGGGGCTGAACCGGGCGGGCGGTCAGGCCGCGAGCTCCTGACCGCTCATGCGGTGGATCGACGCCATGACCTCGTCCGTGAGCTCGCGCCGCGCCTGGGCCGGCTTGGTGCCGGCCGTGATCTGGCGCTGCGGGTCGATGGGCGTGCCGAAGTGCACCTCGACGCGGTGCAGGCGCGGGATCCGCTTGCCGACGGGCTGGACCTTGTCCGTGCCGCGCACGGCGACCGGGACGACCGGGGCGTGGCCCGCGAGCGCGAGCCACGCCACGCCGGTGCGGCCCGCGTGGAGCTTGCCGTCGCGCGAGCGCGTGCCCTCGGGGTAGATGCCGAACGCGCCGCCGCGCTGCAGCACCTCGAGCGCGTCCTCGAGCGAGCGCTGGCCCGCGCGCGGGTCGTCGCGCTGGACGGGGATCATGCCGATCGTCGTGAAGAACCAGCGCGACAGGCGGCCCTTGAGCCCGCGGCCGGTGAAGTACTCGGCCTTGGCGAGGAACGTGACGTGCCGCGGCGCGACGATCGGGATGAGGAGCGAGTCGATGAACGACAGGTGGTTGCTCGCGAGGATGACCGCCCCGTTGCGGGGGATGTTGTTGCGTCCCGTCACCTGTGGCCGCAGCAGCACGTAGGCGAGCAGCGACAGGATGAGCCTCAGGACGCGGTAGGTCATCCGTTCATTGTGCACCGTGGTCGGCGCACGTCCGTGCACGCGCCGTTCGACGCCGGTGTCCCCGCAGGTCACCCGGCGTCACCTCCGGTTCACGCGTCCTCGCGTGCCCCCGCACTCGCGACGCGGCGTGCGCGGCCGCCGCGCGTGACCGCGTAGAGGGCCAGGATCGCGACCACGAGGCCGGCGGTGGACAGGAGCTGGGCGCGCGCGGCGTCGTCGGTGAGCATGAGGACCGCCAGGGCGGCGAGGCCCACGAGCACGGCCCACGTGAGCCAAGGGAAGCCCCACATGCGCAGCGTCATCGGCTCGCCCGACGCCCGCGCCTGCTCCTCGATCCGGCGACGCAGCCGGAGCTGCGACACGGCCACGAGCACCCACACGACCAGCAGCGCCGCACCCACGGCGTTGAGCAGGATGCCGAGCAGCGCCTCGGGAAGGAGCCAGTTGAGCCCCACGGCGACGAGCGCGAAGAACACCGAGACGAGCACGGAGACCCACGGCACGTCGCGGCGCGACACGCGCCGCAGCGCCCGCGGCCCGTCGCCGCGGCCGGCGAGCGAGTACGCCATGCGCGACGTGCCGTAGACGTTCGCGTTGAACGCCGACAGCAGCGCGATCACCACGACCACCTCCATGACCCGCGCGGCACCCTGGAGCCCGGCGAGGTCGAGGACCGCGACGAACGGGCTCTGGGCGAGCAGCGGCGAGTCCCACGGCAGCACGAGCACCATGATCGCGACCGAGCCCAGGTAGAACACGAGGATCCGCCACACGATGCTGCGGGTCGCGCGCGCGACGGCGGTGCGCGGCTCGCGCGCCTCCGCCGCCGCGATCGTGACGATCTCGATGCCGCCGAACGCGAAGACGACGACGAGCAGCCCCGCGGCGATCCCGCCCCAGCCCTCGGGCGCGAAGCCGCCGTGACCCAGGAGGTTCGACGTGCCGACGGGGTCGGTCCCCGGGAGCAGCCCGAGGACGAGCAGGACGCCGACGACGAGGAACCCGACGATCGCCGCGACCTTGACGAACGCGAACCAGAACTCGAGCTCGCCGAACTGCCGCACGCCCCACAGGTTGATCACCGCGAACACGACCACCACGGCGAGCGCCACGCCCCACTGCGGCAGGTCCGGGTACCAGCCGGTGACGATCCGCGCGGCACCGGTGATCTCCGCGCCGAGCACCATGACGAGCATGAACCAGTAGAGCCAGCCCAGCAGGAACCCGGCCCACGGGCCGAGCGCCTCCTCCGCGTACACGGAGAACGACCCGCTCGCGGGCCGCGCGCTCGCCATCTCGGCGAGCATCCGCATGACGAGGATGACGACGACGCCCGCGATCGCGTACGACACGAGCACGGCGGGACCGGCGGTCGCGATCCCGACGCCCGAGCCGAGGAACAGGCCCGCCCCGATCGCGGAGCCGAGCCCCATCATCGTCAGGTGCCGCGTCCGCAGCCCGGTCCCGAGGCGGTCGGCGGAGGCCGCGGACCCGGCGTCGTGGTCGGTCGACGGTCGCGGCGAGAGGGAGGCGTTCCCGGTCGGTGCCGAGGGTTCGGGCATGGGGGTGCTCATGGTGCGGTCCTGCGGTCGGGTCCCGGTCGCCGTGCTCGACGCCGACCCACGACGCTACACGGGCCCGTCGCCGTCCTCCGCCGACTGCCTCGTCCGGGGACGCCCGGCCCGGGACGCGGCGACCCGGCGGGCGCTCCGCCTCGGCGGTCGCTCCGGGTACGACGGCGCCCCGCACCCGGCGCGAGGGGGTCGCACGAGTACGGGGCGGCGTCGGGCACGACGCTGTGCCTTGGCGACGCGGTGCCTGCGCCTACGGGGTAGCGGTCCGCGGGAGCGGTGCGGCGGCGTGGTGCCGCGGCGCGGCGCTCTCGCCGCCGGGCGCCTCGGCGGGCGGGGCGGGCCGGGGTGCGGCAGCGGTGCTGCCGTCGGCCTGTCGACCGTCGCGGTCCTGGCCGTCGCGGTCCTGGCCGTCGCGGTCCTGGCCGTCGCTCGGGTCGGCCGGGGTCACCGGCTCGGGAGCGGCAGCGTCGCCGGCCACGGGGCGGCGCGTCGAGCCGTTGAGGACGCCGTCGTCGTCGAGGTCGTCGAGGTCGTCCTCGTCCACCGCGCTCGCGCCGTGCTCGGCGCCCGCGGCGAACACGGACGGGTCGGGCGGGTTGCCGAGCTTGACGTGGTTGAAGAGCAGGTTGAGCAGGATCGCCATGACCGCGGCGGAGCTGATGCCCGAGTGGAAGATGATGCCGAACCACGTGGGGAACTGGTCGTAGAAGTCGGGCTTGGCGATGGGGATCATGCCGAACGAGATCGACGCCGCCACGATGATGAGGTTCATCGGCCGGGAGTAGTCGACCTTCGCGAGCGTGCGGATGCCCGACGCGGCGACCGAGCCGAACAGCACGACGCCCGCGCCGCCGAGGACCGGCGTCGGGACCGCGGCCACGACGCGGCCCAGGACCGGCAGCAGGCCGAGGACCACGAGGATCGCGCCGCCCGCCGCGACGACGAACCGCGACTTCACTCCCGTGATGGCCACGAGCCCGACGTTCTGCGCGAACGCCGACTGCGTGAACGACCCGAAGAGCGGCGAGACGACGGACGACGCCATGTCGGCGCGCAGGCCGTTCGCGATGCGCTTGCGGTCCACCTTGGTGTCGACGATCTCGCCCACCGCGATGATGTCCGCCGTCGTCTCCGTGAGCGTCACGAGGATGACGATGAGCATCGAGATGATCGCGGCGATCTCGAACGTCGGGGCGCCGAAGCCGAGGAACGACGGGAACGCGGCCACGGGGCCGTCGCCGACGCCGGAGAAGTCCGCCTTGCCGAGCGCGAGGGCGATGAGGGTGCCGACGACGATCGCGATGAGGATGGACAGGCGCGAGATCGTGCCGCTGCCGACCTTCGACAGCAGGATGACGATCGCGAACGTCAGCGCGGCGAGGCCGATGTTGCTCACCGAGCCGTAGTCGGGCGCGCTCGCGTTGCCGCCCATCGCCCAGTTCGCGGCGACGGGCATGAGCGTCAGGCCGATCGTCGTGATGACGACGCCCGTGACGACCGGGGGGAAGAACCGGATGATCTGCGCGAAGAACGGCGTGATGAGCAGGCCGACCGCCGACGCGACGAGCACCGCGCCCAGCACCCCCGGGATCCCTCCCCCGCCGTTGACGATCGCGACCATGGTCGACACGCCCGCGAACGACACGCCCTGCACGAGCGGGAGCTGCGACCCGAAGAAGGGGATGCCGAGCGTCTGCAGGATCGTCGCGAGGCCGCCCATGAAGAGGGACGCCGCGACGAGCGTCCCGATCTCGGCCCCGGTCAGCCCGGCGGCGCCGCCCACGATGAGGGGCGGGGCGATGATGCCGCCGTACATCGTGAGCACGTGCTGGAACCCGTACCCGAACGTCGACCCGATGGGCAGCCGCTCGTCCTCGGGGCGTACCGGACGACGTTCGGCGCCGTCCGTGGCCCTTGTGGCTCGCGCGTTCATAGCGGACCTCCTCGTCAGCTATCGTTCCGCTTGGCGGAAAACTACTTCCACTATTCGAACGCCAAGTGTGACGTGTGTCAAGTCCCTCCCGGCAACTCGCACGTGGCCTGGGACGACGGACCGGTCGGCGGCGGACGGGCAGGCCCGGCTGCGCGGCCCGCGACGCGCGCACCGGACGGAGTAGGTTCGGGCGGGTGAGCCGGTCGGCGCGCCGGTCGAGGCCTCGACGCTCAGGACGGGTGGTGGCATGGCGCAGCAGTCGCCGGTCCCGGGCGTGGACCGCGGGCGCCTGGTGGGGCTGGCCTTCCGGATGCTCGGGACGGTCGCGGACGCCGAGGACGCGGTCCAGGAGGCGTTCGTCCGCTGGTACCGGCTCGACGACGCGGCGCGCGAGGCCGTCGCCCGCCCGGCCGGGTGGTTCGCCACGACGACCAGCCGGGTGTGCCTGGACGTCCTGAAGAGCGCGTCCCGACGGCACGACCTGTACGTCGGCCCTTGGCTGCCCGAGCCGGTGCCGGACGAGCGCTACAGCCTCCGCCCGGCCGCGGAGGACGATCCCGGGGAGCACGCCGTGCGGTCCGACTCCGTGAGCATGGCGCTGCTGACCGTGATGGAGTCGATGACGCCGTCGGAACGGGTCGCCTTCGTGCTGCGCGACGTCTTCGCGTTCCCGGTCGCCGACGTCGCCGACGTGCTCGACCGCTCGCCCGGAGCCGTTCGGCAGCTCGCGTCGTCCGCGCGCGCCCGGGTCCGTGACGAGGGCCGTCCGCTCGGCGTGCCGAGCCGCGCGCTCACCGCGGCGTTCCAGCACGCCGCGGTCACGGGCGACGTCAGCGCGCTGGTGCGGCTGCTGCACCCCGACGTGACGCTCCGGTCCGACGGCGGCGGCCTCGCCCGCGCCGCCCTGCGACCCGTGCGGGGAGCGGACAAGGTCGCGCGGTTCGTGATCGGCGTGCTGGCGCGCCAGGACCCGACGACGCTGGTGGTCGACCGAGGCGGGGACCATCCGGTCCTCACGTTCGACCGCGACGGAGCGACCAACGGGGTCGTCGAGCTCGTCGCCCGGGCGGGGACGGTGCACGAGGTCCTCGTCCAATGGAACCCGGAGAAGCTCCGCCTGTGGCGGCAGACCTGACGGAGCGAGGGGCTGCGTCGTCCATGTGACGAGAACCGTCGAACAGGAGGACCTTCATGCAGGCCATCACCGTGACCGACCCCGACGCCGGGACCGCCGGGATGACGCTCACCGAGCGGCCGGAGCCGCACGCCTCGGAGAACGACGTCGTCGTCCGCGTCCACGCGTCCGGGTTCACCCCGGGAGAGCTGACGTGGCCCGGCACCTGGACCGACCGCGCCGGGCACGACCGCACCCCCAGCATCCCCGGTCACGAGCTCGCCGGGGTCGTCACCGCCCTCGGCTACGGCACGACCGGCCTCACGGTCGGCCAGCGCGTGTTCGGGCTCGCGGACTGGACCCGCGACGGCACGCTCGCCGAGCTCGTCGCCGTCGAGGCGCGCAACCTCGCCCCGCTGCCCGCCGACGTCGACTTCGTCACGGCCGCGAGCCTCCCGATCTCAGGCCTGACGGCCTGGCAGGGCCTCTTCGAGCACGGACGCCTCGAGGCCGGACAGAGCGTCCTGGTGCACGGCGCGGCCGGCGGCGTCGGCTCCGTCGTCGCGCAGCTCGCCCGGGAGGCCGGGGCGCACGTCGTGGGGACGGGGCGTACCGCGGACCGGGCCGTCGCGCTCGACCACGGGGCGCACGAGTTCCTCGACCTCGAGGCCGACGACCTCACCTCCGTCGGCCCGGTGGACCTGGTCTTCGACGTCATCGGCGGGGAGGTCGGCGACCGCTCCACCGACCTCGTCCGGCCCGGTGGCACGCTCGTCACCATCGCCGCCCCGCCCGCGCGCCAGCCCGACGACGGTCGGTCGGTGTTCTTCGTCGTCGAGGCCGACCGCGCCCAGCTCGTGGAGCTCGCGGCGCGCGTCCGGGCGGGACGGCTGCGCACCCGCATCGGCACCGTCCGGCCCCTCGCCGAGGCCGTCGACGCGTTCAACCCTACGGCCCGCACCGCGGGGAAGACGATCATCACCGTGGCCTGAGGACCGCGCCGGGGTAATCGGATGGCTCCCCCCTGCAGCACTCCGTAGCCTCCAGCGGTGACCACCACGCTCCGCCCCTACCGCCCCACGGACCTCGACGCCGTCGCCGACCTGTCGCTGCGCGCGTGGGAGGACGCCTTCGCCTCGTGGCGCGACCTCCTCGGCGAGCGCCTCTACGGGCTCGCCTACCCCGACTGGCGGCGCAGCCAGGAGGCGGAGGTGCGCGCTGCGTGCGAGAAGCACCCCGCGACGACGGTCGTCGCGGAGCGGGCCGGCCAGGTCGTCGGGTTCGCCACCGCGGTGATCGGCGAGCCCCCTGCCGAGGGAGCCCGCGCCGGCGACCTCGAGATCATCGCCGCCGACCCCGACGCGCAGGGCGAGGGCATCGGGCGGCTCCTCGTGGACGCCGCGCTGGAGCTCCTGCGCGACGCCGGGTGCGCGTACGCCAACGTCTGGACCGGCGGCGACCCGGGCCACGAGGCCGCGCGCGCCCTGTACGAGTCGAGCGGGTTCACCGCCCTCCCCGTCGTCCACTACTACCGCGAGCTCTGAGCGCGGCGGGGACGCCCCGGTCGGTGGCCGGGCCGTCCCCGCCGGCGCGCGTCAGCCCGCGACGAGGCGGCGGGCCGCGGCCGAGTGCTCGGCCACCAGGGCGTCGAGGTCGAGACCCGGGATCGCGCCGTCGACCACGCGCCACTCGCCGCCGACCATGACGCGGTCCGCGCGGTCGGCCCCGCACAGCAGGAGCGCCGCGACCGGGTCGTGCGAGCCGGAGAAGCGCAGCTCGTCGAGGCGCCACAGCGCGAGGTCCGCCTGCTTGCCCACCGCGAGCACGCCGACGTCGTCCCGGCCCAGGACGCGCGCCGACCCGCGCGTGCCCCAGCCGAGCGCGCGGGTCACGGGGATGTCGGCGCCGTACTTGAGGCGCTGGAGGTAGAGCGCCTGGCGTGCCTCGAGGATCATCGTCGACGCGTCGTTCGACGCCGAGCCGTCGACCCCGAGCCCGACGGGCGCGCCCGCGTCCTCGAGCTCCACGGCCCGGGCGATCCCGGACGCGAGGCGCATGTTCGACGTCGGGCAGTGCGCGACGCCGGTGCCCGCGGCCCCGAGGCGGCGCACCTCCTCGTCGTCGAAGTGGATGCCGTGGCCGAGCCACGCGCGGTCCGTGAGCCAGCCGACCGACTCGAGGTAGTCGACGGTGCGCATCCCGAAGCGCTCGCGGCAGAAGTCCTCCTCGTCGATCGTCTCGGCGAGGTGCGTGTGCAGGCGGACGTCGAGGTCCTCCGCGAGCGCCGCGCTCTCGCGCATCGCGTCGGTCGTCACCGAGAACGGCGAGCACGGCGCGAGCGCGATCTGGACCTGCGCCCCGGCGCCCCGCTCGTGGTAGCGCTCCACGAGGCGCTGCGAGTCGGCGAGGATCACGTCCAGGCTCTGCACGACCGACTGGGGCGGCAGGCCGCCGTCGTCCTGGCCGAGCGTCATGGACCCGCGCGTGAGGGTCGCGCGCATCCCGAGCCGCTGGACCGCCGCGACCTGGAGGTCGATCGCGTCGTCGAGACCGGCCGGGAAGACGTAGTGGTGGTCGGCCGCCGTCGTGCAGCCGGAGAGCAGCAGCTCGGCGAGCGCGACCGTCGTCGCGAGCTCGTGGTCCCGCGGGGTCAGGCGCGCCCACACCGGGTAGAGGCGCTGGAGCCAGGGGAAGAGCGGGGCGTCGGCGACCGGCCCCCAGGCGCGCGTGAGCGTCTGGTAGAAGTGGTGGTGCGTGTTGATCAGGCCCGGCGTGAGCACGTGCTGCGACGCGTCGAACGTCGTGTCGACCGGGGCGGACGGCTGCCCGCCCGCCGCGACGACCTCGGCGATCACCCCGTCCTCGACGACGACGCCGCCGCGCGCGTCGGGCGCGTCCGGGGAGTCGTCGGCGGTGAACACGCCGAGCGGGTTGCGGACCCAGGTACGGGTGCCGGCTGCGGGACTGGTCATGGTGCCTCCTGGTGGCTCGTCGCTCACCGGGGCGCGGCTCCGGCGCCACGGTGCGCCGGCTCAGTGGTCCTGTCTGCCGATCCAGGTGCCGCGACTCCCGCGGCTGCGCCGACCGTAGGCCGGGGTGCCGCGGACCGTCAACCGTGACGACGGCGTCAAGCAGCGCCCGCCGCGCGCGACCGGGGGCGCTGCGGGATCCTGGGACCCGCCGCCCGTCGACCCCCGGAGACCCGCTCGTGAACGTGTACGCCCCGCTCGTCCCGGTGTTCGTCGTCGCCCTCCTCGCCCCGGTCCTCGCGTTCCTCATGCCCGCGCGGTCGCGCGTGCCGCAGGTCGTGATCCTCCTGCTGGGCGGGGTGCTCATCGGGCCCGCCGCGCTCGACCTCGCAGGCCCGGACGACGTGACGCTGCTGTCCGACCTCGGGATGGGGTTCCTCTTCCTCCTCGCGGGGTACGAGCTCGAGCCGAGCGTGCTGCGGGAGCGCAGCGGTCGGCGGGCGGGCGCGGCCTGGCTCACGTCGCTCGTCGTGGCCGGGGTTCTCGTCGCCGCCTGGGTGGACCGCGAGTCGGTGCACACCGTCGCCGCGGGGGCGATCGCCCTCACGACGACGGCGCTCGGCGTCGTCCTGCCGATCCTGCGTGAGGGCGGCCAGCTCGGCACGCGGCTCGGGCGGACCGTGCTGGTCGTGGGCGCCGTGGGCGAGCTCGGGCCGATCGTCGCGATGGCGCTGCTCCTCGGCACCCGCGAGACCGGCGCCGCGGCGATCCTGCTCGTCCTGTTCGCGGTGGCGGCGATCGGGCTCGCGTCCCTCCCGAGCCGGTTCCGCTTCCCCGGCGGGGACGTCGTCCTGCGGGCGTCGGAGCACGGGACGGGGCAGAGCACGCTGCGACTGACCGTGCTCCTGCTGGTCACCCTGCTCGCGCTCGCCGCGGGCCTGGGGTTCGACGCCGTGCTCGGGGCGTTCGTGGGCGGCATGGTGCTGCGCCGGTGGGCACCGGGCGACATGGAGAGCCTGGAGAAGAAGCTCGACGTCGTCGCGTGGGGCGTGTTCGTCCCGGTGTTCTTCGTCAGCTCGGGGATGGGGCTCGACGTCGACTCGATCGTCGCGTCGCCGCTGCTCCCGCTCCTGCTGCTCGTGCTCATGCTCGTCGTCCGGGGCGGGCCGGTCCTGCTGTGGTTCCGGCGCGAGCTGCCCCGGGTCGAGCGCGTGCAGACCGCGCTCTACTCGGCGACGGCCCTGCCTCTGCTCGTCGCGATCACCGAGATCGCCGTCGCGGAGGACGCGATGACGACCCGGGTCGGCGCCGCGCTCGTCGGGGCGGGCGTCGTGTCGGTGATCGTCCTGCCGATGGTCGCGAGCCGCCTCGGCCCGCAGGACCCGGTGCCCGACGGCGGCGACGATCCCCCGGGGGACGCGCGCACGGCCGGGTGAGGCGCCCGGGGTGCCCCGCTCGACCGTGCGTGCGTCGCCCGCCCGGTCGGTCAGGCGCGCGGGCGACGGGTCAGAACGTCCACTGCTGGTTCGGCGCGCCGTGGCAGTCCCAGACCACGAACCGCTGGCCCTCGCGGAGCGGGTTGCCGCCCTCGGCGTCGAGGCACCGGCCGGACTGCGGGTTGCGCAGCGTCTTCGCCGACGCGTCGTAGGCCCACCTCTGCGCACCCGTGCCGTTGCACGTCCAGAGCTGGACCGCCGTCCCGTTCGCCGTGCCGCTGCCGCTCACGTCGAGGCACTTGCCGAGCGCCCGGACCGTCCCGTCGCTCCCCCGCGTCCACGACTGCGCGACGTTGCCGTTGCACGGGACGATCTGCACGCGGTTGCCGTCGTGCGTCTGGCCCCACGGGACGTCGAGGCAGTACCCGTTCGCGATCCGGATCGTCCCGGTCCCGGTGGGAAGGCCGCCGCCCGGGTTCGGGTTGGAGGTGCCGGCGCCGTTGTCGTAGACCCGGACGTAGTCGACCTTCATCTGCTGGGGGAACGAGGTCGTGCCGTCCGGGTAGCCGGGCCACTGCCCGCCGACCGCGACGTTGAGGATGAGGAAGAACGGCTGGTCGAACACCCACGCGTTCGCGCCGACGCTCGCGCGCGTCACGCGGTGGAACTGCTGGCCGTCGACGAACCACGTGATCTCGCCCGGCTTCCAGTCGACCGCGAACGTGTGGAAGTCGTCCGCGAACGACCAGCCCTGGGGGTGCTGGTACATGCCCGTGATGCCGGCGCCGCCCGAGTACCCTGGTCCGTGCACCGTGCCGTGCACGCGGTGCGGCTCGAAGCCGACGTTCTCCATGACGTCGATCTCGCCCGACGTCGGCCAGCCCACCCCGGGGAGGTTTCCTCCGAGCATCCAGAACGCCGGCCAGATGCCCTGGCCGCGCGGGATCTGGATGCGTGCCTCGACGCGCCCGTACTGCGGCTGGTACTTCCCCTGGGTCGTCATGCGCGCCGACGTGTACGACCCGTCGGCCTCGCGGCGCGCGGTGATGACGAGGTGGCCCTGGCCGTCGAGCGCCGAGTTCGCGCGCGACGTCGTGTAGTTCTGGAGCTCGGCGTTGCCCCAGCCGCCGGCCCCGGTCTCATGGTTCCAGCGGGCAGAGCTCGGGGCCGAGCCGGCGGCGCCGTCGAACTCGTCCGACCAGACGATGTCGCCCGGCGCGGCGGCGGCCGACGTCACCGGGACGGTCACGGCGAGCGCCGCCGCGGCCGCGGTGAGCGCCGCGACGACGGCGCCCGCGGCCCGGCGGCGTCGGGCGGCCGTGCGCGCCCGGGTTCCGGGTAGGGCGCTGGGCAGGGTGGGCAGGGAGCGCTGACGTGCGAGGTCCATCGATCCTCCAGTCCGGCGGCGGGGCCGCCTGCGTCTCGCCACGGTGCGCGACGTGCTCTCGGCGCGACTCTGCACCGGGCGGGGGCCCGTTCCTCGGCCCTCCGTCCGTGAACCTACGGTGGCGGGACGACGCCGAGCAAGCGCTCTCTCGGCGTGTCGTGGGATCGCTCCCACTTCTGCCCACGCACCAGTCGGGGCGGGAGCAGCGCCGACGACGGACGGCGCGAGAGGCGGGAGGCGTCAGGCCGACGCCGGGACCGCCGCGTCGAGGATCGCCTCGGCCGCCCGGCGCGCCTGGCGCGCGACGTCGACGTCCTGCGTGATGGCCGCCGTCGTCTGCGCGCCCTCGGCGAGCAGCACGACCTGGAGCGCGACGTCGTCGGGCAGCCCGGCCTCGCGCACGACGCCGCGCGCGTACCGCTGGAACGACTCCTTGTGCTCGCGCACGGCCTCGGCGACCGCCGGGGAGGTCGCGCCGAGCTCGCCGAACGAGTTGATGAACGCGCACCCGCGGAACCCGTCCTCGCGGAACCAGGCGTCGAGGAAGTCGAACACGGCGAGCAGCCGGTCGCGCGGGGCGGTGGCACCGGCCGCCGCGCGGGCGATCCCCTCGTCCCACTGCTCCGTGCGGTGCCGCAGCACGGCGACGACGAGGTCGCCCTTGGACGGGAACAGCGCGTAGATGCGCTTGAGCGACACCCCGGCCTCCGTGCGGACCGCGTCCATCCCCACGGACTGGACGCCGCGGGCGTAGAACAGCCGGTCGGCGGCGGCCACCACCAGCGTGCGTGCGCTCGCGTCGTCGAGCATCGTCATCTCCTGTTCACGTGGCACCACTTGCGGGGAGAACCATCGTTCTCTAGTGTAGCGACCAACGGAGAGAACGACCGTTCTCCCCGCTCCACGAAGGGAGCACGACCATGGGGTACATCACCGTCGGGCAGGAGAACTCCACCGACATCGAGCTCTACTACGAGGACCAGGGCGCCGGGCAGCCGGTCGTCCTCATCCACGGCTACCCCCTCGACGGGCACAGCTGGGAGCTCCAGAAGCGCGAGCTGATCGACGCCGGTCACCGCGTGATCACCTACGACCGCCGCGGGTTCGGCGCGTCGAGCAAGGTCGGCAGCGGGTACGACTACGACACGTTCGCGGCCGACCTGAACACCGTCCTCGAGACGCTCGACCTGCGCGACGTGATCCTCGTCGGGTTCTCCATGGGCACGGGCGAGCTCGCCCGCTACGTCCACAACCACGGGCACGAGCGCGTCGCCAAGCTCGCGTTCCTCGCGTCGCTCGAGCCGTTCCTCGTCCAGCGCGACGACAACCCCGAGGGCGTCCCGCAGTCCGTGTTCGACGGGATCGTCGAGGCCGCCCGCGCCGACCGGTACGCCTGGTACACCGACTTCTACAAGAACTTCTACAACCTCGACGAGAACCTCGGGACGCGCATCAGCGAGGACACCGTGCGCGCGAGCTGGATCACCGCCATCGGATCCGCTCCCGTCGCCGCGTACGCCGTCGTGCCCACGTGGATCGAGGACTTCCGGGCCGACGTCGAGGCCGTCCGCGCGGCCGGCAAGCCGACGCTGATCCTCCACGGCACGAAGGACAACATCCTCCCGATCGACGCGACCGGGCGCCGCTTCCGCGAGCTGGTCCCCGACGCCGAGTACGTCGAGGTCGAGGGCGCGCCCCACGGCCTCCTCGTGACGCACGCGGCCGAGGTCAACGAGGCGCTGCTCGCCTTCGTCGGGCGCTAGGCGACCGACACGCGGTAGTCGTCGGCGTCGTCGTCCCAGGCCAGGTCGACGGCGCCGGCGGCCTGGGCCGCCTTGCAGAACTGCAGGAACCCGCGGTACCCGAGCGCCTTCTCGCTGAAGTCGGGGCGCTTCTTGCGGATCGCGTTCTTCAGCCCGGACAGGACGGTCGAGCCGCCCTCCTCCTGCACGACCTCGCGCACGAGGGCGAAGGCCTGGTCGGTGTCACCCTGCGCGGGCAGGGACACCTCGGGGTCGCCCGTCGCCGGCCCGGGCGCGAGCTCCACGAAGCTCCGGTCGGCGAGGAACCGCAGGAACTCGCCGAAGTTGCGGAACCCGTAGTCCGCCTCGCTGAACGTCGGGTCCTTGCGCAGCAGCGTGCGCTTGAGCACGGACGCGGTGACCGCGCCGCTCGTCGACGCCTCGAGGTCGGCGAGCGTCTGCGCGACGCGCACCTCCATGGGGAGGTCCTCGCCGGACGGCGCGTCGTCGTCGGCCTCGGGCGCGACGGCCGCCGGTGCCTCGGCCGCCTCCCGAGGCTCGGCGACCGGCGTCGTCGTCTCGTCCACCTCGTCGCTCTCCGTCACGACGGGCTCACCGCGCCGCGTCGTGCGCCCGACGGCCTCGCCCAGCTCGGCGAGCGCGGCGGCCGCGGGCGTCTCGGCCTCCGGCTCCGCGATCTCGGTCGCCTTGCGGCGCCCGGACGTGCGCCCGCCGGCCCGCTTCGGCTTCCCGTTGCCCGACGACGCCCCGGCGCCCCCGGAGGCACGCCCGCCGCGCATGCTGCGCGGCTCGGGCTCGTCGGGGACGTCGACGCCCTCGAGCCGGTCGTAGAAGAGGAACTCGTCGCACGCGGGCGGCAGCAGCCGGGACGTCGACTTCTCGACGCCGACCCCGATGACCCGCTTGTTGAGCTCGCGCAGCTTGTGGACGAGCGGTGAGAAGTCACTGTCCCCGGTGCACATGACGAACGTCGAGATGTAGTCGCGCTCGAACGCCATCTCGATCGCGTCGACGACCATCTTGATGTCGGCCGCGTTCTTGCGGGACGCGCCCATGCGCTGCGGCATCTCGATGAGCTCGACCTGGTGCCGCGTGAGCGAGCGGCGGTCCTCGTCGAAGTACGACCAGTCGGCGTACGCGCGCCGCACGACCACGCGCCCACGGACGGCGAGCGCGTCCGCGATGGGGCCGAAGTCGAACGTCATGCCGCCCAGGTGCTCGCGCGCGCCCAGCGCGAGGTTCTCGTAGTCGATGAAGACGGCCAGGCGTTCCTCGGTGTCCATGCCCGCCAGCCTAGGTGCTGCCCGCGGCGCCGCCTCGTCGAGCGTGTCGATGAGTCCCGGGCGTCCCGTCGGTCGTCACCCGTGGAGGCCCTTCGTCGGCCGCCGCACCGAACCGGAGGAGCAGCCATGACCGACCACGTCACCACGGGCCACGTCACCACCAGCCGGGGCGACACCGTCGCCTACGACCTCCGCGGCGAGGGCCCGGGCCTCGTGTTCGTCGCGGGAGCGGGGCCGTACCGCGCGATCGACCCGGTGACGACCGAGACGGCCGAACGCGTCTCCGAGCACGGCGTGACGACCGTCGTGTTCGACCGCCTCGGCCGCGGCGACAGCCCGGCCGACGGCGTGCTCGACCTCGAGCGCGAGCTCACGGCCGTCGCGGCGGCGATCTCCGTGGCCGACGGCGGGACCGGGCGCGGCGCGGTGCTGTGCGGGCACTCGTCGGGGTGCGCGATCTCGCTCGCGGCCGCGCACGCGGGCCTGCCCGTCACGGGGCTCGTGCTGTGGGAGGCGCCGCTCGGCGACGACCTGGCCACGACGACGGAGTGGATCGACGAGTTCGAGCGCCGGCTCGACGCGGGCGACGTCGTCGGTGCGACCGAGCAGTTCATGATGGACATGCCGCCCGAGTGGCTCGAGGACATGCGCCGCTCCCCCGACTTCGAGCAGCTCGCGCGCGGGTCGCGCAGCCAGCGCGCCGACGGGCGGTCGCTCGTGTGGGCGACCGCCGCGCTCGAGGACGGCTCGCTCGCGAGCGTCGACGTCCCGGTGCTCGCGACCTACGGGACGACGACGTTCCCCGTGATGCCCGTCTCTGCGAAGAAGGTCGTCGCCGCCGTACCCCACGGCGAGCTCCGGGAGGTCGAGGGCGCCGACCACTCGTGGGAGCCCGCAGCCATGGCGGACGAGCTGGTCCGGTTCGTCCACGCGACGCCCGGCACCTGACCCGCCCCCCGCGCGCGGGACGGTCACGGCGGCCCGCGGCGAACCCGGGGTCGTGGGCTGATCAGGCGTCGAGTCCTGGCGACATCCCCGGGTTCGGCGGGCGGGATGACGCGCCCCGGGCGGACGCAGCGCCAATGTGTACGAGCGTACGCATCGTGTGTACGATCGTCCGCATGTCGTCCACCGTGCTCGCGCGACCCGCTCCCGACGTCCGTCGCGCCCGGGTCGCCGTCGCCGCGCTGTTCCTGACGAACGGCGCCCTGCTCGCGAACCTCGTGCCGCGCTACCCCGAGATCAAGGCGGGCCTCGACCTCGGCAACGCCGCGTACGGTCTCGCCGTCGCCGCCTTCCCCGCGGGGGCGATCACCGCCGGTCTCGCCGCGGCGGCGCTCGTGCGCCGGTTCGGCTCGGCGCGCGTCGCGGTCGCGGGCACCGTGCTCACCGCCGCCGGCATCCTGCTCGCCGGCCTCGCACCCGCGCTCCCCCTGCTCGTGCTCGCGCTCTTCGTCGCGGGAGCGATGGACTCCTTCACCGATGTCGCGCAGAACGCCCACGGCCTGCGCGTCCAGCGTCTCTACGGACGCTCGATCATCAACGGGTTCCACGCGCTCTGGTCGGTGGGCGCCGTCATCGGGGGCAGCATGGCCGCCGCGGCGATCGCCCTCGACCTGCCGCTGGGCACGCACCTCGCCGTCACGGGCGCGCTCTTCTCGGTCGTCGCGCTCGTGGCCCTGCGCTCGTGCCTGCCCGGGCTGGACGGCGACGTGCCCGACGGCGCCACCGCCGAAGCCGGAGCGAGCGCCTCGCCCGGCGCCCCCGCCGGCACCGGCCTCTCGGGAGCCGGCACCGACGCAGCCGCGGCGCGCACGTCCCGCGCCCGCACGGCCGCCGTCCTTGCCGCCCTCGTGCTCGTCGCCGTCGCGGGCACCCTGGTCGAGGACGCGGGCAGCACGTGGGCGGCGGTCTACCTCTCCGGGTCGCTCGGCGCACCGGCGACGATCGCCGCGGCCGGGTTCGTCGCGCTCGTCGGCGCCCAGTTCGTCGGCCGCCTCGTGGGCGACCGGCTCGTCGACCGGTTCGGGCAGCGCGCCGTCGCCCGGACCGGGGGCGTGCTCGTCGCGCTCGGCACGGGGCTCGCGCTCGCGTTCCCGTCCGTCCCGGGCACGATCGCCGGGTTCGCCGCCGCCGGGTTCGGCGTCGCGACCCTCGTCCCCGCCGCGATGCAGCAGGCCGACGAGCTCCCGGGCCTGCGCGCGGGCACCGGCCTCACGCTCGTGTCGTGGCTCATGCGCCTCGGGTTCCTCCTGTCGCCGCCGATCGTCGGTCTCGTCGCCGATGCCGCGAGCCTGCGCGCCGGGCTGCTCGTCCTGCCGCTCGCGGGCGTCGTCGTCGTGCTCCTGGCGGGCGTGCTCGCCCCGCGTCGTCGCCCGGCGGCCCGGCCCGACGCCGTCGACCACGACCGTCCCCACGCCCCGGACCGGCATGATGACCCGGACCGCCGCACGACCACCGCCCCCGAGGAGGCCACCGCATGACCACCGACTACTTCGCCGGCGACGACCGCACGAGCTACGAGCGCATGGCCGCGGGCGACCTGTACGTCGCCGACGACCCGGAGATCGCGCGCGGCGTCCACCGGGGCATGCGCCTCGTCGACGCGTACCACCGGGCGGTGCTCGACGGCGACGACGACGCGGCGCACGAGATCCTCACCGACCTCCTCGGGTCGCTCGGCGAGGGCGCGTCGGTCAAGCCCCCGCTCGCGGTCGACTTCGGCAGCAACGTGCACCTCGGCGCGCGCACGTTCGTGAACTCCGGGCTCACCGCGCTCGACGTCGCGGCGATCACGGTCGGCGACGACTGCCTCATCGGGCCGAACGTCCAGCTCCTCACCCCGACCCACCCCGTCGACCCGCAGCCGCGACGCGACAAGCTCGAGGCGGCCGAGCCCATCACGCTCGGCGACAACGTGTGGCTCGGCGGCGGCGTGATCGTGTGCCCCGGGGTGACGATCGGCGACAACACGGTCGTGGGCGCGGGCTCCGTCGTCACGCGCGACCTGCCCGCGAACGTCGTGGCCGTGGGCAACCCGGCGCGCGTGATCCGCGAGAACATCTGACCCATGACCGCGTCCGCCGCACCGACCGCGTCGGCACCCCGCGCCCGTCGCCACGACCCCGAGCGGCGCGACCGCATCGTCGACGCGTGCCTCGACGTCATCGCCGAGCACGGCGTCGCCGGGACGTCGCACCGGCGCGTGGCGGCGGCGGCCGACGTCCCGCTCGGGTCGATGACGTACCACTTCGCCGGGATGGACGAGCTGCTGCGCGAGGCGTTCGGCCGGTTCACGCGCGACGCCGCGGCCCAGTTCGAGCGCCGCATGAGCGACGCACGCACGCCCGAGGAGGCCGTGCAGGCGGTCACGACGCTCATCACGCACGACGTGTTCGCGACCCAGCGCGACCTCGTCCTCTCGCACGAGCTCTACACGCTCGCGGCGCGCGATCCGGCCTTCCGGACGCTGACGAACGCGTGGATGCGCCGCAGCCGCGACGCGCTCGGCCGGCACTTCGACCCCGCGACGTGCCGCGTGCTCGACGCGTTCATCGAGGGCATGACCATCCACCGCGCGCTCGACACCGAGCCGCACGACGACGTCGACGTCCTCGGCGCGGTCCGGCGCCTCACGCGGGTGCCCTGACGGGGTGCTCCGTCAGGGCGCGGTCACGTCGAACAGCTCGCACGTCGTGTCGTAGTACGCGTCGGTCGTGCCGCGGTGGGTCATGCCGATCCGTCGGCACACCGCCTGCGACGCCGCGTTGTCGGCGTGCGTCACCGCGACGACGCGGTCGAGCCCGCGCTCGAACGCGTGCGCGAGCACCGCGGCCGCCGCCTCCGTCGCGTACCCGCGGCCCCACACGTCGGGGTGGAAGTGCCACCCGATCTCCGTGTCGGCCGACGGCTGCAACGGGTCGCCCGTGCCGGACGCCGGGATGAGCTTGAGCAGGATGGTCCCCACGGGCGCGCCGTCGGGCAGGCCCGTGCCCTCGCCCTCGCGCGGGACGACGGCCCACACCCCGTGCGTACCGTCGTCGGCGGCGGCCCAGCGCTCGACCCGCTCCAGCGCCTCGTCGCGGTGCTCCAGGACGCGCGGCGTCACGCCGATGTACCGCATGACGTCCCAGCGCGAGTAGATGTCGAGGATGGCGTCGGCGTCGTCGGGCTGCCACGGGCGGAGGGTGAGCCGAGGCGTCGTCAAGGTCTGCATCGCCCCAGGCTACGAGGCCCGCGGGCGCCTGGGGACCGCGGCGTCAGACGATCTTGGGAAAGGTCGCCAGGAAGACGATGCCGACCACGAGGACCACGCACGCGAGCCCGACCATGGCCCAGGAGGCGCGCTCCGAGCGGAACCGGCCCGCGAACGCGCCGAAGAACAGCACGAGCGCGAAGAGCACGGTGGTCAGCGTGTAGTTGTCGCCCCGCTGGTTGTTGACGAGCGCCTGCGCGAAGAGGGCGTCGGCCCGCTCGTCGGCCTCGACCGCCTCGACCGCGCCCGGCGGGACGTAGGCGTCGAGCGCGAACGGGCTCGGGGCGGCGTCGGGGTTCTGCAGGGGGCGCGACGCGAGCCACTCGTCGAACGCGGGCTGGAAGTGGGGCGTGAAGCGCGCGCGTGTGAACTCCTCGAGCTCCGTGTCCCCGGTCGCGTACGCCTCGAGCCACAGGCTGAACACCTGGAGGTCGATGGACCGGGCGGTGTCGGCGTGCGCGCGCTCCGTCGACGCCTCGATGCGCTGGGTCGACGCGCGCGAGAAGGCGATCGACATCTCGCCGCCCCACTTGCTCGCCTCGAACCCGCTCCACGCCGTGAGGACGGCCGTCACCGCGAGCAGCACCACGGTCACGGTCTCGCGCCACGACCGCCGCGCGTGCTCGCCGTGCTGCGCCGTCTCAGCCGGCTCGGTCCGCTCGACCCGCCCGGTCTGCTCGGTCTGCTGGACCCGCTCGCCCTCGTCGGCCACGGCAGGACAGTAGCCCGGCGGGGCGGGCGCCGCGCGGCGAGCCGCGGCATGCTGCGGCATCCCGGTCAGCCGCGCCGGCGCCGGACCCCGAGCAGCGTCCCGCCCACGACGAGCGCCACGAGGGCCGCCGCGAGCAGCACGACGACGTCGGTCCCGGTCGCGGCGAGGTCGTTGCCGGGCGTCGCTCCCGGGGTCGACGTGCCGTCCGGCTCCGGGACGTCCGACGTCGGCCCGTCGGTGGGTGGCGCCGTCGGGTCGGTCGGGGTCGGGGTGGGGTTCGGCGGGACGAGGACCGTGTTCACGACGGTGCAGTCGACGTCCGCGCCGTCGTCGACCCGCACGGTGTCCACGTCGACGAGCGTGCCGCCGTCGCACACCCACCCCTCCTGGGTGTAGTCCCAGTCACTGCCCGACTCGGTGAGGTCGTACGTCCCGGCCGCCACCGGGACGAGCGTGACGTCCTCGCTCCCGTCGAAGCCGGAGATCGCCGTGGGCCCCGCGGCGGTGAGCTGCCAGTCGTCGGCGGGCGCGGCGTCGTCGACCACCTCCTTGTGGAGCGTCAGCGTGCCGGCGAGCCAGTGGTTGGTGACCGTGCACGTCACGTCGTCGCCCGGCTCGACGACGACCGTCGACACGAGCGCGCCGCCGGAACCGGGCGTCTGCACGACGCGCGCCTCGTCGCATACCCAACGCAGCGCGGTCCATCCGTCGGGGCCGCCGGACTCGCCCAGCACGTAGCGCCCCGGCCCGACGCCGACGTGCGAGACGTCGGCGGAGCCCGTGACACCCGCGATCTCACGCCCCTCGCCCGTGGCGGTCAGGGTCCAGTCGGTCGCGACGACGTCGCCGGTGTAGCCGCGGTCGTCGAGCTCCTTGACGAGCGTGAGGTGCGGCAGCTCGGCGCGGTTCGTCACGACGCACGTGACGTCGTCGCCGGGGCCGAGCGTCACCGTGGACCCCTCGACCGGCGCGGGCCCGCACGTCCATCCCTCCGACACGTAGCCGCCGTAGCCGCCCGACTCGGCGAGGTCGTAGGCGCCCGGCGGCAGCGGGACGTCGGTGACCTCGGCGCCGCCCGCAGCGCCCTCCGCCACCGTCTCGCCCGCCGCGTCGGTCGCGCTGAGCGTCCACGCGGCGGGGTCCGCCGACCCGCCGGCGACGACCTTGACGAGCGTGAGGGTCGACTCGACGTAGGTGTTCGTCACGGTGCACACGACGTCCTCGTCGGCACCGATCACGACGCTCGGGCCGTCCTGGACCAGCGCTCCCTCGCACGCCCACCCCTCCGACTCGTACCCGGGCGGCCCGCCCGACTCGGCGAGCGTGTGCACGCCCTCCCCGACGTCGACCTGCGTCACCGCGACGCTGCCCGAGGGCCCCGAGATCGTCCCGGTCCCGCCGTCGGCCTGGGGACCCGTGGCCGAGAGGGTCCAGTCCTCTGGTGCGGCCGGGCCGCCGTCGACCACCTTGACGAGCGTGAGGAGCGAGGGCAGCGCGGTGTTGGTGATCGTGCAGCCGACGACGGCGCCCTCGCCGATGCTCACGACGTCGCCCTCGACCGTGGCGCCCGTGCACTCCCACGGCCCTGCCTCGAAGCCGCTCCACCCGTCCTCGCTCAGCGTGTAGTCGCCGGCGGGGACGAACGCGTCCGTCACGGCCGGGGAGCCCGAGGGGCCGCTGACCGTCACCACGTCGCCGGGCGTCGGCTCGCCGGTCGCGCTGAGCGTCCAGTGCGAGGGCTGGGCGAACAGCTCGCCCTCGAGCTCCTTCGTCAGCGTGAGCGTCGCGCCGGCCCAGGTGTTCGTCGCGGTGCACACGACGTCGTCGCCCTCCGCGACGGTCACGGCGCCGTCCGAGCCGTCGCCCGACGTCGCGCCCGTGCACGACCACGCGCCGTCGTACCCGGCCGGGCCGTCCTCGGAGAGGGTGTACCTCCCGGGGCTCACCTCGGCCGCGGTGACCGCCGCGTCCCCCGTGGTCCCGGTGACGGTCGTCGTGCCGTTCTCCGCCGTGAGCGTCCAGTCCCCGGCCACCGCCGGTCCGCCGACGACCTCCTTGACGAGCGTCAGGGTCGGCACGGTCGGCACCACCGGCGCGACGTTGGTGACGACGCACGTCACCGAGTCGGCGAGGTCGATCGTCACGGTGCTGCCGACGACCTCCGCGCCCTCGCACACCCAGCCGTCGTCGCGGTAGCCGGCTGGCCCGCCCTCCTCGGAGAGGGTGTACTGCCCGATGCGGACGGCCTGGTCCGTCACCGCGTCGGACCCGGACGGCCCGGCGATCGACGACGGCCCCTGCGCGCGCAGCGTCCAGTCCTCGGGCGACGCCGTGCCCCCGACCACCGCCTTGACGAGCGTGAGCGTCGGGGAGATCGCCTCGTTGTCCACCGTGCACGTGAGCGTGCCGCCGGGCGGCACGACGACGTCGGGCGTGGGGTCGAGGATGTCCTCCCCGCCGCAGTTCCAGTTCTGGAACCGGAAGCCCGCGACGCCGCCCGTCTCCCAGATCCGGTACGTGCCCGCCGGGACCTCGAGCGACTGGACGCCGTTGAGCCCGTCACCCTCGATGACCGCACCGGTCTCGACGTTGCGCGCGTGCATCGTCCACAGCTCGCGCCGCCCCTCCGACGAGCCGGTGTCGAGGTTCTCGATGCGCTTGAAGAGCGAGAGCCGCCCGGTCTCGACCTGCGCGGAGGCAGGCAGGGCTCCGACCGCGGCGAGCGCGAGCAGGGTGCCGAGGGCGAGCACGAGCGCGACGACCGCCGCGAGCGCCGCGGCGGACCTCGACATGCGCAGCGACGTGCGGGGTGACGCGGGGGACGGCATCGGTACGGGCACCTCCGGCTGGGGACGGATCGAACGTATCGCCCGGCTCGTGGGGGCGCGCGGCGACCGCCGTTCGTCGCACGCGGGCCACCGTTCGTCGCACACCTCGACCGCCGGTCGACGTGACCTGGATCACCCCCTCGCGGGCTCCCTAGCCTTCCGTGGTCGGACGCAACGACGCGACCCTGGAGAGGCTCGATGACGACAGACACCCGCGCGGCGCGGAACGCCGCCCCCGACGAGCCGGAGATCGTGCCGGACCCGTCGCTGCCCCCCACCGCAGTGCCCGACTCCGTCCCCGGAGCGGAGACCCGGACCCGCTGGACGCCGCAGAAGATCGCCCTGTGGGCCGCGATCTCGCTGCTCGGCGGCATCGCCTGGGTCATGCTCGCGGTCGTCCGCGGCGAGACCGTCAACGCGATCTGGTTCGTGTTCGCGGCCGTCTGCACCTACCTCATCGGGTACCGCTTCTACTCGAAGGTCATCGAGCGCTACATCACGCGCCCCGACGACCGCCGTGCCACCCCGGCCGAGGTGCGCGAGGACGGCAAGGACTACGTCCCGACCGACCGCCGCGTGCTGTTCGGCCACCACTTCGCCGCGATCGCCGGC